>CAUSJG010000001.1:0-94441 GCA_963532115.1 uncultured Saccharimonas sp. (SeqCode)
CTTCAATCCTTAGATCTATGTAATTTGGTGAAATTTTATGAGCTCTAAAATATTCAATAGCTTTTTTAAAGTTAATAATTTGCCCTTCTGAAGAATCGGCTGTCGACATCCTTGCAAAATAACTTACACCTTTTACAGAAACTTCAACCTGTCGTAAACTAAGGGGCGGAATACGAATTTTCGAAACCTCTAACCCCTGTTTGTTTGCAGCAGAAACCAGTTTTCCAATAAAGCTAAAAAAGCTACTACCCGCAACATTTTTACCATTAGAAACTATAGCACCACTATCATCAATTATATTTAGTGACGGTTTTTCAAAATTATTAACATTAAAAGATACACCTTCAGAATCGACGAAAAATTCTTTACCATCAACCAACCAAGAAGCAACAGGTTTTCGAAAATCAAGATAAATTTTATATGAGGTTAAACCATTAAATTTAATATCCGAAATGGATAATACCTCTGGATAATCTTTTTGAAGGCTTTCAAGTAAAGCATTTTTATTTAAATTTGATAAAATTCGTTCACTCGGATTTATATTTAAATATTCTTCAACTGATTTTTCATATTTACTTAAATTTTGACTTTTCGACTCATTTGAAACTACTGAAACCTTAGAAATAAACTGGAATAAAAATATAGAAATCGAACCTATAAAAATAGCTAAAATCACGAAAAAAGCGCCTAGCTTTCTTCGGCGAATAACTAATTTTTGATTTTCTAAACGCTCAGAATGCTCTTTTTGATGCCGTGAAATTGTTTTTCCACGCCGAAAATCGCCCTTCTCTCTCGAGCGTTCTTCTAAAATTTTTTCGCGCATTTCGCGTCGAGTTAAGCTTTTTTCTTCTTTCATCTGACTATAATTATATCATAAGCTCAATATTTTTTATAGCTTTACGGCTTCAAAAATCATTTCTGCAACATCTTTGGCAGCATTCGGCTTAGCAAATTTACTAAATTCTTTGCCAAGCTTAAGCATTTCTTCTGGATTTTTTAGAGTTCTCAAAATTTCGTCTGAAAGAATTTCTGGATTTTTTTCAATTTCATCATCTGAAACAATCTTAACAGCATTAGACTTTTGATAAACCTGCGCATTTTTTAATTGATGTCCACCCGTTAATCTTGCATTTGGAACAAGTATTGTTGGCTTGTGAAGCGCGGCAAGTTCAAGGTTGGAAGTTGCACCAGCCCGAGCAACAACTAAATCTGCAGCAGCTAAAAACTTCCACATATCTTTTGATACAAAACTTAACAAGTAAAAATCCTTCAAAAATCCCTCAGTTTTTCTCTTAAGTTCATCAAATTGAGATACGCCAGAGATTAGAACAATTTGAGCAGATTCTGAAAGTTCCCCACCCTTCGAAACTACCGCATTATTAAGCCTAGCTGCACCAAGACCGCCACCAGTAACTAAAACAAGAGGCTTACTTTTCAAAAACCCGAGTTCAACCTTAAAATTATCTTGTTCTTTTTTGCTATATTTTTTAAAATTTTCAAGCACTGGAATTCCAACGTACTTTGAAATTTCTTTTGGATAATTATAAAATTCGAGCGGTGCGCCTGTTGCAATCCTTTTAGCAAATTTTGAAATAATACGATTAGCTAAACCTGGGTGAGCATCAGAATCATGAATTACAATTGGAATTCTCAAAATCCAAGCACTTATTCCAACAGGAACACAAACAAACCCGCCTTTGCAGAAAATAACATCTGGTCGCCAAAAAATTAGTTTGAAAAAAGACTGAAAAATACCGGCAATATTTCGAAAAATATCTATAAGATTGCCAAAAACAATACTCGGAATTGTAAGATGCTGCCAAAAAGTTAAATGATTATAGCGGCGAAATTTTCCACTTGAAATTTTCGAAATTTTAACTCTTTCGCCAAAAGAATCAGTCATTATTTTTTTAGCCTGCGGTGCAAATTTTTTATCACACCAAAAATACAATTCTACTTTTGGATTTTTCTTTAAAATTTCTTTAAAAACTGCCACGATTGGAACTACGTGACCGCCCGACCCGCCGCCGACTGCCAATATTTTCATTACTTTCCTCCTTAAAATCTTTAACTTGAGTAAATGATGTGTAATTCGAAATATTAAACACAACACCAAGAACTGTCAAAATAACAACCAAACTCGTTCCGCCATAAGAAATTAACGGAATTGTAATACCCTTAAGCGGAAATAGACCAACCATCGCTGCAATATTAATAATTGTTTGCGAAGCTAGCCACCCAGCAACACCGGCCACAAAAAGGCGGCTCGCAGGGTTTTCCATTTTTGAAATAATTACAAGAAGCTGATAAAACAGCCCAAAATAAATTGCAATAATAAAAATTAAACCGACAAAACCAAACATTTCTCCCATTACGGCAAAAATTGAGTCATTAATAGTTTCAGGCAAATAGCCAGCAGATTGAACTGAATTCCCAATCCCTAAGCCCAAAACTCCGCCCGAACCAATCGCAAGCTTTGCATTACAAATATGATATTGGTCCTTACCACTTTCAGTCAAAATATTGCTACAATCACCGCTCGAAAAAGTTAAAATTCGAGAAATTCGATGAGGTTCAAAAACAATCAGAAGAATAACCCCAGCCAAAACCAACGCACCAATTGGAATTAATTTTTTAGACTTCATTCCTGCAATAATAAACTGGAATGCAATTGCAATAATAATTGTCGTTGCTGTTCCGAGATCTTTTTGAAAACCAGCAATCACCAAAAGCACTGCAATAATCACAACTGAAGCCGGTAGAATCGTTTCTTTATAACTGTTGATTTTTCCCTTCGAAGCTTGAGCGCCAAGGAAGGTTGAAAGAAGCAAAATCACGCCAATCTTTAAAAACTCAGCCTGTTGAAAACTGAAGCCAGAAAAGCCAAACCAGCGACAAGCTCCATTTTCACAAATTACAGGAGGAAGATTAAACAACGCTAAGCCTGCAAGAGCTACACATAAAATTAGAGAAAAGATAAAGAATTGTAATGATTTCGAAAAAATCCAGTTGAGCGGAATTGTCTTCATTCCAAAAAAGAAGACCAAACCAACCGCAATATAAATTAAATGTCGCCAAAAGAAATAATAATCATCATAGTTCGCACCTTTAGCAATATTCAATGAATTTGCCCGCTGCGGGCTTAACGAAAACATTACAACCAAACCGATTAGCAATAACAGACAGATAAAAAGGAATAGCATATAATTTGCACGATGCTTGCGGATTTTTTCAAAACCTTCAAGATTGAGGCGTTTTTTATTGTCAGCTTTAACACTTTCGTAAATTCTCACGCAAGGATTTACAATAAAAATTAAAAACATTGAACGAATTAAAAATATAACTCGTTCCAAAAAACCTGCAAAATCACCGTTCAAAAATTGCTGAAAAATCACAGAAAAATTATCATTCTTCAAATCACTTTTCAAAAAGCTTTGGTTGCGTGATTTTCGAAAAGATGAATTTCGAACTTGTGGCGTTCGAGCTTGACGACGAGATGAATAGTTTTCAAAACCCCGTCGTTCACTCAAATTCCTATTTCTTCTTTCCATTTTAAAGAATTTTATGCTCTGCCAGCGCTAAAATTACACCAATAAAGGCCATAACCATTCCGATAATCCAAAAACGCATTGTGATTTTAGTTTCTTCCCAGCCGGTAGCTTCAAGATGATGATGAATTGGTGCAGAAATAAAGATTTTTCGCTTAAATACTTTTTTCGAAAAAATTTGAATCGCGCTTGAACCAGCTTCGATCACAAAAATTAAGCCAATCACAGGAAGAAGAAGGAGTGAATTTGTAAGCATTGCAACCACCCCGAGGGTCGTTCCCCAAGCGAAAGAACCAACATCGCCCATAAAGAAACGCGCAGGGTAAACATTAAACCATAAATACGCAAGTAGTGCGCCAAGAACAGTAAAACAAAATACCGCTAAATTATGCTGATTCTGAACAAGAGCGATAATTCCGAAAGCACCGAAAGCAGCGCTTAATAATCCACCTGCCAAACCATCAAGCCCGTCAGAAATATTTACAGCATTACTTGTTGCAACAATCGCAAAAATAAAGAGTGGAACCATCCAGTATCCGATTTCAAGATTACCGATAAAAGGAATCATAACACTTGTAAAGTGAAGCTTAAAAGTAAAAAACCACGCCAAGAAACCAGCAAGAGAAATAATCATCGCAAATTTAACAGGCGCACGGAGCCCAGCATCTTTACGATTCGAACCCCAAATATTTAAGATGTCATCGATTAAACCAATAAACGCACCACCAGCAAGTCCAGCAAGAGGTAACCAAGTTTGCTCACGCTTCAAATTTAATAAAACAGAAATGATAATAACTGCAATTACGCCAATAATTCCTGCCATAGTAGGAATATTACGTGCAATTTTTTTAGCATGTAGTTTATTCACAACAGTTAAAGCTTCACCTGTAACAGATGCTGTTTTTTGCTTCTTCCAGAATTTATATTTATAAGCAACAAAAGTATAAAGTGGCGTTAAAGCCATTGCCAGAACGAACCCAGCAAGACTAAATAATGCAGAAACGATTAATTGATTTGTGATATTTAACATATTCCCTCTTTAATTCTTTGGTTTAATCTCTAAATAATTTAATAGCCAGTTTGAAATTTCGGTGAAAATCGGTGCGGCATCTTTCGACCCTTGCAGATTCTGATTTTCACCCCAAACCGCTACCATTATAACATACTCGGCTTCATCTCCGCCACCAAAACCAACATAACTACCAATCGTTTGATAATCAACATATTTTCCACCAACAATCGTCTGGCTTGTTCCAGTTTTTCCGCCAATTTGATATCCCGATGGATCTTTTGCGCCGCCAACTTTTCGAACACCTTCCAGGACTTGCTTCATCTTCTCACTAGTTTCTTTCGAAATTACCGCTTCTTTATTAATTTCGGGCTCTTTTTTCGAAAACTTTCCATTTTCATCAACTATTCCTTCAATCAGGCTTGGCTTATATAAAGTTCCACCATTCACTAGTGAAGAGAAAGCATTTGCCGTTTGAAGCATTGTTGTAGTCATACCTTGGCCGAAAGTCATATTCGAATATCGAACCGCATTTCCTTCAGCTTTTTTTGGTGAAACTAGCAAACCTTTGCTTTCAAGAACTTCAATTCCAGTCTCCTGCCCAAGCCCAAAACGATTATGGAAATAATCATAAATCTTACCCCGAGCAGTCGAGTTAAGACTTCCGCCACCAAGGAGCTTTCCAATAGTAACCATTCCAGTATTAAGCGAATAATTCATAGCTGTTTGAAGAGTAATTGAACCAGTATGGCCCAAAACCGCATTTTGAATTACAATATCTTCAATTCTAATTGAATCAGTATTATTATATCGAGTTGAAGGGCTTGCAACGCCTTCATTAATTCCTGTTGCCATCGTGAAAGATTTTATCACTGAACCGTTTTCGTAAGCCATTGTTGCAGTATTATTATTATATACTGAGCTTTTTTCAACCTTGCCATAATCTGCTGGGTTATAAGTTGGATAGTTCGCCATTGCCATAATTTTGCCATTTTTTGGATTCATAACCAAAACTGAGCCATTTTTCATACCTTTTGACTCCATTTGCGATTTTAAAACCTTTTCAACGCGAGCTTGAATATTACGGTCAATTGATAACGCGATGTTTTTTCCATTTATGGCTGGTTTTTCGATATTTTCACTTCCAACTTCAATAACCTGATTAAACGCATCGGTAGTAATTTTTTTATATCCATCAGTTCCCGTCAATTCTTTATTCATTGCCTGTTCGACGCCATAATTCCCGCCATTGTCATTTACAAAACCAAGAACTTGCGCAGCTAAATTTCCCTCAGGATAAACTCGGCGAGTTTCTGCGGTAAAGCCGACCCCATGAAATTTCTTTTCACGAATTGCATTTGCCTGTTTTAATGAAAGTTTAGTTCCAATAACTTGATATCGCGTGCTGGTTTTTTCGAAAAGCTTTTCAAAATCATCTCTTAAATTTCCGCCAGCAATTTTCCTAAACTCTGAAATAATTTCACTTTTTTTAACTTTTTTTGAATTTGCAATTTCCTGCGGGTCAATCCAAAGCGTATAAACAGTTTCATTCAAAACCATTTTAGTTAGTTTTTTGCCGTCCATTGCATAAATTAAACCGCGTTGAGCTTTAATTTCGAATTGTTTTCTCTGACCTTTATCAGCACGGGCACGATAATCTGCACCTTCAATAACTTGCAAGAAAAAAAGCCGAACCACAATTACCGCAAAAACCCCTAAAATTGAGACTGCGAGATAACCTGTTCGACTTTTATTCTTAAAACCTAAAATCATATAATTCTATTTTATCACACTTTTTGTGATTTTTTGAAAAAAGCTTAACCTTATTTTGCGTAAGAAACTGATGCCGGAGTTGTCATTTTCTTTGCAACTTCGCTATTTTCAATATTCGAAAGCGCTGTAAGCCGCGCATTTTCCACTTCTAAATCAGCCTTTTTAGTTTCTAAATCTGAAATTTTCGAATCAATTTGCTGAATTTCGTTTCCGTAAAGCGCCGGCTTAGAAGAATTCATTAAGAAGATAATTCCAAGAACTGCAATCAAAACACCAAGCATCAAAAATTGCGTTACTGCACCAAGTTTTGCTGTTGGCTGAAAAATAGCGATATTGTTATTTCTTCCATATGACCGCGACGAAACTTGTGTTTGGCGACGGCGACTAACATAATTTGTGTTTGTTTTATACATTGGTTTTTTGTTGCGTTAAATTTAATATTCAATAAAATAAAGCACCAGACCAGTTTTTTGGCTGGTGCTTTAAAGTTTAGTTTCTGTTTTAAATTTTTTGTTTTTGTTTTTCGAAAGTGTCAAATACTATCGAAAATTAACTTTTACGCGAGCTTGTTCGTTAGCGTAGCTTACTTTGATTGTTTTTGGCATCTCGCCTCCTTTTGTTTTTTTATTTTCTAATGCTTACTCGCAACTTTGCACTGCGGGCTCGCGGATTATTAACATCTTCTTTCGCACCATCAAGCGGTTTTTTGGTAATTGTCTGAAATTTAGACTCCAAACCTTTTTTCGAATCATCTTTGAAATAATTTTTCACTATTTTATCTTCAAGACTGTGAAAAGTTATAATTCCAACTCTTCCACCTGAATTTAACAGTTTCGGAAGCAATTTTAAAACCTCCTCAACTTGTTGAAGTTCATTATTTACCGCGATTCGAATCGCCTGAAAAGTGCGCGTTGCGGGGTGTGTTTTTTGCCAACCGCCTTTGTGCACGCTTAAAATTAAATCAGCCAGCTGCGTTGTGGTCTCAATTCTCTGCTTTTTTCGAGCTTCTAAAATTTTCGAAACGATTCTTTCAGCAAAACCACGCTTTTCTTCGCCAAATTCAATTAAAATTTGCAAAAGTTCGTTCTTGCTTGCGAAATTCACAATATCTGCCGCTGTTTTTTTCTGCGCAGGATTCATCCGCATATCAAGTGGGCCATATTTTCGAAAAGAAAATCCCCTTTCTGCAATATCTAACTGAGGTGAAGAAACACCCAAATCTGCCAAAATTATATCAAATTTTTGACCTCTTTTTACCAATTCTTTTGCGGCCGAAAGAAAATCTTTGTGCAAAATCTCTACACCTTCATTTTTAAACCGTTGAAGCGTGCGAATTGCATTTTCATCTCTATCAACTAAAACCGAGTTTTCGAAATTATCGGTTATACGCAAAAATTCGCCAGCGTGTCCTCCGTATCCTGCCGTAAAATCGAGATAACTTTCACCTCTCTTTGGCTGGATTTGTTGTAGACTCGCTTGCAATAAAACTGGTATGTGAACTGATTCTTCTGTGTAATTCATAAATTTAAAGCCACCTAACTGATGATTAAACTTTTTGTTTTTGTTATATTTTTGTTTTAAGATTCATTATAAGTTTAGCTTTTTACTTGACGTATAGCCAACCATATTGCTGTTTGAGAGACTTATATATGAGGTGGAGTTTTATTTTGGGAGGTTTTAAAATGTGCTCCAGCTATTATTTTAACCTGGTTACTGGAATTTGTCCAGCTGTTTAATCACCAGATAGTTGACCTTAAATTAAAAACTACATCTATTTTAACGTGCTTTTATTTTTGTTTAGTGGTTTTTCTGTTTGTTTCTGTCGTTGCCACTGATTTAAGTTTACCGCGAATTATTTTTTTTCGCAAGACCTATTTTTGACAAACACGCAAATTTAGAAATAATTTTTTATATATTTTTCCACAACTATGTGGAAAAGCAAGCCTTTTAACAGATATTCCCTACTTTTCCACAATGCTTGTGTTTAATTGTTGAAAACTAATTTATCGTGGCAATAATGCACTGATTAATGCAGTATCATATTTTGTTGTAGACATTAGAATCAAGTATGTTACAAACACAACAAGATTAATTGCAAGTGAAAGAACCAAAACCGCACTTCGAAAATCTTGCGTAACTTGGTCAACCACTACTGTTCCATCTTCAGCAATAACGATTCCATTATTTGTAAGCAAAGTTTTAGCTTTTTTAATATCTTGCTCTTCTTTTGAAACTTTTGTAGTTTTTTCAGCAACTTTTTTAGCCATAGTTTTTTTAGCATTTTTTGTTTCTGTTTGTTTTTTTGTCATTTTTTTCCTTTTTTGTTTATTTGACTTATTTGATCTTAATTGTTTTGTATGTTTATATAATAGCATAAGTTTTTTTAAAAGTCAATAGCTTTTATGCTAAATTATTTTAAAACATTTCAAAACCCTCTGCCAACAATTTGTTCGCTTGACATTATGTAGTTTTATTTTATTTTATTTTTTGACATTTCCCTATTTTATTGTTTTCATAGTTTTAAACCTTTAACCCTTACTATTCCATAAAAAATAATCAAAGCTAAAAGACTCTCGAATTTTCGAAAGCCTTTTACATACAATTAATTTTAAAATAAATTAACTAAAAATCTACTTTATATAGCATCTTCACCAAAGAGTTTTTTAATACGAGCTTCAATCGAACCTTTATGACGACCGAGTTCTTTACTCAATTTAGCAATTAAATCTGCATCAATTTTGCCATTTTCGAAAACCATTTCTTGTAATTTCGAATCATCAACAAGTCTCCACGCACGATATGCATTTGGATATTCTTGCCGCATTTTTTCAAGCTTTTCAGCCCAAGTTGTTTTTGATGGTTGCGCTGCCTCAACAATTTCGCCCGCTTCACGCTTTTTAGCAACTTCTTTTAAGTGCGAAAAACGCTTTTCAGCTTTTAAGCTTTCATTTTTAAGTCTAAAATCAATCTTTTGTGCCTCTTCACTAACCATCAAAGCGGTGCGATTTATTCCAAGTAAATAAAGTTTATCAAGCGAGCGAACACGAGAAAGTGCCACATAACCCATTCCTTCAGAAAAGGCTTTTCGAAGGTCAATTCGAGCGGCATCGAGTGTCATTCCTTGGCTTTTATGAACCGTAATTGCATATGCTAGTCTGAGTGGAATTTGAATAATACTTGCTCGCTTTTTTTCGCCATCACGCATTTCCCAGGTTTCTGGCACCATTGTAATAATTTTACCATTTCGAAATTGAACAATCGGATAATCTGTTAATCTTTCAAAATCAACAACTTCACCAATTGAGCCGTTCACATATTGGCGGTTTTGGGCATTTTTTACCGCCATCACTAAAGCACCTTTTTTGAGTCGCAAGAGTTCTGGCGCAAGAACGGATTTCTGTAAAGTTTCAACGTAGTTTTTTGCACCAGTTGTGGTTTGCGCAAAATGAAACTCCTCGCCTTCAAGTTCGGCAAGCTTGTGCTCATTAATTTTATCAACATCGATATTAGTAGTGTGGAGTTCGGTTAAGTTTTTCGAAAAATCATCACTTTCAAAATTAGGCTCAATATCAATGCGATCAAGCAAACTTTGAGCGTGTTTTCGGCGTAAATCATCCGCTCTAAGTGCGTTTAAAATTTCAGATAGTTCATCATTTTTTTGGCGGTGATTTTCCTCAAGATAGCAAACCGTAAATTCGGCAAGTTTCCAGGCATTCGAATGAATTGCAAAGCCACCAATTCGCCCACCAGCTCGGTTAATTGGCGGTAGCTGAAAAAAATCGCCACACAAAATTACTTGAATTCCACCAAAAGGTTTATCATTTTGGCGAATTGTGCGACAAATTTCTTCAACCATGTCTAGTCGAAAATCGTGCAGCATAGAGATTTCATCAATCACCAGAATATCTGTATTTTTAATAATTTCAGCCCGCGTTTTCGGAAATTTTTCGAAAAATTTTCTCGAAAGATAATCGTAAATTCCAATTCCACTCCAAGCGTGAATAGTGTTTCCTCCAAGATGAGTTGCCGCTAAACCAGTAGTGGCCGTAACACTAACCTTTTTTCCAGAATTTTTTGCAAGCTTAATAAACTGGTTGAGCGTGAAAGTTTTTCCACTTCCCGCTGCACCAGTTAAAAAAACATTTTCGCCTGAGAGCATAATCTCTAATGCTAACGCTTGCTTCATTTTCGAAAACTACTCACTTCCGATCATCCGTGGCGGTTCACCTTCTGGCTCGTCGAGCAATTTTTTACTTTTAATTTCATAACGACGCCCAGTGATTTCGCTCAAGATATAATCTTCATTAATTAAATTCACGAACATATCCAAATCGTTGCCATCCATAATAATGATCGCACCGTTGTCATCCGTCATTAATTCAAGCTGCATTTCATCGGCATATTCAACCACTTTTTCTTGTGAAATTTCACCAATTTCATCCATTTTTTGTAATTTCATAGCAGCTTTTTTATGTTCGCGAACCAAAGTTTGCAAATCTAAACCATCAGGAAAACTCAATTTATACTTTCTTTCGATTTCCAAAACTTTTTTATCAGCTAAAACTTGTTTTTTATAATCATAATTAAAGAGTTTTTCGAATTTTCCTTGGTTGAAAATAAAGATATCATTATTTACGATCAAAACTTGATTATCTGGCTGGATTTTTAAACCAAATTCAGGCTCAAATGCACCAAATTTACCATTTCGAAACTCCCAAGCAGTTGCTCCGCGCAAAACCTGCCCTTGCATAATTTGTTTAGCAACATAAAATTTCTCGCCTTTCGAATTTGTAAACCTTGCCAAAATTCCTTTAATTCGCTTAAAATCATGTTCATTCTCGTTAAATTCCACAATATCGGAATATTGCGTTTCGATTATATTTAATAGCGTATCAGCGTGTTGAACTTTTTGTAGTTCAGTTTTTAAAAGCACATCTTTGCCCGCGCCACCATCCATTTCATAATCTCGAACGCTCAAACCAGTTCCTGCGCCCATATTTACAAAGTTTATCATATCAAACAAAAACAACGGCTTAATTTGTGAGTTCAATTCACTCGAAAAGCTAGTTGTAAAAGGCACAAAATTTTTATTAAATAAGAAAAATTCTACATCAAGCTCATTTTTGATTCCATCAGTCAAATTTGCCCACTGAAAAATATCAGTTGACTCATCTTTTTTCGAATTTTCAGCTTCTTCAAAATTTTGGTCTTTATTTGAAATTTCAACCTCGTTTTCTATCAGATTTTCAGTATTTTTAATCTCAGCGTTTTCAGTTCTAATATCTTCTTCCATATAGTTCTATTATACCATAAACATTAAAAAATATTTATATCTGATTAAATATTAGTTGAATATCAAAAAACCTACCCGCCAATAACTCATTACACTTCAAGAATAAAGCAAACAATCTCTTTAAAAATTGCCAATTTTAACTTTTTATGATACAATTTAAGAATGAAAATTGCAATTTTAGGGCGTCAGCCAAGTATCGGGATCGCCGAACTCGAAAGTGTTTTTGGCGGCGATAAAATTCGTGTACTAGGTGATTACGCCTGTCTTATTGAAACTGAAAAACTCAATGTTTCGCATTTTGGTTCAATTTTAAAAACCGGCCAAGTTATTTTTGAAGTCAATTCAACAGATTGGCGAGATGTTTCAAAAAAGATAACCAAAATTTTTGAACACGATTTTGCAGATTTTAGCGGAAAAATTACACTAGGAATTTCAGCTTATGGCTTAAAAATTCGGGCGAACGAAGTTTCAAAAACTGGAGCAATCATTAAACAAAAGCTTAAAAATCACGGCGTTTCAGTGCGAATAATTCCTTCAAAAGCTGCCGAGCTTTCAACCGCAATTTCGCACAATAATAAGCTTGGCTTAAGCGAGAAAAAAATCGAAATTTTAGTAGTTCGTGGTGGTAAAAAAACAATTATTGCTTTGAGTGAAGGCGCGCAAAATATCACAAGCTATGCTAGACGCGATCAAAACAGGCCAAAGCGCGATGCTTTTGTTGGTATGCTGCCACCAAAACTTGCCCAAACAATGATCAATTTAGGTGTTGGCAAAAATCAGCCGCAGATTCAAGCACTTTTTGGTAAAAAAACTTTCGAAAAGCCAGAAATCCTCGATCCTTTTTGCGGCACTGGCACAGTTATTCAAGAAGCGCTTTTAAAAGGTTTTAAAGCAAACGGAACAGATTTGAATGAAAAAATGGTGGAATTTTCGAAAGAAAATAGTGATTGGTTTGTGCGAGAGTTTAAACCGCATGGTGAACTTGGAGAAATTTATGAAGCTGATGCTACAATTGAAAAATGGGGTTTTGCAAAAAAACTTTCAAGCGTAGCTTGCGAGACCTACTTAGGGCAACCATTTTCTGCTCCACCTTCGCCCAAAAAATTAGCAGAGGTTCGCGAAAATTGCAATCGTATAATTTCGAACTTTTTAAAGAATTTATCGCAGCAAATTCCAGAAGGCACACAGATTTGCATTGCTGTCCCTGCTTGGAAAACACAAAATGGTGATTTTTCTCACCTTCCACTTATTGACTTTTTAAATGAGCTGGGTTATAATAGAAAGGAATTTATGCGCGTTAAACCACAAGATTTAATATATTATCGCGAAAATCAAGTTGTGGCGCGTGAATTATTAGTACTAATAAGGAGTAAAAATGTCACACGTTAAATCGGGTGGTTCAAGTAAGAACGTCCACAACAACGCCGGTCAACGCCTTGGTGTTAAACGATTTGGTGGCCAAAAAGTTAACGAGGGCGAAGTTCTCGTTCGACAGACTGGTGCAACTAAATTGGCTGGTGAAGGAACTTACATGAGCCGAAATTTCACGATTCACGCCAAACAAGACGGTGTTGTGAAGTTTAAACAAATCCAAAAACGCAAATTTACTGGCAAAACAGAACGACGCACAGTTGTAGAAGTTGTTGCTGCGTAATTGCAATAAAAAATGAGCCTTTCGAAAGATTGACTCATTTTTTATTTTACTCATTCTAGACATGCTAGTAATCTTCACCAATGCCCAAATGTTCACGAACCTTCTCAACCACATCTGAAATCATCACCTGAGATTTAACAAGATATTCATCAACGCCAAGTTTTTCAGCTCGCTCACGATCACTTTCTTGGCTTAAAGCGGTAAGCATAATAATTTGCAGATTCATTGTTTCAGGAGTATTCCGAAGGATATCTAACACATCAAAGCCCGAAATTTTTGGCATCATTGCATCAAGAATCATTAAATCTGGACGATATTTTAAAGCTGCGGTCAACGCCTGCTCGCCATCATGAACTTCCATAACCTCAAAATCTTCCATTTCAAGTCTTGCACGATATACGCTAGCCAAAACCTCATCATCTTCAACTAATAAGATCTTTTTTCTTGCTTCCATTTTCCCTCCTAAACAGTTCTGCAATTATTTTAAAATTTCTAACGCCTTGTTTTTTTGAATATCGTTTAACAAATAACTTTCACCCTTTGGCGCGCTCACTTTAATATCTGGTGAAATTCCATTATTCGAAATATTTTTCCCACTTGGCGTAAACCATTTCGCAATCGTAACTTTCAATAAAGCTCCATTTGGCATATCAATAGTAGTCTGAACGCTTCCCTTACCGTAAGATTTTTCACCAACAATTTGAGCAGCTTTATGCTCTTTTAAAGCGCCTGCAACTATTTCGCTCGCACTAGCTGAGGAGCCGTCAAGCAAAATCACAGTTTTAATACCTTTCAAAGGATTGTCACCAGTCGCTCGAATCTCCTCAACCGTTTTTGAACCAGTTTTTTCACTAACAATCAAAGCATTTTTTTCAAGCCACAAGCTCGCAACAGTTTTTGCAGCTTGAACATATCCGCCGCCATTTCCGCGTAGATCTAAAATAACTTTTGAAATTCCCTCATTTTTAATTTCTTCGGCATATTTGTTTGCCAAAACACCAGTTTCACTATCAAATCGATAAATTGAAAGTGTTGCAACACCATCTTTTTTCGAGAGTTCTACGCTTGGATTTTCAATTTTCGCACGCGTTACTGAGAATTCTTTATTTTCACCGCCACGAACTACACCAATCTTAACAGTTGTTCCAGCATCTCCACGAATTTTTTTGCTAATTTCAGAAACATTTTCTTTCGAGACATCTTCACCGTTAACTTTCGAAATTACATCACCTACTAAAATTCCTGAACTTTCGGCTGGATTTTTAGCTAAAACTCGCACAACCTTAACAGAATCGCCATCTTTTGCGAGCTCAACGCCAATTCCCGTTCCAACATCACCACTTAAGCTTTTATTGAATTCTTCAGCCTCTTTAGAAGTCATATACTCTGTGTATTTATCTCCCACCGCTTCAACTAAACCTTTCGAAGCACCATCAATAATTTTTTGTTTATCAATTTCACCATCAAAATTTGAAGCTAAAGCTTGATAAGTTTTTTCGACATTCGAAAAATCTATTCTTTCAACCTTTTTCATCCCAAAAACTGGTGCGATTAAATTTCTAATATCATCTATTCTTGAGCCACCCGCAAAGCCTAAAACCAGCATAAAAACTGAAACCAAAACCAGCGTTGAGCGTTCAACTTTTTTACCTCTATCCATAATTTCCATTATATCACAAAAGCACAAGCATAACAAAAAAATAAGTTCTGAAAGATAAGTTTAATATTTAGCACTCTAAAATATCCAAATTTACACTGTTCTTGTGCTATATATTATTTTTATTTCTTCAAAAGATTTCGCAATATAAGCTCAGGATTTTCTAAAGTAAGCTTAGTAATTTGATAGCTTTCAGAATCGTGATAATCAATTTCTTGAATAGATTCATTAAAATTGTATATTTTTGAATTTGGTAAAGCTGTAATAATAGGGGAATGAGTAGCTATGATGAATTGAGCTCCGCTTTGCGTTAGTTCATATATCTTTGCCATAAAGGCTAATTGATTTTGTGGCGAAAGAGCAGCTTCTGGTTCGTCTAAGATATATAATCCATTAGGTTTAAATTTATTTAAAACCAGACCTAAGAATGCCTGACCGTGCGAGCGTTCGTGCGGGATTCCACCGTAAGAATCTAATTTGTAGCCCATAGCAATCTCTCTACTGTATATATCTTCCAGATAAGTAGCTACATTATAAAAACTTTCAGCCCTCAAGAAAAATCCATCCCGTGGTCGCTTAGCTCCTCTAACAATCTGAATATATTCACTAAGGTTTGAATGAGTTTCTTTAGTTGCAAAATTAAAATTAACAGTTCCACCCTCAGGGTTAAATCCTAAAGAAACCGCAATACCTTCAAGTAATGTTGATTTACCACTCCCATTTTCACCCATAAAAAAGGTAATAGGAGAAGACAAATTTAAAGAATCAATGGAATTTATTGATGGAATTTCAGAGTAGTATTTCCCTTTAGGTATAGGTTTTATCCTTATTTCTTTGACAAAAGCATCCATTGTATCCCCTTTCATTTTTATTATATCATTTATCTTTTTATAGATAAAGTAAAATCAATTAGTAAATAAAAAATAATTTCATCATTTTCTAAATAATTACTTCCGCCTACAGTAAACTCAGTTTTATCTTGTGTTGTGAAAGCTCTTTTTTCTAAATAATTTACAACATTTTCTGTTAAGGTTATCATATTTTTCATTTTTGAAGCAGTATAGTCATAACTGGCTTTTATGGATAAAGCGAAGCTTTTCACTTTAAAAATTTTATTGATAACTTCTTTTGGTAAAAATCTATCCAAAGCTTTATAAAGACATCCTACTTCGTGAAATTTTTAAATGAGCGCTTTTTAGTTAATTGCTAAAATATCAAATAATAAAAAGCGAGTCAGATAAACTGGCTCGCTAAATATTAATCGAAATATACATATGTATCATAAGTGCTTGCAGGCACGGTCATTGTTGAGAATTGGCCCCATCTACCATTAACAAAGTAATTATATTGCGAAATCGTAACCATATTACCATTCACGGCTTCAACCCAAACAATGTGACCATATTGACCGCCGCTCATCACGCCGAATGATCCAACTTTTGGAGTACTTCCAGTTCGGAATCCTGCTCGCCGTGCGCTAGCCGGCACATCTTTAGCGTTACCCCAATATGCAGCGTTGATACCTTTTGTTGCGCGTAATTTCCATGCAACATAGCTCACGCATTGGCGACAACCATAGCCATAGCCATCTGTTCCGTTCCCATCTGCACCGCCATAACTTACCGCATTCGCATCAACAAAACAGTTTGCGTCATTCCAAGGGTAACTACTTGTTCCAGCAATAGCTTGTGGAAGCGACCCACTACCAGCTGCCCGAGCTGCTCGCAAAATTTGAGCCTGAATCATATCTTGCTGCTGTTTTTGAAGAGCTGCTTTTTGTGAGTTTCGCTCGTTCGCATATTTTGTATATTCTGCTTCATCATTTTTAGTTTGAGCAATTAATTCATTCTGCTGGCGAATTTTTTCTTGAAGCGCAGATTCAGCTTGCTGCTGGTTAGTTAAAGCAACTTTAACTTCATCTCGCTGCTTTTCAAGTTCAGCTTTTGCTCGCTTGATACTATCAACCTTTTCAACCAACTGGCTTTTAACTGCACTTTGATATTCAAAATTGTCAAGCGCCTTCGAAAGATTATTGCTTCCTGCGATCCGCTCAATTGGTGTTATATTATCTTCAAGCGACATTGCCGCCAAAATAGATCCCAAAGCATTTCGATTTCGTTCAATACTTTCTTCGTTATTTTTAATTTCAAGTTGTAGCTTTTCGTATTGTTTTTGATATATTGCAATTTGTGATTGAATTGTAGCTTTTTCATTTTCAATACCGCTAAGCTCATTTTGAAGTGTTTGCGCTTTATTTCTAAGATCGCTCGCACGAGATTCCGCACCACTAATTTGAGATTCCAGAGCTTTAATTTCTTTATCGAGCTGTTCAACGCTCTTCTCGGCTTCAGCACTTTTTGGCAAAGCCGCAATAACACCAGCAACAACAACTCCAAGAGAAATTGCGCTATTTATCACTAAATTCTTCTTCTTAATCTTTTTCATAGTTGTTTTTCTTTTTATTTTAAATTTATTCTTAAGTAGATTATACCACAATCTTTTTTCAAAAACAAGCCCCTTTCTATATTTTTAGATATTTTCTTGTTGCCGTAAATGCTGAAACAACGCCGATAAATGAACCAATAACTACCAGCCCAAGAACAACCAAAAATCCATAAACTTGCAAGAATGAAATTA
Organism: uncultured Saccharimonas sp. (SeqCode); assembly: GCA_963532115.1. GTDB lineage: Bacteria > Patescibacteriota > Saccharimonadia > Saccharimonadales > Saccharimonadaceae > Nanogingivalis. The sequence goes on from CAUSJG010000001.1 coordinate 17,572, forward strand.
CAGGCGAAATAATAATTCCATAAGCCTCGAGCCGAGATTTCGAAAGAAAAATTATAGTATAGCCAATTATTGAGGCTAAAATTGCTGCAATTGTTCCACAGATTACTGCTTCAACCAAAAATGGTCCAGCGATAAAACTTTTATTTGCGCCAATTAATTTCATCATATAAATCTCTTCTCTACGGTTAAAAATAGCCATTCGAATTGTATTAAAAATAATTAAACTAGCAATGATTACAAAAATTGAGCCAGCTAAAATTCCAACTTTTTCAGCAAAATTAATTGTATTTGAGATATTTTTAATAATCTCGTTTCGATCACTTGCATATGTTGGTGGATGATCTGGATCGAGATTCGATTTAATCAACTTATTATTTTCAACAAGATTTTTTAGCTCTGTTGAATTTGAAATATCCACAAGTTTAACATTAAAAATTCCAAAAAATTCATTATTAGATTCAATTAAGGCTTTTCGAATATCCGCATCAGCCGAATTTTTTCGAGCAAATCTATCACGCGCCTCTTGCGGTGAAGTGTATGTTATATCTGTAACTGAAGGTAGATCTTTAATTGATTTTTTCATTTTTTCAATATCGGAATTTGAAACACCTTTTTTAAGATAGATAGACATATCGACTTTATTTTTAATGTCATCAACCGTATCCATCAAAATTGAACGCGCAAGGAGCGATCCAAAAATAATCACCAAAGTAACAGTCATCACAGCAGTTGCAGCAACCGAAAGCCAAGCATTTCGAACAAAGCTATTTGCACCATATTTTGTAATTCGCCAAAGAGTTAAAGTTTTGCGGCGGCGCTGTTTCTGTTGCATAATAACTTTCGAATTTTGTTTTTTTCTACCTTGCTGCACTTGAGAGCCTTTAATTTTATGATGTTTTAAATTTTCCTCTCTCATTATTGTCTATACTCCCCTTGCGATTGGTCGTGAGTAATTTTTCCACCGTTTAAGGTAATTACACGCCGTTTAAGTTTATTTACAATTTCAACATTGTGTGTAGTTAGAACTACCGTTGTGCCGTAGTCATTAATTTTTTCAAGCAATCTAATAATATCCCAACTATGCTTTGGGTCAAGATTTCCCGTTGGCTCATCGGCAATTAAAATTTTTGGCTGGCGAGCAATTGCGCGGGCGATTGCCACGCGTTGTCTTTCACCACCACTTAACTGGTGTGGAAAATTTCCCTCTTTTCCTTCAAGACCAACAAGTTTAATAACTTTTGGGACAGTTGCTTTAATCTCATGATTAGTCATTCCGGCAATTTCAAGCGCAAAAGCTACATTTTCAAAAACAGTTCGATTTGGCAAAAGCTTAAAATCTTGAAAAATCACACCAATTCGGCGCCGCAAAAGTGGAATATCCTTATCTCGCAATTTATCATAATCAATTCCACCAACAACAATTTTACCGCTGGTTTGTTTTTCTTCACGAGTAAGCATTTTTAAAAGTGAGGATTTTCCCGCACCACTTGTTCCAACCAAAATAACAAACTCTTTTGGCTTAATATGAAGACTAACCCTGTTAATCGCAGGAGTTTTTGAATTGCCATAAACTTTTGTCACACGATCTAATAATATCATCACTTTTTATTATACCAGCTTTTTTTAAAGTGTTCAAGCTTATTTAAAAATTTTAACTAAAATCACCCTTTCGAGTGATTTTTGAGTTATTTTTTAGCTTTTTTCTTTCGAAGAAGCTGCGCTGTATAGTTTTCTGGTGAATCTGCAGTTCTATCGATTCCCAAAACTTCTAGAACATCCCACAATTCTTGGCGAATTCCATCTGGATTATCACCTTTTTTCACTTCTCGTTCAAGTTTAATGAAAGTCCCCAATCCTTCAACATCATCTAAAAAGAAAGTAGTATCTTCAACCTGAAGTTTTTGGCGATTTCGAAGCACCTCAACTTTCATTTCGAACCCAAGTTGTTGAACAATATGTGCTGTTTCAGAATAATTTAAAACTGGCGTTTCATGAATTAAATCAACATTTTCAGCATCAATATGGCGCTTTTGAATCAACTGATACCAAGGTTTGCGTTTTGGATCAATAATCTCTGTTCGAATCATTAACTTTGGTAAATTTCTGCTTGGTTGAAAACCTCGCGGTAAAAACACGCGATCATTCTGAAAAATAACTCGCCCAAAATCATGCCCCGTATCCGTTATTCTTTTAATAAAATCAACCTTATTTTTAATTTTTGCCTTTACGATAACTTTCTTCATGATTCGATTATACCATATTATTTAGATTTCGCCAAGATGCTCACGTTTCAACCTTTGCCGAGATTGCTCTGCCAAACAGACCGTAGCGGCCATTGCCACATTTAAGCTTTCAATTTCGCCAACCTGAGGAATCATTACTTGATTTTCAATTTTCGAAAGTAGCTCACTAGAAACACCAGAACCTTCGTTACCAAAAATCCAAGCTGTTTTTGTTGTAAAATCCTCGTCATAAATTGATTTTTTAGCTCTCAAACTTGTAGCAAAAACTGGAACTTGCATTTTATCAACTAATAAATTTAAATCTTGGTTTTCGAAAATTTTTAGTTTAAAATGTGCCCCCATTCCAGATCGCAGCACCTTTGGCGACCAAGCCGAAACAGTCCCTTTCGAGCAAATAATTTGTTCAACGCCAAAACCGACCGCACTACGCAAAATCGTACCAAGATTACCTGGATCTTGAATCTTTTCAAGAAAAATCGTATCTTTTCGAAAGTCAACATCTTGAAAAGTTGATATTTTTACAACAAAAAGTATTCCAACGCCTTCAATTACGGGGCTAATTTTGGTATAAATATTCGGCTCAAGCTCAACAATTTCAACACCAAGTTCTTCACATTTTTTAATTACTTGTTCAACCTCAAAACTTCTAGAAGAACTTGAAATAACGCAAATTTCTGGCGAACCAAAAGCTTTAAGCCATTCGCTGGCCAAATGAACCCCCTCAATAATAGTTAGCCCCTGTTTGTTTCGAAAGCTCTGTTTATTCGAAAGTTGAACAAGTTTTTTAACCAAAGGGTTTTGCAATGAACTAATTTTTTTCATTAAATCTCGCTCGATTTTACACGAATTTGCGAGGCGTCATCTCGATTCCGAACGCTCACCAAGCCATCGCCCTCAATTGTTTCAAAATCAATCACAACAACTTTTGGCACACCGATTTCATCAGCCTTAGCATAAACTTTTCCAACTTTTCCACTCAAATCAAATTCAACATTTTTGTATTTTTGGCGAAGTTCAAGATAGATTTCTCGTGCTTTTTCAACCAAAGTTTCTTTATTTTTAAGAAGTGGTGCCACAATAATTTTTGTTGGAGCAAGATTTTCAGGTAATGCCAAAAAAATGCGAGTTTTGCCATCAGTTTCAACCTCGCGATAAGCATTCGAAATAACCGCCATCAAAAGCCGCTCAACGCCAAAACTTGGCTCAATCACATGAGGAATGAATTTTTTGCGCGTTTGCTTATCGGTGTATTCCATACTTTTACCACTTGCTCGCTGGATATTCGCAAGGTCAAAATCAGTGCGATAAGCAATCCCCATCAATTCTTCTTTACCGATTGGGTAATTAAATTCAAAATCAACAGTACGCTTCGAATAATGCGCGCGGTCTTCTTCTGGAACTTCGAGCTCATATAGCGAGCTTTGTGGCAAGCCCATTTTTTTAGTTAAGAATTTTCGAACTAAATCAAGCAATTTTTCAAATTCAGCCCCCCAATTCTCAGGATCTACAAAATATTCAATCTCCATTTGTTCAAACTCACGAGAACGAAAAACAAAATCTCGAGGCGAAATCTCGTTTCGAAAAGCTTTTCCTTGTTGCGCAAGGCCAAATGGCAAGCTCGGGTAGAACGAATCAACTACATTTTTGTAATTGGTAAAAATCCCTTGAGCAGTTTCTGGGCGGAGATATGCGGTTGAATTTTCATTCACCACCGCACCAACATTAGTTTGAAACATCATGTTGAAACTTCGAACTTCACTAAGCTCATTTCCTTTTGGCGATTTTAAACCTTGTTCACGGATAATTTCAGTGATTTTTTCATTCGAAAGACCTTCTGCCTCAATTCCAGCATCTTTTAAAAGGTGATCAGCACGATATCGCTCGCCAGTTTTTAGGTCTTCCACCAAAGGGTCAGCGAAAGTTGCAGCATGGCCGCTTGCCTGCCAAACTTTTGGATTCATGATAATTGCAGCATCAACACCAAACATATCTTCACGATTTTCAACAAAAAAATCCCACCATTCGTTCATGATTTTACGCTTTAAAGCTAGCCCAAGTGGGCCGTAATCCCAAGTTCCGCGCATTCCACCATAAACTTCGCTACCCTGCCAAATAAAACCACGCCGTTTGGCAAGGCTCACAATTTTTTCCATCAAGTCTTCGTTCTTCATTTTTCCTCCGTATATTCTTTTAACTATTATATCAAAAAAGCTCCCGTTTTTCGAGAGCTTTTTGTTTAAATTACCGCAAAATTAGATTTTTATTTTTGCCAATTTTTTGCGAAAAACTACCGCAGTAGCTACGCCCAAAACAGCAAAAGCTAGAATAATGAAATTTTGAGATTTTTCGAAACCAGTGTTTGGAGCTTGGACTTTCCCTTCTGAAGGTTTTTCAGCTTTTGGAACCTCAACAGCTGGTTGCGGTTAAGCTGGAGTTGGTACAGGTGCAGGTTTTTGTGGCTTTGCTTCAGGTTTGCGAATTTTGGCATAAGTTTCTACGTTGCTACCAAATATCGGCGCGCTTCCATTAAATCCCCTCTTATCAATAGTGTTTCCATTAGGGGCAACTAAATCAACTATATGTTTAACATTATTGATTGTTCCGTTTTTAATAGCCGAGCCATCTACCACTTTTATAGAAGAAATCCAGCCCCTATAGATACCGTCTACTGCGGGTGCATCTTTAATAAATTCAAGAACTATCTCAGTCTCAGAGCGAGAAACAACCTTTAACTCCATAGAAGGCCCACCAACAAAGTAAACGCCATATTTATTTACAGGAGTGGAAGCGGTTATACTTTCACGCATTCTGTTTAACAATACAGTTGAGCCAACAGGATAGGTCTTGTCATCAAAACGGATCGAAGAATCTTCAGTCATAGTAATCTTAATCTTAGAACCAGCCTTGATAGGATCATTCTTAGAATAAACTATAGTTGGACCAAAGACGGAGCCACCGCTGTTAGAGTTAAATTGACCCCCACTAAGACCGGTAGTTGTCTTATTTATATTTACAAGAGGCTGTTTCGTAAGTTTAACATCTTCACCTTTTAGAGTGGTGCTACCAATAATTTTAGTTTCTACAGTAACATCACGATTTACATATGAGAAATAATTAGTATTATTGTTAGAAATAGATGTTTTAAAATCGGCATATTTTTCAATATTCTTATTGAAAACAATTTTCCCCTGCCAGACAGTAGACCCTGGTTTGGCATTTTCATCATTACGAACAACACTTGAAACGTTTAATCCGTGCCCATCACTATAAATCTTATCTACAGAAATAATACCAATTTTATCATTCTTGTATTTCAAGTCAACACTATTACCCGGAATCAACGATATATTCTCAGCACGAAAAGTTGCCCAGTCCCCTTCTTTAACATTCTGGCCAGAGATATCAATAGACCACTCGCGCCCGCTGCTCTTAATGCTTTTAGGCTCAATCTTTAGCTGGCTGGTTATATCCTTAGCAGCAAAGGCTAAAGAACCAAAGTTAAATATCGAGAATAACGCAGCAAGAATAAAAATTGTTATTTTACTTCGAAAATTCATTTTTTCTCCCTTTTTAATTATATAAACACTTATGCTTAAAATTATTATACCACTTTCTTTTTAAAAAGTAAATAATAAAAATAGACTTTCGAAAGCCTATTTTAAAATCTTGGAATTATCTCTTCAATTTTGTTCAAAAAAATATCACAACCTTTAATTTTTGAAACAACTTTTGGCTCGCTCGAAACCATTAATCGCAAAAATTTAATATCATTTGCATCAAATTTACCGCTAAAACTTTCCACAAAAACCTTATCATAAAAATCAAAATCATACCTTAAATTTGCCTGCAATTTCTTGCCATTTTTATCTGTTTCAAGATTAATTTCATCGCCAGAAAATTCTGTAATTTTAAGAATAAACCATTTTCGAACCAAATCTAAGCTGACCTCAAAATCATTCAAACTGCGAAATACTTTTAACAAAATTTCGAAAAATTCAGCCGATTCAATATGTTCGCAAAGATTCGAAACCTTTTTAATTGCTTGGTAGGCAAAATCAGTTCTTTCAAAATCTTTCAAAATTTCACCAAAAAACTCGCACATTCTCGCTGAAGAAAGCGTTTTCATTTCACTCTTCCCCTCAATTAAAACCACTTCATTTAGCGAAAAAAACTCAATTCCACCAGCAAGCTTTGATTTTGGTTTTCGAACGCCACGCGCAATTGCTACCTGTTTGCCATTTGGAGTTAATAAATTTACAATTCGGTCAGCCTCGCCAAAATCAGTTCGCCGCAAAACTATAGCCAGAGTTTTTTTGCGTGAATTATTCACCTAAAATCTCCTTGATTTTTGTGCGAATTTCTTTTGGTGAAACTTGCGATTTATCAAAAATATGGCGAACATTGAATAATTTTAAACTTTCGAAATCTATTTCACTTGCTAAATCTGAACAAATCACCACTGGAATTTTTGCCGTATCGGCATAGCTCTGCAATTCATTTAAAAGAGCAAAAGCCGAATGCCCTTCAAGCAAAATATCGAGAAAAATTAAGTCTGGCAAACTTCTATCAATCTCTAAGATTGCTTTTTGCGCAGAATTAACTTTTGAAATTAAAAAATTTGAACGCAAAATTATTTCAAAATTATCTGCCAAGATTGTATTATCTTCAATAATTAAAATTTTTTTCACAATAAACTCAACTGACCAGAACGGTTTAAATCAACATAAAAAGTGCTTCCATCACGATGGCGGATCACACCAATTTTTGCCCCCATTGCCGCTGCAAAACTTTGAGCAATAAAAATACCCAAGCCAGAACTCTGTGGCCGAGAATTTGCTCGAACCGGCTGATGATTCTGTTTTTTAACTGAACGCCAAATCGAAAGCGGTAATTCTTCGCCATAATCTCGAACTGAAATTCGAACTTTTTCACCAATATTTGAAATTTTAATTTCAACTTCGCTCTTTTCGTTCGAAGAATAAAGTGCGTTATCTGAGAAGTTCATTAAAATTGAACGAAGCAATTCATAATTCGCCATAATTAACTCATTTTTTCGAACATTTCTAAACCTAATAACTCTACCATGAAGTTTAAAAACATCAGCAATTTCTGCAACCACATCATTGCAGATTTTTTTTGAATTTATAGGCTCAAGCTCGAACATCGCGTCTTCAAGCTTTGAAATTTTAGTTAGATCTTGAACGAGTCGCAAAGCCCTCTCGCTAGTAATATCAATTTGGCGCAAAATTCGGCTTTTTTCAGAATTAGAAAGCTCAATTTCATCATCATTCAAAGTTAAAGAAAGCTGGCGAATAATTGAAAGCGGGGTTTTCATCTCGTGAGCAGCAATAAGAAAACTACTTTCTTTTGCTACCAGATTTAAAAACTCCCGCTCATCCATATTTTTATTATAGCAAATTTTTGCTATTTTTGAAAGCTAATCCATTTTCAGAGTGCTTAAAACATTTTCGTTCAAGACGTTGTTGTAGGTGTCAGCATCGGTTCGAATCATTAAAGTTTTACTGTTCAATTTAAAATAATAAGCTGTTCCACGAATTCGATTATTCTTCTCTGGTCCAGGGAATAAGCCTGCAATTTTTGTTGCTGGATATCCATTAACTGTTACGGCTTCAGAAGAAAGCTCACCCTTTTTGATAGCTTCATTAAATTCTTTAAGAACTTCGTCTACACTCTTTTCATAAATAGCTACGCGCAAGCCGAAACGCTGAGTATCTTTGCCGTCTTTTGGAACTGGTGGCACTGTATCTGGATAGAAATAAGAGAAGAACCCCTTTCGATCAGAACCATTAGATTCAACATATTGATTCCAGAATGTTGGATAGCTAAAAGTTACCTTTCCTAAATCTTCTGGAGCACGAAATTCTTTAACAGTTTTTCGTCGCTCTTCATTATATTTCTTTTCATCATCTTCTTGCTGTTTTCGTTTTCCTTCAGCAACTTGTAAATCAATTTTTCCTTCAACATCTGTTTTTACATTGTTATATTCAATATAAGCCCAAATTCCAAATGAACCAGCACCAGCAAAACCGATGCTCAACAGAATAATTGCGATTGTTGAACCTTTAACTGCACCTTTTTTGAATCTATTCATATCTACCATTATACTTATGTTTTTAAATTTTTCAAGTGCTTTTCGAAACTTTATTTTATAAAAATAAAAAAACCGCAAAAGCGGAATTTATCAAAGAATTGGTGGCTCCTCCCAGACTTGAACTGGGGACACAAGGCTCTTCAGGCCTCTGCTCTACCAACTGAGCTAAAGAGCCAACCTTCATCAATTATACAGTATAAGCTTTTTTATTGCAAGAGTTTTTTAAAATTTTATTATATGCCTATGCTTTTATTCTTTCGAGTTCTCTAAAAATGCAAAGATAAATCCGTCAATTTCACCGTTTAATACCTTTTCAACATCTTTTTCTTCATATTTGGTTCGCGTATCTTTAACTATTTTATATGGGTTTAGAACATAATTTCGAATTTGCGAGCCCCAATCAGCAGATTTTCCGGCTTGAAGCTCACTCAAATTCTGTGCATGCTGTTCCATTTTCATTTGTACAAGCTTTCCGCGCAAAATATTCATTGCGGTTTCTTTATTTTGTGTTTGTGAGCGTTCATTCTGAATTGCCACAACCGTACCAGTTGGAATATGCGTAATTCGCACAGCTGAGTCAGTCGTATTTACGCCTTGCCCGCCCTTTCCGCCAGAGCGATAAACATCAATTCGAAGGTCTTTTTCAGCAATTTCAACATGTTCTGGCGCATCAATTTTTGGCAAAACTTCAACTAAGGCAAAAGACGTTTCACGAGTTCCACCACTGTTAAACGGCGAAATCCGCACCAAACGATGCACACCATTTTCACTTCGCATTTTACCATAAGCATAAAGGCCTTGAATTTCGAAAACACTAGTTTTAATTCCAGCTTCTTCACCAACACTTCGCTCAATTTGCTCGGTTTTGAGTTTATTTTTTTCAGCCCAACGCAAATACATTCGCTCCAACATTTCAGCAAAATCTTGTGCATCAGTTCCGCCAACACCAGCTGTAATTCGAACGATTGCATCGCCACTGTCAAATTCTCCATCAAATAAAAGCTGTTTTTTTAGCTCTTCAAAATCATTTTCGAATTGCAAAATTTGAGCTTCAAACTCTTCAAGAAGCTCATCATCGCTAAGGTTTATCAATTCTAAAATGTCTTCAACTTGCGTTTTTAAAACCAGCCAAGGGTGAATTTCCTTGTTTAAATCAGCAAGTTTTTTAACTTTTTCTTGTGCAATTTTAGGGTTTAGCCAAATTTCTGGATTCGAAATTTCAACCTCTAAATCTGAGATTTGATTTTTTTTGCTTTCAAGATTAAACTTCAAGCTCGCTTTTTCAAGCTCATTTAAAATTTCGCCAACGCGAGCTTTCAGCTTATCCATAATTTATTTCTTTGCCGCCTCTTCAGCTTCTGCTTCGATATTATCGTCTGTGAAAAGTTTTTCAACAAACAAAAGTACGAAATATACAACGAATGCAATTACTAAAAAGTTAATGACATCGTTCAAAAATGCACCGTAAGAAAGAACCGCCTCTTTGCCTGCTGGTGTTTTTCCCATATTCCAAACAACACCTTTCAAACCTTCGGCCGATCCAAGAACGAAACCAAGTGGTGGCATAATGATATTATTAATCAAAGATTTAACAAGATCGCCAGAAGCTGTTCCGAGAATTAAACCGATCGCCATTCCGATCAATCCTTGATCTTTAATAAATTTTTTAAAACCCGCAAATTGTGCTTTTGGGTCTACTGCTTTTAATTTTAAAGCAGATTTCTTTGTAGATTTTGCTTGTTTTTTAGTCATAGTATAAATTTTATCATAAAAGGTTTACATTTTCAACAAATTGTTCACCGCGATCAACATAACTTTTAAACATATCAAAACTGGCATGTGCAGGGCTTAAAATAACCACATCGCCGCTTCTTGCGTTTTTGAAAGCAGTTTTTACAACTTCTTGCATATTTGTTTTTGCACCTAAATTTATAAACCGCTCGAATCCGCTTGATATCAATTTCTGGGCTAGTTTTCCAGATTCCGCCCCAATTAAAATTACCTTTCGAAGCTCTTGCTCTGGCATTTTTGCAATTTTTTCAATCAGTTCACTTAGATCGGCGCCTTTATTACTTCCGCCAAGAATTAGAATTTTTGGCTTTTCGAAAGAATTTAGTGCAGCAATCGCACTACCTGGTGTGGTTGCGATTGAATCATCATAAAATCGCACGCCTTCAAACTCGCGAACAAATTTTAACCGATGTGGTAAACCTGTAAATTTCGAAAGCCCTTCTCGCCAAAAATCGAAGATTTCCTCAATTTCAAAACCTTTTTCACGCAAAAAATCAAAGGTTGCAATCATTGCGGCACAAGCATTTTTTTGATTATGTTCGCCTGGAATTTTCAAAATATCAGTTTTGAATAGAACTTCATCTCCCCATAAAAAATGATCTTCTTGAATATGAGCTAAATTGTAATTCTGAAAAGGCTGAAGTTCTGCCTTAAGCTGGCCTTTTAAGTTTTCAACATTTTTTAAAACGGTTGGATTTTCAGCATTAAAAATAAAAAAATCGTTCTCAGTTTGATTTTTGGCAATATTCATTTTTGCCGCCACATAATCTTCAAAGTCATCATGAACATCAAGGTGATCAACTTCAAGATTATTTAAAATTGCAATATGTGGCGATTTTTGAGCATCCCAAAGCTGAAAACTGCTGAGTTCATAAATCACAGCATTATCTTTTTGAATTTTTGAAAGCTCATTAAGCGCTGGTAAGCCAATATTACCAACAAGATAAACCCTTAAACCGGCTGCACGCAAAATTTCAGCAATAAAACTCGAAACCGTTCCCTTGCCTTTTGAGCCGGTTACACCAATAATTGGTGCTGGGCATTTTTCGAAAAATAAATTTGTAACAGATGTAATTTTAGTATTTTTTGGCAAACGGCTAGGATTAACTGCGGGCGTTCGCACAATCAAATCTGCTTGAATTTTTGAAAAATCATGAAAATCACCAAAGAATTTAACGCCACTTGGTAGCTCAATTTTACTTTTTGGGTTTTCGTCATAAATTTCAAAAGTATTATTTTGATCAATGCTTTTAAAATAATCATAGGCACTTTTTGCCTCGAGCCCAAAACCAATTAATGCAATTTTCATATTTCTCCTTTTAGTTTAGATTATCTTTATTTTATTTTAGCATATTTCATGCAAAAAAACACCCTTTCTATTTTTGAAAGAGTGTTTTTACATTTAGTTAGCACCAAATTTTCTGTTTGATTTAGTTGGTTCACTTGCAGTTTACCGAGGTTGAATATTTTGATTGCTATTATTTATCGGCTGCGAGGCCTGACTAGCTTGTGCTGGGGGTGCATTATATGTAGCGGAGGTGCTAGTGGAAGCCCCACTCTGAGCTTGCTGTGAAGCTGAAGTATGATAAGTCACTTCTACTTTTTGACTGGGAGAAGATTGAGATTGAGCCAGTTTTTGCATAGCCATAAAGTTAGCTTGCTGGTCTGGTGTTAGAGACATTGTTCCATTCGCATTGGCAGTAAGAGCTTGCTCAGCAATCTTACCCATATTCTGTGCTTGTAAAATCTTGCTTTGGTCACCACTATTAAATGCACTTTGCATTGCCTTAAACGCTTTATTATCATTAACATTTGCGCTAGACATGTCAGACCAATCAGCCATTTGCTTAGCACTCGCACCTGAGTATGTTGAAATATCGTTTTCAAAATCTTGAACAGATTTAATATTTCCTGAAGAAAAATCTTGCATAACCGCTTTTGCTGCAGCAGGATTAACCTTCTTAATATCACTACCCGCTTTTGAGGCAATTTGAGCTGCGACAGCACGACTTTGGTCTACATCACCGATACTTAACGCACTGCTTGCGATATTACTCATAGCAGCGGCCTGACCAGCAGTGTTCAAACCGGAATTAGTAACTGCTTGAGCAAGAGCTCCATACATCAGCCTCTGCTGACCTGGATCTTTAACTTTCGAAATCTTATCAAGCTCATTATTAACCATCGAGGCATTATTTCCAATACTATATGTCATAGCAGAAACCATTCCCTCGTTTTGGCTCTTTTCGTAGCTAGCAACTCTAGAACCGTATCGTGCTCGCCTTCGATAGTCCGCCGCAGTTTTATTTTTCTTTTTATCTAGCTTTTCAAGAGCAGCTTTGTCTCTTTCGTATTGACCTTCTTCGAATTTATCATTTCTGGCATTTTTACCAATAGCAATACCACCAATAGTTCTATCCATAGCTTTTGCCCTTGAAGCCCTGGCCCAGTTTGAATCTTGCGCCGCTGCATTAATACGACCACTCATCCTACCTAGAGCACCACGCAAATTTCCGCCAGTTAAGCCATCAATAAACGAAAGCACAGTTTTAATAACTGCAATAATTGCAAATAGTGACAATATAGGCAAAACGCCATAAATAATTTTAAGTAGAGGGTCATCAACCACACCATACAGTAAATTGGAAACAAACAAAGCACCACCGACTATTAATGAACAGATCGGGTAAATCATTAGCATATTTTTTGTAAGCTTGATCCACTTTTTGAATAATCCTTCCGTATTCGGCAACAACCCTGCAACAAAAGCCAAAGGAGAAGTTACTACAAGAACAATAACCGCCGCTTCCCTTATCATTAATATAAACACAGTCATAACAACGGCGAGCGCCGCAGAGGCAATAAACAGAAGAATTGTAGCTCCGCCAACAAGAGCAGCAGTAACTCCAGCAGCAATAAGCGCACCTGTTGCTACAGTACCTGTTAGAATTCCTTCAACAGGAGATGTTTCTTTTTGAACATCACTCGAAAAACTCCAATTTCCATCATTTGATAACCATTTAAATAAAGTGCTACCAACAATATTCGAAATATCAATAGCAATTACAACAATATACCAAGAAATATTGACTAAAATTGCATAGATAATAATTTTTGGCAGCATCTTCTTAATACCATAGTTAGAAATCCCCACGCCAGTTACTTGCGAGAAAATTATTATTGCAATCATAATTACAAAAAATATGTTTGCAATATCTCTAAATGTTACCCAGTGTTTAAATGCTTCTTGCCCCTTTCCAGAATTTGAGAAGAGTTGATCGGATTTAATATTTAAGAAATTTGCTTGCATAAAATTATATAAACCAACAACAACACCCGTTGAACCACGAACAATCGGGCAAACAATCCATCCAATCCATTCAATAGCGCAGGAATTTTTGTCTTTATTAGATTCCTTAGTTTCTTTATCCATTTCTTCAATTGCAGCTTTGGCTTCATTATTCTTTTTAGTCCAATCACCATCGTTTGTCGCGGGAGAATAATTACATTTTTTCTTGAGCTCATTAAGTTTCTTCTCGTCAACACCAGCCGCTTTAGCCTTTTTATATGCCTCTTCACATTTAATCTTATCGTTATTAGCTGTGTTATTTCTTACATCCTGTTGAGTTTTATCTGTCGTAGGCTGCGAAGATCTATTAGTTGGGACTGTAGGAATAACCTGATTGTCTTTTTTTCTTTTTTCCTCTATTTCCCTATTTCTCTTTTCTTCCTCCGCCTTTTTCTTAACTTCATCAGGCGTAACAAAATTGCTGTTAGGATTAGTTAAATCGATAGCATTTGCAAAATTATTACTAAAAAAAGAAAAAAATACTAAAAAAATAACTATTAAAACTTTTTTATTTTTCAACCCAACCCAAAAACTTTTCATAATGCTTATATTTAATCACAAAAAAGCAAAAAAATCAATATAGTTATGCTTTTTGCCACAAAAAAATAGCCTGCAATTTTGCAAGCTACTTTTCGAAAATCCCGATTCATGAAAGGCTGTGGCTTTACCAGCCGCCGCCTCCGCCGCCGCCGGCGCCGCCGCCAGAGAATCCGCCGCCTCCACCAGAACTACTTGAACTTGGCGCAGAATAACTGTTCATTGCACTATTAAAACTATTCAAGCTGTTCGAAAATACCATAGCATTAAATGCTGTTGAGCCAACATACCAATCTGGTAGATAATTTTCATCTTGAAATTGTAATTCAAGCACCTTTGCCCAAGACTTCTCTAGCCCGAACAACGCTGCCCAAGGTAAAAGTTTTTCATAAAGTTTTACACGAGAACCACCAAATTCAGTCTGGAATCTTTCAGAATTTTGTAAACTTTGCGAGAACATTAATCGTTCGCTTTCTGCTACCGAAATATAAAGCTTTAAACCTTCAAGATAATTCTTTGTCTCGAAACCTTTACGAGATGGAATTTTTATATTTGAAATAGTAAATATTAAAATTGAAAGTGCGACGGCTGCAATGAAAGAATATATAGCTACCGTAAACCAAGGCGAAATAGTTGAAATAAAATTAACTATTATTCCGCTTGCAAAAAACAATACCACAGATAAAATAATCACTCCGCCGGCAAAAAACTGAGAGTTACTAAAAACTGCTGACTTTTCTTGAACATAGTAAGAAGTTCCGCTAAATGCAGAGTTCAAAACTTTCGAAGAAATATCAGAGGCTTGCATACTACTCATTTGTTTAGATAAATCAATCTCAGTTTTACTTCTAAAAAATGAATTTAACAATGAAAGCATGTCTTGATTTAAGTTATCTCGATTCAATAGCTGAATTGTATAGCTCTTTTTCTCGCCGCCCAAAAAGCCCTTCGAAGTTTTTTCAACAATCTGAATATTGCCATTCACCGCAAAAAATAGCATTGCAGCAGTAAGTTTTTTATTTGATTTTACTAAATTCCCCGCATCCAAAATATCTAATTCTTTAATTTTTGGTGGCAAATATTGCGGAACAACCGCTTTCGAAACCCTGTTCTCTCTCTTAACTGAATTATATTTTAAAATAACCCGAATAGCAAAGAATAATGTAATTACTGCTAAAATTAATGCCAAAATTCCAAAAATTATTGTATTTACATCGATACCGCTCACCTCTGGTTGGGCAAATTTATTATTAAAGTCAATTTCAAAAGTTAGATTCTCACCAGATTGGACATCTTTTTGAGAGAACTTAAAAACTCCCTCTTCTGGCTTACGTTCAAAAATATTACACTTTTCAGTTGAACCTTGTATTCCAGCAAAACATCTCACCGTACCATTAAATTCTTTCAAAACTGATGAATCTAAATTAACTGTTGCAATAACTTCATTAAAAGGCCGTTTCCACTGAGTTCCGTTGGTGTTCATAATCAATTTTTGTACACCGCCATCTGTTAACAGTAGATTTTTAAACCGATATTTTAGCTGATAATTATGCCTTCCGTAAACAAAACTTCCGCTTTCACCAATTCGAAATACGATATTCCCATCACTTTCATGAGTTGAATATGAAACTTTTTTACCATCCATTTCAATTTCAGCTTTACCATCAAAAATAACTTTACCATCAAAAAACCGCGGAATTGCACGCTCGATTCCGTGATTTATCCCATCATTAATAAAATATGTCGAAATATTTTCAGTGATTTCAAGATTCGTATTTCCTTTTTGGTCGGCGCTAAAATTATATTTTGCGTCAAACTTTGAAAAAATAATATTATAATTTTTTATTCGCAGCTCAGCTTCTTCAGCATCACGATTCCGCCGTCTTCTAGCAAAAGCTTGATTTGAAAAACTACTAAAAGTAAAACTAAAAGCCAAAACCGCCACTAAAAATAGTGGCATAATTTTGGTGATTTTTCGAATAAAATTATTTTGTAATTTCATTGTCGGTTGTTCCTGCATTTTTAAAATTAATTAAATTCTCAGTTGACATTTTTACCATATTTCGCACGGCAACATCTGTATTAAACGCAACATGCGGAGTAATAATAACATTCGGAAAGTTCGCTAGATCGCGATAAACAGCATCCTTAATAATTTTTCCACTCAAATCTTTTCGAATTAGATTCTTTTCATGCTCAAAAACATCAAGGCCAGCTGCTGCAACTTTTCCGCTCACTAAAGCATCTCGCAAATCTTTGGAGTTAATGTGTCCACCACGTGCAGTGTTAATAATGACTACCCCATCTTTCATTTTCGAAATACTTTCTGCATTAATAATGTGGCGATTTTCTGGCGTTAAAGGAATATGAAGTGAAATCAAATCGCTTTCTGCAAAAACTTCATCTAAACTTTTATATTCCAAAATTTCACGAGTGGCATCATTTTCAAAAGTATCATAAGCAATTATTTTTGCACCAAAAGCCTTAAAAGCCTTTGCGGTTGTTAAGCCAATATGACCCACGCCAATAATTCCAATTGTCATTGTGTTAAGCTCGCGACCCATCAAATTATCTACCGAAAAGTTCTGATTTTTAGCACGCGAAAGACAAAGTGGGATTTTTCGAATTGTTGCTAGCGCCAATGCAACAGCAAATTCAGCAATTGCACTTGGCGAATATTGCGGTACGTTCGAAATTTTAATACCAAAACTTTTAGCTTTTTCAAGATCAATTCCATCAAACCCGGCCGTCCGAACAGTAAAATAAGAAATTCCCATTTTCGAAAGAGTTTCCCAAACATCATTGAGTTCTTCGCTTGAAGTATAAGATGAAACCGCGTCAAAACCTTCAGCCAATTTTACAGTTTCAGCGTTTAAATCTTTTGGAGTTGTAGCATATTCAATACCAAACTGCTCCGCGAATTTTTCGAAATATTGGAGCTCATCTTTTCGTACACTATAAGCAATAATTTTCATACATCAATTATAATGCTTATACTTATTTTTTTCAAGAGCTGAGATTATTTTACAAATTTTTCAAAAAGTTCTTCTCTTGAAAGCAATTCTACTTCGCCATTTACACGCGTTACAACTTCGAATTTTCCACTTTCAATCAAACGATCAGAAATTGTCAAGCGATATGGAATACCCATTAATTCAGCATCAGCAAATTTTTGGCCTGGGCGAAGATTGCGGTCATCAAATAGAACCTCAATTCCTTTTTTCGAAAATTCATTATAAATTTCTTCTGCTAATTCTTGCGATTTTTCACCAATTTGCACAAGGTAAATTTTAGCTGGAGTAATATTTTCTGGCCAAATTAAACCTTTTTCATCACTAAATTTTTCAGCAATAACGCCCATCACGCGAGTGATTCCAATTCCGTAAGATCCCATCCAAGCTGATTTTCGTTCACCATTTTTGTCAGTGAAATAAAGCCCCACTTCATCAGTTTTTTGCGTGCCAAAGTTAAAGATATTTCCAACTTCTGCAGTTTTAACCTTTTCCAATCCTTCTTTCGAACTAATTTCACCTTCTTCAATCGCTTGGTCTAAAATTTCTTCGTTAAAAGCAAGAGTTTTTTCGCCATCGCGCTTCAAATAAACGTAATCTTCACCGGCATCGCAAATTGTTTGAAATTCGTGACTGAATTTTGTAAATGCTCCACCACTAGCAAATGTTACAAAAGTGTCTTCACCCAAACCGAGGCGTTCGAAAATTCGCTCATACACTTTCGAAACTTTAGAATAATAGCTTTCCAAATCTTCTTTTGTGGCATGAACCGAATACAAATCTTTCATCAAAAATTCGCGACCACGCATAATTCCACTTTTCGCACGGAGCTCGTTTCGCATTTTATTTTGGAATTGAAAAACCGAAACTGGCAAATCTTTATAAGATTGAATATGATTTTTAAGCATTTCAACAATTGGTTCTTCATGACTCCAGCCTAATCCAACCTCTGTCTTATCTTTCAGATTGGTTTTAAACCAAACATCCACGACATCATTGCTCCAGCGAGTTGTGCGCTCCCAGATTTCACGGCGCTGAAGCGTTGTCATTAAAATCTCATTTGCATCGATTTTTTCAAGCTCTTCTCGAACTATTTTTTTGATATTTTCTAGCACCTTAAAACCAAGTGGTAAGTAGTCGTAAGCGCCAGCCATTTCTTTATGAACAAATCCGGCTTTAATTAAAAGTTGCGCATTCTTAGCTTCTTCACCAGATGGAGCTGTTTTACTCGTTTTTGTATATAATTTTGATAATCGCATAAAATCTCCTTTTCGAAAAATAAAACTCGGCTGAACTGGTCAACCGAGCTTTAAAAATTAGTTAATTTCTGTAATTTCGTATTTGATTATACCTTTTGGTGTCGTAATATCTACTTCTTCGCCGAGCTTTTTGCCCATAATCTGTTGACCGATTGGTGATTCATTCGAAATCTTACCCTCAAGGGGGTTTGCCTCAACCACACCAACCATTGTATATTTTACCTCTTTACCGTTTTCTAGGTTTTTTAAGCTAACTTGATTCCCAAGAGATACAACACCCTTTTCACCACTACCAATAATCACAGCATTTTGCAAAATGTTTTCAATTTCCATAATTCGAGATTCTGCTAAAGCTTGTTTTTTGCGAGCGGCATCATATTCTGAATTTTCACGCAAATCACCAAAATCACGCGCAGTAGCAACTTCTTCTGAAATTTCTTTACGCTGCGAAATTAAAAGCTCTAGTTCGGCTTCGAGTTCTTTTTTTCCTATTTTTGTAATATTAAATTCTTGTTTCATAAAATAAAAATCCTCTAAATAAGTCTTATAATTATATCAAAGTTTTCAATTCAAGTCAACGCTAAGCTTGAAAGAATTGAATAGTTTGCAAAACATAAAGCAGAAAGAAAGCAATCCCATTTTTAATCATATGAATCACAATCCCCGACCAAATTGTTTGCGTCCATTTTTCACGAATGAAGCACATCACAACGCTCATCACAAATACCGTTACGCCAACATTCATTTGAAAATGCACAAATCCAAAAAGTAAACTCGTTATAAAAATTGCAAGTGGAACATTCACTTTTCGAAGTTGGCCATAAATTATTCCGCGAAAAATTAATTCTTCAAAAACCGGCGCAATCACAACGACTGAAATAAAAGCTAGCAAAAATTGCCAAGAATGAATCATCCCGCTACGTTGAAAAACTAAATCTTGAACTTGCAATTTATCAAAATGAAGAATATTCGGCAAAAATTCTAGCAAAACGCCAGAAACAATCATCGATGCTAAAAAGCCCAAAATTGCCAAACCTAAATCTTGCCAAGTAATCACACCTTTTAAAGCTATGTCGTCTTTCGAAATCTTCTGCTTGAAAAGCTTGGCTGGAATAAAATACACCATTACCAGCATTAGCCCAAAAAACAATGCTGAATAAACTGTAGTCGTGGCTGTATTCGAAACTGCATTTCGATAACCCACATCATTACTCCAAAAAATTATAGCTAGCGAGAGTCGAAGTATTACAGCCGCAAAATAACTTGCCGCAAAATATGATAAAATTGGCAAAATTATCCAAAAAATCAATTTTAAAGGTTTTTTAGAAAGTGCTTCTTTATTCTTTTTTTGAAGTTTTAAAAATATATTTTTAAATTTATTCTTCATTTTTTAACCTCTGAAAATCTTTGTAAAATCTAGAAAAATAATTAAAAGCGAAAGCCCCATCAAAAACATAAAACTCCAGCCGTTGATATTTTCTTCAGCCTCTTTCGAAAGTGGCTTTTTGAGTAAAATTCGAAAGATAAAAGTCATTAGCCAACGGCCACCATCAAGCGCAGGAATTGGTAAAACATTCATACATGCCAAACTAATTGAGATAATCGCGGTCAGCATTAAGATCATATCAGGACCCATTGAAATAATGTTTGGAAAGATCCCACCAATCACTAAAATCGGGCCAGAAACACTTTCACCTGCTTTTGAAAGTTGAGAATTTGCTTTCTGCTGTAATTGCGGATTCGGAATTATTTTTTCGAAAACCCCGCCAAAAAAGTTCATAAAAAGTTCACCAACACCTTTAAAAGTTTCGCTCGTAAATTGAATTGTTGTGCCAAGCCCAACGATCGGTGCGCTCCAAGTTGCATGAATTTTTTGCATTCCATCAGTCAAAAATGCGCCCAAAAAACCATTCTTATTATTTTCGTTTAGCTTAACATCTTTTGAAAAAAAATGATCGCCACGCTGAATTTTTAAATTCACACTTTTGCCAGCATTGCTACGCAAATCTTCTTTAACGGTGGAAGAATTATCAACTTTTTTACCATTAAATTCCAAAATTATATCATTTTTTTGCAAGCCAGCTTTTTGTGCAGGCGAATCATTCGAAACCTGCGAAACTTGCACGCCACCACCAGAAATTCGAGCATCAGAACTCAAATAAAACTGATTCGAAATTAACTTTGGCATTCCAAAAATTGACAGGATCGTAAAAATAACAAAAGCAACTAGCCAATTCATTGCAACACCGGCAAATAAAATTTGAGTTTTTGCCCAAAAACTTGCCGCACCATAATCACCTTTTTTCGAATCTGAATCGTGCTCACCTTTCAACCGAACAAAACCGCCCAGTGGAATCGCACCGATTGAAATTTTTGTGCTTTTTGGTAGAATTTTGTTAGTTTTTGCTCTAAAACTTTTAATTCTTGGCGGAAAACCGATTGCGTATTCTTTAAGTTTTACACCATTTTTCTTAGCCGCAAGCGCATGGCCAAGCTCATGTATTGCAACCAAAAAAGTTAGCGAAATTAGACCAATAATTATACCAAAAATTAAATTCAAAATCTCCATTCTACCCTTTCGAAATTCCTTAAATTACCTTTTGCCGGCACAACTTTGTGTGCTAGCAAAAAACAATTTAAATTGTGAGAATTTCTTTCTCTTTTTCTTTAAAAATTACATCAATTTGTGTGCTAAAATCTTTAATTTCAGCATCAATTTCTTTTTCAATTCGCTTCAAATCGTCTTCTGTTAAAGCTTTTTCATCTTTAAGTTTCTTGGCGTGTTTTAAAGCATCTTGGCGAATATTTCGAAGCGTAATTTTTGCGCCTTCAACTTTTTCTGAAGTTTGTTTTACTATTTGCTTACGACGTTCCTCTGTTAGAGGTGGAACTGGCACGCGAACAACGCGCCCATCGTCACTTGGATTAAACCCAAGACTTTGATCGTTGCGAATTGCGGCAGAAATTGCTGAAATATTATTTGCATCAAATGGCGTAATCAAAATCATCCCAGCCTCTGGTGCGGTCATATTCGAAACTTGATTTAATGGCATTTTTGTGCCATAAACTTCAACCATAACACTATCAAGCATTGAAGGATGTGCTCGACCCGTTCGAACCTTCTTCATTTCACCCTTAAAATGCTCTACGGCCTCAGTCATTTTTAATTTAAATTCATCTGTATCAAACATAGCTCCATTATATCATACATTGTTATTATTATTCAAATTGACTTTTAAGAGATTTTATGCTATAATACTAATTATAGCTTTTTAGAAAGCTAAAAAATAAAAAGGGGGTACCAATAAATGGTACTAGTATGTACAAAACTTACAGATGATGCGCTAGACACAACTCATCTTGAAGTCAATAATTTTATCTTGTCTCATAATCAGCAAGATGTAAAATCTGTTCAAATAAGTGTTCAAAAGTTCATTAAAACTCTAGGCGAGGAAGATAAGCTTCTCGTTTTCGCTCATCAAGAAAAAGATAAGCTCATAAATCTACTCATCTTAGAGAATGAGTGCAATAAAGCAGAAATCGAACTAAGTATTTCGCTTTATTGTAAAAACGAAAATCCTGAAGAGGAGGAAGATGACTCATATTTCTTCAGAGAAGTTGATATAAACTTAAGCGAAGAGCTATACGGAATGCAGGTTTGGTAGGCAGACAGTACATTTCATACCCCGCAACAAACTGCGGGGCTTTTCTTTACTAAAATTATAAAAAATGTTAAAATATTAAAACTTCTCGCTTTTCGAAAATGAAAAATGCTGAAATTCTTTCGAAACTTCAATCTCGCTACGGCGAGATTTTATTCTTCTTGTGTAAAATTTTTACTCAAAATTTGAATTTCATTTTTAAGCGAATCAAGTTCTTCCTCGAGTTTTTCGGCTTTCGAAATCGCTTCTTTATATTTTTCAAAAACCTCTTCAAGAGGAATTTCACCACTTTCAATTTTTATTAGAATATCATCAATTTCAGCCATTTTTTTACTGATTTCGTTCGACATTTTTTACCTCCGCCGTTATTTTTTTATCAATTGTTTGAATCGTAATTTCTTCACCAGCCGCCAATTTTCCGCTTACTAAAGCATATCCTTTCGAAAGTATGTTTTGTGGATTATAGCTTTCCAAAATTCGCTTTTTAGCTTGAATTTCTCTTTGCTGTTCAAAAATATTATTCAAAATTAAATCTTTCATTTTATAAATCTTTTGATGGTTTTCAATTTTTAATTCATCAATCTTCGAAAGAATAAAATCGTTTGTGTGCAAAATTTTTGAACATAAAAATCTCATTTCGTCAAATTTATTCGGTGTTAAAAATTGCGCAACATTACTCGGTGTTGAAGCCGCAAAATCTGCCGCTAAATCACATAAGCTTTCATCAATTTCGTGGCCAATTCCTGTAATAATTGGCACGCGAGAAGCAGCAATCGCACGAACTAATTTTTCATCATTAAAAACCGCTAAATCATCAGCACTTCCACCACCACGAATAATAGTAATAACATCTGGCAATTCACTTTGCGAATTAAAAAAATCAATTGCTCGAATAATCTGGTCGCCTGCAGAAATTCCCTGTACCTGTGTATGTGCAACAGTAATTTCTAACCCGCCCCAACGTTCGTTAATAATCTTAATAAAGTCAGCATAACCCGCAGCCTGAATACTCGAAATCACCGCAATTTTTTGAGGATTTCGCGGAATTTCACGTTTGCGGCTTTCATCAAATAAGCCCTCTTTTGTTAACTTTTCCTTTAAAATTTCGAAAGATTTTTTGAGGCTCCCTTCACCTTTTGGTATGATTTTCTCAATTGTTAGGCTGAATTTTCCCCAATTTGTGAGTTTTGGCTTTGCTTGCACAACAACTTTCATTCCATCTTCGAGCGGAAATCGCATTTGCCAAACCGTCATAAAGCAACCAAGAACCGAATCTTCATCTTTCAAATCAAAAAAAACAAACTTATTGTGGTTCACCTTAAAGCTTGAAATTTCACCTTCAATCAGAACGCTCGGAAAACTCTTTTCGAAAATATCATTGCTAGTTGCAATAAAATCTGAAACGCTATAAATTACCTCGTTCGGTTGAGGTTTTTTTATTTCAAAATTTAACAACTCTTCGAATTCATCAAAATCCATATAAAACTATTATAGCACATTTTAAGCATAAAAAATAACCGCCTTGAAGCGATTATTTTTCGAATATTTTAGAAAATTCCTGGTTCAACTCTTGAATTTGTGATTTTTCACCGCCAGAAACTGCACCTAAAATCCAAGTATTTGCATCAATAAATTCTTTCGCAACTTTAAAAATTTGTTCGCGAGAAATCTGCTTAATAAATTTTGGCTGAGATTTATAATCTCGAAGATGTCCATCCCAAAAATATCGAGAAGCATAGAATCCTGCCGTTGAAGCTACCGTTTGCCCGCCCATCTGAAACGAGCCAAGAGAATAGCTCTTCATAGCGTCAAGCTCTTCTTCGGTGATTTCTTCATTTAGAACTTTTTTGAGCTCTGAAACAATTAGTTCAAAAAGCTCTTTAGCGGTTCCATAATTAGTTTGCCCTTCAAAATCCCAAGAAGAATCTTTTGGGCCACGTGAAGCACCAGAATAAATACCATAAGTTAAACCGCGTTTGCGAGCTTGGCCAAGGATTCGAGCGTGCATTGTGCCAGTTAAAATATGGTTCAAAGCGTGCATTGCATCCATTTCAGACGTTGTAAGTTTTCGCGGAAGTAAAAGTGAAATGCCAAAACTTATGTTTTTCAAATCTGGGCGATGAATAAAAATTGGCTCTTTCGGTTTTTTCATTTCGTCAGTAATGATTTCGAAACGTTCACCTCTTTCAAGCGGTAAATTCTCAAAACCTTCAAGAATTTTATTTTTGCGAGTTGGTGTGATTTTTCCAGCAATCACAAAACGCAGATTATCGGTTGTGTGTGTGCGTTTATGATGCTCGCAAATATCTTCAAGCGTTATATTATCAATTGTTTTAAGCCGCTCTTCATAAGTTAAAACCTTTTCACCAAATTCCTGCTGAATTTTTGGCCAAAGAAGACGCGCATTATTATTTAAATATCCTGTAAGTTCATTTCGAACGTTCCCCTTTTCAGCTTTGAACTCAAATTCATTAAATTTAGGCTGGCTAATTGATAGGAGTTGAAGCTCAAAAATCCTATCCCACTCAAAATCGGCACAGTCTGCCACATAGTTCATACTCATATCTGAAGTGGAAGCGTTGTGATAGGCGCCATTTTTAGTGAATTCAGCTTCAAATTCATGCTCGCTGGCAAATTTTGCATTCGCACCGAAAGCCATATGTTCCATAATATGAGCGGTTTCATAAATTTTTGGACTTTTTGTATAACGTGAACCAGCCCGAAACTGAAATTGAAAACTCATCACCGTTGCATCTGGAACATTTACAAGAAGGCCACGTACGCCATTTTTCAGACGTACTTCTTCAACGGTGTGTCGCATTTATTTACGACCCTTCTTCTTGTTTTGACGTTGAGCTTTTTTGGCTTTACGTGCGTTATTTTTCTTGGCATTTTCACTATTTTTCGAAGACGCCTTTTTAGCTTTCGAAAAGTCTTCATCTCGGTTTTTTTCACCAGATTGAACTTCATTAACACCTTTCTCGACTGAATTTTCAGCAAGACGAGTAAGCTCGGTATCATGATCTTCTTCTTGGCGAACGGCAGCATCATTCGGTGTAATTCGAGTTAAAATTCGAATCGTTTCATCACGCAAAGTATTTTGCAAACCATCAAACAATTTTTGTGATTCAGCACGATATTCAACCAATGGATCACGCTGTCCAACGCTTCGCCAATGAATTCCTTCACGCAAGAAATTCATATTTTCAAGATGGTTCATCCAAAGCGTATCAAGAATTTGCATATAAACTTCACGTTCAACTTTTTGAAACGCTTCTTTACCGATTTCATATTCTTTATCTTGGTAAAGTTCTTCGGCAATATGTTTTGCTAATTTGATGCGTTTTTTATCGTTCGAAATTCGACCAAGTGCTTCAACTTTCTCTTCTTCAATTGGGAAGATTTCAGTAAAATTCGAAACAAACTTTTCGTTATTTTTTGAAGGAAGTTCAGCGAGTTCTTCTGCTTTAGAAATAAACAAAGCCTTGATTTCATCTGTAATATCTTCACCTTCAAGAATTTTTCGGCGCATCGTGTATACAACTTTTCGGTGACGGTTAATTACGTTGTCGTATTGAACAACATTTTTACGCGTATCGAAATTAAAGCCTTCAACACGTTTTTGAGCGTTCTCAAGAGTTTTCGAAACAGATTTATGCTGAATTGGCATATCTTCTGGCACACCAAGTCGATCCATCAACATTGCGATTCGTTCACCTTGGAAAATTCGCATCAAATCATCTTCAGTTGAAACATAAAATTGCGTTTCACCAGGGTCACCCTGACGACCACCACGACCACGGAACTGATTATCGATTCGGCGAGATTCATGGCGCTCTGAACCAATCACAACCAATCCACCCAATTCTTTCACGCCTTTACCAAGCTTAATATCGGTTCCACGACCAGCAATATTCGTTGCGAGCGTAATCGCGCCTTTTTCCCCAGCCTTAGCAACAATTGAAGCCTCATGCTCATTATTTTTGGCGTTCAAAAGGTTATATTTAATTCCTTCTTGATCAAGATATTTCGCAATTTGTTCATTCTTCTCAATTGAACCTGAGCCAACCAAAACTGGGCGACCCTGTGCGTGATATTCTTTAATTGCTTCTGCAACAGCTTTAAGTTTTGCCTTTTCGGTTTTAAAAATTAAGTCTTCTTTATCATCACGAATAACTGGTTTATTCGAAGGAATTTGTACAACTTCTAAAGAATAAATTTGTTGAAATTCTTCGGCCTCAGTGAAAGCGGTTCCGGTCATTCCCGAAAGCTTATTATAAAGGCGGAAGAAATTCTGGAACGAAATTGTTGCTAAAGTCATTGATTCTTGAAGAACTGGCACTTTTTCTTTAGCTTCAATAGCTTGGTGTAAACCTTCATTATATCGACGACCGTTCATTAAACGACCAGTGTGTTCATCAACAATAATCACCTCACCATCATTTGTCACAACATAATCTTTATCACGTTTGAAGAGAGTTTCAGCACGCAAAGCTTGCTCAACATGGTAAACTGCACGCGAATGCTCTGGCGTGTAAAGATTCTTCATATTAAGAAGTTTTTCAATTTTATCAATTCCAGATTCAGTCAATGCTACACTTCGGCGTTTTTCATCAACTTCATAGTCTTCTTTCGAAAGTTGCGAAATAACTTGCGCGAATTGAATATAGCTTTCTGGGTTTTCAGCCGCAGGAGCAGAGATGATTAATGGAGTTCGAGCTTCATCGATTAAGATAGAATCAACCTCATCGACGATCGCAAAGTTAAGCTCACGCTGGCGCAAAAGTTCAACTTCATTCACCATGTTGTCACGCAAATAATCGAAACCAAATTCATTATTTGTTCCATAGGTGATATCTGCAGCATAAGCCTCTTTTCGAGTTGCTGGGCGAAGTTTTCGCATATTTTTGTCTTCGTGTTCTTCGTTGTCATATTCTGGATCAAAAATAAAACTTGCTTCATTGATAATTACACCAACTGAAAGACCAAGAAAATCATATAAATTTCCCATCCAAGATGCATCACGTTGAGCAAGATAATCGTTCACAGTCACAACATGAACGCCTTTTCCCTCCATCGCGTTCAAAGAAACTGGCAAAGTTGCCACTAAAGTTTTACCTTCACCAGTTTTCATTTCTGCAACTTTTCCTTCATGCAAAACCATTCCACCAATCAACTGAACATCAAAGTGTCGCATTCCAAGCACACGAGTTGAAGCTTCACGCACAAGTGCAAAAACATCTGGTAAAATATCATCTAAATCTTTTTTCGAAAGGCTTTTTTTGAGTTTTTTAAAAGCTTCTTTGAGCTTTTCATCACTCATTTTTTTGTATTTTTCGCTTAGATTATTAATTTCATCAACTTTTCGTTGCAATCGGCGCAAAACTTTCTTTTGCGGGTCACCAAAAACAGTAGTCAAAAGTTTATCAACTTTGCTTTCTTCTACCATTACATTTTTTTTCTTCGCAGTTTTTTTAGACATTTCCCTCTCCATTAAAAACAGTATAAAATCTATCTTATATTTTACCATAATTTAAATATTAAAAAAAGCCCCTTTCAGGACTTTATTTAAAAACTGTGTCAACGATATCTGTAAAAATATTAATCATCTCATCTCTTAGCATTTCATATTTCCTAGTAAATGCTTCAAGATCTTTTAAAGCTTTCTCGTATTCGAAAATTTTCGCTCCTAGTTCTCGAATTTTTTGCGATGAAATTCTAGTCTTTTCATTCGCATTATTCGATAGCATTGAAAGCGGAAGAATGGTGTCATTATCAACCAGAGTCGATAATTCAAAAGCTTCAACCCAATCTTCTTCATCATCGTCATTCGAAATGAGCAATTCTTTCTTTACCGGATTAAAATCAATAGTCTTGATTTTAACAATTGGTAGCTCACCTTTAACAGTTACAATTTCATAAATCATAACTGTATTAATACCATCAGAGTTCTTAAGAACAGAGGCAAATCTCCGACCGTATTTCTCGAAAATCTCCTTAATAGTTATCATTTCACCATTCATAGCTAAAGTCTCCTTTATTGACTTGATAGCAGAATTGAGGAATAACTTCTAAAAGCAATTCGCTCATATACATAATATCATCAGGATTACCTTTATCTGCAAGAGGTTTGCAATAATCAATCGTTGCAATATCCTTTATTTTGAAAAGGTAATCAACCCATCGCTCTTGCCCCTCGATTACGAAATGACGATATTTTTGAAGACATTTTTCAACCGTCATATCTGGAAGGTTGTCACCACTTTCAATCTTAACATCGCATAGTTTAATATTTATATTATAACCACGCAGCTTCTCAGATCCAAGAAGGTTCTCACTTCGATAAAACTTAATTTGGATGCCGATATCTGGAACAATCTTATTACCTTTTTTGGCATAAAAAGAAATTCCGTAATCAGTCGACTTCTCGCCAACTTCGCGCGTAATCGCAGCTAAACCTAAACTTTTCGATTTTTGATTAAGTGCTTTACGTAAAAGTTCTTGCTGCCTATTTATGTGTTTATTCATGTTTTTCACCCCCACAAAAATTTTAAAATAGCAATAACCTAATTATATCATATTTTATTTAAAAAGCAAAATCTCCGCAAAAATACGGAGATTTTAATATTTTTCGAAAATTTTAGCCTCGTTTTAGAGAACGCTTGAATTTCGCCATAATGCCAGCTTTGCCGAGTCGTGGATTTTTCTCAGTTTTATAACGGCGAATTTGCCCGTCAAGCTTAGCTTCAACAATATCGATTGCCGCTAAAACATTTGAGCTTTGATCTTTTGCAACAAGAGTTTTATCTGGTACGTTAATAACTGCCTCAACTTCATATTTGTTGTCGTGAGTGCCATTGATTTGCGAAATCACCACGCGAGCTGAAGCTGATTTTTTAGCGTGTCGTGGCAAGTATTTATCTAATTTACCAATGTGTTTTTCTGCGTATTTTTTGGTTGTTTCGTCAATTTCGTATTTATTTCCTGTAATTTCAATCTGTGAGATCATATATAATCCTTTTTTGTTAGTTTATATCTCTATATTAGCATAAACATTTTATTTTGTCAAGAAAAAAGCCCGCCTTTGTTGCGAGCTATTCTTATTTGAGCGCCCTAATCTTACCTGGCCGAAAGCCAGACCAAGCGTCCGTATCTGTTTCAACAACTGGTGCAGCCATAAAGCCAAGATCCTTCGTGACATGCTCTAGAAATTGTGGACTTTCATCGAGATTAATTTCCTGATATGCAATTCCCAATGAATCAAGAAGGCGTTTGGTCATCATACATTGTATGCAGTCATATTTAGAGTAAAGAACTACTTTTTGAGCCATTTCAATCACCTCTTTCTATTTTGGCTATATTTACATTATAACATAAGTAAATTAAAAAGCACTATATATAGTGTTGTAAAATTTACAAAACTCTATATTTAGCGCTTATTTTATTTTTTAGATTCGATCGCGACCATTCATATATGGTTGAAGAACTTTTGGTAAAACAAGATCTTCCCCATCTTGAAAATTCTCAATTGCCGCCACCAAACATCGCGCAAGCGAAACAGCTGTGCCATTCAAAGTGTGAACAACTTGCAATTCACCATTTTCGCGACGCACACGAATATTCAAATTTCGCGCTTGATAGTCGGTACAGTTCGAGCAGCTCGTAATTTCACGATAACTGCCATCAACCGGGCTCCAATACTCAATATCGTATTTTTTCGAAGCTGGCGCACCCAAATCACCACTGGCAATATTAACCACGCGGTAAGGAATACCAAGCTCTTGATAAATTTCTTCTTCAACCGCCAAAATTTTTTCATGAATTTCAGCGCTCTGCTCTGGCAAAGTATACGCATACATTTCAAGCTTATTGAATTGATGAACACGGAAAAGCCCGCGCGTGTGCTTACCATAAGTCCCCGCCTCTTTTCGATAACAAGGAGAATAGCCAGCATAAAAAATTGGCAAATCTTTTTCATTCAAAATTTCACCAGCGTGAAAACCAGTTAATGACATTTCAGCAGTTGCAATCAAACTTAAATCCTCACCTTCAATGAAATATTCATCACTTTGTTCGCTTGAACGAGGCGCAAATCCAGTTCCCGTAGCAACTTCACCATTAACCATATGCGGAACAGTCATAAAATTAAAACCTTTAGCAATCAATTTATTCATAGCAAACTGATAAATAGCATTTTCAAGAAGCGCTAAATCGCCTTTCAAGAAATAGAATTTAGTTCCAGCAACCTTCGAACCACGCTCAAAATCAACCCAACCTTTTTTGTTTGCAAAATCTAAGTGATCTTCAGTACCTTTACGGCTTTCGAAAAGTTCTTCGCCCCAAGTTTTTACCAAATCATCTTCACCTTCCTCACCAATCGGTACATCAGCTTGAAGAATGTTTGGAATGCCATTTAAAGCATTCGAAAGTTTTTCGTCAAGTTCACGATAAGTTTTTTCAAGCTCGGCAAGCTCTTCTTTGATTTTCTTGCCTTCTGCAATTTGTTCATCACTTGGCTTTCCGCCAGAGTTTTTCATTGAGGCTGCAATTTGGTTACGGCGAGTTCGAAGTTCGTCAATTTGAGCCGTAAGAGCTTTTCTTTCGTCGTCGAGCGAAATGACAGCTTGAACATCGGCATTTTTATAACCTTTATTCAAAGCATCTTTTTGTACACGCTCGGCATTTTCACGAATAAATCTAATATCTAACATAGAACAATTATACTACAGTTTTGGCAAAAAAATAACCCCTTTTTAACTTGACTTTAATGATATAAAATTATATAATATGTAAGTACTAGTTCTTTAAAAAACTTTACAGAAAAAATCCAGGGGGACATTTTTTATGGCTAAAACGACAAACGATAATTTTGTAGAACCGTTACTTAGCAAGGCTAAACTAGAAGAACTACAAGAAGAATACTTAATAATCTTGTGTAAAATTATTGAGTATATCACAAAAAACCTTGGCCAATCAACCAAGCAGAAAACCATTTCAGAGGAGCACTATAAATTTTGGAGAAAATACTCCACAAAAATTAGCATTCCAAAAGAAATTGCAGTCAAAATGGGATATGGCAATGATAAATTTATTGAGGTTCGCGGAACCGTCAATAGGAAGTTTCATATTTATGAAGAATATGAAGCCGAAAAAGACGGCACAAAGCAGATATTCTTCTTGATAGAGCCAAAAATGATTTCGAAACCTGATAAGCCAAGTCAAAACGGTAAAATTAATCTCTATTATGGAGCAATATTGGAAGAAATCAAGAAGTATCTTCGAAAACTTCCTAAAGATGAATACGATGATCTTTGCGAGCAAATTCGCATTGATGAGACAATTGAAATCCCAATTGTTTTACCAGAGAATATTCATCCGTCATCCTTATATAGATATCTAAAGAGACAAAAGACAGTATTTAAAAATATTACTGGTTTTAGGAGACCTCATCTTAACAGTGAGGCTCGAAAGAAAGGCTACAACTTATACGTCAAAGTGACCGGACTGGATTTTTAATCCTTAAGCTCCAATTTAAATTTGGGGCTTTTTGTTTGACTTTTATTTTTAAAAGTGGTATAATTGATCTATCACTATTCCCTTCAGGGATGCACTTTAAGGAGGACTACTATGGGTACAGCTGTTACAACTAGATCAAATGCAGAATTGACCGAAAAAGCTCGCACAATTGATGCGAAAGATTATCACGATAAACTTTCATTGAAGATTCGTGAAGTTTTTGTAGGATTAAGCGATCAAGAGATTAAAAATGCGATCAGTTCTTGTTCTGCAGGAAAATGTTATATTATTGAAATTCCGGCTAGCGATATTTTCGAAGAGAAATATCTCTATTATATCAATAATACCATTCGAATGAGCCCCCTATTCCAAACAGTGAAAAGAGTGGCATTCTTTGATAAAAATGGTGAAAAGCATATTAGGGTTTGGCTCCGTGGCGACATTAGGAAGTTCCTTCCTAAGGGCCACAAGTATTATAAATCCTGAGCGGTCAACACGCCTCGCCAAAATGGCGGGGTTTTTCTATTGACTTTTTTATTTTTTTATGTTATTATAGTTATGTTTTAAAGCAAAAAATAAAAAGGAATCAAATGAAACAAAAAAAGATTAAAAAAGTAATTGAATACTTTGACCCAATTTTTAAAAAGAATTTTAAATTAAAAATTGAAAAAAATAACAAAGAAATAAAAATTGAACTACCTAACGAAAAAAACTTCTTTCGTGGTGTGAGCTTTAGTGAAAATGTTAGCCTAAAAAAGCTTGCAAATGGAAATTGGATCAAAACTTTGCATGCAAAATTTGGTGAAGGCGCAGAAGAAATGTTTGGCGTGAATGAAATCAATGAAGAAAGTGAGCTAGAATCTCGCGACGTGCGAATCATCGCCTTTATCGAAAAGAGTTTAGCTTAATATAATCATAGCAACAATAATAAAAGACCTCTTAAATTTTAGCGAAAGAGGTCTTTTATCTTATTCATTCTATTTAATATTTTTTTCTAATAACAATTATAGAAATTACAGAAAGTGCAGTACCACCCATAAAAAGTAAATTCTTAATAAAATTATTTTCGAAACCTGTGTTTGGTGCACTAATATTTTCTTTTGGCTTCTTCTCTTCTTTTACTGGGTTTGAAGGTTTTTCAGGCGCAGGAATACTTTTCTTTCTATAAACAAATGTTACAGTCTTTACGCCTTCTTCAACTTTTCCAGCTTTAGGCGATGAATTTTTAAGTAGTTCAGCTTTTTCGAATCCTTCGAATTGCTTTTCTTCGGCAATATAGTCTGTACCTACTTGAACTTTATTTGCTAGCAAAACTTCAGGAGCAAGGCTTGTACCGTTTTCATCTTGATAGCGCACAATCACAGATCCACGCTTTTTGATATCTGCATAAGATTTCATTTTTGTGCCGTTTATTACACCTCCTACAGACCTTTCTGAAGAAGAATATTTATCATCGCCTCGATAGATTTCTGCGATCGCCGAAACTGGATTTAACTTACTCTGATCATAGTTAACTGTTTTTTCGCTAGTATCTAAAATAGTCAATCTTGGCATAAATTGATACGAAGCTTTATCATCAGCAATCTCTACGATCTGGTATACTAACTCATGGCTTGAATTTTTTATAACTTTATACTTTAAGTTTATACCAGTTTTGAGCAAAACGCCTTTTGCAGTAGCATTGTCACCAAAATTAGAATATAACTCTTGGGTATTTACAGCACCAACCGCGCCCTCTTTTGGATTCAATTTCGCATCAAATGCAACACCAGAAGATTCAGGTAATCTCATCTTAACAATGTCACCCGGTTTAATATGTTTAGGATTATTTTTATCTGATTGTCGTATTCCAAAATCGAAAATAGACCCATTGACATTCTCTCCATCCTGACTACTAGCTAGAAAAGTACTTATCCTAAAATCAACCTCAGGAGAAACCTTATTTACACCACTAATTGTACCGGTTTTATGCGCAACCTCTTTATTGTTTACTTTTACAGAATGCTCAATATTATATTTATGGTTCGTCCAAGCAGAATGATTATCTGAAATAAGTTCCATAAATAGATCCATATTAGAAAACTTTTTAGCTTGATCATTGAAAACTAGTCGATACTCAGAATTTCTAGCTGAACTTTTCTCTGGTATGATATCATTTGCTTCGGGGTTTCCTTTAATAGCCTTTTTGTTAAATAAATCAACAACAGTATTTTCAAGTTTGACAAGTTTCATTCTTCCAATAATAGTGTCTTTATAACGGATTTCTTTATCTACTAATCCGGTTTCGATAATATTTTCAAATCTAATATCAATATAATCGCCAGCATTAATATTCTGCCCATTTTTAACACTAATATTAATCTTAGTATCAGTTCGGTTTGACGAGCCGTATGAAGCAAGTTCTTTAATTTCACCCGTTGCATCAACATCAATTCTCTTTGCTGTGTCAGCAAATGCGGGTTGAGCTAAAAATAAAGCACAAACAGCACCCAGAAAAGCATAAACTGCTATTTTATTCTTAAACATTTCTCTCCCTTTATTTTTTATTACTTATGCTTAAAATTATAACTGGTTATGCATAAAAAGTCAAGGCTTAAATAATCACAAAAATAAAACTCCACCGTTAGTGGTAGAGTTTTATCGTAAAACATTATTTATTATTCGTTAACACCAAGTTCAATTCGTGAGAATTGGCGCACAACGATATTTTCACCAAGTTTTGCAACAGTTTCTTTCAAGAATTGCTCAACTGTTTTGCTGTCATCCATAATGTAAGTTTGTGAAAGAAGAACTTTTTCAGCAAAGTATTTTTTCACTTGGCCATCAACAATTTTGGCAGCAATTTCAGCTGGCTTTCCTTCTTTCGAAACTCGCTCTTCAGCTTCAGCTTTAACACGAGCAATTTCTTCAGCTGGAATATCAGCTTCACTAGCATAAACTGGCGCCATAGCAGCAATTTGCATAGCAATTTGGTGTGCAAAGTTTTTGAAATCTTCAGTTCGCGCAACGAAATCAGTTTCACAGTTAACTTCAACAATTACACCAATTCGGCCACCGTGAACGTAAGCCTCAACTAAACCTTCACGAGCTTCGCGGTCACCTTTTTTCTCAGCCTTTGTTAGACCTTTTTTGCGAAGAGCTTCAAGTGCTTTATCAAAATCACCTTCAGCTTCAACAAGGGCTTTTTTGGCGTCGGTCAAGCCAAGACCTGTCAATTCTTTAAGTTTCTTAATTTCTTCAATAGAAACAGCCATTTTTATCCTTTCGAATTTAAGAATTATTTATCAGTTTTAGCTTCTTTGATAGCTTCGATCACATAGTCCAAAAGCAATTTAACACCTTTAATAGCGTCATCATTTGCTGGAATTACGTAATCAATTCCATCTGGGTTTACATTTGTATCAACAATTGCAACCACTGGAATATTCAAAGTTTTAGCTTCACGAATTGCGTTTGCGTCAGCAATTGAATCAGTTACAAACAAAATTCCTGGGCGACCCATCAAATCTTTGATTCCACCATATTTTGTATTTAAAGCTTCAATTTCTTCAGCGTATCGTTGAACTTCAAGTTTTGAATATCGTTTTGAAAGCTCACCGCTATCCATTCGTTTTTCAAGAGTTTTTAATTTCTTGATTTGTTGGTTTACAGTTGCTGAGTTTGTGAGCATTCCGCCAACCCATCGTTCAACAACATATGGTTGTTTTACGCTTTCAGCAGCTTCACGAACAGCTTCTTTAACTTGTTTTTTAGTTCCAACAAAAAGAACTTTTCGGCCAGATTCAACCGCTTTAGTAATAGCTGGAAGAGCTTTTTCAAGACCTTCAACAGTTTTAGTTAGATCAATAATGTGGCTATCTTGACGCTTGCTGTGAATATATGGCGCCATTTTTGGATGCCAGCGTGAAGTTTTGTGACCAAAATGAACGCCAGCTTCAAGCAATTGCTTGATATCAACTTTTACAGACATTTTAACTCCTTTGTCTTCATTTTTGGGGATAATTTCGAAAAACTTTCGAAAGGAATTCTCCCAAAAATTGTTTCATTAAATTTATATACTTTTCAATTTTATCATATTTTACATAAAAAGAAAAGAGGAAAATCACCTCTCTTCTATAATTTTATTGTCGTTTGATAACAACCACAGAAATTACCGCAAGAATTATTGAAATAACACTGATCAAAGCAATTTCGAAGCTCTGCTTTCGGTTTTCACCAGTATTTGGAGCTTGAAGTGTTTGAGTCTGTTTATTGTCTTTTTTCGAAATTTGTTTTTCAGGTAATTCGGAAGCTTTTACTTCGCTCAAATTCTGCCCCTGTTTTTCATCAAGCTTTTCGTCTTGCTTTTTATTCTCATTTTTCTTATTTTCTTCGTTTGCAATTTTTTCCCAAGCATCAGAATTATTTTCTTCGTCTTTCTTCAAACGATCAGCTTCTTCTTGTGCGGCCTTTTTGAGCTCTGCCTCGGCAGCCTTCATATTTTCTTCTTCGATTTTCTTATTAATTTGATCAATAACGTTATCGATTCCAGCAACCAAGCTAGATTTGAAACGATCAGCAAGAAGAAACTCGTTTCCATATTGAGCTCGCAATTTATTAAAATATCTATTAATGATAGCTTTAAGCATTTTTGCATTTTGCTCAGCTTTGTTCAAATCTTTTTCACCCAAAAGTTCTTTTTGACGATTGTCGATATGTGCGATAAAATTTCCTTCATCTGTTAGCGCCAAAATTGCATTTGCAATTCGTTCTTGCAATTCTTTTAATTCCGGAAGCTGCTCATAAACGCCTTGATATTTTTTCTCAGCCAATTCGTTAATATGCTCAATTTCTTTCACAACAGCTTCTCGATATTCAAGATTTTCTTTAATTTCTAGATTCAAATCACAAAGAACATAAAAATCATCTTTATTCAATTTTTCTAAATATCTTTGAGCTTGATTTGATGGCGAAATTGAACTTTTATTTTTAATATATTTATCTGCCTTAATTTCTAAGTTCTTAAGAAAAGCTATTTGGTTTTCAAGTTTAGCTTTATTACTTGCGATTTCTTCTTCCAAACTTTGCATGTCGCCAGATTTAACGGCGGATACATTTTTGCCAGTCAATAAACTCACAAAACCAGAGAAAGTAAGAATTCCCACAACCATTAGAATGGTTAGTTTTTTCATTTGTAACTCCTTAAATTAACTATTTATGGCACCAAAATACACTATTTCAAAATTATTTGCAAGCACGAGCATAATGTTTCATAAATATCTTTTTAAGAAAATTAAATTTGCTTTTTTCGAAACAATCTGCTAAAATGGAAAAGTTATGAAAAAGAATTTACATCCAACCGAATATCGCCCTGTCGTATTTAGCGACGAGGTGGCTGGATTTGCTTTCTTGACTCGCTCAACAGCAGATTCAAAAGAAACAATCAAATGGGAAGACGGAAACGAATACCCACTTGTAAAAATGCACATCTCAAGTGCTTCTCACCCATTCTTTACTGGTGAAGAAAAAATCATCGACACCGAAGGTCGTGTCGACCGCTTCAAACGAGCTCAAGAAATGGCTGCTGCTCGTAAAGAAGCTTTGGCAAACAAAGCCAAAAAGCAAGCTGCTGAAAAA
Organism: uncultured Saccharimonas sp. (SeqCode); assembly: GCA_963532115.1. GTDB lineage: Bacteria > Patescibacteriota > Saccharimonadia > Saccharimonadales > Saccharimonadaceae > Nanogingivalis. The sequence continues at coordinate 54,668 of CAUSJG010000001.1, forward strand.
GCTAAAAAAGCTGAACGATAATTCATCTAAAAATAAAAATCTCACAATTAAACGTGAGATTTTTTATTTTATTATTTTACCCGCCAATCAATTGGAGTTTCACCATTTTGTTCTAAAAATTTGTTCGCTTTCGAAAAAGGCCTTGAGCCAAAAAATCCACGGCGTGCTGAAAATGGCGAAGGATGCGCACTCTCAATTTTAAGGTGTTTCGAATTAGTTATTCGGGCACCAACTTTTTGTGCGTGCGCTCCCCATAAAATAAAAACTAACGGCTTTTCGAAATCATTCAAAAAATCTAAAACATGTTCTGAAAATTCCATCCATCCAAAATTTGCGTGGCTTGCTGGCTTGCCTTTTTCAACACTAAAAGACGTGTTCAAAAGTAACACGCCCTGCTCCGCCCAAGATTCTAAAAAACCATCGCTGGCTGGCTCAATTCCTAAATCGCTTTGCAGTTCTTTATAAATATTTTGCAAACTTGGTGGAATTTTAACGCCTTTTTTAACCGAAAAACTCATTCCGTGCGCCTGCCCTTCTCCATGATAAGGATCTTGACCGATAATTACAACCTTAGTTTTTTCAAGCGGGCATTTTTTAAAACAAGAAAAAATCTCTTCTCTTGCGGGAAAAATCTCTTTCGAAGCACGTTCACGTTCAACTTTTTGCCACAACTTTTTAAAATATGGCTTGGTGGCTTCATTTTCAATAAATTCTCGCCAAGAGGTTATTTTCATATCAAAATCTTATCATAACCACAATCAAATTTCAATACTTCAAATTTATGCGAATTTCTGGTATAATATTTTATATGCCAAAAATTGATCTAAATCTTGATAAACTTAAAACTGAGCGCGAAGAAATTCAGACTTTTTTGAGCGAGCCAAACGCTTATTCTTCGCCTGATTTTTCTGCCAAAAACAAGCGATTCACCGAACTTGAAAAAATCATCGAGCGTGGTGAATTGCGCGAAAATCTTGAAAAAAATATCGAAGAAGCGCGCGAACTTGCCAGCCTTGAAACTGGTGAACTTGCAGAACTTGCTAAAATGGAAATTGCTGAAAGCGAAGAAAAACTTGCCAATCTAGAGCAGGAACTTTTCGAAATGCTTCTACCTAAAGATCCGAACGATGAAAAAAACGTGATTGTTGAAATTCGTGCAGGGGCGGGTGGCGATGAAGCTTCCCTTTTTTCGAGCGAACTTTACCGAATGTATTTGCGATATTGTGAACAAAATGGCTTGAAAACCGAACTTTTGAGTGAATCCGCAAACGATGCTGGCGGCTATAAAGAAGTTGTTTTTGGAGTAAAAGGCGATGCTCCCTACTCAAAATTAAAATTCGAAAGTGGTGTTCATCGAGTTCAGCGCATTCCCGCTACCGAATCTCAGGGGCGAATCCACACTTCAACCGTAACAGTGGCAGTTTTGCCTGAGGCTGAAGAAGCTGATATTGAAATCAATCCGAATGATTTACGAATTGATGTTTATCGTTCGGGTGGTCATGGTGGTCAGAGTGTGAATACAACCGATTCCGCCGTGCGAATCACTCATATCCCAACTGGTATGGTGGTTACAAACCAAGATGAAAAATCACAAATTAAGAACAAGGAAAAAGCCCTTGGAATTTTGCGTGCGCGCCTACTTCAAGCTAAAATTGATGAAGAAAACGCCAAACTTACCGCCGAACGCCGCAGCCTAATTGGTTCTGGCGACCGCTCCGAAAAGATTCGAACCTACAACTTCCCGCAAGATCGCATCACCGACCACCGGATTGGCTTTTCAAGAAGCAATATTCCAGCCGCAATGAATGGGCAAATTTCAGATATTGTTGAACACTTGCAAGCTGCCGAACTTGAATTCTTGGCCGCTAACGCTTCAGAAAATAACTAATTTATGCGAGAAACTATTGAATCTTGGCTGAAAAAATCAGCTCAAAAACTTAGAAATGCTAAAATTGAAAGTTCACAACTTGATGCTGAGCTAATTTTAGCAAACGTTTTAAAAGTTGAACGAACTTTTTTACATGCAAATCCGCAAAAAAAGCTTTCGAAAACTCTGGTTTTTCACGCAAATAATTTTTTAAATAAACGGGTTAAACGAGTTCCACTAGCTTATATTTTTCGAGAAAAGGAGTTTTTTGGAAGAACTTTTTTCGTGAACGAAAATGTACTAGTTCCTCGCCCAGAAACTGAAACCTTAATTGAAATTACTAAAAAAATTGCCAAAAAAGGTGATAAAATTTTAGATGTTGGTACAGGTTCTGGAATAATTCCAATCACTCTAAAAGCTGAGCTTGGCGAAAATATTGATTTTTTTGCGAGCGATATTTCGCTTCAAGCGCTTTCTGTGGCGAATCTAAACGCTATAAAAATCCTTGAAAGTGAAATTGAGCTTTTAGAAAGTGATCTTTTAAGCCAAATACCGTCAGAAATTCTTTCGAAAATAACAATAATTACAGCAAATTTGCCGTATGTTAATAAAGATTGGATAAATTTCGAAAAGAATAATGAACTACAACATGAACCACAAATTGCACTTTATGCCCAGAAAAATGGATTAGAGACAATTTTTAATTTAATTTTTCAAGCTCAGGATTTACCAAAATTACAAAAAATTATTCTTGAAGCTGACCCTTCTCAATTTGAAGAAATTGAAAATTACGCCAAAAAATGCGGTTTTTCAAAAACTTACTCAGAAAATTACACAATTGTTTTCGAAAAAAAATAACCCAAATAGGTTTATGATATTCAGCAGTCTAAATAATCTGAGTTCACACATTTTATAAATATAATAAAGACGACCGCCTTGGTCATCTTTATTATCCGTAAGTGGATTCTATATAATCTATCTTATCCTTATTCAGAATGTTATCCGACTTTAATTCCATTGCTGATAGCCATGCTTGTTCAAAATATTTTCTAAATACCCTACTAGTTCCTTTCCTTTCAAAGAATATAGGTGAGGTGCATAAGATGATGAAACAAAAATAGCCTCTTCATTGTCAATTATTACAAATTGAGTCTTTGGGAATTTTATTTTTTCCTCCTTATCGTCAAAGCATCTAAACTAATAAACGGAACCGTAGTTTATATGGTCAAGCACATTTTGTCAATATTACGCTCATAACTAAAAGTAAATATTTCTTTATATTCTCTTATATCTTTTTTATGATTACAAAATTTTCTGATTTCCTTGCCAATCTGATTGCTTGCATGCTTTTTCTTGGCCTCATTTCTTGACATAGGATTTATTGTCGTAAAGTCACCCGTTAAGTTCACAAACACTTTCCTTAGTCTATGATATTCGTTTGACAATATAATTATCAACTTCATTAATGTTTTTATAAAGAATTTAACACTCTCAGAATGCCCTACGATATTACTTATATACTTAGATAGCTCCTCTATTTTTCCACAATTCACCCCAACTATATTTGTTAGATAAAGATAAACTATAGCTTATTTACAAAAAAATCAACAAAAAGATTAGCCATATATTCCCATTTTCCGTCTTGGGTATATCCATGGTCACAATTTTCAATCAATACTAATTCCACATCATTTGAAGAGGTCAGTAATTGCGATTGTAGCAATTGAGATTGCCGAAAAGGAACAATCTCATCATTTAGCCCATGCGTTATGAGACAAGAAGAGGATATATTTGAAGATTCTCTATAGATATTATACTTCATTGGATTATATAAAACGTTTATATTGTATCCATTTTCAGGGCAGTAGCCTGATGTCTTCCAATTTGTTGCCGCTTCCTCGGAAATCTCATTCAAATAAGCGTCCGGAAGGAAAGCGCACGGTGACTTGAAGCCTTGCGCTTTTACGTTTCGAAATTCTCTTGAAGCAATAACGACACTTGAACCAAAACTAGAAGAAAATACACCTATTCTGTCAGTATCTACTGCATCTATCTCGTCAATTAGTTTAATAACGGCTTTGAAATCGTCAATTCCTTTTTCTAAAGTCAATTCCTTTCTGCTACCTTCACTGTCTCCTAATCCAGAAAAGTCAAAGGTTAGAGAAGCTATCCCTTTTTCGCTCAATAGTAGGGGGATTTTTGTCCAACTCAAACTCTTGGAGCCGCTAGGCCCATCCCCCGTAAGCATGATAACTAGCGGAAATTTGGTTTTCGTTTCCTCGTTATTTTGCGGAAGAAAAAAATGAGCGCATAGCTTTTCTCCCTTTCTGTTTTTTGCGTATTTTTCTATTACTTTCACCTTGAACTCCTGTTATAATTTTTAGGTAAATATCTAGTTTACTCTATAATTTTTTTAGTAAAATCTATCCCCTCATTAAAGTAAGCCTAGCTAACTGGGGTTATTTTTATTTATGATATTCTTCAAGAGTTGCGCGAGTAGATTTTTCTCTACCGTCTCGAATATAAGAAATTTCAACAGTATCACCAACGGACTTTTCGCCGATTAAAGAACTAACGCTGGAATTTTTAGAAACCTCAATACCATCAATTTTCGTGATTATATCTCCGTCCTTTAAACCAGCTTTTTGTGCAGGGCTGCCATAGATAATTGCATTACCTTTTCTTGACTTAACTAAAGCACCTTTCGAAACATCAAGATTATATTTTTTTCTAATTTGCGGATTGATTGATATATAACTCGCTCCAAGATAAGCTCGTTTTGGTTCCTTACCTTCACTAATAGACTTTAAGACACCCTTTACTGAAGAGATCGGTATTGCAAAACCAATGCTTTGAGCTTTAGAGGCAACTGCAGTATTAATTCCAATCACCTGCCCTTGCGCATTCACTAAAGGACCGCCAGAATTTCCACTATTAATTGCTGCGTCTGTTTGAATCATATCAGTCAAAACTTCTCTTGAAGAGCCGTCTTCACTAGAAGCCTCAACCGTACGACCAATTCCAGAAATAATACCGCTCGTAACAGTACCATCATATTCGCCTAAAGCATTTCCGATCGCAATCACTTGCTGTCCAATATTTATCTTCTTCGAATCTCCAAGTTCGGCGGCCTTCAATCCTTTTGCGTTCGAAATCTTTAAAATTGCAATATCGCTCATTGGGTCAACCATAACCACTCTAACGCTTTCATAAGAATCGCCACTATTAGTAACAACTAAAATTTCAGAAGATTTTTCAATAACGTGCTTGTTTGTTAAGATATAGCCATTTTCACTAATAATAATTCCCGTTCCTGCGCTTGCAGAATCTTCTGTTGAATAAAAGAATCTTGAACTTTTTTGATTTTTGCTAACGATAGAAACAACGCTTTGCGAAACCCTATTCGCAACCGATTCAATTGAATTAGAATCCATTTGATTCGCAAAATTTGGAGCTTTATCGCTTGCCGAAAAGTTGAAGTTTGCAGACCCAGTTTTATTCTTATTAAAATTACTTTTTGATATAATTTGAGCTAAAATAATTATACAAAAGACAACTGTCACCATAATTATGGCTATTAAAAATTGACTTTTTGGCTTTTTAAAATATTTTCGAAAATTCATATCTTAACCTTTCGCAACTGGGATTGAAGAAAAGAATAACAATAAAGTCAAGATGAGAATTGTTGCAAAAATCACCTCTGGTAGAAATTCTTTTCGTTCCCTTTCTTTATCTTTATCTAAAACAATCACATTAAAACCAATAAAACTTAAAACTGTTAAAATAATTGCAGCCTGAGGAATTATAAAATTAAAATATGGCGCAAAGTTGATGCGATAGCCAATCACCAAAAAGTTAAATATCCAAGCAAATTCAGCAATAATTAGACCCCAAAAAAGACTGAAAATCTCAATATTTAAATCTGCATAAGATGAAATAATATGCCGAATTGTTGAATATCCGAGCAAGAATGCCAAGATAAAAATTAGAGCTTCATTCCAACCATAAGTAATCGAATATAAAGCCGAAAACCCAAAGAATACGGTGAAAAGGGCTTGAACTTGCACGAATAATTCTTTTGAGCTTGGCTTGATGATTGTTAGCCAAAATATATATAAAGCCAATAGTAGCCCTTGCGAAAAGATATAATCTATACCTGTTGAGAACATTAAAATAACTATACTCAACGAAAAGATTAAATCAACAAGATTTGATTTTACGTTTGCGAGCCAAAATCTTGGCCGAACAGCAAAAGTTCGCCATTTGCTCACAAAAACCAAGAGAATTGCAATCCAAGGAGTCTTAGTAATATAAATGGAGAGCCAAACAATAACCGCCAAAACAATATTTAAAAAAATATGCGCAATATTTCCCCAAAAAGAATGTTTTTTCGAAATTCTAATAAAATCCATACTTTCTCTATTATATCACACAATTTTAAAAATAACCATAATTGAAAATCTTTAAAAATCATGCTAAAATATAAAAATGAAGAGTAATTTTTGGCAACGGCATCCTCGAATAGCCGACACTTTCGGGATTTTTGTTTTCTTTTTTTGTGTAACTTTAGGAACAATCTTTATTAATACTTTTATTTTTCAAAGCTTCACAATTGTTGGCTCAAGTATGGAACCAACTTTCAAAGACGGCGATAAAGCCATTATAAATCGCTTACCCTTAACTTGGGCAAATTTTACGAACACAAAATTTATACCAAAACGTGGTGAGATCATTGTTTTCGAAAACCCACAGTTTATCGACGGGATGAAAGATCAATATATTATTAAACGCGTGATAGCCTTTGCTGGTGAAAAAGTAAAGGTTGAAAAAGGAAAATTGACAGTTTACAACGATAAACATCCTAACGGTTTTAGCCCAGATGATAATTTTAATAATGAACCAAAAAAGTATACAAGTCATGATGGAGAATGGACTGTTCCAGAAAATGAAATATTCGTTTCGGGCGATAATCGCGAGGGAAATAATTCATATGATTCCCGAAGTGGCCTTGGCACTGTTCCGCTGTATAAAATTGTTGGTCCTGTCGCCTTTCGAATCTTTCCTTTTAATAAAATTCGCAATTTTGAATATTCACAGAACTATTAAAATATAAAAATAACCCTTTTAACGGGGTTATTTTTATTTTGAAAGAATTTCCTCAAGTCGCTTTAGCTCTTCTTCGCTTTTAAATTTAATGACGATCTTTCCTGAACCTCTTGCAGAAGTTTTAATGTCCACATCTGCACTCAGCTTTTTCGAAATATGTTTAACTGTTTTTTCAAAAGGATTGTTCACTTTTTTAGGTTCAACTTTTTTAGACTCTTCGATCTGTTTTTTATAATTCACCAAGAATTGCTCAATTTTACGTGAGCTCCAATTTTCTTCAATAATTTTCGGCAGAATCTTCTTGATAGTTTCCTCATCAATCTTTAAAAGTGGGCGTGCTTGGCCTTCTTTTAATTCGCCAGAAACAATATAATCTTTAACAATTTGTGGAAGTTTTAATAAACGCAAAGTATTCAAAACTGCACTTTCGCTCCTTCCGCCAACGCGTTCACCAATTTCCTTTGCCGTTAAATTAAATTGTTCACGAAGTTTTGAATAAGCTTCAGCCATCTCAAGAACATTCAAATTATCGCGCTGAATATTTTCAATCAAACTTAATTCGAGGCGGTTCTGGTCAGAAAGCTCGCGAACAACTGCAGGAACACTTTCTAGCCCCGCGAGCTTTGAGGCGCGATAACGCCTCTCACCAGCAACAATTAAAAACTTTGAGTTTTTTCGAATAACTACAATTGGCTGTAAAACACCATGAATTTTAATTGAGTTTGCGAGCTCTTCAAGTTTTTCCTTATCGAAGTACCGGCGAGGTTGCTCTGGATCAGGCGAAATATCACTAATTTTTAGCTCTTTTAGTTGGCTTTTATCATATTCCAAACCCAACTCTGAATCGATTTTTTCATTAATGATCATCTCGGTTGGAATCAAAGAAGAGAATCCACGACCAAGTCCTTTTTTTGCCATTATTTGCCCCCTTCTATACGCTGAATAATCTCTTTCGAAACTGCTTTATAAGCACGAGCGCCCTTGCTGAATCTATCATAAACACCAATCGGAACACCATGACTTGGAGCTTCTGCGAGACGAATATTCCGCGGAATTTCATTCGAAAAAATCTTATCTGGAAAGAATTTTTTAATTTCTTCGAGAACTTGCCCACCTAAAGTTGTGCGAGAATCCACCATTGTTGGTAGAACCCCAAGAAGCTCGAGGCTTGGATTCATCCCTTTTTTCACAAGTTTCATGCTTTCAAGAAGCTGACCAAGGCCTTCCATCGCGTAGAATTCGGCCTGAACTGGTAGAATCAAATAATCACTTGCAATAAACCCATTCACGGTCAATAAACTCAAACTTGGTGGGGAATCTAAAATAACATAGTCAAAATCGGCTTCAACAGTTTTTAAAGCATCTTTCAAACGAGTAAATCGACCCTTCGCTGACGCAAGCTCAACTTCGGCATTAGCTAAAATCGGCGTACTTGGTGCAATTTTTAATTTCGAAAATTCTGTTTCAATAATAATTTCACCTAATTGTTTTTCGCCAGAAACTACATCCGCCATAGTAAAATCAAGATTATTTTTATCAATGCCAAGACCGCTAGTTGCATTTCCTTGTGGGTCAAAATCAACAAGAAGTGTTCGAAAACCTCGCTTTGCAATAAAATAAGCAATATTTATAGCGCTGGTTGTTTTACCAACCCCCCCTTTTTGATTGGTTATCGAAATCACCTTCATAATGTTCATATTATATCACAAACCTTTAGCACTTTCAACTTTATTTTAATCTTGATTTTTGGAATTTTGTATGTTAAAATAATAAAGATATTAAATTTAATGAGGATTTTATGAAAAAAGCAGTCATAAAAGTTGGCGGTAAACAATTTATCGTTGGCGAAAAAGAGACCCTTCTGGTGGACCTCCTCCCGCAAGGAACAAAAGAGCTCGAACTTGATGCTTTGATGCTTATTAATGGCGACAAAGTGGAAGTTGGAACTCCTGTTGTGAAAGGCGTGAAAGTTTCCGCTAAAGTTGTTGACGAACTTGTTAAGGGCGAAAAAATCCGCGTGATCCGTTACAAAGCTAAAAAACGCGTTCACAAAGAAAACGGACATCGTCAAAAATACACTAAAATTGAAATTGCTTCAATTAAATAATTAAAAGGCGGCCAGCCATTTAAAAACTAGCTCTCCACTCAAGGGCTAGTTTTTTGTTCATAGATTTGACTATATATTAGAGTTGATGGATTTAATGAAACACTCAATATTAAAATTGTGCGACATAATTATTTTACTAACTTTTCGAACCTATATCCAGTAAAACCAAAAGAATAAACCCCGCTAATGCGAGGTTTATTCAGTTTTTGAAACTATTTTTTCTCTACTTTTTCAGATTTTTTAGCTTCGTGAGTTTTTGTCGCTTCAGATTCAACAGCATCATTTGCTTTTTTCGTAAATTCAGCAGTTGCTTTTTTCATTTCTTCACGACTTCGGTACCAGTAAGCTACAGCACCAGTAATCGCCATAATCGCAATCACCATCATTGCAGCCTCAGCAGGACCAGTATGTGGTAGTTCACTTGGAACTTCAGCACATTTTGGATCATTAGCTGCAAGATTTTCAAGACCCGTAATTTTACATTTATCGTTACAATTTGGGTCATTCTTCTTTAAGTTTCCTTTTCCAGGAATTTCACAAAATTCTTTGCGTTCTTGCGGTGTACAATTTTTTTGCACAGTTACGGTTGCTTTATCAGACTTTCCGCCGTTTTCAGTTAAAACTTGAGCCGTATTTGTGATTATATTGTTTCCACAAATTAATTTCGAAGCATCAATTTTTGCACGGAAAGTTAGCGTTGCAGAACCGCCAAAAGAGTAATTTCCGATATTAATTCCAGATTTCACAACGTTATCACTCAAGATTTTACCAGCAGCATCTGATGGAGTTGTAATTCGAGTTGTTCCAGGAACAAGAACTAATCCAGCAGGAAGTAAATCTTTAATATTCACATTATTTTGTGAAATTGTTCCAGTATTCTTATAAGTGATTTTAAACTCAACTTCATCATTTAAACCGATATTTTGATTTTTTGCAAAATTATTTGCACCGGCTTTCGAAACTATTTTAGTTGTTTCGAAATCTGCATAATCTGCTTTGAATCGATAAGTTATAACACCTGAATATTGATCACAGCCAGGAAGTATTCCATTCAAGCTATCATAACCAAGGTTTGTGCCAGAACCGAATAGATTTCCTCCATTCAAGATTTGACCATTTACTGCACCTTTTGTTGTAATTTTAGCTGAGCCTTGAATATATCTCAAAGCAACATCTCGCGAAGGAGAACGCAAAATAGCTTGGTCCCAAACTTTTTGTGGTCGGGCGTTTCGAGCGGTAATTTCTGCCCGCACTAGACCTTCTTTACCTTTCGCAATCGTTGAAGGAACAATTGTGTTAAGTTTTGCATCTAAAGCAATTCCACGATAGCTATTCTCTTTTGAATTTAAAGAGCTTTTCGCATTGTTATGATAATAGATATAAACTTCATATTCTCGACCAGGTACGATATCAATACTATCAACAAAATTTCCCACGCCAGCTTGACGAACTCGAACGAAATTTCGTTCATCACCAACGGTTGGATTATTTGTAATAGAGTTGAATGTTACATAGTCGGCAGGGTTTTCGGCAGTGAAAGTTTGCCTTTCTGGGCCATAAGCGAAAGCGCTTCCGCCTAAAGCTACCGCCCCGATGAGGGCTGCGAATGCCGCAACCCCCAAAGTTTGTAATTTATTTTTTACTAACATTTCTTACCTTTTTTATTTTATTGTTGTGTATTATTTTGATTTGTAGCAGCTGAAGCGCCATATGTTTGGTTATAATTTTGTTGAGCTGCCCAAACATCGTTATAATTCACAGTTTCACCACTAATATTTACAGTTTTGTTCTGTGCTTGTTCAGCCTCGCGAGCCTTAGCTTCAGCTTCAGCCTGTTCTTGTCTAGCTTGTACCGCAGCTTGCGCTCGAGCTTCTGCAGTAGTTTCGCCAGTATATTCACCTGGTTGCTCACCTATTTTTGAGACATCTATAGATTCATCAACACCTTCAGCTTTTATTTTTCCGGTTGCTGCTCCAGGAGTAACTTCAGGATTTATATTATTATTCCTTTCCTCTTGAGAAGCTTCACCTATTAATTCACCTTTATCCATTTTAGTAACCGCATTATCTATATTGTAGATAGACTGATCAGTCTTAAATTTGGTGTCATCATGTTTTTCAGGTGGAGTTTCTGGAGTTGGAGGTGTCTCTGGTGGAGTCTCAGGTGGAGTTTTTGGAGGTGTCTCTGGTGTAGTAGGCGGTGTTTTAGGTGGGGTTTCTGGTGTAGGTGCTGGTGGTTTTTCAGTATTTGGAGCTGGCGGAGTGTAAGCTTCTTCGAATGGAATTACTGGAGTTGTCCAAGTGTTTGGAACTTCAGCAATCTTCTTCATAACCACTTGTTTACACTGGTCACGAATCAAAATTTGTTGCCCATTCTTCAATTCAACTACGCGAGCTGTTCCACCGAATGCACCTTCGGCATGAGCATAATCTTTATTAGAATTCACAAATAGCGAGTAATAATCACCATCCAAAGTTTGATTTCCAACAACTTTAGCGCCTTCCATATATTTCGAATATGCGTCATTCAATTTTTGGAAAGCCGTCTGATCGCCATTTCGAGCGGCATCAACCAAATCATCAACCTCAGTGTTCGAAATTCCAAGTAGATTCCGAGCAGATTCGGCATCGTTCACGAAGAATTGTCCCATATATTCAATATTATCTTCGTTGTGCGATTCAATCATTTTCTTTTGATATTCTTCATTCGAAAGTTTTGAAGTATCTGTTCCGATAGAATATTTGCTCTCTTTTTGATCAATGTTATTATAATCGTCATTTTCAGAGTCATATTTACCGTTGTTAAAGTTCTTTTCTTGCTCTTGAGCATTACTATTATCAAAGTTTGCCAGTTTATTAAATTCAGATGCAGAGCTTTCACTAAGTTCAGTTCTGGTCTTGTCTTCAACTTTTGGCTCACTGTTATTTACATGAACTGGTTCAGCGGATCGACGACCAGCTACGAATGCAATTGCACCAAAACCAACAAATGCCCCAATTGTTAAAATAGCCTTACCAACTCTCTTCATGAACTCTCGGGATTGTCCAGCTTTAGTTTCGATATTATCATCTTGATCAACAACATTTTTTGCCCTATCGGCTCGTTTTTGTTTGCTAACCGTAAATTCAGCATCACTTAGCTCAACAGTTTCATTTGAAGGTTGTACAATCTGAACCTGAGCATCACTTTTTTCGCCATAGTCTTCGACTACAAGTCCTTCAACTACACCTTCCCGTGTAAGACTTACTACATCTGGACTATTGCCACCAGAATATTCAAGCGCTAGCGGTTGGTTCTGCTTATCTGCTTCTATTTTTCCTTTGATCTCTGAAAGCTTTTCAGTATACAATTGATTATATTTTGCAAAATCCGCATCGTCTGCACCACCTTTTGCAAATGCCTCTTGTCGCAATTTGTCAAGATAATCCAATGAAGAATTTTCTGGATTAAATCCCAATTGTAGCGGCTGGTTGGCTTGATTTTCGATATAATCACTTACATCCGCTTTTGTAATTTGAGCCTCTTGATCTGGTCGAGTTATTCCCTCTAAAATCCCTTTTTCCCTGAAGGTTAGTTGATCGTAAGGTTTATTCGCCAAACTTTTATAGAATTCATCTGCGCTGTCAAACCCCATTTCTGTAGCATATCTCCAGTCAGCTTTATTGCTAAAGCCAGTACTTTCCATTGCTTCTCGCTGAGGCCCTACAGGCAAATCTTCCAATGAGATTTCCCAGGCATTTTCAGGTTGCTTATAGTCACCTTCAAGCCTAAGGTTTTCATTCCTTAATCCCTCTTTCATTTCTGTCCTTGTTTATTTTTAATTTATTTTACTCCCGTATTTTACCACAAGCGCATTAAAAAGTCAATACTTTTTTAAAAATAAAATCGATATTTCTACCGATTTTATTTTTTCTAGATATTAAGCTGCGATTTTTCCAGAAATTGCTCGAATAATGTTCGAAAAACGTTTCCCTGCTGAAACTTCTCGGCGAACAGATTTTATTGCACTAATTTCTTGAACGAGCTGTTCTTGTGTTTTAAACTGATTTTCACGCAAACTAAATTGATCTTCACGGGCTTCATAAGTTTCAAAATTTGCGTTATGATGATCTTTGAAATGTATAATATTCGAACTTTGAGTTTCATCATCTTGCAAGAAAAAACTACTGCTTTCACGATCGGCTTTTAGTTCAGAGCGCGCGTAAATATCATTCAAATTTTTAAGAGCTTCATCTTTTGAACTCTCTCGAGATTCTTCAATTTCTTCTTGCTGTTCTGAACTTAAACTTTCAGGAGAGTCAAATTTAAAATCTTGAAATTCTTCAAAGCTATTCTCTTGCTCAAGAGATTTTTTATCTTGCTCGTTCGTGTTATAATCGTTTATCTTAAAATTTTCCATTTTTGCCTTTTGATTTTTTATGTTTTTTGTTTAAAAAATAACTTATGCTCGTATTATAGCATAAGTTATTTTAATTGTCAATATCTTGGTTAAGCTTTTTTGAGTGAAATTTTCACTTCTGAACCTTCAACTTTTACAATCTGAATAAAATCAAGTTCATCTTCTGAAATTTCAACCTTCGTGGCCAAAACTTCTTTCGAAATTTCTTGTTCAAATTTTTTGAACGCATCAAGGACTTCAGCATTTTTAGACGTAAAGTTAAGCTCAATTCGATCGTCGACATTTAGGCCAGCTTTTTTACGCGCTGCCTGAATATGGCGAATAATCTCACGCATCAAGCCTTCTGCACGAAGCTCGGGAGTTAATTCAAAGTCAAATTCAACGCTCTCACTACCAAACTCAACACTTTTAACGTTTAATTCTTCCATCAAAATTGGCGCGAAATCAAAAGATTTTGCATTTTGCGGAACTTTTACGCTAGCTAGCGGCTGACGAATTTTTACGCCATTTTTTGCTCGAAGCGCAAGAGCTTCATTCACGTAACCACGAACTTCGGCCATTTCAGCAAGTAAGCTCTCATCAATCTCGCCAGCTTCTGGCCAATCTTTCAAATGAACTGAGCCATCACCAACCATTTTGCCCCAAAGCTCTTCTGCTAAGAAAGGCACAAATGGCGCAAGAATCAGCGCGAGATAGCTCAAAATATAATGGAGCGTTTGATAGGCTTGAAGTTTATCATCGCCATTTTCACTCTTCCAAAAACGACGGCGCGAACGGCGCACAAACCAGTTCGAAGCATCATCTAGGAACGGCAAAACACCTTCAAGCGCACGCGGAATGTTATAAACGTTCATATTTTCAGTAATTTCATTTCGAAGTTCATGAACGCGGCTCACAATCCATTTATCAAGCGGATTTTCAAGATTTTTCGAAGGGTCTTTAAGCTCGCCATTAAATTCCCAGCCGTCAACACTGGCATACATTGTGAAGAAATCATACATGTTCCAAATCATTGAAAGCTTGCGCGCAACGTCCGAAACATCCTTATCGTGAAGCGCAAAATCTTCACCGTTCAAAAGTGGGCTAGTAAGCAACAAAAATCGCAAACTATCAGCTGAATATTGATCCATTAGCTCGTTTGGATCGGTATAATTACCAAGTGATTTGCTCATTTTTCGGCCATCATTTCCGGCAACAACACCGGTTGTGATCACGTTTTTGAAGGCATTTTTACCGAACAAAGCAGTGTTTACAGCATGGACATAATAGAACCACGCACGAACTTGACCAATATATTCAACAATAAAATCACCTGGGAAATTCTTTTCGAATTTTTCTTTGTTTTCGAAAGGATAATGGAACTGCGCAAATGGCATTGAACCACTTTCAAACCAACAATCAAGCACTTTATCAATTCGAGTGTATTTTTCGCCATCAATTTCAAAAGTAATTTCATCAACCCAAGGTCGGTGATAATCTTCAAGCTCGACACCGCTCAACTCTTTAAGTTCAGCATAAGAACCAACCACACGGATTTTACCGCTTTCGGATTTCCAAACTGGCATTGCCGTCGCCCAAAAACGATCACGCGATAGATTCCAATCTGGTGCAGCTTCAAGATTTTTTTCGAAGCGACCATGCTTCAAGTGCGCTGGGAACCAATTAATGTTTTCATTTTGCTCAAGCATTAATTCTTTTTGACCTTGAATATCAAAGAACCAACTCGGGTGCGCTCGATACATCAAGCGCTGGCCAGTGCGCGGATTATGTGGATACTCGTGACGAATGTAATCGATTTTCCAAACCACACCACGTTCTTTTAAGATTTTCGCTAACGGCTTATTAAATTCCCAAACATCTTCGCCCGCAAATTCACCGTCAATATATTTTCCATATTCGTCTAAAACGTGAAAAACTGGAATTCCATATTTTTTACCAAAATTAAAATCTTCTTCACCATAAGCTGGTGCGGAGTGAACAATTCCCGTTCCACTTTCGAGCGAAACATAATCTGCACCCCAGACTTTATAAGCATTTTCTTCACCTTCACCAGAATATTTCGAATCTTCGAAAAGTGGCTCGTAACTCAAGCCAACCAATTCCGCGCCATCGATCAAATTAACAATTTCGAAAGGAATCGGTTGCTTTTTTTCGTCAACAAAAACTTTTTCGAGCAAGTCTTTTGCTAGAATAAAGAATTCATCACCAACTTTTACTTTTGCGTAAGTGATTTCAGGATTCACAAACAAGCCCATATTTGCCGGCAGAGTCCAAGGAGTCGTCGTCCAAGCGAGCATTGCAGTTTTATCTTTTGAGCCTTCTGTATCTTCAAAATCTTTCAACCAAAACTTCACAAAAACGCTTGGGTCGGTTACGGTTTTATAGGCGTCGTTATCCATTGTGACTTCACTTTTCGAAAGTGGAGTTGCCCACGCCGTATCATACATCAAAACACGTTCACCTTCATAAATTTTACCTTTTTCGTAAAGAGTTTTAAACGCCCACCAAACACTTTCCATGAAATCTTTGTCCATCGTTTTGTAGGCATTTTTAAATTCAACCCAACGACCAATGCGATCAATCGTATTCTCCCAAAGCGCCGCATTTGAGACCATACTTTCACGCGCAGTTGTGATATATTCGGCGAGCGAAATTTTTTCACCAACTTCGTGCCGAGAAGTGATACCGAGCTTTTTTTCAACAAAGTTTTCGGCTGGCAAACCGTGCGTATCCCAACCCCAACGGCGTTCAACTCTTTTGCCAAGCATCGTTTGATAGCGCGGAACAGCATCTTTTACAATTGAGCTAAGGAGTGTTCCGTGATGTGGCACGCCAGTAATGAATGGAGGGCCGTCATAAAACACGAAGGCGTTATCTTCGCTACGATTTTCAACTGATTGCTCGAAAGTTTTTTCTACTTTCCACCGTACCAAAACATCAGCTTCGTATTCTTTTGCTCGTCTTCTTGAACTTGCTTGAAATTTCATTACTTTTTACTCTTCCTTTCCTTAATACTTTTTTTCTGGTTTTCCGATACATCATTATTATATGAATCATCTATCTGTTTTTTATCACTTATAATTTTCTGTACAATTATATTTAATAGTTTATGCATATATTCAGCAGTTTCTTCTTCTATCTTTATTTCTCCAAGGTGAACAGCATCATTACCCTTAAGTCTGATAAGGTCTAAGGCTTTCTGGGTAGTTTCATTCTCTTGTTGACTTAGAATCCCAATATTTGTATTAATATCATTATTTTTTCCTCCTTTAACAACTTTATTAAGTATTTCTTGAAGTGCTAATCTTAATAGTGCAGCAGAAGCTCTTGGAGAATCCTGCAAAATCTGAGCAGACTCCATATATAATTTCTTAGCTACTTCAGGCATATCTGGGTTAGGATTTTCTACGGTTATTGATCTTGGATATATTATTTTTAGATCCTTCCATAAAACCCACTTTTTACAGTGATCACATCTAGAAACCGCAAAACTATTATCTAAGCAAATATCACCTAAAGGATCAGGACCAACATATTTAATATTAGAACCAGGATATTCATACCCAGTATTATAATCAACTAATTCAGGACCATCAT
Source organism: uncultured Saccharimonas sp. (SeqCode) (assembly GCA_963532115.1). GTDB lineage: Bacteria > Patescibacteriota > Saccharimonadia > Saccharimonadales > Saccharimonadaceae > Nanogingivalis. The sequence continues at coordinate 71,744 of CAUSJG010000001.1, forward strand.
ATTCAGTATTAGAGTCATAATCTTTATCATTAAAATCTCTGGATCGAAGATAGCCCCACTCTTGTCTAGAACATACTCTACAATGAGGACAGTTAAATGATTTTCCGAAATATTTTGGTATACAATATTCTTTATTCATATTCCTCCGTTTAAATTAAAAATCACCTCTTTCGAATTCGAGAACCAAGCAAACTCGGCGATACCATCTCGATTCCAAAAGAAGTGATTCTTTTAGCCCTTAATTTTAGCTTTCACGGAGCTTTCCCGCCCAGTTCTAATCAGTTTTCGAAACCTTTCTTCTGGGAGCTTCACGGTTGATAGCCGTTCATTCATCAAAATAAAACGCTTTTATGATCTTATTTTATCAAAATTTAAAGATATTTTCAAGCTTTTAAGTGTTTTATTTATTGATGTAATATTGCGGCTCCCAATAATTTAAAGCATGACATAGTCTACATTTTTTTTAATTATATATAAAAATCTATATATTTTGTATATATTTTATAAAAAATATTGAAAAATATTGAAAATCGTGATATTATTTATGTATATTATATATTAAATAGTTGATAAAAACGGGTGGGCTAAATATTACGATATGAACCTTATAAAGTATCAATATGCTTTATTCTGTTTAAATTCTATTAAAAATTATTTTTTGATATAATAAAAAACTGCATAAAGCCATAGCTTCATACAGTTTTAAAGACCGTACTAATGGGGATTACTATCGGTCTTTTTTATTTTTCTTCAAATCCTCGATTGGGATCTTGAAAAAATTCACCCTTTTAGGGTAAATTCTTTTGCCATTTTTAACTATATAACGGCAAAAAATGAATTTTTCTTCCATTTTTTACTCCTTTTAATTTTAAATTACAGTAACCTATGTTACTACCCAATATCATGTATTAAATTATACACTTAATCAACCTGTTTAAAAAGATTTAAAAACCTTTTTTTAAACTAGCTTAAAACTTAATTCATATATTGGTTCATAGATGCAAGCATATGATATTTTTTAGATCTTATATCTATAAATCAATATACGATACTACATTTTTAACTCCGTGCTCCAGTTATCAACCCAGAGCATTTTCTTATCCCTTTATCAAATTAAAGGATCTATAATTACATTGTAGCTTTTTTAATCGCAAAAATCAAGAAAAAACACTATATTTAGCGTGTATTATTTACAACAAAAAGTAATAATATCTTAAGTCGTTGATTTATACACACTATATATAGCGTCTACTATTTTTGAAATTTATTTCATAATAGTTATGCTTTTTATAGGCCATATTTTATTCAGTAGTAACAGAGATTTTATATTTTAAGTATTTTACTTACTTTATCTATATTGCACTTAAGTATTTTCAGAGATACTTATTATGTTATATAGCTAAAAAATACCCTTAACCAAGAAGAAAAACGCAAACAAAAAATACGCCAAGTTTCAAACTTAGCGTGCGTAATATGCAACTTCATCAAATAATGGCAAAGGTCGCCCGCGCCACATCTGTAAAAGTCGGCCATCATCAGCAATTGCTAAGGTTGTTGGGTATTCAACAATATCATAAGCTTGCAAGAAAAACTCATTCCTACCGGAATCGGGATCCATAACTTCGATTTTTAAACCAGTTTGCCTTTTAAAATCGTCAACATATTCTCGAACTTCACGGCCATGATTGCTAACATCTTTATAAACTACTACAATTCTCATTTTCACCTCTAACTTTTGCTAAAATGTCTTCGAAATCTTCAACCGTTTCAAAGCCATTAAAAACACTTGCGAAACGAATGTACGCAACTTTATTCATCTCAAACAAGACCGAAAGAACCGTTTCGCCAATCTGGTGCGAAGAAACTTTACTTGATTTTTGAAGAAGTTCATTCTCAACGCGATTAATAATTTCTTCAACTTGAAGATCAGAAATAAACTTTCCAATTGAACGAATAATTGAGCTTTTAAGCTTTTCACGGCTAAAATCCTCACGACCACCATGTGACTTCATCACAACAATTCGCGGTTTTTCGATCCGCTCATAAGTGGTAAAACGAGTTCCATCTGGTGCAACTCGGCGACGGCGCACAGATTGGCCGTCAACCGACATTCTACTTTCCAAAACTTTTGTTTCGTCAAGTTTAAATTCCATTAATCTTCCTTTTTATTACGTTTTCGGCGTCGCAAAAATGCAGGAATATCGCTTTCGTCCTTTTCTTCTTCATCTTGAGCCCAGATATTTTTAGTTTCGATATCACTAGCAAAATCTTCGGCTGAAGTTTTTTCTTCATTATTTAATTCCATATCAATTGCGTTCGAAATTGTATGGTTGATTTCTTGCGCTTCAGTATGTTCATCTTCAAGATTAAAAGTTTTCGAAACAGCACTTTCGAGTGAATTTATTACAGGCTCATTGTAATCACGATCAAAACCAGTTGCAACAACTGTAATAATCAATTCATCTTCAAGCTCAGGTTTAAGTGTTGCACCAAAAATAATATTCGCATCCGGAGCAACAGCACCAGTAATAATCTCAGCTGCCTCTTGAATCTCGCTCATACTCATATCATAACCACCAGCAACGTTGAATAGAACACCGCGCGCGCCATCAATAGATACCTCAATCATTGGGCTTTCGATAGCTTGTTCAGCGGCTTTTTGAGCACGATTATCACCACTAGCACGGCCAATTCCCATCAAAGCAGAACCAGCATTACTCATAATTGACTTAACATCTGCGAAGTCAAGGTTGATTAAGCCATGCTCAGTAATAAGTTCGGAAATACCCTGAACACCTTGCCGAAGAACATCGTCGGCAATTTTAAAAGTTTCAAGAAGTGGTAAATTCCTATCAACAGTTTGAAGAAGACGATCATTTGGGATTGTTATTAAAGTATCAACCGCAGCGGCAAGCTTTTCAATTGCCCAATCAGCATTAGTTTTGCGCTTTGCGCCTTCGAAAGTGAATGGACGTGTTGCAACACCGATAACCAAAATTCCCATTTCACGAGCAATTTCAGCTACAACATGACCAGCGCCAGAACCAGTTCCACCACCAGCACCAATGGCGATAAACACCATATCGGCACCATCAAGAGCCTCACGAATTTCTTCTCGAGATTCAAGAGCGGCGCTCTCACCAACAATCGGATCAGCACCAGCACCTAGACCATTTGTAGTTTCACGACCGAGGTGGATTTTCTTGTCGGCCTTTGATTTATATAAAGCTTGAGCATCAGTATTCATCGCAATAAACTCGATATTGTTCAAACCAACATCTTTCATTCGATTAACGGCGCTTCCACCGGCACCACCGATACCTACAACTTTAATTTTAGCAAAAGTTTGAACTTCATTTGGCATAATTTCTGGCATTTCTTCTCCTTAATCTACTCCCATTATATCACTTTATTGTTTTTTCTTGAATAATTTTGCAAAAAATCCGATTTTCGCTGGTTCTTCATCTCTATAACTATTATATCTCGAAGTATTATCACGCATTTCGATTAACAAACCGACTGCAGCAGAATATTCGAGTGTTTTAACCTTTTCAGAAACCGTATTGTTAATTCCATTTTTACTAATCTGTACTGCAAGCTGAAGATATTTTTTCGCAAATGTATCAATTCCTTTAAGAGCTGCTCCACCCCCAGTTAGTATAGCGCCACTAGGTAATTGATTCTCAAGGCCAGACTTTCGAAGAACCTTTCGAACCTCCTCAAAAATTTCTTCAACTCTCGCCTCAATAATTTCATCAATTTCTTGCGTATTAAAGCTGTAATGCTCACGACCATGTTTTACGACAATATCACTATTGTCTTCTCTTTCGAAGGCAAAACCGTGCTTAATTTTAATTTCTTCAGCAACTTCTGGAGAAACTTTTAGCCCAATCGCAAGGTCGTTAGTAATATTTATTCCTCCGAGCGGAATATTTTCAATGAATTGCAAATTGCCATCTTCGAAAATCACAACGCCGGTCGTTGAAGCTCCCAAATCAACAACAACAACGCCATTCTCTTTTTGGTTTTCAGTTAGCACAGCCCGAGCTGAAGCTACCGCACTTGGAATGTATAAATTCGAAGAAATATCAAGCCGTTCCAAAATATTTTCAGCGTTTTCAACTTGTATTCTTGGTGCAGAAATTGCGTTTCCATAAACCTCAAGCCGTGTTCCAACCATTTCGAAAGGATCAGCAATCCCTTCTTGATTATCAACATTATAATAATAAGGTATAAACTTCAAGATTTCTCGATTTTCTGGGATTTTGCCAATCAATGCAACATCTTCAACTCGGTCAATATCTTCATCACCAACCAAGCCTTTTTCTGAGTTCACTGCAACCATTCCGTCTACTTTTGTACTCGAAATTTGCACGCCATTAACGCTCACAGCTGCTCTTTCCGTTTTATAGCCGCTCATGCGTTCAGCTTCAGCAAGAGCTTTATCAATCGCACGATAAACATTTTCTGGATGCGTGATAACACCTTTTTTAAGTCCAGAATTTTCAGCCGATCCAAGCCCTAAAATATTTGGCGAACCATCTCTATCAAAGTTCGCAATAAGCACGCGAACCTTGCTTGTTCCAATATCTATTCCTACCACATATCGAGAATTCTCATTCATAGTCCTATTATACCGTTAATGCTAATTTTTAGCAAGAGTAAAAATAATAAAACCAACAAAATTTATATTTTTATTTCGAAGCAGAATAAAAAATAAAAAAGCACCCTCGCAGTAGATGGGTGTTTTTTCAAAAAATAATTTCTGGTGCTGGGAGAAAGATTCGAACTTTCGAAGGCATCTGCCGACAGATTTACAGTCTGTTGTGTTTGACCGCTTCACTATCCCAGCATTCAACTCTTGTATTAAAAAATACTTGGAGCCACCTTTCGGATTCGAACCGAAGGCCTGCTGTTTACAAAACAGCTGCTCTAACCAGCTGAGCTAAGGTGGCACAACCAAGTACATTAACAATTATACACGAGCCTTTTCAAAATTGCAAGCACTTTTTTGATTATTTTTCTAAAATCTCAATCGTCGAATCTACAATCTGAAAATCTGGTAAAAAATGGGAGATTTTTTTGCGAATCTCAGTAGCTCTTGAAATATCGCTCACAAAAATTCTTGCCGTAAAAATATGTTCCGCTCCGTCAAGGCTCCAAAAATGAATATTTTCACTTTTCAAAATACCTTCAATCGCGAAAATTTGCGTTTTAATTTTGTTCAAATTTTTTATACTTGGTGCACGTTGAGTTAAGATTTTCAAAACTCCCCAAGCATTCGAAATTGCTCCCCAAGAAATAAATAATAAAATACATAAACTTGCCACGCGATCGAGCATATGAAGACCTGAAAATGAAATCAAAACAGAGGTGATAAATGTTAAAATCCAACCAAGTAAATCTTCAATTAAGTGAAGTGAAACTGTTCGGTCAAGAATATTTTTCGAACCATATAAGCGTATTGCGGCAAACAGATTTACTAAAATCCCCCCAATTGAAACAATCATCAACCCTGGAACATTCACATATGGGTGAGCATGCGGAAAAGTAAATTCATAATATACAGAAATCGCCATTGTGCATGAAAGCCATAAAATAACACCAGCATTTAAAAGAGCCCCAAGCGCTGCAAAACGTTTATAACCATAGCTCATTGCGGAAGTTGGTTTTTTCTTGCTTAGTTTATTTAAAATCAATGTAATCGTAAGCAGGATTGCATCGCCCAAATCGTGAACAGCATCAGCAGAAATTGCCGCCGAACTAAAAAGTGAGCCAAAGAAAAACTCCGCAATCGAAAAGCCCAAATTTAAGCCAATTGCCAGCTGAAGATTACTTGATTTTTTATGATTGTGTGCCATTCCAAAATGAGCGTGCACTTGTTTGCAAGCATTTTTCTCTTTCGAAAATTTAGCTTCCCCTCCCATTTTTCGAAATTTTATTCTAAAGTAAGAATTTCTGCTCCATCTTTTGTGACCAAAATGGTGTGTTCAAAATGGGCCGAAAGTGAACCATCTCTCATTAAAACATCCCATTCGCTATCTGTTCCATTGAAAATTACATCACCCTTGCCTAGTGAAGTCATTGGCTCGATACAAAAAGTGTCACCCTCTTGAAAAACTACACCTGTACCAGCTTTGCCATAATTTGGAACTTCTGGCGCCATATGCATTTTTAAGCCGACACCATGACCAACTAATTCTCGAACATTACCAAGTTTTGATTTTTTTAGCGATTTTTCAACTGCCGCACCAATATCACCAGTTTTCACGCCAGGCTTAACAACAGCGATTCCAGCTGAAAGTGCCTTTTTAGTATCGTTCAAGAGATGCTTAACTGCTCCTTTTGGCTCTTCACCAATTACGATTGTTGTGGCAGAATCTGTCATCATTCTCTTAAATTCAATTACCATGTCAAATTTTACTACATCACCTTTTTCGAAAGGAATATCATTTGGTGCACCATGAACAACACAATCATTTACCGAAATACAAACCACACCCGGAAAATTCACATCTGGTGTTAAATATGCAGATTTTGCGCCATATTCTTTAATTTTCTTTCGAGCAAAAGCATCAACTTCAAGACCAGTTGTACCAACTTTCGAAAATTCTGTAAGTTCACGCAAAATTCGCGCAAGGACTTTTCCGCCCTCACGCATTGCTTGAATTTGCGCTTCAGTTTTATTTCCAGTAATTAAATTTCGCACGATTCAATTTCCTCCATGATTCGGTCATGAACTTGCCCAACCGTACCAGTTCCATCAATATGAGCAATTTTTACGCCATTTTCATTAAAATAATTCAAAACTGGATACATTTCTTGGCGATAAATTCGAAGGCGCTCATCAATAACTTCTGGTGTATCGTCAAGCCGACCACGAATTTCAAGCCGACGCATCAATTCACTGCGCGGAACCTCTAGAACAATCACTAAATCAACATTTCGACCATGATTTTGCCTATTCTCAATCAACCATTTCGCCTGAGCAAGCTGGCGTGGATAGCCATCAAGAATAACTTGTTTAACATTTTTGCTATTTGCACGATCAAGAGCTTCGCCCATAACGCAATTAACGATTTCTGGGTCAACTAACTTTCCTGTACTCATCTGCGCAAGAAGTTCAGGATCTTTACTATCGCGCAAAAGCTGGCCTGCACCAAGCCAGCGCCAATCATTTCGTGCTGCTAACAGATTACCTTGAACACTTTTACCAGCACCTGCTGGACCAAAAAATACAATCATTAAATTCCTTTTGTTTTTAAAATTATATACTTTTACATTATAGCATAAAAATTTAAAAGTTAGAAATCTTGGCTAAATTAAGCAATATTTTTAATTATTCTATCGTAGAGCTGGTATTTTAAGAAGTTAAACCTATATTTTTATAACACTTATTAAAAATGAAACCACGTTATGACCGCAATAATTACTTACGAAAGTTCCTCTTTCACAATTTTCGCCAAAATAGCACCATCAGCAGAATTACCAAATTTTGCTTTCATTTTGCCAATAATTGCGCCCATTTGCTTGATCGAAACTTCACCCATTGTTAAAATTTCGTCTTTCACAGCTGCGCGGATTTCATCTTCGCTTGCCATTTCTGGCAAATATTTCGAAAGAATTTCAGCTTCTTTTAATTCATTTTCAGCACGTTCGACATCTAGTAAATTCGCAGCTTCTTTACGCTTTTTTACTTCTCGCGCAACCAAAGTTTCAATTTCAGTATCATTTAAGCCTTCTTCACGCTTTCCAATTTTAACTTCTTCATCTAAGATCGAAGCCTTCAAGCCTCGCAAAACTGTAGTTTCGAAAGCATTTCTGGCAAGCATTGCAGTTTTTAAATCAGCGTTAATTTGTTCTTTTAACATTTTCCTCCTTTAAAAATAAAAACCAGCCTTTCGACTGGAATTTATGTTTTTAGCGAATACCAAGTCGCATTTTTTGTGCTTTTTCAGCACGGCGTTGATTTCGAACGATTGCTTTTTTGCGTCGTTCAACCTTACTTAGAGGCTTCGAAAAACGCATCGATGCTTTAGCTTCGCTCAAAACTCCACTTTGTAGAACTTTTCGATTAAAGCGACGAATAATATTTTCGTTAGCTTCTTTCTGGTCTTTCCTTGTTACACTAATACTCATACTGATTACTATTTTACCAAAGTTTTTTTAAAAAAGCAAGTAGAAAATAAAATTGCTAAATTTTGGATAATTTTATTAAAATTATTTTAATTTTGCCTGTTCTTTATAAAAATCAATCCAAATTTTTAATAGTCTATCCTCCGAATAATAATCTGAGATTTCTTTCGACTTCGCTTTAAATTCTTTTAATTTTTCTGGATTTTTCGAAATATCTTTAATTACTTTATTCATCTCTTCGAAATCTTTACCACAAAGATATTTTCCTTCAAGAATATTTTTATATAAATCTAAATCTCGTAGCATTATTGGTGCACCACAACTGGCTGCTTCTAAAATAGCCATCGGAAAAAGCTCAGCATAACTTGGCAAAAGAAATAAATCACAACTTGCATAAAACTTTCGAATCTCTTCGCGCGGCACAATTCCTAAAAATTTCAAATTCTTTGGTGGATTTTCAACTATTTTTTTGTAGCGCTCATAGCCACTGGTAATTTTTCCAAACGAAAAGCCACCGGCCCAAACAAATTTGATATCAGGATTATTCTCTGCCAATTTTACAAAATCATCAATGCCTTTCCGCTGCTGAACTTGACCAACTCCAAAAACTACAATATCGCTTTTTTTCCAGCCTTGTATTTTTCGAAATTCTTCTCGTTCTTTTTTACTTAAAGGCGACCATTTGTCTTTTGCAACAAAATTCGGAATATAAGTTATTTTTTCTCGGTCGATACCAATTTTAACTAATTCCTCTTTAAAATCAGGATTCACAACCACTAAATGATCCATTTTATCATAAAATTTAATCAGATATTTTTTTACAATTTTTTCAGCAATTGCCGGCATATCTAAGCTACCATCAAGAGTATCGGGAATTAAGTGAACATAGCCAATTCTGCGGCCGGTATATTTTTTAAACTGTGCAGCTAAATAAAAATGCGGATCAATAGTATGAAAATGCGTAATATCTGGATTTTTCGCACGAAGTGTTTTAGTAATTTTCAACTCGCTTTTTGCTCGATTTTCAAGAAGATTCATTAACTCAACATAAGCACCACCAACACCTTGGCCAGCAACCTTATCCGCAGAACTCATCATATTCACATGGATTTTATTCATAGGCCAATTATACACGCTTTCTCTCTAAATGTAAAATCTGCCCTTCAACATTTTTTTGTCCTTGCCATTCGTTCAAGCCAAGTGAAAAAACTACGTCAATTTCTTCACCAATTTCAGCAAAAAATTCTTCTGGTGCATTAAATTTTAACATTTTAATTTCATTCTCGCCATCTGTTAAAGTTAGCTTTAAATGCTGTTTTTTATCACCCATTTCTTGCCGAGCTATAACTCGCACCTTTTTAATTTCGAAAGTTGGCTCTTCATTTCCCTTTCCAAAAGGCTCAAGCGCCGCAATCTTTTCAAAAAGTTCCAACGAAATTGGTGAAAAGTCTTCAAGCTGAATATCCACTTTCGGTAAAAGATATTCAAGCTGATTTTTTAGATTAAGTGAATCATAAAAATTGTTCACAATTTTTCGAAATTCATCAATTTTTGAAGTTGGAAGAGTTACTCCTGCAGCAGCATCATGACCACCGCCCTTAATAATGATTTTGCGCGCTTTATCGACAGCTTGACTTGCCGAAAATCCACCAAAACTTCGCGCCGACCCTTTTGCAATCTCACCCTCAATTGAAATTACAAAAACTGGTTTTTTAAAGCGTTCGAGCAAACCACTTGCCACAATCCCAATAATCCCATCATTAAAACTTTCATCCGCCAAAACTAAAACTTTATCATTTTCGAAATCCTTAGCTTTTTGAATTGCAATTTCGAGCGCTTCATGTTGAATTTTACGGCGTTTTTTATTTAAATCATCAAGATTTTTAGCTTTTTCGAAAGCCACGAAAGCGTCGCCTTCAAGCATTAAATCCAGAGCCTTTTCGGCCGTTTCGAGCCGGCCAGCTGAATTTATTCGCGGGCCAATAATAAAGCCAAGCGTTGAACTTTTCGGCTCTTTCACGCCAGCTAATGCAAGCATCGATTTCAAACCAGCTCGGCGAGTTTTCAAAAGGACTTTTAGCCCCCAAAAAATATTTTGGCGATTTTCGATAGTTTGCTCCATAATATCACAAACCGTGCCAAGCGCTACCATATCAAGAAACCATTTTTCTTGGCCAAGAGGCAAACCATCAAGTTTGGTTTGCAGGGCTTGAACCAATTTAAAAGCCACACCAACACCTGCAAATTTCTCAGCCTGCGGGTATTTGTTTTCTTTTCGGCGCGGATTCACAACCGCCACTGCATTCGGCTGTACTTCGGCAATATTATGATGATCGGTCACAATTGTATCAATTCCAAAGCCTTTTGCAAAATTAATTTCAGCATGATTCAAACTTCCGCAGTCAACTGTTAAAATTAGATTAGTTCCGCGTTCTGCTAAAATTTTAACGCCACGCTCATTCATTCCGTAGCCATCTTTAAAACGATCTGGCAAAAAATAATCTACATTCTTAAAGCCAAAACTTTCGAAAGCAGTTAAAATCACAGTTGAAGCCGAAACACCGTCAACATCATAGTCGCCATAAACAGTGATTTTTTCTTGATTTTTATGAGCAACGAGCAATCGCTCGACCGCCTTTTCCATATCGGGCAATAAAAAAGGATCGTGCTGATTATCATAATCTGGTTTCAGAAAAGCCTCACGATTCTCTTTCGAAATTCCACGATTCTCTAAAATTTGTTCAAAAATTCGCTCCACCACTTTTTTAAAAAACCTACCTTTTTACAGATTTTTCAATATAATTTCTAGAGCGCGAAACACTATTTTGCTCACGAACTTTCACTACAATTGATTGAAGTTCGGAAAAAAATAAAAAATTCGTATTTGCAAAATAAGTGTATGTATTCTTTTTCTTTTCTCTATACAAAAAACCAACTTTTTCAAGCTTAGCGAGCTCACGCTGAATATTACCTGGGTCTTCTTTTAAAAGTTTTGCAAGACCGCGAGAATGCATTTTAATTACAGGATACGTCACGAAAAATACAACAATTTTTCGCTTTACTCGTGATGTAATAAAAATATCTAAATCTACCATATACTCGCCTTTTCGTATTTCTATTTTACAAAATTTTCGATATTTTCGCAAGGCTTATTTTAGCATAAAAATATTTTATTTTTCGCTATTTTTGATGTAAAATAAAATATATGGAATTCTATTTTGAAGTTGCCCCAACAAAAATTGTTCACTCAAATAGCGAAGTTTTTACTTATGCTTCGAAAGAGAAACTTAAAATTGGCCAGATCGTTGAAGTTCCTGTTGGCAAAAAAAGTATGACTGGCATAGTTTGGCGAGAAGTTCAAAAGCCGGATTTTGAGACTCGTGAAATTACAAAAATTATAGAAAAAATAGTAATCCCTAAGCATTTAATTCAGCTTTCAAAATGGATGAAAGAATATTATGGCACTCCGCTATCACAAGTTTTGAGTGGAATTTTACCAAATGGTGTTAATAAAAATCGGCGTTTTTCGAAAACTGAAAAAAATAAAATAACAGATGAAAAACAAACTAGCTGTTCAAATTTTTTATACACAGATCAACAAGAAAAAGCTATCAATAAACTTGACAGAATAAATTCAGGAACAATCCTTTTGCACGGAATTACAGGTTCTGGAAAAACTTCAATTTATATTGACCAAGCAAAAAAAACTTTACAAAATCAAAAATCGGTAATAATTTTAGTGCCGGAAATCGCCTTAACTTCACAATTAGTTTCTAATTTTGAAAAGCATTTTGAAAATATTAAGATTATTCATTCACACCAAACCGAATCAGAACGCCACAGAACTTGGTTAAAAATTTTGCACGACGAAAACCCGCAAATTATTATTGGGGCTCGCTCTGCACTTTTTGCGCCAGTTCGAAAATTAGGTTTAATTGTAATTGATGAATGTCATGAGCCAAGTTTTAAACAAGATCAAACACCAAAATATTCCGCATTACGAGCGAGCAGTTTTTTAGCTTCGAAATTTAATTTTAAAGCGATTTTCGGCTCAGCAACGCCGCTTGTTGAAGATTATTTTCTGGCAGAAATTTCAGCAAAAAACGGTGGAAATGAAATCATAAAACTAACTGAACTTGCCAAAAAAGAAGCCAAACCACCAAAAATTGAACTAATAGATTTAACTAAAAAAGATTCAAAATCACACCGATTCTTTTCAAAAAAAATGCTTACCGAAATGGAGCAAACTTTAAATGAAAATAAACAAGTTTTAATTTATCACAACCGCCGTGGTTCAGCGAGCGTAACACTTTGCCACAACTGCGGCTGGATGGCGCTTTGCCCAAACTGCCTCATTCCGCTCACTTTGCATACAGATAAATTTCAACTAGTTTGCCATATTTGTGGACACAAAGAAAGGCCACCAACTTCCTGCCCAGATTGCGGAGAACCAGAAATCATTCATAAAGGTATTGGCACAAAAGCAATCGAAGAAGAGGTTCGCAAGCTTTTCCCAAACAAAAAAATTGCACGATTTGATGCCGACAGTGACAAAAATGAAACTGTTGAAAAGCTTTATCATCAAATTCGAAACGGTGAAATTGATATTATTATTGGCACGCAAGTTATTGCTAAGGGTTTGGATTTGCCAAATTTAAAAACCGTCTGCGTGGTTCAGGCGGATGCTGGTTTGGCTTTGCCAGATTTCACTTCAAGCGAGCGAAATTTCCAGCTTATTTCACAAGTTATCGGGCGAGTTGGGCGACATTCGAATGAGTCAAATGTGATTATTCAAACTTATCAGCCTGAAGCTCCATCGATTCAATTTGGTTTAAAACAAGATTATGCTGGCTTTTATGATTTCGAAATTAAAAATCGCCAAAAACAGAATTATCCGCCATTTGTTTATCTACTAAAATTAACTTGTGTTTATAAAACTGAAATTTCAGCCGTGCGAAATTCACAAAAAGAAGCACACGAAATTCGTAAAAAGTTTTCGAAAGATATTCAAATTTTTGGTCCAACGCCAGCTTTTTATGAACGAATCGGCGAAACTTATCGCTGGCAAATTGTTATAAAAAGTAAAAAACGCGCACAACTTCTCACAATTGCGCGCGAATTTCAAGGCAAGCCACAGTGGCGAGTTGATTTAGACCCGCCAGGATTGATTTAATTATCTTTTTTTCGAAATGTTAAAAACATAATTATTTAGATAGTATAAAATAGCTTTTCTCACTTCATCTTTTGTAATTTTACCAGATTTTATCTTTTCGATATCTTCAAGCATAAAGCTAGTTAGCTCACCAAATTCTACCACGCTTGGCGAAAATTTATTATCAGAACTAGAAAATCCTCGGCCTTCAGAAATCATTCGCCCGCAATAATCTTTTGCAAGATATTCTATACCTTCATAATTATCTGTTTCGAAAAATATCAACGCAAGATAAATCAACGCCGAAAACATCTCCCTGTCATTTTTTGGTTTTATTAGATCTAAAAAATCTGTAATTTCTTTCATGGAATGACTCCTTATACTTTAAAGAGCAAAGATTAATCCATCTCCGCCAATGCCATATTCCAATATTTTTTTCGGGTAAAATGTTTTTATTTCATTATCACTAAAATAATCAGTAATAATTAAAGCATATTTTTCAAAAAAAATATATACTTTAATCAAACATATCTCTTTTAAAATACCTATCTATCACAGAGCCTAACTCTATGTCAAACTCCTTTTCTATATTTGCAGTTATTTCGTCCATATTTACCTCCCTAGTAAAACACTAATCGAAACTTCTACTCCTAATTGTAGTGTGCATATACGTATGTTGTCAAGAGTTTTTTAAAATATCTAGATCTATCGTTTCTTTTCGCTGGTTGAAACGAATTATAACTTTTGACTTTTCAAAATATTCGCTCTTTACTGTTTTCGAAAAATCTTCACGCAAAAAATCTGAAATTTCATCCAAAATCCGCTCGTCGAAATCACGTAAAATATCACGGTGCGAATAAGTTCCAATTGAAAAATATCCCGTTCGAGAATTCTTGAAATCCTGATTTTTAAAGTGATAAAAACCAAAGCTAAAACCAATGAATCGCGAAAGATTTTCAAGCAAAAAATCGCGGGCTTTAGCATTTTCAGATTTAACCGAAATGCGCAAAATATCGCGCCGATTTCTCGGCTTCGAAAGATATTGCGAAGAAAATGCACTCGTTTCGTGAGGTTTAAATCTTAAAATTGGCTTTTCGAAAAAATATTTCGAAGCATGAATTTCATTCAACATTTTGCGAATTTTATTCAAGTCAAAATCATCATCAAATCGCCAAGATTGCTCTTCCGCAAAAATTTGATTAGCATATTTTTCAATTTCCCAATCTTCAATCTGCAAGTTTTGATCCATAAATTTTTTAAATTCCGAATATATATTTTCATTTTTCGACTTTAAAGATATTTTAGTAATCCCGCCATTAGGCCAAGTGAAACCTAATACCGAATAGTCCTCAAAATAAACCCATCCTCCTTCATACATTCTTCGCCAGAATTCATCCACGATAATGTGTTCATATAAATGCAGAACTTCCCAATATTTATAAGATTTATATATATTCAAAATTAACCTTTCTCTTTAAAATAAAAACGAGCTATATAGCTCGTTAACCTTGAGACTACTTTCTTCGAGTATTAAATTTTACCATAATCAAACCTAAAAATCAATGATTTTGTAGCTTTTTTACCCTAAAAATGGTATAATAAAAACAATGAAAAAAGAAGATATTATAACCTTACCTAACCAGAATTTGCGCAAAAAATGCGAACGCGTGCATGTTATTACAGATGAGGTTCGCCAGATTGTGCAAGATATGATTGATGCCAGCCTCGACTGGGAAAATGCTCACCCGCACGAAATTTCGGCCGCAATTGCTGCACCACAAATTAACAAACTCTACAAAATCATTATTGTTCGAAGTGATTTGGACGATAAAAATAACAAGGAATTTACCGCTTTAATTAATCCTGAAATTACAAAATTCGAAGGAAAAACCGTTGAAGATTTCGAAGGCTGCCTTTCAATTAAAGGAATTTATGGCAAAGTTCCACGAGCTTCAAAAATTCGTGTTAAAGCGCTTGATATTTATGGAAATGAAGTTCGAATTAAGGCGGAAGATTTTCTTGCGCGCGTTCTTCAGCATGAAATTGACCACACAAACGGCGTTCTCTTTATAGACCATATTCGCGACAAAAAAGATGCATTTTATCGTTTAGATGAAGATGGTGAATTACAATCATTAAACTATGAGAAAGATATTGAAAACAATTCTGATTTATGGGAGGATTTATAGGTGAAAAATCCTATAATTTTCTTTGGTACGGAAGATTTTTCGGCCGTTTCACTCCAAAAATTAATTGACGAAAATTTTGAAATTGCCGGAATTATCGCTAAACCAGACTCCAAAAAAGGTCGCGGTCAAAAACTTCAATCGCCAAAAGTTAAGAAAATTGGTGAAAAATTTAAAATTCCCGTTCTTCAACCACAAAAAATGGGTGAAATTGTTGATTTTGTGAAAACTTTCGAAAATCCAGTGGGTGTTTTAGTTTCCTTTGGGCGAATCATTCCGCAAGAAATCATTGATTTGTTCACACCCGCAATAGTGAACGTTCACCCTTCGCTTTTGCCAAAATACCGCGGGCCAAGCCCAATTGAAAGCGCAATTTTAAATGGTGATACAAAAACTGGCGTTTCGCTAATGAAACTCTCAAAAGAAATGGACGCTGGAGATATTTATTCACAAGAAGAAATTAAACTTTCAAAAACAGAAACTGCCAGTGAGCTTTATGAAATTTGCGGTAAGATTGGTGCTGAAATGTTGGTGCGAGATTTGCCAAAGATTCTTTCTGGTGAGTTAAAAGGTGAAAAACAAAATAAATCACAAGCTGAATATTGCCAGCTTCTTAGAAAAAATGATTCAATTCTAAATCCAGAAAATCAAACTGCAAAGCAAGCAGAACAACAAATTCGAGCTTTTGAAATCTTTCCAAAAAGTAAGATTCAAATTGATAATTATTTAGTAGTTGTTAAAACTGTGAAAGTGGTAAACTCAAACCCCGAAAATTCACCTTTAACGCTCAAATTTGCAGATGGAGAGTTTCTAGAAATAAAAACGCTTCTTACACCAAACGGCAAAGAAACAACTGCGCAGAGCTTTATAAATGGCTATTTAAAATAATTTTACAAAGAAAAAACCGTGTTTAGTTACACGGTTTTTCAAATTCTAGCTAAAAATTTTATCAATATTAGCTTTAAGTTCGTCTTGCATTTCCCTCATTACGATTGTTGTAATTTGATTAAAATCTGGACGATTGATTTCAAGCCATTTCATTGAAGCAAATTCCGAAATCGTTTGGCGATTTTCTTGCCCACCATTTTGTTGAGTGAGTGCTATAAATGCACGATCGTTTCGAAAATCTGGCACATTAATCATTAGCCAATTATCTACAAATCCTGGAGCGTCGTCGATAATTCTTTCAAACTCTTCAAGCTTCTCATTCGAAAATCCATCTGTTATGCGCTCGCCAACGCGAGTTTCAAGTTCTTCCTGAACGTGTTGTTTAAAAACTGCTGCTTCTTGTGGAGACATTCGTTCAATGCCAATTCCTTCAAAAAATTTGTCGTCTAATTGAAACATTCTCTTTTCCTTGTTTAGTTATTTCTATTTTAGCACAAGCAAAATGTTTTTTCAAATTATTTATTATATTATTTAGTCTTTAAGTTTACGAGCAACAACTTCACGAGTAAAGAATTCAAGCTTGTCACCAACTTCAAGCTGGATTTTCTTTTTAGTTTTCAACGAAAGACCACACATTTCACCCTCAATAACATCTTTCGCTTCTTGCTGCTGGCGTTGAACGTGTGAAACTTCTACTTCAGCAATTTGCTCTTTCTTTCGAATTACACGAGCAAGTAATCCAGCGTAAACACGGCCTGATTTAACTTCACCACCAGCAATAATTTCTTCTTTCATTGTACGGAAAACACCTTTAACCTCCAGCGATCCAATCTCATTTTCAACAACTTCTGGCGCAAGAAGTTTTTCCATTTCAGCACGAGCGTCGTCAAGAAGCTCATAGATAACTTTATAAATTCGAACTTCGACACGGTCACGAGTAGCAATTTTCTTGATTGCGGGAGGAAGCTCAACATTAAATCCATAAATAATTGTTTTTTCGCCAGCAGCAGCTAGATGAATGTCATTCTCAGTAATATTTCCGATTCCGCTACTTACAACATTTAGATTAACTTCACCACCAGTTTCAATCAAACGCAAACTATCTGAGACAGACGTAAGCGAACCTTGAACATCGGCTTTAATTACGATGTTAAAATCTTCAGCATCGTGTTTCTGATTCATCATTTTTAATAAATCTGCACCAGTAACGTTGGCGGTTACAGCATTCTGAGCAGCCTCAATTTTAGCCTTTTGAGCAAGATTTCGAGCCTCTTTCTCATTCTTTACCACCTTAAAAACATCACCAAATTGCGGTAGCTCTTTGAAGCCAGTTACAGTTACGGGAGTTGAAGGACCTGCAGATTTAAGAGCTTCCCCTTTGTAGTCTTGAAGAGTTCGAACTTTTGCGTAAGTTGTTCCAGCAACTAAAAATCCACCTTGTCTTAAATCTCCATGCTCAACAAGAAGAGAAACAACTGAACCTTTACCAACCTCCATATGCGATTCAATCACCAAACCTTCAGCAGGAATATCAATATCAGCACGCAACTCCTCTAAATCAGCAGTTAAAATAACCATATCAAGAAGATCATCAATCCCGTCACCATTTTTCGCCGAGATTGGCACCATAGTAACATCACCACCCCACTCCTCTGGCATTAAACCACGCTCAGAAAGCTCTGCCATTACGCGATCTTTATTTGCAGTGTCTTTATCCATCTTATTGATTGCAACAACAATTTTTGCGTTGGCATTTTGAGCAAACCTAATTGCTTCAACAGTTTGAGGTTTAACACCGTCATCGGCCGCAACAACAATAATCACAACGTCAGTTAAAGTAGCTCCGTGTTGGCGGAGTGCTGCAAAAGCCTCATGTCCTGGTGTGTCAAGAAGTGTAATTTTTCGGCCTTTTCTTTCAGTTTGATAGGCTGAAATATGCTGAGTAATTCCACCAGCCTCTCCAGAAACAGTTTTTGTACCGAGAATTGTATCAAGAAGTGTAGTTTTTCCATGATCAACATGCCCCATCACCGCCACAATTGGTGGCCGAGGTTTTGCATTTTCAGAAACTTCATGCATTTTTTGCAATCGAGAGGTTACGACATCAGCTTTTGCTTTTTTCTTAAGTTCAACATCTTTTAAACCAAGTTCTTCAACCACAATCACAGCAGTTTCAAAATCAATTCGTTGATTAATAGTTGCAACAATTCCATTCTTAAAAAGCTCACCAATCAAAGTTGTAACAGGGAGATTTAAAGCTCCAGCTAATTCATCAACAGTAATTGAATCTGTGATATTTACAATTTTCTTCTGACTCATACAACCTCCTCTGGTTTTTTATTTTTCTTAAGCTGAAGTTCGGAAACCGATTTCGAAACCGATTTCCGACTGTTCAGCGCAAGAATAATTTTGAATTATTTTGCAAGGCTAAGAGAAATTTTTCGATTCTCTTTATCGATATCAATAACCACAAATTCTTTACGCTCATTTAGAGTAAAGATATTTTCTGGGTTAATATCATTTCCTTTGCCAAGTTCCGAAACATGAACAAGAGCTTCAATTGCTGGGCTGATTTTTACGAAAGCACCGAATGGTGTAATTCGTGTTACAGTTCCTTCAACGCTTGAACCTTTTTTAAACTGTTCAACTTCTGAAAGCCAAGGATCTTCAGTTAGTTGTTTCATTGAAAGACTTAGGCGATCTTTATCAATTGCGATAATTTTTGCCTTAATCGTGTCACCGATTTTTACATAATCTTTTGGATTATTTACGCGTTCCCAAGAAATTTCAGAAATGTGTACCAAACCTTCAATTCCTTCAATATTTACGAAAACGCCAAAATCAACAACACCAGTCGCAACACCTTCAACTTCATCTCCAATTTTCAAGCTGTCGAATCGTTCGTTTAAACCATCTTTGATAGCTTCTTTTTCACTAAAGATAAGTTTGTTAGTTTTGCGATCTGCGTCAAGAATTCGAACATTGATTGGCTTATCAATAAGTGCATTCAATCGGCTCAAAATCTCATCTTTGTCGCTTGCGCCAACACGTGGGTAATGTTCTGCTGAAAGTTGAGAAACAGGTAAGAATCCGCGAATTCCTTCATATTCAACTAGCAAACCACCTCGGTTAGCATCAAATGGAATAATTTCGATAATTTCGCCATTTTCCATTTTTTCGATAACTTCTTCCCAACCGCGATCTTTTGCAGCTTTTCGAAGAGAAAGCAACGACATTCCGTTGTCCATTTCAGTATCAACAACGCTTGCTGTTACCGTTTCACCTTCAACAAGGTTTTTTGAATGACCAGCTTCTCGGCGAGGGACAAATCCAACACCTTTCGCTCCTAAGTCAATTAAAATCTCGTGTTTGCGAACTGAAAGAATTGTTCCCTCAACAGTTTCGCCTTGATTTAGTTGGTTTGCGCTCTCTGGAGCAGACGCCAACAATTCGTCCATTGTTATTTTTTTGGCTGTTGCCATTAGTCTTTAAGACTCCTTCCTTAATTGTATTTCTTTGAACATAGCTAAAATTAACCTGCCCAATAGATTGCTACCATTTTAACATTTTGAGCTAAAAAAATCAAGCGTTTTAAAAGGTTGAATTTTTATTTTTTTCATCGTAAAATAGAGTTATGATTATTGCAATTGATACGGGTGGAACAAAAACTTTATTGGCGGGATTTTCGAAAGAAGGCAAACTTTTAAAATCTTTCGAATTTCAAACGCCAAAATCTCAGCAAAAATATCTTGAAATTATTGAAAAAGTTATTAAAAAAGAATTTTCGAAACAACTAAAAGCAGGTGAAATCCAAGCAATTTCTTGTGCCGAACCTGGAATTATTGAAAACGGCATAATTTTGTGGGCAAAAAATTTACGCTGGCAGAATTTTAATGTAAAAGCTGAACTTTCAAAAATCTTTTCAAATATTAAAATTTTAGTTGAAAACGACGCCAATCTTGCTGGACTTTTCGAAAGTAAAAAATTTAAAAATAAAGCTCAAAATATTCTTTATGTTACACTTTCAACGGGAATTGGTTCAGGCATAATAACAGATGGAAAAATCAACCAAGGCCTAAAAAATAGCGAAATTGGACGAATTCCAATTGAATTCGATGGCCGAGTGCGAGAATGGGAAGAATTTGCGAGTGCGCGGGCAATTTTTAATGTTTATGGTAAATATGCAAGCGAGATTTCAAAACCACGACAATGGCAAAATATTGCCGATAGAATTTCGCGCGGATTTTTAGTGATAATTCCAGTAATTCAGCCAGAGGTAATTATTATTGGCGGTAGCCTTGGTGAAAATTTCAAAAAATTCGATCTTTTTCTAGAACAAATTGTTCGCGAAAACCTGCCCGAAGGAATTTCTTGCCCAAAAATTGTTCAAGCTCAAAAACCGCGCGAAGCAGTTATTTATGGCTGTTTCGAATTTGCAAAAGAGGCATTGAATTTTTAATGAATTTGGAATTTGTTGAAAAATTGCGCACAGACTTTCCTCAATTCAATTTCGAAGAAAGCGACGATTTCTATTGGTCAAAGAAAGAAAATACAATTTTTTTCGAACCAGAATCTTCAAATTTTCATCTATTAATTTTGCATGAATTAGCTCACGCACTGCTTAACCACGAAGATTTTTGGCTTGATATTGAACTCCTTAAGATGGAGTCTGAAGCTTGGGAGCTCGTTCGAAATAACCTTACAAGTCAATATGGATTTTGTTTTAACTCGAATTTAGCTGAGAGCAAGCTTGACACTTATCGAGATTGGCTACATAAAAGAGGCCTCTGCCCAAAATGCAAACTAAATGGTTTTCAACAAAAAGATTTAACGTATAAATGCCCCGCTTGCGGAACTATCTGGCAAAATAACGATTCTCGTTTTAAAAGTTTGCGGCGAAAAATAAAATAAAATAAAATAAAATAAAATCACGCAATATTTCGAAAGCGTGATTTTATTTATATATCTTTTTAAGCTACGCGAACTTCAATTTTTGATTCTTCAGACTCTTCAGTCATTGAAATCTTTGTTGTGGCTGGGCCACGACGGCTAATTCGACCGCCCTTTTGCCCCGCAATTTTTGCAAGTTCACGGTTCGCAGCAAATCCGCCAGTTGTTCCATTTTTACCGCCTTTTTGCCCAATTCGTGAATAAAAATCTTTTCCATATTTTGCTTTATTAGTTGCAGCTGCCTTTGCGCCGCCCGCCTTTGTTCCGGCCATTTAATCTCCTTTGTTTTATTAAAATCTAATCTATTTTTGATTATGTTTTAATTATAGCACAACTTATGCTTTTTGTCAATATTTACATAAGAGCTTTTTTATTTTATTATAATATTTTTGTATTTCTAATCTGTTTATGTTATAATTTTCTTATGTTTTTTCGAATAAATAATAAGTTCTACCGTAAGTTACCTAAGCAAATTTGTGTATTTTTCTTACCAAAATCAATAAAAACTAAAATACAAAATAAGGCGATTCTAGAGCTCCAAAAGCAACTTTCGAATACTTTACCAAATTTTACTAAAAACGAGCTAGAAGAGTATAAAAATAGTATTATAAATGTAAAATTCTGGCACGGAACTGGAGGATTTGAGTATAGTTCCAGTGGAAATATTACACCAATTTTTGATAATATTTTAAAAAACGGATTAAAAACTCAGCAAGATGACTACTTAATTATTTATTCTAAAAAATTAAGTATGAAATCAATATCACTAGTAAATAAAAGAATTATTGCTAGATGTTATGCGGATAATCATAATTTTAAGAATCCTAAAACATTTCGTTTTGGTGATAGTATTTTTTGGATTGTGCGACATTACACAAAAATGTATGTTTTAGCATATACAATACTTGCTCCGCGTTCACTTATGAATATTCTCAATTGGAGAAAGAAAAATAAAATCAATTCAAAAAAGTCTTGGAGCGGAAAAATAAATAAATCTTGTAGAAATACATGGGAATCTTTTGAAAAATACTCTGATATTAGAGAAAACTTCCCGGTAATTCTTGGTATTAAAAACCTAAACAAAACTGCAAAATTGCCAAAAATATTTAGCGAAACTGAAATTCGTTCTTTAGAGGATATTCCTTTTGAGGATATTATTCACATAGAAATTCCTCTTGAAAAATATAATGAATTAAATAATAAAATTCGAAAATATAACCAAAAAGTAAAAATATTTCCTATTGAATTAGGTGAATTATTTGAATACAAAAATAGTTCTAAATAAATTACGATATTATATCATACTCTCAATACGAAAAAACTCCACCGACTAGGAGGAGTTTTTTATAATTCGGCACCGTGCTATTTTCCCGCTTTCGCAGTATG
>CAUSJG010000002.1:0-87651 GCA_963532115.1 uncultured Saccharimonas sp. (SeqCode)
CAAATTAAAGTAAAACCGACCGTTGAATATGGTCGGTTTTAAGTTTAAAGATTTTGTAAAAATTTATCAATAGCAGTTTTGTCTTGCTTAATCAAATCAACTCGCCCTGCGATTTCTCTCTCACCCATCTCGATCGCTCTAGTTAAGCTTGGGTCGCTTTTTAGAGGATTAAAAAACTCTTTAAATTCTTGGAGCTGTTTCTCGGTTCGCAAGATCGCACCTGAATATCGCGGAAAATCATTATAACTTTTATCACCATCAAATTTTTCCTCAATTAATTTCCAATTTTCACGCAACCATTTCCATGCTAGCTCTCGAGTCTTCAAATTTCGAAGTAAATGAACATACCAACTTAGGATATCCTGAGTTCGAATTATGTCATTTTCAAGCATTTTTTCAAGGAGTAATTCGCCAGTTCGAATATTTTTAGTTGAAGTTAAAGCCACCATAATATCATCTCGATAATCAACGTTTGAAGTATTCTTATAACTTTCGAGCATTTTTTGCACTAATTCTGGAGATTCTTCAAAGCGAATCTTTACAGTTAAAATTAAACTTCGAATTTCCGAATCAATATCTTCCATATTCGGCGAATTTTTAAAAATATCTAGAGCGCCCAAGATCGCTTTTTCATTTTCAGCATAAATCATGTGCGCCAAAATTGAGCTACGTTTTTGGGTGTCTTCTTCGTCTTCGCCAGTTTTTTTAACGAATCCAAGTTTTTCAAATTCATTCTGAGCTAAATTGCCAACAAATTTTTTCATTTTTTTCGAACTCGCAGAATCTTCATCAATGAAAATTTTCAATTCACCAATTAAAAGACTAATCATATCCCAAACCGTTAAAGAAGTTTCTTTATCATAACTCTGTAAAGTTCGCAGCAGCTCAACACTTGGAATTTCACCACCGTGTGAAAGCAAAGAACGTTCCTGAAGAATTTGAAGGCGGGAAATTGTATCTAAATTACCATTTCTAACCTTTTCAAGCAATTTTTCGAAAAGATTTTGGCTGTAATTTGTGATAAAATGAGCAACATTCCCTTGATTTAGCTGAACAAAATCTGAACTTTTCTTACAAATTAAATCTTTTGAATCCATAATCTCAGGCAAATTATTTTGATTTGAGCCAAGTAGAATTGGCCAAATTCGCCCACTATCTTTACCTTCACCAATAAAAAATTGCTTTTGCGATAATTTTAATTCTTCACCATCTTCTTCAGCCAAAACACTCGGATAGCCACTTTTAAAAAGCCAAGGATTCATAAAATCTGCGACATTTTTGCCAGAAGCTTCACTCAAACAATCCCACAAATTCTCACCAATTGTATTTTGATATTTAAACTTTTCAAAATACATTTGCAAACCTTTTCGAAATGCATCGTTCCCAACATATTTTCGAAGCATGTTCATTAAGCGAGCACCTTTTGCATAAACAATTGCGCCATCAAAAATAGTGCTAATTTCATCTGGATGATGAACTGGAACATGAACTGCCTGAACACCGTCAATTGCATCGCGGCGCAAACTTAAAACTGCTTCATTAACTGCAAATTCTTCCCAGATTCTCCATTTTGGCTCTAAAGCGTCAGTTGCTAAATATTCCATCATCGTTGCGAAAGATTCATTCAGCCAAAGCTCATCCCACCATTTCATTGTTACAAGATTTCCAAACCATTGGTGTGAAGTTTCGTGCGCAATCACTAACGCAACATATTTTTTTGAAGATATTGAGGAATTTTTACCAGCAAGCAATGCAGTTTCACGATAGGTGATTAAACCCCAGTTTTCCATCGCACCACTAGAAAAATCTGGCAAAGCAATGTGGTCGCATTTTGAAAGCGGAAACTTTTGACCAAAAAAATCTTCATAAAATTCTAAAACCCGTACCGCAAAACTAAGTGGAAATTCCATTAATTCAGAATTTTGAGCTTTTGTTGCCAAAACTGAAACTTCAACACCACTTTTAGTCTTTTTCGAAACTCGTTGAAAATCACCCAACACAAAGGCTAATAAATATGTTGACATTTTTGGCGTTTTGGCAAATCTAACCTGTTGAATATTGCCATTTTCTTTTTTTTCAATAATTTCAGTATTCGACAAAACTTCAAGATCGCTCAAAGCTTTAATCTCTAACGAAAAAGTTGCCTTCGCTTCAGGTTCATCAACACACGGAAAAACCTCACGAGCATGATGGCTTTCAAATTGAGTTGCAAAAAGCTCTTTTTTCTCACCATTTTCTTTATAGTAGCAAGGGTATAATCCGTGCATTGCATCTGTTATTTTACCGGAAAACTCAATTTTAAGTTGAATTTTGTCACCTTTTTTAAAATTAAGTTTTTCAATATTCGCTAAAATTTCATCATTTTCAGCTTTCGAAAAGTTCAATTTTATATCGTTTGCAGAAATAATATTTTTGATTTCTAAATCTTTCGAATGAAGCGTAATTTCTTTTTCATTGTTAATCTCACCAAAAATATCAACAATTCCATTAAATTCACGATTTTTTGCTTGCATTAAATCAAGCTTTAGTTCATAATGTTCGGGCTTAAATTTTTCCACTAATCGATTAACACTCATTTAAAATCTTCTCCTTAAAATCACTTAAAATATTCTCAATCTTTGCACAATCTTGTTTATTTTCGAAACGCCATTGAGCATAAATTTTAATTTTTGGTTCAGTTCCGCTTGGTCGAATCGTAATTCTTCTATCTTCTGAATCAAAAATAAAACTTACCGCATTTCCATTTTCCAACATTTTAAAATTATTTTTTTCATTTGTTGAAAAATCTAACTCAGTTAAATTTTCGAAATCTCGCATTTTTAATGCACCAAAATTTTTATTTCCAATTCGCATTTTTTGCATAATTTCTTGCATTTTTGTAAATCCTTCAGCGCCGCTAAATTCAAGAGATTCAGTCTTTTCAACAAAATATCCATTTTCAGCATAAATTTCATCAAGCCTCTCACCCAAAGTTTGATTTTTAAGCTTTAATTCCGATGCAAGCTCGGCTATCATCAATCCAATTGTTGCAGCATCTTTGTCTCTAGTTTGCGAACCAATAAGCCCGCCGAGGCTTTCTTCAAATCCAGTAATAAATTTCTCTCCAAGCGCTTCTTTTTGTGATATTTTTTTGCCAATAAATTTAAACCCAACCAGCAAATCATCATAAATTTTTACACCATATTTTTTAGCTAAAACATTTAACATATCAGTAGTTACAAAACTTTTGCAAATAAAGTCACGATTCCCAAAATAAAGTTTGGCATGCTTATTTCGATCCTTTTGCTTCTTTGAAAGAATATAATCAGCCACCAAAATTGCAGTTTGATTGCCTGAAAAACTTCGAACTTCTCCATTTTTTTCAAGACTCATTACACAAATTCGATCAGCATCTGGGTCAGTAGTTAGAGCAATATCTGCTTGTTCTTTTCTTAATTTTGAAATCACCATTCTATTTGCAGAAAGATTTTCTGGATTTGGTTTTCTATCTTGAAGCGTTGAAAAATTACCATCAAAATTCATCTGCTCATCAACAAGAATGATATTTTCGAAACCCGCAAACTGAAGAGTTTTCAATAAATTCGTCGTTCCAGTTCCGTGAATAGGTGAAAAAACAATTTTTGCATTTCTATTTTTCGATAAAGATAATTTTACATTAGCCTTGATATAGAAATAGTCGTTTTCTTCACCCAAAATTTTAATTTTACCGTTTTTTACAAATTCATCAAAATCACCAGTTTTAAATTCTTCGATATTTTTAGCTATTTTCATTAATTTTTTATCGTGTGGAGCTGAAATTTGTGCGCCATCATTCCAGTAGATCTTAATTCCATTATCTTCTGGCGGATTATGACTAGCCGAAATCACAATTCCTGCCGAAGTTTTAAGATTTCGAACTGTAAAAGATAATTCTGGGGTCGAGCGCGGAGTATCGAAATAAAAAACTTCAATATTATTTGCGGCTAAAATTTCAGCACTTTTTTTCGAAAGCTCACAAGAGGAATTTCGAACATCCCAAGCAATTGCAACACTTGGTGAATTAATATTAAGTGATTTTAAATAATTTGCGAGAGCTTGTGCGCTTTCTGAAATCGTGACCGAATTAATACGATTAGAGCCAGCACCAACTTTCCCGCGTCGCCCAGCCGTACCAAATTCCAAAATTTTAAAAAATGCATCTTCAAGCTCGTCCCAATTTTCGTTTTCGATTAAATTCAAAATTTGCGCTTTAAATTCATGATATTTTTCATCTAAAAGCCACTTTTGTAAATTTTCGAAAGCTAACTTTGATAAATTAGATTTGGCTTTTATTAATTCTTTGCTCATTTATTCCAGCTCCTTTTATATCTATTTTATCACTATCTCTCAATAAAATCAAAGCGCTTGCGTTTTTAGAATATTTATGTTAAAATAATTCCGATGAATAAAATTCTAAAAAAATCTGCAAAAAAACTAGCCGATGACAATGCGCGCGGAGCTCAAATTGGTTTGCTCGAAGAAGTTTTTAACGATATTTATCCAAGTCGCTGGGCTATTTATAAAGTTAATTTCTTTCGCGGAATAGCTTTTGGATTTGGTAGCGCTATTGGTGCAACAGTTCTAATCTTCTTGTTAATTTGGATTCTTAACTTTTTTGTTAACATTCCGGGCGGAATTGGTGACTTTATCCAATCTATTATAAATGCGATGCAAAATCGGCGATAATAAAACTACCCCATCAGGAGTAGTTTTATTTTTAGCTTGAAGAACCCGTTGTATTTTCCGTACTTATCGAGGAGGGGCCTGTATAACTTTTGGAAACTTTATATCCACCAGAGTCGGTAACTTCAACCGTAATATTTTGACCAGATTTATTAAAAGTATAATCTGTTGAGAGTGTGTTTTCAGTTGGAAGAGCAGTACTAATTGTTGCGCCATCAACCTTAACTACGACCGAAGTTATATCGAAATTCCCCTTTGCAATATTTATATTTATTCGGTAAGTATTTGAATTTGCATGCCTTGAGTATGAAACACTCGAGATAGATGGTTGTAAGTCTGAACAGTTATGAATATTGTCTTCTTCATTCACATTATAACCTTCTGGCGCCGTTATTGTTTTCTTTTTAGAGACTGGGTCAGTTGTTTCGAAAACAGTTAGTTTAACTCGAGTAGATTCTGGTGTACATTTAGTTGCTTTCTTTTTTGAAATACTATCGAACTCAATTTCTCTTGAGACTGAACCGGTCTTATTTTTATCCCACCAAGATGGGCAAATATCATTCTTACCATTTATTGTACAATTTCGAATTCCGGATGGTCTTTCAATTTTATCACCAGATTTCCATTTACCATTAGAAGCATAAACTTGATGGTGAACATCACGCATATATTCATTAATCACTCTACGCACAGGACTGTTATCAGGAGATCGCAAAGCCCGACCGTCATGGTTTCCGCTCCAAACACCTGTTGCAACTACAGGAGAATAACTCATCATCCAAGAGTCCTTGGCGGCACCTTTTCCGTTATCTGTAGTTCCGGTTTTCGAAGCCGTCCAAACCCCAGGAATCGTAAATCCATAGCTTCGACTTTGACCGCCAAATGTGGTTGTTCGAGCACTTGGATCAGCAAGAATATCAGTCAATTCATATGCGGCCTGCGAATCAATCACCTGTTTTGATTCATCTTTCCACTCAAAAATCTTTTGATTTGATGAATTTTTAACTTCAGTAAAATATGTTAATTCTTTGTAAACACCACCTCGCGCAATAGATGCAAAAGCATTTGTGTGCTCATCCTGGTGAACCGAACATCCACCACCAATTGCAGCAGAAAGACCAGCATTACTATTTTTACAATAAGATTTATCACCAAGCTGTTGTGCAACACTCAAACCTTCGTCAACACCAACAATACTCAACGCCTTAACTGCTGCAATATTTAAAGAGTTTCCAAGGCTGAATCTAATTGGTACACTACCGTAAAATTGCTTCGAAGCATTCCTTAGCTGACAAGCCCCATATGTTCCATTACAATATTGCGAATCGATATTTTCGTCCTTCAAAATTGTTCCTGGTGTATAAACGGTATCCTTCTTGTTAAACAAAGCCGCATAATCGACAATAGGTTTAATACTTGAGCCCGGGTCGAGAGATGAAGTTGAAGCATTAGTTTGACCATATCCAGCTTTATTATAGTCAACCGATCCAACTTGAGCAATAACTTGCCCAGTTGCAACATCAACAGATGTCATAGCAATATTATCAGCGCCACTAACATACAAAGTTTTAGCACCAGCATTAACGGCATTTTCAGCAATAGACTGAGCCTTTAAATCAACCGTAGTCTTAACAGTTAGGCCACCAGCACCAACAACCTTAACACCAAGTTTTTCTTCAAGTTTCTTTTTGACCTCTTGAACAAAATGTGGTGCCTTAATATTTGTATATTGATCTTTTTCTGGCTTAATTGTTGCAAGAATATCGAATTCTTTAGCTTCTTTAGCCTCTTTTTCAGTAATAAACCCACAAGAAACCATATCATTCAAAACTTTATGCTGGCGCTCAATCAAGCTCTTATTATAGCTTACATTATATGGATTATAAACTGCTGGATTATTAGGGATAGAAGCTAATAATGCAGCCTCAGCCAAAGTTAGATCTTTCGAACTTTTGCCAAAATAAGTTCGAGCACCAGATTCAACTCCGTTTCGGCGGCCACCATATGGAGATTCATTCAAATATAGTGAAAGAATTTGGTCTTTATTATACATTTGTTCAACTTGAACCGCAAGAATCATCTCTTTAATTTTTCGTGGAATTCCACTGAGTCCACGATCGCTAGATTCATTAGAGAAATAAACCTGTTTAATAAGCTGTTGCGTCAAGGTTGAGCCACCTTGAGTTGCTCCACCTCTAAAGTTATTTACAAAAGCACGAATAATAGCAGTCAAATCAACACCCTTATGCTTGTAAAAATCTCGATCTTCGATAGCAACAGTTGCTTTTTTAACATAGTCTGAAATCTCAGAATTATCAACAACTAGCTTATAATCACCAGAACCCTTATCTTCCCACAAAAGCTCACCATTTCTATCGTAGTATTTCGAAACTGTAGTCTGGACTCTCTTAGCTAATTCTTCTGGTTTAATTTGATTTAAATCTTTCGAAACGTAAGCAAAAGCTGCCGCGATTCCGACTGCAGCAATAACAATAAATACTGCGAAAATTTTTAAAGCCATAAATAAACCGCGCTTACTAAACCAATACTTTAAAACTCGTTTTGGATGAAGACGATAAAAAAATCTCTTCACTGGGTCTTTCGGTAAACTTGCAAGATACTCTGCTCGCTCACGAGCTTTCGAATCTTTCTTTTCTTTCCTTCGATGAGCTAAATTTGTGTATAAACTTAGGTTATTCTGTTTTTTTAATGAACTCATTTTTTTCGAAGCAGTTCGTTTTTCAACAGATTTCCCATCCTTATTGAGTATTTTTCTTCTATCCATATTACACTCAATTATACCGCAATTGCTTATGGTTTTCAAGATTTTTTAATTTTTATAATACTGGAAAAAAAGCTTTTTTTGTGTTAATATAGTTAATAATAAAATATAATAACGGGAGAGTAAATGAAGTTATCAGAAGAGCTAAAATGGCGTGGTTTCTGGAATCAAACCACTTTTCAAGATTCAAAAGTTTTAGATGGTGAAAAGCGAACCATCTATCTTGGCGCCGACCCTTCTGCTGACAGCCTTCATATTGGCCATTTAAGTGTTTATATGATGGTTAGGCGATTTCTTGATCATGGTCACAAAGTAGTTCTTCTAATTGGTGGTGGCACTGGAATGATTGGTGATATGCGCGACACTGAAGAGCGCCAACTCCTCTCGCCTGAAATAGTAGCTAAAAATACCGAGGCTCTCAAATCTCAAGTTTCGAAACTTTTTGCTGGGCAAGATTTTGAAGTCGTAAATAATGCGGATTGGCTTTCGAAAATAGAGTTAATACCTTTTTTACGTGATATTGGTAAAAATTTCAATATGACAGAACTAACAAGCCGAGATTTTTTCAAAAGTAGAATAAATAATGGTAGCAGATTAAGTTTTGCGGAATTTACATATACTCTTCTCCAAGGTTATGATTTTTGGTATTTATACAAAAATAACGGCGTTTCGCTTCAAATCGGAGGAAGCGATCAGTGGGGAAATTTACTTTCTGGTGTAAACTTAATTCGAAAGAAAGAAGGCGCTGAAGTCTTTGCAATGACAGCACCTCTCCTTATCAATCGCTCAACTGGCCGAAAATTTGGCAAGTCAGAAGGCGGGGCTTTATGGCTTGATGCTTCAAAAACATCACCATTCAAAATGTATCAATTCCTCCTTAACTCAGATGATCAAAGCGTTTTTGAATATTTAAAAATTCTAACAACACTTTCGAAAGAAGAGATTGAAACAATCGAAAAAAATCATCAAGAGAATCAGCACTTGCGAATTGCTCAAAAAGCATTAGCAAAAAATGTTGTAGAAATTGTTCATGGCGAAGAAGTTGCAAAAAATGTAATTTCTGCGACAGAAGTCCTCTTTGGCGGAAAAGCTTTCGAAAACCTAACTAAAGCTGAAATCGAAGTATTAAAATATGAAATTCCTGTAGCTTCAAAAGATAAAACTATTAGCGAAATATTGATCGAAACGAATTTTGCTAAAAGCAAAGGTGAGGCCAAAAGGTTAATTTCAGCAAATTCAATTTCATTTAACGGCAATAAACTCCAAGAGGATATTCAAATAGCTGAAAAAGGCCTACTCAAAAAAGGTAAAAATAATTTTATACTCATTAACTAGTAAAATAAAAATCGCTCAAATTTGATTGAGCGATTTTCTATAATTAAACTTTCTTTTCAAAACCTTTTTTAGCACCTTCGAAAGTATTTAATGCACGTTTTTGAATTTTACCAGCCTCTTTTTTTGCATTTTCTACAACTTCGCCAGTTTTACTTTTAGTACCTTCGGCAAATTCAGTAACTTTTTCTTTAGTTTCTTCAACAAATTCGCCTGCGTTTTCAGCAACTTCACCGGTTTTTTGCGTGGCTACATCAGCAACTTTTTTAGCTTTTAATTTTAAATCTTTTCGAGTTTCTTCGCCACTTTTAGGAGCGGTTAAAATTCCAGCAACTGCGCCAACTAAAGCACCAACAGCTAATCCTAGTCCAAATTTTTTACTCATTATTTTTTCTCCTTTTTAGTTTTAAATTTATTAAAAATGTCAAAAATTGTTTTTCCGATGATTATCGGTGAAGTCACCTGAGCGACATTTTGTGCGATTCCATCAATACTTGCTGTTATATTTTGCATTTTTTCTGCAACATCACCAATTTGGCGAGTTACACGAATTACTAGGATAAAAGTAACAATTCCGAGTGTGATGAAAACCGCAAGAGCTATAGAAAGAAAAACAACTAATATTTCTGCAGCCGAGCTCATTTTTCTCCTTTTTTAATTTTTTATTTTATTTATTTTTTGATTTTATTCAAATCTAATTTGTATTTTACCATAAAATAATTCTTATGTCAATAGTTTTCTAAAAAAATCTAAAAATATCCCGATACAATCTTATTTACTTGAGTTCGAATATCTAATGAAGAATATCCATTTATAGTAAAATAATAAAGACTTCCATCGAGCATTTCAACCTCGATTCGACAAGATTTCTTCTGCCAATTTTTTGGGCGACCAAAAGCTAACATTCCTAAAAATAGAATTCGAAAAATTCCCGGTTGATAAACTTCGTCAGCAGTATCAATAAAATTAATCTCTTGAATTTCATTCGGTTTTAAACAGATCTCAAGCGGGCGAGATAGAGCAAAATCTTCATAGAACTCTATCCCGTTAGCTGAAAAAATCAAACTACCAGCAATATTTTTATCGCCATTAAAATTAGCTTGAAATTCAAATTTTTCTTCCACTTATAACCTTTCACGAATCAATTTTTGCGCCAAAGCTGGATTTGCTTTGCCTTGCGATTTTTTCATAATCTGACCAACCAAAAAACCAATTGCTTTATCGTTACCGTTTCGAACATCTTCAATCGCTTTTTGTGAAGCCGCATCACTCATTACTTCATCAACGATTTTCGCAATTTCACCTTCATCAGAAACTTGGAGGAGATTCATGTTTTCAGCGATTTTTTCTGGCATGAGTCCTAAATTATCATCATCAAACATCGCCAAGAAAATTTGATGACCACCATTCGAGCTAATTTTTTTCTCATGAACTAAATGTGCCAAAAGTGTTAATCGATGAGGGCCCAAATACCCTTTATAGACCTTCTCTAAATCAATCTCCTCGCTTGGCGTTGAAGCAAACCAGTTGAAAATTCGCTTCATGTTTTCTTTGTGCTCTTCAAGAGTGTAGCCCTCGATTTCTGCAGAATTATAAAGTTCACTTTGAGATTTCTCCCAAGGACCATCGCCCCAAGTTGCAAGGAGTAGTTCAGCAATTCGATAATCGCTCAAAGCGTACTCAACTACAGAACTATCAAGCCCGAAAACACTAAATTTTTCACGGAAATAATCTGGCATAATCGGAAATTGCGCTTGCATTTTCGAAATTTCTTCATTGCTCAAAATAATTGGCGGAATATCTGGATCCGGCATATATCGGTAATCTTGAGCCTCTTCCTTGCTTCGTTGTGAAACTGTTTTCTGCTCATCATCAAGCCAACCGCGAGTTTCCTGCTTAATTTTCTCACCCTTTTCAAGCAATCTAACTTGCCGCTCAAATTCATATTGAGCCGCTCGTTCAACACTCCGAAAACTATTTAAGTTCTTAATTTCAGTTCGTGTTCCAAGCTTTTCATCACCGAATTTTCGTGCTGAGATATTTACATCAAAACGCATATTACCTTGATATAAATCACCATTTGTAACATCTGCAAAAACCATTCGCTTATGGAGTTCTTCAGCATAGGCACGCGCCTCTTCGGCAGAATGAATATCCGGCATTGACACAATTTCAATTAAAGGAGTTCCGGCGCGATTTAAATCAACTAAAGAATGATCACCAAAATGAGTGAGTTTTCCAGCATCTTCTTCAAGATGAGCATGCTCAATTCGAACTTTTACTTCACCGCCGCTAGGAAGTGGCGCAATAATCTCACCTTCACCAATAATCGGCTGATAGAGCTGCGATGTTTGATAACCCTTTGGTAAATCTGGGTAAAAATAATGTTTGCGGTCAAATCGGCTCATATTAGCAATTTTTGCGTTTAGTGCCTTTCCAGCTCGCACAGCTAGGCGGACCGCCTCTTTATTTAAAACTGGCAACATTCCTGGCAAGCCAAAATCAATTGGCGAAGTTGCTTCATTCGGTGATTTTTCTCGTGCGTCATTATCACTTCCACTAAAAAGCTTGGTTTTAGTTTTTAACTGAACATGGCACTCAATTCCAATTGTCATTTCATATTTTTTTAAAATATCTTCCATTAAATTGCTCCTAAATCTTTCAAAGCTTGTTTAAAACTATTCATTGCTCGGCGAGTTTGATCAAAATTAATCTTTGCATCATTCTCATGCGCAACCACATTTCGAAGTTTGTGAGCGTGCCAGATTGAATTCGGACTTGAAAATTTATCTTTTGAATTCTTCAGCCGCTCACCCATCGTTTGGCCAGAAACTCGAAGCTCCCGCATTGCCGTATCAACAAGTTTATCGGCATTAATTAACGCCAAGTGCCAAGTTGCAGGTTCATCTTTTTTGATTGAATTTTCTATTTTTAGCCAGTCACCCTGAAACTTTAATTTATCAAGTTGTATTTTTTCAGTTTTCGTAATCCCAATAAAGAAAAACAAAAGGCCAGCACAAATCAAAATAGAAACCGAAAGAATTACTAAATCCATTAGTTTTTCTCCAATTCATCAGCTAAGGCTAGAATTTTTGCGTCCGATTTCATCTTTCCGATAATTTGAACACCGACAGGTAAGCCATTTTCAGTTTTACCAGCTGGAACAGAAACCGCAGGAAGCCCAGCGAGTGAAGCTGGTACGCTCAAGATATCAGCTAGATACATTTTTACTGGGTCGTGAGCATTTTCACCAATTTTAAACGCAGGAGTTGGTGCAACAGGGCCAACCAAAAAATCAACTTCTTCGAAAAGTTTGTTAAATTCATTAATCAAAAGCGTGCGAGCTTTTTGCGCCTTCAAATAATACGCATCATAAAATCCACTTGATAGAACATATGAACCAATCATGATTCGGCGTTTATTTTCAGCCTCAAAACCTTCATCACGAGATTTACCAAAAACCTCGC
This sequence comes from uncultured Saccharimonas sp. (SeqCode), assembly GCA_963532115.1. Taxonomy (GTDB): domain Bacteria; phylum Patescibacteriota; class Saccharimonadia; order Saccharimonadales; family Saccharimonadaceae; genus Nanogingivalis. Next base: position 12,283 of record CAUSJG010000002.1, read on the forward strand.
CCAAGTTTTGAGCAGATTTTGAACGCAAACCATAACGAATTCCATCATATCGCGCTAAGTTTGAAGAAACCTCGGCTGGAACGATAATATAATAGATAGCGAGCGAATATTTACTCATCGGTAGAGAAACATTCACAATCTCATGCCCAGCTTTTCGCATTTTCTCAATATAATCCTCAGTTATTTTTCGAACTTCTGGATCAACACCTTCACTAAGAAATTCTTTAACTACTCCAATTTTTGCCTTTTTTGGAACTTGCTCTTCTTGCCAAAAATCGGGCAAAGTCATTGCATCACGCGCGTCAAGACCAGCCATAATACGCATCACAAGTTCACTTTCTTTAGCAGTTTTTGCAAAAACACCAACCGTATCAGTTGAAGAAGCCATAGCCACCACACCAAATCGCGAAATTGTACCATAAGTTGGTTTTACGCCATAGACGCCATTAAAGCTAGCTGGCTGGCGAATTGAACCGCCAGTATCAGTTCCAAGCGCAAAAGGCACGATGTCAAGCGCAGTAATTACCGCCGAACCGCCAGATGAGCCACCTGCAACCCGAGTTTCATCAACTGAGTTTTTAGTTACACCAAAAGCTGAGTTCTCGGTTGAACCACCGTGAGCAAAAGCGTCCAAGTTTGATTTTCCAATACAAATCGCACCAGCTTTTTCAAGTTTTTCAACCACAGTCGCTTGAATCGGTGTTTCGAAATCTTTCAACATTTTACTTGAAGCTGTTGAAGGTGAACCAAATACCAAAAAATTATCCTTCGCCACAAAAGGAACGCCTGCAAGCTCACCAACTTCTTCACCTTTTGAAATCTTATCATCAATTTCTTGTGCTCGCGCTAAAGCTCGCTCTTCGGTCAAACTCGTAAAAGCATTAAATTTTTCAGCATTTTTCGCTTTCGAAATAGCTTCTTTAATAAACTCAACTGCAGTTTTCTTTCCAGATAGAACTTGTTCTCTAATTTCAAAAATATTTGTCATAATTCTCCTACAAAACCTTTGGAACTTTTACCTGATTATCTTCAACATTTTCACCCGCCAACTTTAAAAGTTCATCTCGTTTCACGCCATAATCATCAATTTTATCTTCTCGCCAAACATTTTGATTTTTCGAAACCGAATAAGTTGACTCAACACCATCCGTGTTTAATTCGCTAAGTTGCTCGATATATTCAACAATATTTCCCAAATCAGTTTGAAGATTCGAAATTTCTTCTTCACTTAGCGAAATGCTCGAAAGTTCTGCCAAGTGTTTAACTTCATCTTTTGATATTTTTTCCATACACTTAAGTATATCACTTTTCGAAAGATTTTTAAAGTAAAAAACTTCCAAAAAATGGAAGCCTTTAAGTTTATTTTTTCTCAAGTTTTTCGATTCGTTGATTTAGCTTATTTATTAAATTCATTTGAGCGACATTAATTTCACCCGAAGTCTCAATATCGTTATTAATTCTTTGGTAAAGAAAAATTATTACAACCGAAAGAGCTAAACTCCAAACAACAAACAGAATAGCTGCAACTATCTTAAGGAAACTCTTGTATTTTTTACTAATAAATTTCATAAATCTACTATTTCGCCATCTTCTTTCGAATCTCCGCAATCTGATCTCGTAAATCTGCTGCTTCTTCAAAAAGCAAATTTGCACTGGCAAGATTCATTTGATTCGTCAAATCTCGCACCAAATGCTCCCATTCTTCACGTGGAATTTTTCGCAAATCTAATTTTGGTTTTTTATCTTTTTGCGGAATAATCGCACGCAAACCTTCACCAATCTCACTAGCCACACTTTTTGGCGTAATTCTATTTTCGAAATTATATTTTTGTTGAATCTCTCGCCGCCGATTAGTTTCATCAATTGCGATCTTCATTGAGCGTGTAATTTTATCAGCATACATAATCACCTTGCCATCCTCATGCCGAGCCGCACGCCCAATTGTTTGAATCAACGCACTTTCTGAGCGCAAAAAGCCTTCTTTATCGGCGTCCATAATTGCTACCATTGAAACTTCTGGCAAGTCCAAGCCTTCACGCAAAAGGTTAATTCCTACCAAAACATCATAAACCCCACTGCGCAAATCACGCAAAATATCACCACGCTCCAACGTGTCAATTTCGCTATGAATGTATGCTGTTTTCACACCATTTTCTTCTAAAAATCCGCTCAGATCTTCTGCCATCCGCTTGGTTAAAGTTGTCACCAAAACGCGCTGATTTTTCGAAATTCGCTCTCGAATTTCTTCCATTAGATCATCAACTTGACCTTCGATTTTTCGAACTTCAATTTTAGGGTCAAGCAAGCCCGTTGGGCGAATAACCTGCTGAGCTGGTTTTGGCGAATGTTCAAGTTCGAAATCACCAGGAGTCGCCGAAACATAAATCGCTTGATTGATATGCTTATAGAATTCTTCGAAAGTTAGCGGACGATTATCGAGAGCTGATGGCAAACGAAAGCCATTATCCACTAAAACTGTTTTGCGCGCACGGTCACCATTAAACATTCCGCGAACTTGTGGTAAAGTCATATGCGATTCATCAACTAAAAGCAAAAAATCATCAGGAAAATAATCTAGTAAGGTTGCCGGCTGCTCACCAGCTGAACGCTCAGTTAAATAGCGCGTGTAATTTTCGATACCTTTAACAAAACCAGTTTCACGGAGCATTTCAAGATCATATTTAGTGCGCTGTGTTAGGCGTTGAGCTTCCAAAAACTTCTTATTCTTTTCGAAATATTCGTGGCGTGCGTAAAATTCTTTTTCAATTTGTGGAATCGCTCGATCAATAATTTCCTTTGGCGTAGCATAATGTGAATTTGGAAAAATATCAAAAAACTGTGGCTTTTCTAGAATTTCGCCCGTAAGTGGATTTAATATAATCAAGCGGTCAATTTCATCGCCAAAAAATTCCACTCGCACTGCCAAGTCTGAGCCAGCTGTAAAAATATCAACCGTGTCGCCACGAACCCGAAAAGCTCCGCGTGCAAAATCTACATCATTTCGCTCATATTGAATATCTTTCAAATGTCGCAAAAACTTCTCGCGATTATATCGCATTCCAGGCTTAATATGAAGCGCCATTTGCATATAACTCGCCGGCGAACCGATACCATAAATACAACTCACACTCGAAACAATAATTGTGTCACTTCGAGTTAAAAGCGCCTCGGTTGCTGCGTGGCGGAGTTTTTCGATTTCTTCATTGATTCGTGAGTCTTTTTCAATATAAGTGTCAGTGCTCGCGATATAAGCCTCTGGCTGATAATAATCAAAATAGCTCACAAAATAATGAACTTCATTTTCAGGAAAAAACTTTTTAAATTCACTGTAAAGCTGTGCGGCAAGAGTTTTATTATGCGCCAAAATTAAAGTTGGCTTTTGAACTGCTTGAATAATATTCGCCATTGTAAAAGTTTTTCCCGAACCAGTTACACCAAGCAAAGTTTGTTCACGCTCACCATTTTTTAAGCCTTCAACTAGTTGCGAAATTGCTTGTGGCTGATCTCCAGTAGGCTGGTATTTTGATTTTAACTTAAACTCGCGATATTTCATTATTTATATTTTATAATATTTTTGGATAGAATGCAAGAAAGCTAAATATCTAAGCAGTAGTAATGGCCTCCTTGCGTAGTACTTCCATCTCCAGATTCTAATCTAAAAGTAACAGCCGCATGACCTTCTTTCACATCATGATAAATATAGCCTTCATCCTCGGCACATCTCGATCCTTTATGTATACGAACTTGAGTTTTACCATGATAAGTCTTAATATGGTATTCAAACTTAGCTTTTCTGTTTTTTGTATCCATATTACCGTAGATTGCACTATCAATAGATATATCATATTCATCACCATCAGGATCTCGTATATCTTGCCTGATATACGGTTTGATACTTTCAAAAGACTCTGGCATCCTTCCTTTATTTGCCGATCGATAATTTTGTATAGCTCCAGCAATTTCACCCATATCTCTTTTTCTTTGTTCATTTCTCTGTGAGCGTTGCAAAACTGGCAGCCCAAGAAATATCATTATAAATATTAATCCAGCAATTGCAAGAACTAAAACAACTTCAATAATCGTAAAACCCCGATAAAGATTATGCTTTTTCATATCTTGATTATAGCATCTCTCACTACAAGAAGTCAAGCTTAAAAACCGCCCAAATTGAGCGGTTGGCCTTATCCATTTCCAGCGCGCTTTTCTGAAAGATGTTCGTCATCTCGTGGCGCAATAAAATCTGCATTTTTTTCATCTAGCCTTGCGATCACTTTTCGAACGAGCCGCTCAGGGTTATTATCATAAATTATATCTTTCGTGCCCGGAGCTTCAACATTTTGCAAAAGTGTTGGAACATAATCTGCTAAAGCAGTACTTCCAAGCAAAACACCACAAACCTTGCGAGATTCTAAAGCAGTTGCAAGCTCATGAAGCGAGCCCATTCGACCACCAACCGTAATCACCGCATCACTCGAAAGCACTAAATGCGTATCACGCCCAACATAGCTCATTCCCGTAAAATTAATATAATCAAAAGGCTTAAACGGTAATTTATAAGTATTTACATGCTGCCGAAAACTTGAAGCGGGCGAAAAACCAATACTTAATCCGGTTCGCCCCTTAACGCTTACTGCACCCAAAGCTGCGTGGTGCGGTATGCCAACCGTTGCGCCAGTTGTTAGAATTTTTCCCTGCCGAACAATCTCTTGCCCGAGCCTAAAAGCTAAATCTCGTGAAGCTAAAACACTATCACCTGTTGCAGCTCCCGAAACACAAATTTGATATCTCATTCTTCTCCTTTTAAAATAATTTTTCTTCTATTTGCTTGATTGAATAATTTGAAAATTCCTGCTGATATTTTTCAAGAATTTGCTGTTTTAATTCTTTTTCGAAAAAAGTTTTTGAATGCTCAGCCAAGTTCATTATTCTTTTATTTTTTTCAACATCTTTTTTGTTTGCTGAGACCAAACCATCTTCTGCGAAAAATATTGCATTGCCAAATTCAGCCCAAAAACCTTCATCATTCAGATGATTAACTAAAGCCGAAAAAGCTTCAATCATCAAAATACTATCGCCAGAAAACCCCAGCCTTCTCTCAATATTATGCGATTTTCGATACAACTCCGCCATAATTTGAGCTGAAACACTCTTTAACTCTGGTTTTTTAGCTTCTATTTTCGAAACACCAAAATCAAATTTTCTTGCATAAGCACCGCTCAATCCGAGCAATTCCGAGAGTCTATAACTTCTCATAACTGAATCTCCTGCATTGGCATTGAATGAAGCTTTGCATTCTTATGCAAAATCCCTTTTTTTGCACCCATATATTGAATTACTGATGTTGAATTTGCGCTGGCGAATAAAATACTTTCTTTAATATCAGCACCCTGAGCCCACTGGCTCACAAAGCCTGAACCAAATGCATCACCAGCACCAGTCCTATCTAGCGATGGCACATCTTCATACATTCCGGCACGAATAATTTTGTCATCAGAAGCCGCCCAAACACCATTCGCTCCATCTGTTAAAATTGCAACTTCCACAAAACTACAAGCATTTCGAACCAGCTCTTCAGCAGAAACTCCCTCAAAAATTAAACTTGCTTCCTCTTTATTTACAATTAAAATTTCAACATCTTGAAGTAGGGTTCGAACTTTTTCAGGATCTTGGAGTTCTTTTTTACCGGGGTTCCATGCTATTTTTGCACCCTTTTTTATAGCTTCTTTAAAAATTTTTAGAAGCGCATCAAATCTACCAGCTAAGTTCGAAACATAAATCCAATCAAATTCACCATATTTTAATTCAAAATTTTCAGCGTAAATATGTTCCGAGGCGCCACGATAAGTTAAAATCGTTCGTTCACCATTTGGTGCCAAAATAATAGTTGAATAATCTGTGTTAAATCTTTTCGAAAATTCAACACGCGAAGTATCAATAGATTCTTCATCAAGCATTTTTAAAATTTGTTCACCCGAAGAGTCTTCTCCAACCACACCCATAAAACTTGAAATCAAACCTTGCCTCGCAAAAGTTGTTGCAGCATTAGTGGCACCACCACCACTCGAAATCTCAATATTTTGAATATCAATTTTCGAACCGAGCTGAAATTCAACTACATCTTGGTTTTCTGCCATTGAAATCAAACGAAATTCAGGCGAATTGCTCAAAAAAACATCCTGAGTAGCCGCTCCAATTGAAAGAATTTTTGGCAAATTCACTTTTAAATTGCCCCTTTTCGGTTAAGCTCAGCTTCCATTTGCTTATAGCTTTGTTCAGGATTTTGTGAATTCATAATTGCCGAACCAACATTCATAACGTCAACACCAGATTGTGCTAAATTGAAAATATTCGAAAGATTAGCTCCGCCATCCCAGCCAATCTCAACATTACTGTTAATCTTTTTAATTAAGCGAATCTTCTCGAGTTGCATCATACTTGCATGACCGCCCATTTCGCCTAAATTTCCACTAAAAATCAAAATATGCTCAGCCGCCTGAATTGCGGGCGCGACAGTTTCTGGAACAGTTGAACGAAGTAAAGCTAAACCAGGTTTAATCATCGTTTCGTTTTTAAGCCTTTCGAAAATTGGCACTAAGTCTTCCTCAACTTCAGCATGAAAAATCACCATATTTGGATTAAGCTGAATAATTGTATCAATATGTTCGCTTGGGCGAGCAACCATCATATGAATATCAACCTTCCACTCTTGAGGCCACCAAATTTGCGTTTCAGGCAATGTTAAATTAGGCGCAAAATTGCCATCTGTTACATCAATATGAACTCTTTCCGCAAAAGGAAAGATTGCCTCAACTTGAGCTTTATATTCATCTGGATTGGTTGCTAAAATTGCTGGTGTTATTATCGACATCTATACCTCATCAATCTGTTTATTTCTTCTTACAAATCTTGGAGCGGCTGCAAACGGAGTTTTTAGCCAAACATCAACTGTTTCTTTCCACTTAGCTTCAGCTTCATCTTTATCAAAAACGCGGGCTGGTAAACAAATTATATTACTATCATTGTCATTGCGAGTCCATTTAGCTTCTTCCGGCTCCCAGACAACAGATGCACGAATGCCTTTAAAACGATTCGCCGCCATTCCCATTCCTTGAGCGCCACCACAAATCAAAATTGCTCTTGGATCATATTTTTCATTGGCTCGTATTTTCGAAACTGCCACGCGAGCGAACTCAGGAAAATCATCATTCGGGTCATATTCAAAACCGCCGATATCTTCTACATCATATCCGCCCTCTTTTAAGTATTTAAAAACTTTCTCTTTTAAGTAAAAACCTCTGTGGTCTGCGCCAAGAAAAATCTTCATTTTACTCCTTAAATATTAGCTGCAACATCTGCAACAATTTCTACTAATCTATTAGAATATCCCCATTCGTTATCATACCAAGCAACAATTTTAACCAAATTTCCACCAACAACATTAGTTAGTTCAAGGTCAACAATAGAGCTGTGGGAATTTCCTTTAAAATCTGTAGATACAAGCGGTTCTTCAGTCACAGTTAAAATACCTTGATAAAAAGGATCAGCCGCAGCACGCTTAAATATCTCATTAATTTCTTCTTTCGTAGTATTTCTTTTCAAAACAGCAGTAATATCGCTTAACGAAACTACCGCAGTTGGAACACGCACAGAAAGACCGTCGAACTTGCCAACCAAAGAAGGAATAACTTTTGCGGTTGCAATAGCAGCACCAGTTGTTGTTGGAACAATATTCTCAGCTGCAGAACGAGCTTCTCGCAAATCTTTTGCAGGAGCATCTAAAATTCGCTGGCTCGCAGTATAAGAATGAACTGTTGTCATCAAAGATTTTTCAATTCCAAATTCTCGTTCAAGAATTGCCATAATAGGAGCAATACAATTTGTTGTGCAGCTCGCATTCGAAATAATATCATCTTCACGAGTGAGCTCATGCTCGTTCACGCCAAGCACAATAAACTTTGCACCTTCACCTTTTGCAGGAGCTGAAATTACAACTTTTTTAGCGCCAGCATTAATATGCGCTCGAGCTTTTTCTGGTTGAACAAATAATCCGGTCGCTTCAATAACAACATCAACACCAAATTCTTCCCAAGGCAAAAGTGCTGGGTCTTTTTCCGCTAAAACACGAATTTGTTTTCCGGCAACAAAAATTGAATTATCATCATAAGAAACGTCATGATGATAAGTTCCGTAAGTTGAGTCATGTTTTAAGATATGAGCTAGGGTTTTTGTATCTGTTAAATCGTTGATAGCAACAACTTCAATGTCATCTCTTTCGAAAGCTAATTTAAAAGCATTGCGACCAATTCGCCCAAATCCATTAATTGCAATTTTTTTAGACATTTCGTCTCCTTTTTTATTAAATTTCCTACAACTATTTTAGCATAAACGCTTTCAAAAATCCAGATTTAAAATCGTTGACTTTTGATTAAGCTTATGCTAGTATTGTTGTGTCGATATAAAAATCAGCAAATAGTAAATTTCAAAAAGAATTTTCGAATAAAAATCAAAAAAATATTTTAGAAGCTACGATAGTCCTGAGTAAGACTTAAAATTACTCATTTTTAACATAAAGGAGAATATATGAAAAAGCCACAAAGTAAAAAAGATATTGTAATTATTTCATCAATAATGTTAGCTTTTATATGGTTAACTATATTAACTGGATTATTTATTTGGCACTACAAAGGCTCTGAAGAAAATTATTGGAATACAATGGTTGAAGTACATAGTAATAGAGATAAAATAATAAAACTTGAAGAAAAAAATAAGTAAAAATCTTTAGCAAAAAAGACATTCGCCCGAATGTCTTTTTATTTTTTCTATTTCTCGTTGGATTTTCTTGCTTTAATTGCCTCTGCATTTTTAATCGGCTCTAAATCACCCCTTTGGCGAAGTTGTGAACGGAGCTTAATCCTTGCGTGCGAAGTTTTCACTAATTCCAGCCAATCAATTTTTGGCTCAGAATTTTTTCGTGTTAAAACCTCAACAACATCACCTTTTTCAAGCGGCTTATCAAAAGCGTGGATTTTCTCATTAACCCGAAAAGCATAAGCATGTTTACCAATATCGCTATGCACCATATAAGCAAAATCAAGCGGCAATGCGCCTTCTGGTAGATTATAAATATCACCCTTTGGCGAATAAACAAAAATTCTATCGCCAAAAATATCAATCTGAAGCTGCTCTGGGTCAATTTCCTCACCATCTCTTAAGCGTTGTGCTACATCTTGTAGTTGAACAATCCATTGTAATTCGTTCGAAAGCCCGCCATTGCCTTTAACTTCACTCCGCTTTTTCGAAGTAGCTCCAGAAATGTAATCTTTACTCGATTTCTGTTCATGATAATGAAAACTCGCCGCCAAGCCGCGCTCGGCAAATTCATGCATATCACGAGTTCGAATTTGGAACTCTGCAATCAGTTTAGAAGGAGTAATCACTGTTGTGTGAAGTGATTGATAGCCATTCGGCTTTGGCATTGAAATATAATCTTTAATTCGTTCAATCATTGGTTTATAAATCGAATGCAAAACCCCCAAAACACGATAACAATCATCTTTCGAATTCACAATAATCCGCAAAGCCATTAAATCATAAACTCGGTCAATATCACCTTTTGTCTTTTTTAATTTTTTATGAAGCGAATAAACACTTTTTACGCGGCCAGAAATTTCAAAATCCAAACCAGCCTTTTTCAATTCTTGCTCAACTTCTTCTCGAACTTTTCCTAGTTTTCGTGTACTTTTGCCAAGGCGCTTTCGAATTTCATTTTCAAGCCGTTTATATTCTTTTGGGTTTAAATACAAAAAAGCTTGCTCTTCCATCTGCATTCGAACTCGCCCCATTCCCAAGCGATCGGCGATTCTTGCGAAAACGTCCAAAGTTTCACGAGCGATTTTTTGCTGTTTTTCGGGCGACATATATTGCAAAGTTTGAACATTATGCAATCTATCAGCCAACTTAATAATCACCACTCGCACATCTTGCCCAACAGCAATCAACAATTTCGAAAGATTGTCTTTAGTTTGAGGCAAATAAGTTTCAAGATTTCCCATTCCAGCACGTGCTTTACCAACTTTAGTTACACCGTCAACCAAAAACGCAATATCGTCATCAAAATTTTCAGCAATTTCATCAAGGGGGGTTTCAGTGTCTTCAACGACATCATGCAAAACACCAGCAACAACTGTGTCGATATCCATTCCCCATTCAACCAAAAAGCTAGCCACTTTTAATGGGTGCGTTATATATTCTTCACCAGATTTTCGCATCTGTCCTTTATGTTTTTCGGTTGCAAATTCAATTGCTTTTTCTAGTCTTTTTATATCTTCCGCCGAATAAAACGGTTTTGCAATTCTCAAGAGTTCTGCCTTTTCCATATATTAATTATACACTTTTTTTGATAAAAATAAAGCTTTTCCATTTTTTAGCAGAATTTCACTAAATAAAAACTGAGTTTTTTCACTCAGTTTCCAATTTATTTATAACTATTTTTCATTCCAGCGAACAATCGATTCTGCAATAACTTCTTTTGCTTCTTCTATGTCGCCAAATTTCTCAACTTTTGTTGTACCAGCTTTTTTCAAATCTTTGTAGTGATTAAAGTGAAATTCAATCTGTTTAATAAGTTGTTCTGGTAAATCAGCCAAAGTTTTATAAGCGTTTCCAGTATCGCGGTCGTCGGCAGGAACGGCAATAATTTTGTCGTCAACTTCTCCATCATCAACGAATTTCATTACACCCAAGATTCGTGCTTCTAGGAAAATTCCAGTTGTAAGTGGATCATTTGTGATAAGTAGAACATCAAGTTCATCACCATCTTCATCCAAAGTTTGCGGAATAAAACCATAATTAGTTGGCTTCGCAAAAGCTTTTGGTTCCACACGATCAAGTTGCATTACAGCCAAATCACGATTCCATTCAATTTTATGAGTTGAGTCAGTTGGAATTTCCACCACAACATTAATAATTCCATTTTTATAATCACCAGGAGTTAAAATTTTATTAAAATCTGCCATATTTTCCTTTCTTTTATTCTTTAATTTTAGCAAAAAAACTTTAAAAGTTCAACTGCTAATCACGATTAGCAAGCTTTACTAAACTATCTTCTACTGTTTTCTGAGTTCGATGGCGAGTTTGAGTTTTAGTTTTAGCTTTCGAATTCTGCTTAATATTTTTTGATTTTTTAGAAGATTTTTTCGATTTTTTTTCGCCTGTTACATTTTTTAAAACTGGCGCTCGCCCTTTACTCTTTTGAGTCTCAACTTTCGAAACCTTAACTCCAGCAGGTCGCGCAAACATCATCTTCCCTGCGGCAGTTTGAAGCGAACGAATAAATTCAACTTCACTAATTGTACCAATCAATCCTTCGCCGTTCTCAACTACAACCATCGTACCATCTGATAAATGCCCAATTCCTTGTTTTTTCTCATTACCTTTTTGAGTAATTTCAAGCATAATTTTTTCGCCCGGTAAATAATCTGCACGAACCGACTGCACTAGCTCATTAATATTTAAAACTTCGATTCCCTCAACTTTCGCAACTTTATTCAAGTTGTAATCTGCCGTTAAGATATCAGCATTCATTTTTTTTGCTAGCGAAATCAAACGATTATCCACTCCTTCTGCCGCAGAATTTCCATCCGCCAAAATACTTACAGTTATTTTTTCTTCATTTTGAAGAGCTGAAATAATATCCAGGCCGTATCTTGCACGAACTCGTTTTTCGTCATCGCCGCCATCCGCCAAAATTTGAAGCTCACCAACTACGCTCCGCGGAATCAGAATATCAAAATTAATAAATCCAGTTCTTGCTACTGCTAAGAATCGGCCATCAATTAAAATTGATGTGTCAACTAGTACTTGTTTTTTTGTTTTCGAAATCAACGGTTTATCATTTTTCGAATCAAACCAAATTCCACAAACAATAAATAAAATTAAAAATAGTAAAAATGTTTCCATACTTTCCTTTATTGTAAATATTTAATTAAAGCTTCTCGCAAATCACGAACAGATGTCACAATACTATCTTTCGAAGAATTTTTTGGAGCAAGAATATTGTTAAATCCAAGCTTCTTTGCTTCAGAGATTCTTCTTTCAGCCTGAATCACTGTTCGAATTTCACCGCCCAAGCCAACTTCACCAAAAACTACTACACCGTCAGAGAGTTTTCGCTTTGCGGCTGCCGAAGCGATAGCCATCGTAACGGCCAAGTCGGCCGCTCGGTCATCAAGTTTTAACCCACCAACCACATTTATGTGAATATCTTTGTCACTTAGATCAAGTTTAGTTCGTCGCTGAAGAACTGCAATTAATAAATTGAGGCGATTTATATCAAATCCACTTGCCGCTCGCTTTGGATACCCAAAATTTGAGGTTGTTACTAAAGCCTGAATCTCAACCAAAATCGGGCGAGTTCCCTCTAGAGTTGCCATAATTATCGAGCCATCCGTATTTTGGCGCTCAGCTAAAAGTGCCGCCGAAGGATTTTCGACAATTTTCAAACCATTATCAACCATTTCGAAAATCGCCGCCTCGCTAGTTGAACCATAACGATTTTTTACCGCCCGCACAACTTTAAATCCACCATATCGGTCGCCCTCAAAATTTAAAACTACATCAACTAAATGCTCAAGTGTTTTTGGCCCAGCGATTGAACCTTCTTTTGTAATATGACCAACCAGAATAACAGCCGTTCCAGAACTTTTTGCTGCTTGAATTATTAAATTAGAAGAATTCGTAATTTGCGAAACCGTTCCCGGTGCGCTCGAAATTTCTTGCATCGCCAAAGTCTGAATCGAATCAATAATCACTAAATCAAAACCACCCTCACGAATTGTTGCTGAAATATCATTAGCCGAAGTTGAGGTGGCAAATTTAAGATTTTTGGCTTCAGAAGCACCAAGCCTTTTTGCGCGTAATGCTACTTGTTCTGCCGATTCTTCACCCGAAACATACAAAACATTTTTTGAACCAGCAATAAAAGCCGAAATCTGCATTAAGAGCGTAGATTTTCCAATTCCGGGCTGCCCCGCAATCAAAAGTACTCCTGCCGGCAAAATTCCACCACCCAAAACAATATCAAGATCTCTTATACCGCTCGAAATCCTTTCTTGTTTTTTTTCAGAAATAACTTCATTCAAATCTTGCACGTTCAAAATACGACCAGTTTTTGCACTTTTACTGATTGCATTTTTTCCTAAAGCTTCTTCAACTTGCTCAACCAAGGTGTTCCAATGACCACAGTTTTCACATTTTCCCGACCATTTAGGATAAGAAGCTCCACAATTTTGACATACAAATTTTGTTTTTAACTTCGCCACAACTAATATTTTATCACAATAAATCTTTTTTGAAAACTATAAACTTGGTGAATTTAAATTTGAATTTATACTTTTATAGAGTTCATTTTGCTGGACTGAAACTTCATTAAATTCATTAATTTTCGAATTATAACTATTCACTAAATCATTAATTTTCAACCTTGAATTTTCAAGATTTCGAATTCTTTGCAATAATTTTGCACGGTCAGAGTTAAATTCTGCCTGAGTTTCATACTTTCCAGTTTTAGCATCATTATTAAACTCAGCAATATCTTCCTCCAATTCTTTAGAATCTTCAGAGTATTTTTTTGTAGATTGTTCAATTTCTGGCTTCATTTTTTCAAGCTCCGCAGTCAAAGATTCCGCTCGGTTCTTTAAATCTTTAAAGTTTTTATTATAACTTTGATAGATCTGAGCGATTTCCCTACGATTTTTAAAAAATTTAGCATAATGCTCTTCGAGCTCTTTTGAAATTTCCAGCTGCTCCGTACCAATTAAAGAATGAAGTTCATTGATTCGCTCACCAGGCTCAGTCCGATCATAAGATCGCATCAGCTTTTCGAAATCCGCATCTTTGACCCTCTCATACTCAGCATTAAGTAGTTTACCAATCTTATCTCGTTCACTCAAGCTCATTCGCTCCCAAATTGCATGCAAAAGCTCGTGAGCCGCCGTTACTTCTTTTATACCATCAAGTTTCAAGTTTTTCACATCATAAAGATGAATTTCACCCAACTTATAACACCCCAAAATCGCTGAATCTTCTTCACGATTTTTGCAATTTTTATTAAATTCCTCTGAATCTTCAACCTTTGGATTAGAAGCGTAAAAAATTGTCTTAGCATTAGTAGTTGGTTTAATTTTATTTTCTATTTTTAAAATTTCAGAATCTGGCTTATAATTTTGTGCTGCAAAATAATCACGAATCCCGCGTTGGTTAGATAACACAAAAAATGCTGCACTACCAATAATAGCAATAACAACTAAAGTTCGAGCCACTCTCCAAAAAGTTTTCTGTTGAAAAATCATATCATAACCATTATAATATTTTTATGAGAAAAAAGCAAAGTATTTTTCGAAGAAGGAGAATTTTTGGTTTATTTTTTATAGCCATAATCGCAATTGCATCAATTTTAGCAAATCAAGATTTTTGGCAAACTTCAAAACTAGACTCAAACAAAAAATTAGATTTTCAAACTTCTTTAACTGATTTAAACTCACTTGAAGTTAAAGGCCGTTCACCAAAAACCGGTTATTCTCGCGAGCAATTTGGTAAAGGCTGGGCAAAAGATTCTAGCGGTTGCGACACGCGAAATCGTATTTTAAAACGCGATTTAATAAATGTTGTAGAAAATTCAGACTGCAAAATTTTAAGCGGAATCCTAAAAGACCCTTACACCGGTAAAGAAATTAATTTTTCACGCAAACAAAATGCTTCTGCTGTTCAAATCGACCATGTCGTTGCACTTTCTGATGCTTGGCAAAAGGGCGCCCAACAGTTTTCGAAAGAAAAACGAATTGAATTTGCGAATGATCCACTAAATCTTTTAGCTTCAGATGGCCCAGCTAATCAGCAAAAAGGTGATTCTGATGCCGCCTCTTGGCTTCCTTCAAATAAAGATTTTCGCTGTGAATATATTTCTCGCCAAATTTCAATCAAGAAAAAATACTCAATTTGGGTAACTACCTCTGAAAAATCAGCAATGCAAAATATTTTGCAAAATTGCTAATCGGTAATTTCAAACCAATCAAACTTTTTAAAATTCTCACCCTCAACTATTGCCACAGCAAGCTGCATCTCGCTATTTTTTATATTATTTTTGTAAGCAAAAAATTCTGCTGCGAACCTCATTTGATTAATTTTATTCTTTGAAATTGCGGCCTCTCCACCACCAAAATCATTGTTTTTTCGAAATTTAACCTCTGTAAAATAGTAATTTTTACCATATTTCGAAACAATATCGATTTCGCAAAATTTCGTTCGCCAATTTCGCTCCAGAATATCGTGTTTCTCTTGCTTTAGGAATTCCGCCACAAAATCCTCGGCTTTATCACCAAGCTCTTTTGTAGTAATTTTTTCAGCTTTCTTCACCTTAAAGGTGTTCACGCTCTTATTTTTAGAATTTTCTAAAAATTCCGCAATTGGTTTAAAACTTTTGCGATGAACTCTGCTCACTCCAAATTCAGATAAAGCTGCTCTATGTTTTGATGTCCCATAGCCCGCGTGGCTCTCAAAACCAAATGGCGCAAACTCAGGTTTTTTCGAAAGCTCTGCCATAAAATTATCTCTCGCAACTTTTGCGCAAATTGCAGCCGCAGAAACGCTTGAAATTAGTAAATCAGCCTTTTTAAGAGTGGAAGCATATTTTTCAAGCGGCGTACCAGCCAAAAAATTTATAGTGCCATCAATAATAATTTCATCAAATTTGATATTTTGTTTTTTACATTTTAGCTGCACTTCCTTAACAGCTCGCCTTGTTGCAAGTTTTAAGGCAGCACTTAAACCAATTTCATCAAGCTCATCGTTTGAAACCCATCCTAAGCCAATAATCGCAGAACTTTCGTAAATCTCTGCCGATAGCTTCTCTCTCTGCTTTTTTGAAAGAGCTTTCGAATCTGTTAGCCCTTCAATTTTGGCACCATTCAAAACGCAAGCACCCACAACCAAAGGCCCAGCCCACGCTCCACGACCAACTTCATCAATCCCGAGAATCATTTTTTTGCCTATCTTTATATATTATCGCAACCTTATAAGCAAACATAACAGATTCAAAACCACTAATCGAGACAAATGTTAACATTATAAGCCTATCTAATACTAAATCTGACATATTTGAGTTTCTTAAACAAAAATATAAAATACACCCAACAATCTGGATAATGTATTGCAATTTTATAAACTTCAATCTATAAGATATTATTTTATCTTCTTTTAGTTTCGAACTTCGCCTCTTAAAAATAGCTTGAAATATAGAAAAAAGAATAAATGAAATTATTACAGAATATACAAGACTGTCGCGATAAGTATAAATTGCTACATTAAGATTAAAAGCCTTTATGAGTAAAATAAAAACTGCAAGATAAGCTACAAAAATTGGAATGTATAGTAAAGTTTTTGACTCCATAATTTCCTTATTTTTCGCATAGAATTCAGCCTTCTCTTTTCTAATTTCTTCATCTTCAGTCTCTTTCAATTCCTTATTGTCAAAAAAATGGAGAAATCTATAAGAAAGAGTAAAAATTTGACTAAATATAAAGCCATAAAACAATATAACTGAAGCAATAACAGCCGCAGCAATAATAACCAATGGATGGAGAGAGTTATATATAGGCACACCGATAAGTTCCAAAATAGCCAAAATATAAGTTATTTTCATGATCCCGTTTCGAATTTTCTTAATTTTTCTAAACCCAAAATTACCTTTTAACTTTTCAAGAATGAGTATGGCTATACAGCAAAGGACAAAAATTATAAAACTAACTATTGCAAGATGGGAAAGAACTTTAAAATCAAAAAGATATCTGATTAGTGTTTGATTTAGAAATATAAATATAGTTATAAATATAGCTAAAAATGGAATATAGATCATAAGCATTATTATACACTGTACTATGAAAAAAACAATGCTTATCTTTAATTTAATAACTTCATCAATTTAAAATATTAATTCTAAACTACAATGCTCATAATAATATTAAATTCTAGCTAAACAAAAACCGCCCAAAATTTGAGCGATTTTCGAAAATCTTAAATTAGGTCGATTAGTTTTATATTAAAATTAAGCAAGCTCAACAGTTGCGCCAGCTTCTTCAAGTTTCTTTTTAGCTTCTTCAGCTTCATCTTTAGAAACTTTTTCTTTAACTGGTGCTGGAGCACCGTCAACGATAGCTTTAGCTTCACCAAGTCCAAGACCTGTGATTTCTTTAACTGCTTTAATAACAGCAACTTTTTGGGCACCAGCGTCTTTCAAAGTAACTGTAAATTCTGTTTTTTCGTCAGCAGCGTCAGCAGCACCGGCAGTAGCGGCAACAGCAACAGCAGCTGGTTCAATTCCGTATTCCTCTTTGAGGTGTTCTTTCAATTCGTTAGCTTCAAGAATAGTCAATTTTACCAATTCTTCAGCCAATTTTTTAATGTCAGCCATTTTTGACTCCTTTAAAAATTTAAGTGGTTAATATTCTAAAATAAATTAATTGGTTGCTTTTCGAAATTCCAAATCTTCGTTTGTAAGACCACCAGCAATCGCGTTGATTGGCGAAAGAAGTGTATCCACAATTTGACCAATAAGTTGATCTCTGCTTGGAAGTTCTGAAAGTGTCGTAACAGTTGCAGTATCCATTACATCGCCGTTGTCAGCAAACGCACCAACAAGTTTCATTTCTGGGTGAGTTTTCGCAAATTTACCCAAAACTTGCGCAGCAGCAATCTCGTCTTCGCTTGAAATTGCGTAAACAAGTTGCCCTTTTAATGCGGAAGTGTCAGATTCTTTTAGAGCTTCAACTTCTTGCATTGCAACACGCACTAGGCGGTTTTTAACAACTTTGATTTGAACACCAGCTTCGCGAGCTTCTTTTCGAAGTTCTTGAAGGTCGGCAACTGTCAAACCTTTATATTCAGCAAAAGCTGTCATTTTTGCGTCTTTAAGAGCGGCGCTTAATTCAGCAACCAATTGGTTCTTTTTATCGCGTGATAATGCCATAAAAACTCCTTTTTTGGTTAATATTCTTCGACCCAATTGTTAAGATTCTGGCGTTTTGAAAGCCTCCCTTCAAAACTCGTTGGCAGATAGAAAAAGTATTCCTCGGTAGCAGATTAAGCCTAGCTAACGCGAGGCGGCTACTGTCTCTGGCAACTTGTTTTATTTTAGCACAAAAAAACTAAAATTTCAAGCGTTTTAAGCTCAAAAATCTTACAAAAATGTCTAATTCTATTATTGACAAGCTAAAATATTTTTACTATAATTTAATAGTTATCAATTGTTGAAAGTTCATATTAGATATAAAAAATCTTTTATTCTCAATCCAATAAATGATAACTAAAAAACTTCCTAAGAAAGGAAGCAGTTCTTTAACCGAGTAGTTTTATAAACTATCCCACTAGTTTATAAAATGAATCATATCTCCACCAGTGAGATTAGCTATTTATTACGGTTACGCTTATCCTTGCGTAGCCGTTTTTTTATTGCGTAAAATTAAGTCGTTCTAAGCCCAGAAGCAGAATAAACTCCAACAGAATATTAACTGCACTACTACCGTTTTTAGTCTCTGCTGAGTTTTTTCATAGTAAAATAAAATGTTTAAAATCTAAAAATTCTAAGAGCAACTCTCGCCAACTTTTCTAAAAAATGTTATAATTAAATTATTATGAAAAATTTAAAAAAGCTTGATTTCAAAAAATACTTTAAAGAATTTTTTAAAAAATATTTATCTGAAAAATCACAAAAAAACGTTATAAAATACGCAAAAATTGGCAAAAAAATTATTCAAAGCAAAGCTACTTTTTTGATATTTTCAACGATTTGTATTTATTTATTGGGAGCTTTTCTTGCAAAATATATTTTAAATCTCCAATTTGGTGGCTGGGAAAAGGCTAATGAATTCCTTTCGAAAAATCCAAAAATTGCCGAGTATAGCCAAATTATAACAATTTTAGTCAGTTTTTTATTTGTTGGAATCTTTCGAAACTGGCGAATTTCAATGGGCATTTTGTTTTCGCTCGCCACAGTTTTGATGTATATCAATACTGAAAAAATGGCCTCACGCAATACACCGTTTTTGCCTGAAGATTTAGCAATGTCTGGTGAGGCTGGCGGACTAGCCTCGATGATTAATTTAGAACGATTTTTAAATATGCTTTTTACGATTGTAGTAATTATAATCATAACCATTATTATAAATAAAATTTCAAAAAAAATCTGGCATTTTAAATTTTCAAAAAAGCAAAAAATAGCAATCTTTATTCCACAAATTGCTCTAATTCTAATTTGTGCGCACTTTTTAAATTTACACACTTTAGAAATTCGAAACCTCAGTGGAAAAGGCACTTTCATTAAAGTTGAGAATCTCGAGACTTCTATTGACTTCACTGATCAAGCTTACAACTACCGAACTAATGGCTTTATTTTAGCAACGATCTCAAACCTTCAAACTAAAACTCAAAAACAGCCAGAAGGTTATTCGAAAGAAGCCGTGCAAAAAATTGTCCAAAAATACCAAAAAATTGCTGAAGAAAATAATAAAAATCGCAAAAAATTAAGTGATGAAAAAGTAAATGTCGTTTATGTGATGAGCGAGAGTTTTATCGACCCAAAGCTTGGCAAGCATCTTTATGATTACGGAAATAAAGAGCCAATTCCATACACACAAGAAATTAAAAAATCACAAAGTTCTGGTTGGGCTGCCTCAAGCGAATATGGTGGTGGAACAGCCAATGTAGAATTCGAAGCTTTAACAGGATTAAGTAATTTCTTCCTAAATTCAATTCCCTATACTTCAATTGTACCTACAAATAAAGACACACCTTCAATCGTGAAAAATTTTAATGAAAACGGCTACAAAACAATCGCAATGCATCCGTATAATCGCAATATGTATCGCCGTGAAGTCGTTTATCCAAACCTTAGTTTCCAAGAATATAAGAGTGCTGATGGTTTCAAAAATAATTCAAAAATTGATAACTCAAAATATATTTCAGATGAATCTGCCTTTAATGAAGTTTTAGCTGAATTAAAAAATAGCCAAAAACCTGAATTCATTCATCTGGTGACGATGCAAAATCATATGCCCTATGAAGAAAATGCTTATTCAGAACATAATTTTAGCGTTAATGCAAAAAATGGCGCAAATCCAGAAAATGCAAAAACTGTTCAAGCTTATCTTGAAGGAATTTCACGTTCAGATAAAGCAATGAAAAATTTTCTTTCTGAAATTGAAAAATTAAACAAAAAAACCATTGTAGTTTTCTGGGGCGATCACTGGCCAGGAATTTATGGCGAAATGTTCGAAAAAGAATTAAATAAAAATGATATTCGCCGCACACCACTTTTTGTTTATTCGAATTTTAAAAAAGAAAAGCAAGATTTAGGAACTTCAAGTTTAATTTATAATCAGATTTTAGCCCTAAATGCATTCAATTCAAAACTTTCGCCATTTCAATATTTATTAAGTGATTTGCGAGAAAAATATCCAGCCTTAACTAAACAATTCGTAAAAATAGACGAAAAAAGTGACATTTTAAAAGATTTCGAAATGATTGAATACGACATTTTAAGCGGAAATAAATACAGCCTTGGTGATTTTTATAAAATCAAATAATTAAAAACTCCTTCATGAGAGGAGTTTTTAATTTTTTAAAAATCTTAATTTGAAGAAGAAAAACAATATAATCCGCCAGTTTCAAGTCTTGTAAGTAAAATGAAATTCGTTGCATTAAAAGGTTTGTCAACGAATCTACCAGCCTCGCAATCAGCGTTTGAGTTGTAGTAAATTTCACCAATTTCAAGATTATCTTGGCCAACCCCTGTCCCACAATTCACCTTACTTCCACACTTTAAAAACGTGTAAAATTGCCCTGTACTTGGATCCAAAAACTCACTCTCGTGGGGCCTTAGATAGTTTTTAATAAAATTTTCAAGCTCATTATTAGTATCATAATCACTCACGTAATTACCTTTATCGTTCGTTCTCGACTCCTCTAAAATTGCCGCAATTTTTGAAATAACCTGTTTTCTTTGAGTGTCCCTCTGCGAACGCTGCAATGCCGGTAGAGCCAAAAATACCATTAGAAATATCAGGCCAGCAATCGCAAGAACTAAAACAACTTCAATAATTGTAAAACCACTATTTAGCTTAAGCTTTTTCATACTCTTCAATTATAGCACACTCTCTAAAAAAGTCAATCAAAAATCGCCCAAAATTTGAGCGATTTTAATTTTATAAAAACAATTAAGCTTATTTGGCTTCTTCAGTTTTTTCTTACTTAGCTTCAACTTTTTCTTCAGCTTTTGGAGCTTCAGGCAAAGTATTTACAGCTTCACGGTCAAAAGAAACTTGTTTAAGACGAGCACTTTTACCACTTCGGTTTCTTAAGAATGAAAGGTAATTTCGGCGAACTTTCGAACGGCGAACAATTTCAATCTTTTCAATTAACGGGCTATGAAGAAGGAAAGATTTCTCAACTCCAACACCGCTAGCAATTTTCCGAACAGTAATTCGAGAAGTATGTGATTTCTTGCGGTCAGTTCGAATAACTACACCTTCGAAAATCTGGATTCGCTCTTTATTACCTTCTTTAATTTTTTGGTGAACGCGAACAGTATCGCCACTTTTAATATCAAGAACGGCTTCTTTTTTCTGTGCGTCATTAACTTTTTTGATTAACTCAAAACTCATATTTTCCACTCACTTTTAAATTTAATATATACAATCAAGATTCATTATATCATACTTTTTAGTTTTTGTGAAGAGCTAAATTACACGATTTACTTCTTCAATAGTTGTATCACCACGAAGTGCCGAAATCACGCCCTGCTGTAAAAGGGTTAACAAGCCATCTTTGCGAGCTTGAGCCTCAATAGCTTCAGTTGAAATCACGCCTCTTTCACCGCGTAAAAATGCTGCAATATTATCGTTCACAACCATCATTTCCATAACCACAATTCGCCCCTTATAGCCGAACGGACTATCTTCTGAAGCTACTGGCTTCCAAAGTTTAAAATCTCCAGAAATATCTTGTGGGAGTTTTTCAGCTGGGACACCTTCAAGAACGTTTCGAACCCATTTTTTAGTTGCTTCATCTGGGATATATTCTTTAGCATTTTTGTCGAGCTTTCGAACAAGTCGCTGAGCAATCAAAAGTCGAATCGCGCTCGAGAAAATTGGATTCATACCAATCATATCAATCATACGCGAAAAAGCCGCACTCGTTGAATTGGCATGAAAACTTGAAAGTACCAAGTGGCCAGTAATTGAAGCCTGAATTGCAGTCTTCGCCGTGTCATTGTCACGAATCTCGCCAACCATTACAACATCTGGGTCAAGACGCAAAACAGAACGTAATCCGTCAGCAAAACTAGCTCCATGTGTTGTATCAATCGGAATTTGCGAAATTCCACCAATACCATATTCGATTGGATCTTCAAGCGTAATAATCTTGCGATCAAGCGTATTTAAGGCATTAAGCATAGAATAAAGAGTTGTTGACTTACCAGAACCAGTTGGTCCAACCATCAAAACCATCCCACGCGGGTGCGAAATAATTTCATCAATTTCGGCTCGCTCTTTTGGCGCAATTCCAAGCAAATCAAGCTGAAGCATACTTTCATCAAAGTTAAATAAACGCATTACCGCATCCATTCCGTACATTGTTGGCACAGTTTCAACACGCAAATTCAAAAGATGCGAAGTTCCGTCACGATAAATATCCTTCTGCATATGGCCAGACTGGGAAGTTTTTGAAGCGCTCGACACTCCCGCTCGCGAAGAAAGTTCACCCATAATAACACGGTATCGATCTCGCCCAAGCTCAGCAACTGGGTGGAGCGCACCATCAACACGCATTCTAATTCGAATCGTCTGGCGTTGATTTTCGATGTGGATGTCGCTTGCGCCAAGCCTATCTGCTTGATCAATCAGATAATCAAAAACCTGATCGGAAGCAACATTTGCCAAAGTTTGGCTAACCTTATCTAAAGTAGCACTATCGCCCTCACCGGCAATTTCAATATCGTCATAAACAACCTTTTTCGGCGGGTCATAACGCCGCATAATATTCTTCCATGCACTTTCAGAAACCAAGAAAAGCTCAAGAGTCTTGCCTTCATCTTGATATTTTTTACTTAATTTTTGAATAACTGAGCGTGGAGTTAAGCTGGTGATCAAAACTCGCCAAGGCTTATTTTCATCAATATCACCAATTTGAAGTGGCGCCAAAAATGCCCTATACATCTGCTCATTTGTAAAAAGATCTCTCGCGAGAGGAAAAGTATCTTCGAAATCTCGCGTATCAAGATACGTTAACCCAAGGATTCTAGCCCGTTGCTCGGTCGCTTCTTCTTCCTTTTGCCTACGTATTAGCTGAACTTTATTTTCTTCCATTAACTTAATTTTAACACAAGCACTTTATTTTTTCAATCAAAAATGCTAAAATATTCTCATCGCTTCAAGCGAAATTTTTAGAATGAGGTAAGAAAAAATGCACCTTAAAGAATCTTTAGAACATATAGTTCTGGCAAGCAGCCGGGATGTTCGAAAACTCGAAAATACCGATATTCCAAAACTTGACTGGAATTCATATCTTCAAATCGACGGTGAGTTCATAGTTGAAATTGGCGTGACTCGGCAATATTCTGCTTTTATAAAAATTTACAGCATCAATAATCCCAGCCCAAGCACAGCTTTAATAGAAGTTAAAAAAGAATACTTGGAAGATTATTATAACTTTAAGCTGGAAATCGGAAAAGTTTCGAAGGAAGTAGAAAAATACACTTTCGAACTTCTTGGTCGCACTTTTTCGCTTCTAAATTCCTCAAGATAGAAGCCATTTTGAGCCTTCGGGCTCTTTTTATTTTTTAAAAAATCTGCTAAAATAGAAGATAATGAAAAATCCTAACTCTTTCGAAAATCAAAACCGTGCACAAAATCGTGAAATTATTGTTTTAGCGCACAATATTCGCTCAACTCATAACATTGGTGCGATTTTACGAACTAGCGAAGGTTTTGGTGTTTCAAAAATTATCTTCAGCGGATATTCGCCCTTCCCAATTTTAAAGGACGAAAATTTTCAAAAAACTGGCCGTTTACCACACATTGCACAAAAAATTGATTCACAAATTCATAAAACTGCACTCGGGACTGAAAAAATTGTTCCAGCTGAAATTTCTAAAGATATTTTTAAAACGATTCAAAATCTAAGGAGTCAAGGTTTCGAAATCTTTGCGCTCGAACAAAGCAAAAAATCAATCTTTTTAAAAGATTTTATAGCCAATGAAAATGCCAAAATTGCCTTACTTTTGGGTGAAGAAGTTGAAGGAATTTCGAAAGAATTGCTCGATTTATGTGATAAAACTCTTGAAATTCCAATGTTTGGCCAAAAAGAAAGTTTCAATGTTTCAGTTGCAACCGGAATAGCCCTTTATAAAATTGCTTGCGAATAATTATTTTTCAATTTTTGCTCGGGCTTTTTCAAGAATTTTTAATGTAACTTCTGGTGAATCTGTAAAATCTTCAGGGTACTCTTCAATCATTTTTCGAAACTCTTTAAAATTCACTAGCTTAATTTCGGCAACTTCATCACGCGCAATTACTAATTCTTCAAGATTAAAATTCGTTTTTGCGGCAAAAACTTGCATAAAACGCCGCTTATTTTCTTTAGTATGAATAAAAACCTTTTCAACTTTAATAAAATCTTGAAACCGCAAGTTCAAACCAATTTCTTCGATAGTTTCACGATGAATCGCATCCAGATAACTTTCGCCAATCCGAACATGACCAGCCGCCGCCGAATTTTGCCATTTTCCGGCAAATGTAGCTTTCGAAAAAGATCGCCGTTGAATCAAAAAATCACCATCTAAATTAAATAAAATTAACGAAACCGTTCGATAAATTCGCCCCGTAGTTTTATCAAATTCAGCCTTATTAATTTCGTCAATAATTTTATCATTTTCATCAACAATCGGTAAAATTTCTTTCATCTAAACCTCGTCTTCAGCAACTTCTGTGAAGCTACTAAAAAAGTCATCTTTGGTTTTTTCCCATTTTTCATCCTGACGAACCAACCATTTTTCATCATCTTTATTTAAAAGCAGGATTTTTGTAGCCTCCTCTAGGTAAATTTCACCTTGAGAACCTTTAAGTAGAACCAAAGCCCCTCGCTCCATAATCTTGTGAACAAAAGTTCCCGCATCAATTGCATTTTTTGCTTCATAAACCTGACAGCCTCGCAATCTTGCAGCTGGAGCAAGAAACTTATTTGCATGCTCACCAACAGTAATCACCCAGGAAAGAGAAATCCCGTCAAGCATTTCACCTATTTTTTGATGTTCGAAAGCAGAAGCTTCGCCAAGCTCATTCATACTTCCAATAACTGCAATTTTCGAAGGTGCAGAGAGAGAATAAAGTGTTTGAATCGCGGCTTCTAATGCGGCCGGACTCGAATTATAAGTATCGTCAATTAAAACAGAGTCTTTAACGCCTCGCATAAAATTCATTCTACCGGGAACTGGTTTCAAACTTGCCAAACCACCTACAATTTCTTGTGGGTTCAAGCCAAGCTTAATAGAGACCGCTACTGCACCAGTAATTGGCCTGAGAGAATGCTCGCCAAAAACTTTTGCTCGAACATTAATTTCACCACATTCTGGAGTTTGAATTTTACCACTAAAGCCATCGAGTAAAGAGAAATTATTAGCTATAAAATTATAGTTAGCCCCACCAACCGAGCTATAAGTTGCAATATTAGAATTTCGAACATATTTAAAAAAATCTGGCAAAATATCATCTTGATTTAAAATTGCCATTTTAGCAAAACTCGCAGCTTCAAGCTCTTCTTGCGCAACAGCATCGATACTTCCAAAAAACTCCATATGTTCAGGAGTGACAGAGGTAATTACTGCAATATTTGGAGCAAGATATTTACTAAACTGTTCAATATCACCGGGGTGGTCAGTTCCAAGTTCTTGAATGATAATTTGTGGCTCTTGATCACTCGGTGATTTAATTCGCTTTCTTGCAGCTTTAAAAACTCTATGCCATTCCCAAAAATTACGAGGATTTCCGGGAAAATTTATTCCCAAAATTGCCAAAGGGGCACTCAAATGTGTATTGTGGTTCCCCTCGTGTAATCGTACACGATATTTCTGGCTCAAGATAGTTGCAATTGCAAGTTTTGTACTAGTTTTTCCAACAGAACCAGCAACCGTAATCAATTTAATGTCTGGGTGAGTTTCGAAATATTTTCGAACATATTTTTCAAGTTTTCTTTGAATTCCTTTTTTAAACATAATCTTATTCATTATAATATAAAATCACCACTTTTTCAAGCAGTGATTTATTTGTTGATGTGTGCCCACCCTGGGCGGTTTTTGTTATTTATTTTTATTTATAAGTGTTATTTAGGGGGAGAAAACAAATATCGCCCTTGATAACACATCAACTATAATAAAATTATAGCAAAACGTTTAAGCTTTGTCAATAACTATTTTAAAAAAGGTTTATTTTCACTAACTTGAGTTAATAATTCATCATTCGAAAAATCTCGGCGAATATCAAATTCTTCCCAATCTCCATATTTTCCGTCAGCTTCACTCAAATTCAAAACCCTCCGCCAAGCAAAATTTTCACGAACATCACTCGCATTCATTGGATTGATTCTTGAATACTCAATTGCCCCCAAATTTGGTACATCGTAAATATCTCGTATTCGATTATCATTCCACTGTTCAGGCAAAAATCCTTCAATTAAATAACAAGCGGATTGAATCAACTGTTTATGAGAAACAATCAAAACATTCTGGTTCGAATCCTCTCTCTTTAAACGCTCGCAAAAACTTCGAAAACGCAAATAAACATCAAAAATACTCTCACCACCATCAAGCCGCATAAAAAATGGATCATTATAAAGGTATCTCATTGTAATTGGAAAATTATCAACTCGCTCATTCATATCCACGCGACCAAAAATTCCCCAGTTTCGTTCTGAGAGTAAGTCATCAATCTTCCAGAAATGGCAATTTTCTCCACTTAAAATTGCAGCAGTTTCTCTTGCTCGAATAAAAGGTGAGGTATATTTCGAATCAAAAAAATCCAAACTTCCATAAATTTTCGAAAGTTCTCTCCTTGCCCTCTCAGCCTGCTCTTTTCCTTTCGGCGAGAGCCGCTGCCGCCAGTCTGCACGCGCCTCAACCTTTTTTTCTAGATCAATTTTTTGCCCGAGCTTTTGAGCGTGCTGAACAATGTTAGCCTCACTTTGCCCGTGCCGAATCATCACTAGTCGCAGCGGATTTGCCATTTTTTCCTTTCTTTTTATTTAAAAATTCTTAAGCTTTAAATATATTATATCACAACGTATACTTTTTCGAAAGTGCATTTTGTAAATAGGCCTCAAAAATGGTATAATTATAAAATGAATCTAAAATCTTGGCGAAGAAAGCTAAAAAATGAATTTATCGATATTGACGGTAATAAAATTTCAATATATAAAAATTTAGAAGAAAGTAAACCGATCGCTGTCCTTTTTCATGGTTTTGGCGGAAACTATTTTGGACTAACTCCACTTGGATTTGAGCTTTCAAAAAAATATTCAATTATTATTTGTGAACTACCCGCTCACGGTAAAAGTTCACTTAATACCTTTCAAAATATCGATATTTTTCGAATTTTCTACCAAAAGATGATTTCAAAACTTAGCAATTTTGGTGAAATTAATCTTATTATTGGCCACTCTTTTAGTTCTTATTTTGTCAGCGATGATGAGATTTCGAAAAAAATTCCAACCATTATTATAAATCCTGTTTTTGAGCCCAGCGATTCATTTTTAGCTGGAATGAAATTATTAAATAAATCTAGATTTTTAATGATTTTTTCAAATCTACCAGTTTTCTCACCTTTTAAAGCAGCCACTCTCCAAAAAACTTGGTCGCTTGAAGCAAATAAAAATATTTATCAAAATATGTTTTTATGTCAAAACTCAGCAAAGAATTTACTCGCACAAAAATCAACAATCCCAATCGCACTTGATAAAAAAGTATTCGAAACCGAGAATTATATCAAAATTGCTATTATTGGTGATAAAGACGGAACAGTTCAGCCTTTTAATGAAGAGGAATTTCGCAAAAACTTCCCTAAATCAGATTTTCATATTCTTGAAAATTCTGGCCATTTATCACCAATGGAAAAACCGCGAGAAATTGCTAAAATTATTTTCGAAAATATTAAATAAACTCCGCTTGTCACGGAGCTTATTTTTACATTTTTTCAATTTCTTGTAGTGAATTTTTAAGGCGTTTTACGCTTTCGTCCTTACCAATTGCTCGCAGAGTTTGGTTTAGGGCTGGCGAAAATGGAGCCCAAGTTAATGAAATTCGAATAATCTGGAATAGAATTCCCGGTTTCTGGCCAGTCTTTTCAAGCAACCTATTTAGCAATTCTTGGATTTTATCATCATTCCAATCCTCAAGCTGTTCAAACTCAGAAATAACCAAATTCAAAAGTTCAACGATTTGCGATTTTTCAAGTTTTTTAAGTTGCTTATTCTTCGAAATCATCTCTAAATCGGCGTCTTGTTCAGTAAAGAAATATTCGCTAGCAAGCGGGAGATCCTTAAGTGTTTTTAAGCGATCAAAGACTAGACCAAGAACTTCCCTTTTGTATTCCTCGCTAGCATTCTTAGCATTTTCTCCCCAAAAATCTTGCACACGCTCAACTAGATCTTCAAGAGAAATTTTGCGAATCCACTGGCCATTGAGCCACAAAAGTCGCTGTTCATCAAACCTTGCCCCAGATTTTTGCACACGATCAAGAGAGAATTTTTCGATTAACTCTTCTTTAGTAAAGATTTCTTGTTCAGTACCGTCATTCCAGCCAAGTTGAGCTAAAAAGTTTAGCATTGCTTCTGGCAAAATTCCATCTGCTCGATATTCGCTAACACTTTTTGCCCCATCGCGCTTACCAAGTTTTTTATTACCTTCCGGAGCTAGGATATGCGGTAAATGAGCTAAAATTGGCGGCTTAATTTCAAGCGCCTCATATAACGAAAGGTATTTTGGAGTGCTAGCAACATATTCTGAGCCACGGATTACATGTGTAACTTTCATTTCGAAATCATCAACAATGTGTGCAAAATTATAAGTTGGAAGGCCGTCTGCTTTAATTAAAATAAAATCATCTAAAGCCTCAGGACCAGCTGAAAGCTCACCCATTACAGCATCGTGCCAAGTATAACGTTTAATTTCTGGTGTCTTAAAACGGAGTGGTATTCCAAGCTTCCATTCTGGTGGATTTTCGGGGCGATGGTCGCGATATAAAAATGCACGTTTTTCAGTTTTAGCTTTTTTTCGAAATTCTTCAACTTCTTCTGGTGAATA
The DNA here is from genome assembly GCA_963532115.1 of uncultured Saccharimonas sp. (SeqCode). Lineage (GTDB taxonomy): Bacteria > Patescibacteriota > Saccharimonadia > Saccharimonadales > Saccharimonadaceae > Nanogingivalis. The sequence goes on from CAUSJG010000002.1 coordinate 41,681, forward strand.
TGGATCAGCATAAGCTAAGCCTTTTTCAATCATTTTGTGTGCCCATTCAAGATATTTTTCACGACGCTGAGTTTGATGATATGGCCCAAAATCACCTTTTTCTTGATCTTTTTCGCCATAAATTGGACCTTCGTCCCAATCTAAACCAAGCCATTTTAAAGTATCAAGGATTAAATCTTCCGCACCATCAACAAATCGAGCTTGGTCGGTATCTTCAATTCGTAGAATAAAATCTCCGCCAGTCTGCTTGGCGATCAAATAAGGGTAAAGTGCGCTTCGAACATTTCCAACGTGAATATAACCAGTTGGACTTGGCGCAAAACGAGTTCTTGCTTTCATAATTATCTATTATACTTTAATTTTTATTTTTTCTCAACCCAAAACAAAAAGTAGCCAAAAGCTACTTTTTATGCACTAAGACTGGTTGCGATTTTTCGAATTTCTTCATCTGAAATCTTATTGCCAGAAACCTCAACTTTATAAAGTTTTCCATTATTCACCCAAACAGATTCCCCACGACGGTTTGAATAAATCGTTAACCCATTACTATAAGTTGTTGAATAATCTTCACTCCATTTTTTTGTAACATAATTTTGCAATAATGCTGAACTATCCCAGCCACTTTGCGATTGTTGAACCTTGTAATTCGAATCACCTTTTTTATATTCGAAATTAACATTTTTTCCATCAAAATAAGCTAGACCTTTTGGAGAATATCCACTTGCAATATAAGCAGGAGTTTCGACCGCCATTCCAGATTGAAAAGCTGTAATTCTGCTTGCAATATCTGGTAGGTTTACATAAGTTAGATATCCAACGCCAAAAATCGCAACAGCAAAGCCCATCGAGAAACTAATAAACTTCTTGCGCACAAAAAAACTCTTTCGATGAATTCCACGGCTTTTTTTGCTTTCTTCGCGAGACTTTTCAATTGCTTGACTAATTGCAAATTCTTTAACTTCTTGGTTTGAAATTTCTTGTTTTTGAGCTTTTTTTGCTCGAAGTTCTTCATTAGTTTTTTTAGCAAGTGGATGCTCTTCGAAAGGCGCAATCTTCTCAACTTCTTTAATTTGCTCTTTCGTAATTGGTGAGATTATTTTAGAATTTTTCGAAAAACGTGAAATTAAGATTCGGTCTTGTTGAGTCTCTTTTGCTTCACGCGCGCGTAAAATTGCCTCTTGATAATCGTGGCGACGCTTAAATTGACTAATCATTTCATCTTGGTGAAGAGAAACTCCTTGCCTCTTTGGAACTGTAACATATTTACGATTCAAAGTGCTTGAACGTTGCAAATTATTATGGATTTTCGAAATATCTTTATTTTTAATACTACAATTATTTTTTGGAACACTTAAAAGTTCACCTGTGATTGCATCATATTTTTTTCCGTTTATGATAATTTCGTCTCTCATTTTATTCCCTATTTAGCTTATGTATATTTTACTTTATTTTTACTAAATTTTCAAGGGTTTTAAAAAAAATAAATTGCTCAAATTTAAGCTTGAGCAATTTATTATCTTAATCCCATTTCCAGCTAAATAATCTTTCAAAAAATGTTAGAGAATTTCGAGGAAGAGTCACTTTTTTATTATCAGAATTCTCCTGCACGGCCGGTTTTTCAGCCTTGGTTGGATCTGGAGAAACCTGTTCGGCGAAAACTAGTAAACGCTTTTCAGCAGTTCCGAGAGGAACACAAGTAATCAAAGTTAGCATTGGTTTATCAGTCCCAATTTGAACTCTATTTACTTGATTTGGCATTACGACCTCTGTTTTTGTTACATTATAAGTATATCGTTTGCCGTTATAATTAGCATAAATTACATCACCTTGTTTAAGTTTATCAAGCTGAGCAAAAATAAATTTATAATCACCTGTGTCAAACAAATCATTACTTGAGTGCCCACTCAAAACAGTATTTCCATTTTGCCCAGGAACCGCATTTGCGCCTGGGATTGAAAAATGTGCAACGCCCTTCTCCATCGCTTTCAATTGAGATGCATTATCATTCCCAACACCATAAACAACTGGAACATCAACATTAATTTTTGGAATAATCAATTTTGGCTCTTGTCCAACCGAGTTAGAAGAATTCGGACTATAAATTGTTTGAGCAGCATTTGAATTCCCCGGCGCAACATAAGCCTCAACTGAAGCAAAAATCAATCTATTATATTGCAAAAATAGAAACAAAGCTACCACAACAACTGCTGAAAAAATTGGCACAAAATGGCGGGATTTTCGAATTTTCTCAGTCTGATGACGTGCTTTTTCTGAAATATCTTTTCGAAGCTTCGCCAAAGCTCGTTCTTTTTTCTGGTTTTCTGTTAAATCTTCTGCAGCTTCTAGTTGAATATTTGCCGTTTGTTTTTTTTGCTGCTCTAAGGCCGCTGAATAATAGGTTTCGTAATATTTTTGATAATAATTTTGCCAAGCTGCGTGATATCGTTTCCATTGCTCACTTGGCTGATTTTCTTGCTGAATATTATACAAATTTTGAACAGTTTGCTGAGGCTTATATTTTACTGCTCCTAAATTATGTGAGTTTTCATCAACTTTTACAACATCTTGCTTGTTCTGAAGCGGTTGAATAACTTTTTGGCGAGCATTAAAGTCATCAGTCTCTTGACCAACACCAGAATTAAAACTAGCTTTTGGTTGCGGTTGGAATGGTTTCGAAACCTCCTCAATTGAATTCTTGATTAATTCTTCTCGCTGCCCATCAACTTTTTTAGAGTTATTTTGATTTTTTAAATATTCCGCCAAGTTAATTTTCTCTGGCCGAGCTTCTTTTTTGCTTTGCTGGATTTCTGCAATTTGTTCAGTATTAGCCTTTTGATAAAGCTGTTGAACTTTTTGCCTTCGAAATTCAATTGCAGCACGATTTCTATCATTTGAAAAAGTACTCTGCAATTGCCTCTCAGGTATATTCAATCCATTGTTTTGATTTTTTGTATTATTATCATTCATTTCTCTTGATTTTTCCCTACTCTTAGTATACAATAGATAATGAGCTATGTAAATAGTCAAAACCATAATAAGCCGCGATGGTGGAATTGGTAGACACGCTAGACTCAAAATCTGGTGAGCATTACGCTCGTGCCGGTTCAAGTCCGGCTCGCGGTACCAAAAAAGGAACAGCTAATTGATGGATAGCTGCTTCTTTTAGTTTATAGAAGGATTAGACCTACGGGATCAGATGTCCGTAGGTCTATTTTGTTGCCCTAATTGAGGCGATTCCATGTAAATCATCTCTGAGAACTAGCAAAACCTTCAAATGCGAAACTTAACAATCCGGCAATTATTTAATAGAAGTCTTCCCTTTTGAAAGTGAGCTAATTAGTAATAATTTAGAGCCTAAGCAATTAGATTGAGAAACTTTAAAATATAGATAAACTAATCGAAGGATATTAAAAACTTTAGTAGTCTATACTATTATAAAATAAAGACTGCCTAAGCAGTCATTTTCATATCTATATTGGTGCGGGTTAGGAGACTCTAACTCCTGGCCTCTTCCATGGCAAGGAAGCGCTCTAACAACTGAGCTAAACCCGCGTATGTTTTAATTTTACCAAAAAGCATCGTTCAAGTCAATACTTTCAATTAAAATTCTTTCAAAAAATCAATAATCCAAGTTTTATATTTCGAAAGCTTATCTATATATATAAATTCATTCTGGTGATGAGCTTCATCCCATTCACCCGGCCCAAAAACAACTATTTGAGCATTTTTCAACCCATTCACGAATTCACCTTGGTCAGTTGCTCCTGGACTAACCATAATCGATTCTTCATTTAATTTTGAAACTTTCAAAATATTTTCAATAACCCTTGATTTTTTTGAAACAAGGCTTGAAGGAACCGGATCACTATGATACTCCCACTTAAAATCATATTTTTCAGCCAATGAATTGAAGGTATTTTTAAAATCAGAGTCAAGTTCAGGCGTGGTCCGAATATCTAGAATCAATTCAGCAGAAGGCGCAGTTTTATTTGGACTTTTATCTTCACCAGATTTCAATGAAGTTGGGACCAAACTTGGCGAACCTAAAAAATCGTTCGAAAAACTTTCTTGCCAATCTTCAAAAATATCGTTAATTTGCGACAGAAAGAATGAAGCTTTCGAAAGTGCAGATTTCTGAAAATTCGCCTGTTGTGAAGCATGGCCACTTTCGCCTTTAAATTTTAATCGAACAAAACGATTTCCACGATGACCAATTTCAATATTCTCACAATTTGTTGGCTCGGCAATTACTCCAAAAAATTCGCTATAATCAAATTCTTTTTGCTCATTCAACCATTTCACAAAATTTCGACTTCCACGGCCATCAATTTCTTCATTAGAAACTGCAACCAGCCAAAGGTCAAAATTACTTTCAAAATTATTTTCCTTGACAAATTCAAGACCAGCAATAAATTGAGCCGCTAACCCACCTTTCATATCACTTGCGCCCAAGCCAATAATCTTTCCATTCGTTTCAGTCGCTTCCCAAGGTGATTTCTTCCAAGCTCGCAAATCACCAGCTGAAACGGTATCAATGTGTCCCGTCAAAATAATTGCTCGACTACTTTTTGAAAACCCATTTCCATTTGTTCTAATTCTTAAAACACCAGCCGCAAAATCTTTATTTTGCCAAACTTCGGCCGAATTCTCCCGCAAAAAATCTGCCAAAAATTCTAAAATCTCCGTCTCATTTCCAGAAACACTCTCGATTTCAATAAGTTTTTTTGTTAGCTCAATTTCGTTCATTTCAACCTCTATAAAATCTCAATTATTTTATCACTTATCTTTGCTTCAATAGTTTGTACTTTTTCAATTTTGCAAACCTCGCCTTCAATTTGAATTACAATATTTTGCGGTTTTCGAAAAGCTATCTCTACACGATCGACCCTTTTAAGCGGAATTTTACCAAAAAAACCTTTCATTAAAAACGGAGAATTCCGTATAAGTCCTGCTGAATTTAAGACTTCAAATCCAAAATTATTGCTATCTTTTTTATTAATTGAACTTCGCATAATCCTCGCCATCCTTGGCCCATTCATAAAAACAATATCAGTTGGATTTTGTGGAATATTTAAAAAATCTTCATCATTAATTTTAATTTTTGAAATATTTAAAATATGATTACGGCAATGTTTAAAATAAAATCGTGTTGCAGCAGAAAGCGAAAGAATTAAACGTATATTTCGATTATAAACCTTTTTCAAAACCTTTCGGATCCTCCCCCCTTCAAAAATTTCAGCCATTTCAGCAGTCAAGCCAACCGTTGCATAAAGCGGTGCATATCTAAAAAATTCACCATTAATTTTCAATTCAATTGGTCTAATTTTAGCTTGAACCTTTAGCGTTTCGAAAGACTTAATTGCTGCTTTTCCACTATTTTTTGAAAAGCTGTGAGCATAATCGTTGAAGTTCCCAAATCCTGTAAATTTAATTTTTATGTTCTTTTTTCCAGAAATAGCCACAGCATTTGCTGCAATATGCGCCGTTCCATCGCCGCCAGCAACTAGAATAATATCATCGTCCTCCAAACCTTTTGCCATTTCACGAGCGTTTTCCATAGGTGAAGTTGGTTGAATTTCAAAAGTTTTAAAACTACCTTTTTCGAAATGAGTTTCATCTAAAAAAGGCAAAATCTTTTTTCGAATTAGTTCGAAACCGCTTGAGCGAGGATTTACGACAAGTGTAAGATTTTTCTTCATATTGATATTATTTTACCATATAACATCATAAGCGTAAAGATGTAACTCTAAAAAACGCACATCTTTTCCAAGCTTACAAAATTAGCCCCGTGGTTGTGCGTGTTCCACGGGGCTTCTTGATTTTACAAATGAGATTTTTGCGAACGGGGTTTTGCAGAAATTTCAAAGTTAAATCAAGGTTTGAATTTCGAAAAAGAAAACGGCCAAAGAAGTAATGAATAGTGGCGACAGATAACATTTTCGAAAATCAAAAATAATAAAATTAAGGAGATAAAATGCACGCAAAAACAACAAAATTTAAAAAAATAATATTCTTTATGATTGTCGGACTGGTAGCTCTTGCTTGGTTTGGTTCAGAATATCGATGGCAAAAATATCGAAATTATGAAAAAGAACACAACTGTGAATGGCAAATGATCAATGAAATGGAGATTTGTAAATAATGTCAGAAGCAGAAAAAGATGCACGTAAAGTAGCGGTTCAAAAACGGCGAAAAACTTATGGCGAAATCGTTCCTTTTGCAGAAAATCTTTTTGAAGAAGGAATCTCACGTTCAGCAAAAGAACGAATGCTTATTTCAGTTCATCGTTCAATTTTAGGCTTAGATAAACAAAAACAACTCCGCCCTCTTGATGATTTGAAACAGTTTATGATTATCGCTGGACAATTTGGCGTTAACCCATTTAAAAATGAAATTTACGCAACCTATGTTTGGAATTCAAGCACTGGACGCGAAGAACTTACGCCAATAGTTTCAATTCACGGACTGCGAAAATTAGCGCGCCGTGGTGGAATTTATTCACATACCGGAACTGCTGCAATTTCAAAAAACGCTGAAGGAAAACTCGAAAGTGTGACAGTGCCAGTTTTTGGTCTTATAAATGGTGAGATTCAAGAATTTACACGCTACACTGCCTTCTACGATGAATTTGTTCGCACTAATAAAAATGGCGAACCAATCTCTAACTGGGCAAAAATGCCAATCGTAATGCTTACTAAATGTGCTGAAGCAAATGCAATTCGCCAAGCGTTTGACATCTCTGGAATTTATATCGAAGAAGAAATTTCACGCGAAGATGAGCAAATTATTAACCAAACTGAGGAGAAAATCAATGAATAGAGTTGATCACTTAAGCTATTCTGCTCTTGTAACCTTTCTACGAAATCAGGTTGAATTTCAAAAGCGTTACATTGCGAAGGTTTATGACAATCCTTCGAGCCCATCAATGGTAGTCGGTAAAGCTTTTCACAAAGCGCTTGAAATTTACTACAAGGGCGGAACTTTTGACGAAGCTGCAGCTGCTGGGCTTGATGAAATAAATTCAACTAGCGATTACGAAATCGACTACGGAAAAACTGGCAGTCGTGAAAAAATGATTAAAGAATTTAACGATTCACTCAATATTTATTTTGAAGAAGCGCCAAAATTTGAAGTTCTTGATGCTGAAAAACGGCTCGAAGCTGAGATTTCGAAAGTTCCAATGGTTGGAATCATCGACCTAATCATTAAAGGCTCGAGTGAAGATAAAATTAAGCTTAAAGATTACAAAACAGTTTCGTTTTATTCTTCTGCTACTAACGATCCACTTGATCCGGAGTATCAAGAAAATTACAAATATTTGCTCCAAGGCTCAATTTATCTAGTTTTGGCCGAAAAGGTTCTTAAGAAAGAAATTGAAAGCGTTGGTTTTATCGAAATCAAGAAAACTAAAAATCGAGATGGTTCGCCACAAATTCGCGAGTTCGAATATTCTCGAAATGACTTGCTTGAGTTCTTGCCAACAACCGAAAAACTCATCACGAATGTGTTCGATTATGTGAATAATGACAACGCTAAATTCTTCCCTAACCCTAGTGATATCTTAAATGGACAAGAATCAATGGAGGTTCTTGCGAATATCGAAACTGGATTTGATAAAGCTAAAATTAAGCGCAAGATGAACGTTGCGGAAAAATTCAGTGAGAAGAATACGACCGTTGATTTGCTCGAAACTGATGGCGAAACTAATGAGAATTTGATTATTAAAAAGTTCTTAGAGTTCGGAATCGGTGGCGCGATCGGTGAAACCTTCACTGGTGCAAGCATAATTCGTTACACTTTCCGCCCAAACCGTGGTGTTGCAATGAAGAATATCAGCTCACGCGCTGACGATCTTGCAATCGCTCTTCAAGCTAAATCAGTTCGGGTTCTTGCACCAATTTACGGCACAAACCTCATCGGTGTGGAAATTCCAAATCCTGAACGTAAAGTTCTAGATTTCGACGATTCTCTGCTTAAAAAAGGCACTTTCGAAATTCCGCTCGGCCAAGATATTTTTGGTGAAAATCATTATGGTGATTTAACTAAAATGCCACATCTATTAATTGCTGGGCAAACTGGCTCAGGTAAATCAGTAATGCTAAATGTAATTCTCGAATCGCTCACTAAACAACTTTCGACAGAAGAACTCCAACTCGTGCTAATCGATCCAAAGCAAGTTGAACTCGGATTTTATGAAGATAGTAAGCATTTATTAAAACCGATTGTCACTAATCCAATTCATGCACAAGAAACACTTGCAGATCTAGTGGAAGTAATGGAATCTCGCTATAAAACTTTGCGAAAAGCTGGTGTGAGAAAGATCGAAGACTACAAAGGCGAAATGCCGCGAATCGTTTGCGTAATTGATGAATTTGCCGACTTAATGATGACATCTGGTAATAAACGCGAAGAATTTAAATTGAATATTAAAGGTATGATCGAAACGATTCTGCATTTTAATAAAGATTTTGATTTATCAGAAGTAAAATCACTGGAAGATCTGAAAATTAACCCAAAAATGTCAGAGCTTGAAAAAGAAACGATTAAGGAACAGAAAAAAGCAATGAAAGATCTCGAAAAAGCAATCCTTGAAGCTTCAGATCTAGGGATACCAAGCGCAGAAAGTTCGATTATTCGAATCGCGCAAAAAGCTCGAGCAGTAGGAATTCACTTGATTCTCGCAACCCAGCGACCTTCTGCTGATGTGGTAACAGGATTGATTAAAGCGAATATTCCAACCAAAATCGCATTTAGTGTAACTAACTCGCTAAACAGCAAGATTATTCTTGATGAAACTGGCGCAGAAATGCTTACCGGAAACGGCGATATGCTTTATCAAGACCCACGAGCTAATCATCTTGAACGACTACAAGGATTCTATCTATGACAAAACCTGAATATCTATTAATTAAACAACTAGCGTATCAATTTTATAAAGAAAATCATTCAGCGAAAGCGTGGGCGGACTATGCCGCCGCCTATCGCTCAAAGCTGATAGAAATGAAAGATGAACGCCAAGTGGCAGAAGTCTTCGAAGAATTCGAAGTCGACGAAATACGAGAATTCGTGACTAAGTATTATGAAAAAATGCCGTCTCAAACAAGACAAGAAATTAAAAAAGTCATTGCAGCTCGTGTGCAAAGAATGACACAAAACCGCCAACGAACATTTTTTACAAAGGATCAAAAATGAATTTCAGAACAGTAATTAGTCAAATTTTTAATAAATATTCAACTGCAGATATCACAGAGCTAAAAGAAATTTTCAGTTCAAAACTCGCTCTCCCCTTAAAAGCAGAAATGCTGCAATATGTAATGGATTGTGAAGATCGGCAAATTTGTGAAGATTTCTTACGAAGGAACAGCGAAAAATTAATAAAGGAGTTAAGCTATGAATTTTGACCAAAAATTAATCCGTGACTTTCTGGAAAATATTATTTTAGAAAATCGCAATCTTTACGAAGATGGTTTTGAAGATATGGATTTTGACGAATTTTGCAGATATTACGAAATTGGTAATGGCCTTGCCGAAAAAATGGATATTAAAGACTTCCCTTTCGAAGATTGGCAAAACGATTATTATAATGAATATCTCAAAGAATGTAAAGAAAATAGTATAGAGCGTTCACAGCAGTTTGATGATTATCGACGAGCAGTAGGATTTTAAAAAATAAGTTTAGCCTTCCAATGGGCACAGGTTTCGCAAGTGGTTTAGAGCTGCAGAAAAAAGTCGAGCACCTCCTTATTAGTAGCTCGCCGCGATTATTTCGTGGTTATGAGCCTTGTGTCCGTTGGAGGGCTGAAATCTAAAGGAAGAATTATGAAAATTTTAATTAATGGTGTTTCTAGAGTAGTTAAAATTAAAGTTAATATTATTTCGCCAGAATGGCAAAGATATGAGGAATTAAGGTATGTTAATGAGAAAAACTGAAGAAAATCTGCACCTTAAAATTTGCGATTACCTGCGCAAGAATTACCCTGATGTGCTATTTCGCACAGATTTCTCAAGTGGTATGAAAATGAGCCCAGGTCAAGCGGCAAAACACAAGAAATTTCAGAAAGGACGAGCTTGGCCGGATCTGTTTATTGCTTTGCCGAGAGAGATGATTGCCGTAGACACAAAAAATGGCAACAGTATCTATAGTCAAAACGTTGGCGGTTTATTTCTCGAACTTAAAGCTGAAGGCACGAAACTTTACAAAAAGAATGGCGAAATGGTTGCAAATAAGCACTATCGAGAGCAAGCAGAAATGTTAGATAAGCTAATCGAATCTGGTTATTATGCACGATTCGCCGTTGGTTACGATCAAGCAATTCAAATTATCACAAATTATCTCGGCGAGCCAAAACCAAAGAAAGTCGAATTTTAATAACTAGAAATGAAAGGATAACTATGAAACAACCTGATATTCAGCATTTGATTATGCAAGATCTAAAATTTAAAATGTCGGCTTGGCGAGCGATTGCGATTATAGCCTTGTTACTATTTTCGGGTGCATTTGGGCTATTTATCGGCTCAGAAGCTGAACTCAAAAGCACTAAAACTAAGCTAAATACTACGGTCAATTGTCAAAAATAAATTAAAGGAGAAAAAATGTTTTTCAATAGAAAGAAGATAAGAGAACTCGAAGAAAAACTCCGAGAATGCGAATTGGAAAGCAGAAAATACAAAAAAATTTCAGCACTATTACATGAGAAACTCGAAGAATACGAGGAACTCTTAGATCTTAAAGACCAAAGGGTTGTAATCACACAAGACGGCAAATTTTCGCAATTAATGATTGGCGGAAAGCTCATCAGGAATGTCACCTCAGTTGAAGTTGAGAGATACGGATCGGGAGTGCTGAACGAGTTCAAATTTGGAATTTTAGCAGAAGATATAATCATTAGAAAGAAAGGAAGCAAAACATGTACCCGAACAACCAAGCAGATATCGACCGCCAACGGTCAAGAAAGCATAACGAGAATAAAAAGAATCGACGTGACAACGCTCGCAGACTAACAATTCAAAACGAGCAAGCCAACGGAATTTATACCGTAAAAGAGAACAAACGAACTTATAAGCAGAAATTGGAGGAACGAAAAAATGCTCAAAAAATTTAATTTGAAATACGGCATTAAAGAGCCAGAAACACCAAAAAGTAAAACTCCCCAGTTTGAAGTCGGCGAGCAGGTCTACTATCGACCATATGAGCAACGCAACGAAAATCAAATTCACCTCGGAAAAATCGCACGAATTAGAGCAGACGCGCTCGGCTTCAAATTTTACGAAATTGTCGCTACACCGCCGAAACACCCGAACAAGAAATATATCCACTCATTACCAGCACAAAACATTTTTAAAATCGAAGAAATCGAGGGTAAAAATGGCGAAACCAAAGTATAAGCGAGAAAAGAATTGTTATTGTCACAACTGTATGAAATACTTTCATTATCTTGGCATAAATCGACACCGAGCTATGCACAGAGATAAAAAAGAGTGTTGCAAGATAACATTTACTCACGGCAACACTGTGATTTATAAATTTGATGAAAAATAAGGAGCGAAGAAATGAAACCACAAGAACGAAACCTTTCAGGAATTTATGTCCGAATAAAACGCGACGGAAAATATCAATCAATCGACCTCACGGACATGACGCCCGAAGAATTAGAAGAATTTCTCAACAAAGAAGATTTGACAATCGACTATTTCAGACGACTAACGAAAAATTTGATTGAAGTCATTCAAGAAAACGCCGACAAATACAACAACGAGGCGGACGAGGAGGAATAAGAAAATGGACGAATACGAAGAAGGCTTTGAATACTTTTACATCACCAGCGACCGCTTCGTGGACGGAGTCGAAACAAAAGACGAATACCTCGAGCAACGCAGGAAATCATTTGGCAACTATTTCAAAACCCGAGATGAAGCTGGAGATTATCTTTCATACCTGAAAGCAAGAGCAATCATCAAGCAAGATACTAAAGGATTCAAACCTGATTGGACTGATAAGAAAACAAGAAAATATTATGGCTATTGGGATTTCGAAAGAGGCTTCAAAAACTATTTTGAAGGTGGTAAACCTTCTTGGGATTCATTACAGACAACTAAGGAATCAAATATTTACTTTGAGTCTTGGGAAGATATTGAAGAAAGCTTCGAGAAGCATCCCGAAGAATGGAAAACTTATCTGACTTATGAACAGTAAAGAATGTCTTAATCCTGATTATGCTTACATCGTAGTAGAATACGAAAATGGTATCGTCAAAACTAAGTATGAGTTCCCTACAAAAAATTTAGCTAAAACATTTGTTAAAACGATGGGTAAAAATTTTAGATATAAGGGACAAAATAAAAAAGTCTCATAATCTTCCGCCCTACCATATGGCGTTAAACTGGGCAACGCAAAACCTACAACTCTTTTGCGAAATGTTCTAAAAAAATATAGCAGACTTGGCGAAGTGAAAACTTCGCCCCTCGAATCTGAGCATAACTAATAATTACAAAATAATATTTAATAGAAGTTGTAAATATAATAATAGGTCTTGTGTGTTAGTGTCTATACACACAAAGGTTATGTTCAGATTTGAGGGTTTTAGCAGAAACAAGCACCTTCAACACAATCATAAGCAATTTTCAAGTGTTTCTGCCCTACCTCAATAATATTAAAGGAGATAAATATGAAAAACAATTTTATAATAGTTCACGAAACACTTATACAATCAATATTAGCAGACATCTTTTCATTCCTAACGATTGCCTCAATGTTGTTATTTAATCATTATCTGCTAAGCAGTAATGTATTACTTGATTTATGTTTTATGTATATGGCTTTCATTGTGATGAAATCGAAAGGCAATAAAAAGATAAAAAGGTTTGACACTAAAGAAGAAGCAATTAAATTTTTGGAGAAGCAATAATGGAAATGAAATGGCATAAACTCACTAAAAGACCTCTTGATGATGAGGAAAAAGAATATTATAAAGACAGCAAAATCAAAATCGATTTTATGTGGGATGGTTATGACCCAGACATAGGCGAAGAAGTTCTTGTTTGGATTCCTCAGCGCAAAGGAGTATATACAGATATTTGGAATGAGTATGATGATGGCATGGCTTTTGAATACACAGATGAAGAAGTTATTTACTGGATGAGCTTTCCAGAACCACCTGAGATTAAGAAGAAATAAGGAGTAGATATGGAGAGCCTAGATAGAGAAACAATTAAACTCATAGAAGAATTATGTCAGAAAGAAGTCGAACGAATTGGACTGCCACTTATCTTAGATAAAGATGGTATATTCGTGGAAGATGAGGTGTCATATATTCGTCAGAAAATGCACCTTGATTTAGAGGGCTTTGATGAGATATTTGTAGATAACCAAAACCATCTAAGATTCAAAGACGGAAAGTGGAAACTTGAATATGATAAAGGCGAATTTTATGGGTATGAATTACATATAAGACGAAATGGCTACTCTTACGTAATAAATCTTCGATTGAATAATCATCTAACTAAAGAGAACCTTGTTAAAAAGTTATCATCTGATGAATTTAAAGAAATGTTCGACCAGTGTAAAGAGTTAGACAAAGAGCTATATGAAATAAGAGATAACTTAAAATTTTTCATAAATGAGGGGTAAATGAAATACATAGTATTTGACATCGATGGAGTTTTGGCGGATTGCTCGCATCGTTTGAAATATATTCAGGGTAAAGATAAGGATTACGACAAGTTCTATTCCGATGAAGAGATAATGAAAGACAGACTGATATTGGACATCACGGACATAATAATAGCATTGGGAAATTTCGATGATTATACTGGTGTTGACGAAGAAGATCAAACTAGGATTATTTTTGTCAGTGGAAGAAATAAAAAATGCTTAAGTTCTACAATTCGGTGGTTAGAAACAAATCTAAATGTCTGTATTAATGAAGATAATCTTTTCCTCCGCTCAGAAAATGACTGGCGACCAGCTTACCAAATCAAGGAAGATTTAATTAAAAAGCATATTGGCTTTAAAAATATTCTCTTCGCATTTGATGACGATGATAAAGTGAATGATATGTATAAAAAACACGGGGTTATATGTTATAAGCCTAATATAACGAGTGTCGTATAAAAATAGGAATAAATATGAATAAAGCTAAAAAATATGACGATAAAAGAATTAAATCTCTTTTGAATCCGCGACTAAAGAAAGAGAAAACTATACGACGAGTATTTGTAAGTGATGAATTTAAACAGAAATTTAATATTAATTCACCAGAAAATATCTTTGAAATAGAAGTCGATCAACGAGTAATGGATAAAGAACATGAAAGAATTATAGATTCATCTATAAAAATTTTAGAAGAAATAAAGGAGCGAGTATAATGAGTGATAATTTTAAAAATAACTTTTTAGTAATTTGTTTTCTATCAAATTTAGCGTTGTTGGTTTTATCTGATAATTTAGCACTTCGTATTTTGAACTTTTTAGCGATTATTTTGGTGGTTTATGTGTTTTCGCTAGTTGATAAAAATTAACGATAAGCTTTATTTTTCTTGCAAAATTTGGTATAATTAAAGAGCCCGAGCGCCAGTTTCAGCGACTTTCTGGCTGAAGCTCGGCTATAAAGAACATTTGTTTTTATAAACTATCGACTTTTTAAAAAGAACCCGTTTTGGGTTCTTTTTATTTTCTCAATTCTCTATCTATTTCTTTGCACCAAGCTTAAATATCGGTTTCAACCCCGCAAAAGCAGTAGCAACTGCACCACTAATCGCCAAAATCTCTTTCGTTGCGTTTGGAATTAAAATTACACAAATTGTTGCAATTAGCATATTTGTCAAAATCCCAAGGTCAGCAATGAAATAGACTGTAGTTTTCGCCTTTTCGCTAATTCGTGGCTCATAGTCCGTATTTGCAATATTTTTAGCCACTTCTTCTTGCATTTTATCTAACATTTCAATCTCCTTTTCTGTCAAAGCCCTTCGTTCAGCTTTAACTTCATTTTTAACATTTTGCGACACTTTATTTTCAGCTTCATTTTGAGTTGCAATACCTTCGTTTTCAGGTGTTTTTGGCTCATTTTCGGGCTGTTTTGGAGCTTCGGGTTTAGCTTCATCTTCGCCCTTAACTTTTGCCAGAATTTTACCAAATCTTTCGTCCGAAAGTTGCGCTGGACAAGCCGTTGAAGAATGATCGCGGTGCTTTCCGATTTTATCAACACCAAGTGCTTGCGAAACTTTCTTTAAGACTTCGATATAACGCTCATCAGTTACATTGTCGAGAAACTCGATCGTAAAGCTTTCAATATTACTTTCGTGATTACCATTTGTGAACGCTGTATTTCCTTTTGGCACAACTTGAACAATTTTCTCATTCGAAACTACAAGATGAGCGGATTTAAAGCTCTCCTTGCGCCTAAATTCATTTGTTGTCGCCTCAATTGAATCATTTGCTGTGTTATGAACTGTAATTTCACGAATTGGTTGCGAATCTCGCTGTAATTCATCAACAAACTTTTTCTGAATTTCATAATCTTGTGGAATATTACCAAAGTATTTTCCATTGTCATCTTTGAGATTTTTTCGCCCGTAGAACTGATTCGATACATGAGCTGGAATTACTTCATCTACAAAGTCGAACTCTTTTTCGAACTCAATAAATTCTGGAGCTTTATTTTCTGGAACTACTGCTTTAGTTTCTGGTTGTGGAGCGTTTCGAAAATCTCCAAGATTTGGCAATGAACCTTCTTTTTCATCGAAGGCTGAGAAGTGAAGGTAAACACCTGAACGCTGAGATTTGAACCAACGATCATCACCATTTACATTTTCGCCATAAACCCAACCAGCCATTTCAATGTCTGAACCATCTGGATAAGTTGCGAACACGCCAGATTGAGTTGTAGGCTCATATCGAACATTTACTCCAACACCTGAATTTACTACACGAACATTGTCACTCTTTTCTACGACTTGAACACCACCAATTCTTTCACTCCAGCCAAGATATCGAAGTCCGTATATGCTGAACCACTGACAGATTTCAGCAATCGAGTTATAAATTCCTCTCGCTCCGCTATGAACTTCACTGTCATGAATCTCGATCCTTCCATCTCCGTGCTTAAACGCCCAACCTACGTGTTCGTAGGGGTCATATTCTCCACTAGTTATATCAAAGAAGACCGGAACCCATAGTCCAACAGGAGGTTCTTCTTCGTGAATATTTCCCGCTGCCCTTTGAGCTAAGTATTCTAGCCCTGCCGATTCTCTACGAACAGGTGCATTAACTACATCATCTGCGTATTGTAAACACCATCCTCGACTTGCTCTAATATCAAGGTTCGGAGTTGTTTTTTGAATATATTTTGACATTATTTCCTCCTTATTTTTTAATTAGTCCGCCATTCAAAACGAATTGCACTAATGCTCCTAAGATTGCCACGCCTACAGCCCAAACAATTTTACTCTGATTCTCTTCGAGTCGCCGAAGACGCTCTTTGTTGCGTTCAGCCTCACGACGGACACTCTCAATATCTTTTTGGTGCTCAGTCACCGATTTCGAAAGCCCTGCAATAATCTCGAGCTGATCGTTTGTATGTTCAACAATCTGCGTTAAACTATTGATTTTCTCTTCCAGAACATCAATTCGTGCTTCGAAGACTTCTTTGCTTATATATTTATCATCCATATTCCTCCTTTCTCTACACTTGTTTTGCCTTATTCTCTTCAAAATCCCAGATTTGTCTCGAACTTTTTTCTCTGAAATATTCTTTCTTCAAAAGCTCTTTCTCAATTGCCTCCTTTGAAATTTCAGTTCCTTCAGATAATTGAACACTAAAAGTATTTAAACTAAGGTCTTTCGTGCTGTCGCCAGCCTTGCGTGCTTTCACCTCATCAGCATAAGTCGCTCCGTTCGCGAAACTGCGAATTACAACCGTTCCACTGCCGTTAAAACTTGTAGTGAATTGATCAACTTCATGCCAAGTCATCACCGCATCTCGTTCATCTTTGATCATTTTTACAATAGCCATTTTTACTCTCCTTTATAAATTATTTTTAGCTAAATACACTCCAGACGTGTGATATTCTTGATGATTATCTGTTCCACGCTTTTCGATTTCACCACTTAAGCCGAGTTTAATGATGAAACCACCTGAGTGCCTACCGTTGTTAATGCATATTCCAGCAAATGCTGTTTCGTGCTTAGGCCAGTATTTCTCTGGAATTTTTTCGAGCATTTTACCATTTCCGTAATTTCCAGTAAAAGATAGGCGGAATCCACAAAATCCATTTTTCTTGTAGAAAAGACCTTTAGCTCCCCACCCCATATCTATCATCTCCCAGTGGTCTGTGTCTTCCTGACTATCCGTGAGAACCTTTCTGCCTCGCGAGAAAATATCGCCTAAAACATCTAAATCACCGAATTCAGGAACTTTATTTACACCTACCTTTTCAGTATTGTTTGAAATAAAGAAAATTGGTTTTCCTGGCGAAATTTCTGCTACAGATGAAGTTTCACTCAATCTGTCTGTTACCTTTACTTCAATCTCGAAACTACCAGCACGATTTAAGCTCAGGTATTGCCTTTGAGCCGAGAAATTCGCTTCTGTAAGAACTGCTTGAATCGTTTTCCAGTTCTCCCAACTTCCACCGCTCGCTCTGTGCCGCATTTGGAGCAAAACAATGCGGTTTTTGTTCGAATTTATAATTTTTAATGTTGAGATTGTTCCGGAAATATCAATTTCTACTGTTTCATCAAAATTGTTTTGTCGCTTCGCTGAAACGCTCAAAACTGGCGCAGAATATGGCAAAACTTCCGCTGTTTTATTGACGGTTTTCGAAATCCCACGCGAATCCACTGCTGAAGCTGAAATTGTTAAGCTACCTGCTGAATTTATCGCTCTTTCGAAAATCGCTTGAACCTGCTGATTTTCGCTATAATCTGCTGAAATTGTTGCTCCGTCTGCTGCAAAAACATATCTTGATGGGCTAGCATATTTTTTCGCAGCCATTTTATTTTTCGGCAAAACCCACGCTTTTGGTTTCGAAAATCCCTGCACGAATATTTTAGGATTTCCAGTAATTTCTGTAATTTTGGCGTTAGAATCTGCAAAATCAAAATCGTTAAAATCTGGCTGAATTTTGCTTGAATCGAGCTGAATTTCGACATTTGTCCAGCTGAGCCCGCCTATCTGCGTTCCGCCGTTCCAAGTGGTAATATCTGCTCCAAGGCTTGTTCTTGTGGTGTTAGCCATTCGTTTATAGATTTCATCTATTTCTCTTTCGTTAGGTTGCCACACGAATTCACCTTGAGCGTGTTCAAAGCGAACAATTTCATTTTGATCTGGAATTTGCAACGAGCCAATATGTGTGAAGTTAGCTTTTCGGTTCATATTGAGCTGGATTGGTTCGCCTAAAGTGTAAAGACCTTTCGAAAAGCTTGGATTGCTCTGACGTGGAATTGTAGGCAGATTATAAACGCGAGAAGTTCCTTGGCTTCGTCCGCCACCGTAAAAACTTAATCCTACGCCAATTTGGAACTCCGCTGTTCCGTCATCTCGGTGATTAACGCGAACAGTTCCACTGGCAATATAATGGTTTCGAGTGCTTAAATTTCCTTGATACGGCTTAATTCTTCCGCCATTGTTATAAACTTGTCCAGCATTTGTATTTACAAATCCGGCGTCAAGCTGTGAGTCTGATCGATTAAAATGTGCGTGAAATTGCCAATTCAATAAGCTGAAATTACCTGCAATATCTTGATGTGCTAATTGAAAATCGACAAATGCGTAATTATCATTATTGCCACCAATGCGCACACCATTAGCGCGAAAACTCTCATTCATTATCTTTCTCCTTTCGAATTTGCAACAAATGCCCAGCCAGTCTTTTCGCCATCTTTAATCGCTACAATTTTAATTGGCGACATATCGATTTCATCTTCCGCTTTAAATTTCTTCACCTCAGTCGTATCCTTATTAACAGTAAAAACTCGCTGTATGTTATGTCCAATTTTTGAATATCCGGAGAATTCTAATGGTGTAATAGCGGTATAATCACCCTCGTTAACCGAACTCTTGATGATCAAACCGTGCTCATCGATATGTAAATTTGCATTCGAAATTTCACCCTGAGCTTGTGTCCAAACGCTGGCGGTTTTATTGTTCACTAAGCTCAAATCCGCAAAAGCAATTGTTGAATTTGCGTTTGCTGTAATTCTTACGCTTAGAGCATTATTCTGTGGCAGAATTCCTTCAATTTTTACTTCTGCCCAATCGAAACTAGTGCCTTCTACAATTTCGAAAGTTCTCGCAACTGTTTCACCGTCTAAAATTTCAATTTTACCTGAGCCAATTACTGGTTTTTTAACTCGACAAGAAAAACTGTAGAAATTTTGTTTTTCACTTGTAAAATTCGAAGCTACTGCCACAGTTTGCGTTAAGCTATCATTTCGAATTGTGATCTTTCGCCCTGAAACAGCTCCTTTACTACGAGCTTCAGCAGAATTTTCAACCGAAAGATTTTGAACAGCTCGAATAATCCAGAAATTAGGCGAGTTAGTCTTTTCATCGAATGAATAAAATGCGGAATTCTTAAGCAAATTCAAGCCACCAGTTTTTGATAGCGTATAATTAAAGTCCGTTAAAGTTTGATCAAGACGTGAAAACTTTTCGAACGTTTCGCTTTCTAATTTCTCTTTTTGCGAAATCACGCTTGCGATTTCTTGCTTTTGTTTATCAACGACGATTTCAGTATTAAAAATAGTTCTAGCAATTCCACCAGCTCGTTTGTAATCTGTTTTAGTTTTTTCTAATTCTTTACCAACCAAAGATTCTTTAATACTCGAACCGCTAATTTCAATTTTAATGCCTGAAATCACGCTTTCAGTGAAGTTATCACCGTTTTGAATTTCAACTCGATCACCAATTTCAAACCAGAATAAGCCGATTGTTTCCGCCTCGAACGGCTGGGCTTCATATCCCTTTACCGCCTCAAAAATTGACGAAATAACTTCAGTTCGGTTTTTGTCTAAAATTTCATTATTTGCGAGTTTAAATTCACTTTCGCCCTGTTGTGCAACTTTTTCATTATCTTTCACAAAAATATTATCTTCTTGTGGCGTTCTTGCAAGCGTTAATGTATTTATTGGCACATTTTTTGGCTTAAATTTTAAGCTTTTTAATTCGGAATAAGTTATTCGGTCAATTTTTGCACGCTTAATTGGTTCAAATCTTAAAGCAGAATTTCGAACGATCGCAGTTGTTGCGGTCGCTCCACAAACCTCGTCAAGAATACTTCGAAAAGTAGTCTTGTTTATTTTTTCCCACAAATCTTTTGAAATTGTAAAATTTGCGTTCGGTAATCTTTCAAAATCCGCTCGTTTGAACTCAAGATTGAACTTATTTGCAATTTGAACTACTAAGTCTGTCAAAGAAGCAGGAAAAGTTAAACTGCCAGCTGAATATTCTTGAGTTGAAAGTCCCGCTATAAAATCAAAACCTTTAATTGTTGTGGTGTTTTTCTCAAGATTTACTGAGCTTTCCGAAATTCGAAAACTGCCAAGATTTATTTTCTCAAAAGTATTGTTTTGAAAATTAGTTTTAACTTCAATTTCAACCTGAATAACCTGATTAATTAGATTCTTCGAAACACCCAAAATTACGGCCGAAAATCCACTCATTGAGCTTAAAAATGGCGCTCCTGTTCGTTCGATCGAAAAACTAGCAAGTTCATCATTACTGGTTATTTTTGTGCCATTCGCCAAAATTAACGCAGTTCGAATTTCCCTCGTTGGCTGTTTGATTGCTTGTTTGAAATTTTCACTAACAATAAGCATTTACGCCTCTTTTCTAACTGGAATTAAACTCACTTTAAAGGGGTCGAAAATTCCACGTTTTTTGTCTTTGAGCTGAACGCTGTAATCGCCAGCGTAAAATTGGCCAGATTTCATCGCATTATATTTTGGGTCGAAATATTCAACTGTGAAAAATGGTAAATCAACCACGCGTGCGATTTTTTGGATTTCTGCCACAGTTAAAATTCCGCCAAATTCAACTTCAATTTTTGGGAAAATTCCAATCATTGTTGCACGAATTTCGCCGGCCATATTGCGGTCTGAATTTAGCCAGAGCTTATTTCTCTGGAGTTGATAACTTTTCAAATTCGAAAAAACCTGACCATTGATTTTAAGTAATTCACCATTTATTTGCATTTTCGAAATTCCCCTTTCGTTTGGACATAAAAAAGCGACCCACCCCGAGGGGTGAATCGCAAATGGTTCTTCTAACTTTATTATACCAAACTTTAGCCTTTTTGGCAAAAAATAAGTTTAAAATTAATTAATAATTTAATACATCTTTAGAGCTTAGTAATCCGTTTACAAAATGAAAATGTGCGTATTTACCTTCATATTTACAGCGATACATTTGGCTCTTACCAATAGCACTATCAGAATCACTATATTTTTCACAAGCTTTCTTAATATCATATACATTAGAAAGGTTGTCTATATTCGCACCAATGGCTATTTTTTCATATCTTGCATTAGTTAGATATAAGTTATTATTAGGTTCTTCCTTAGAAAAAGATATTTCGGCTTTACCATAATAATAAGGCTCACCATTTATTGCAATGATTTTATCGACACTTTCTGCGCCGCGATCTTGATTTGTAACTAATACTTCGATTTTATTGTTTTCCTGTTGTGAAAAATCTGAAATATTAAACGTTACAAAATCCTCCAACGACTCTTTTCCTTGAGTTTCTTTTTCTATAGTCTTATTACATTTGCTCAATGGGTCTTTATGACTGACCGTATTTTCACAGTTGATTCTAATGCTCATTTTTGCAACATTTTTAAATCCTGAGATTTTGATCTTATAACTATTTTTACCAGTTTCAAGAGTTTGGTCTTTCTCTATATTAACAGATATTTTCTGTTTTGAGACCTCGTTGCTTATCTCTTTATTTCCCTTTTTGGCCGAAGAACCTGCCCAGACTATAATAATAAAAAACAGTATAAAAACAGATATAATCGTATATAATATAGCTTTTTTATCCGAATTCAATCTCGTTTTTTTCTGATTCATTTTTTTCCAATCCTCGACTAAATAAATTGAGCCGATGTTTAAAGTAGTATTGTTGTTCAGACGAATACGAAAGCTTCAAAATAAGCAAAAACATCAGCTCAATTTAAAAGCTTTCCGTATTTTTTTGTCTGAACAATTTTATTATACAACCAAAAGCCTATCAAAATCAAGCAAAAAAGAGGCATTCGCCCCTTTTTCTCTTTAGATATCAAACACCGTTCTATTTTCAAGGAAACTTTTCGCATTGACACCATCAATAATTTTATTAACCAGCGTGTCCTCGCCAACCTTAACCGTGATTTGCTGTTTTTGGTTGCGAATCGCTTCTTCGATCTTATCCATCGCAGTCTCGCGTTCTTTATCGAGTTTGCTTTGGTAATCAAGATGAGCTTTTACGGTTTGATCAACGCCATAATCTGGAGTATCTACGTCAAAATTGGTTTTCACTGTATACTCTGGGATTTCGAAGTCGGTCATTTTAGTGAAAGCTTTTGAAACTGTGTTCATCTCGCTTTGGATTCCAAGCGCGAAACCTTCGCTCACGAATCCACCATAACTCTTAAACAATCTTGAAGGTGAATGGATGCCAAGGAATTTTTTCACACCTTCCACAGCCCCAGAAAACATATTTCTCATATTATTAGCAATATTTCCAATTCCGGATTTTAATCCTTCCCAAATATTTCTACCAATATTCGAAAAAGTTTGCCAAGCATTCGAAAATGCGTTTTTAATATCGCCCCAGCGGTCGCTAAACCACTGACCGATTCCGCCAAAAAATGATGTAATTCCATTCCAAGCGTCCGAGCCTGCTTTTTTTGCCCAGCTGATAAATTCACCAAATTTTTCACCAGCCCAGCCTGCAAATTTCCCTAATTGATCACCAGCTGTCGCAAGACTCTTTCCCATCGGCCCGAAGAACCCTTGATCAGCGCCGCTTTTCGAATCGCGATAAGTTTTTACAATATCTTGAGACTTTGTTTTTGTAGTATTTTCAAGTCGTGAAATATCTTCTTCGCTGACTTTCACCATATTGCCGTTTTCATCTTTGTATTCCAAAACGCCACTCTTTAATGCATCGATTGCATCTTTCGAATTTTTATATTTTCCTTGGATTACGGCTTGTGAAGTTGCATCAGCTAGCCTTTGAGCTAATTCCTCATCCTTTGCTTTTTTAAGCTCTTCAGTTTTAGATTTCGTGTCTTGGATCGCCTTGTTCATATTATCCTGTGAAGTTTGAACTTTTTGATTAGCTTGTTCGAGCAGCAAACCTTTTTCATAAACCGCTTGTTGCTGTGGAGTTAAGTTTTCGAAAGCAAGCGTTCCAGATTCAATTTGCGACTTAACACTTTCAAAACTTATTCCAGTTTGTTGCTGAGCTATCGCCAATTCTTCCATCGCTCTCTTTTGAGCCTTTACTGCCTCGATTCTTTGCAAATTTGCATCAGTTTCAGAATTTCTCGCATTTTTAAGATTTTCTTCTGCCGTTTTAACACCATCAACTGCTTTTTGCAGATCTTCTTGAGCCTTCTTGAGTGCTTTAGCTCGAGCTTCGCTCTCCCACATTGCAGGATTTCCTTGTTCGAAGGCTGATTTTATCGAACCACCCAAGAATGCAAATCCTGCTGCAATACCGGCTATTGCTAAAATTAATGGATGAGCCATTACTGTATTGAAAGCGCCAATTACCGAAGTTTTAATACTTGCACCGAGTGCAATAACCGATGCTTTTATACCCGCAATTCCTCCACCAGCAAGCACAAATGCACTTTTTACTGAACCGAGGCTCGAGACCATAGAAGCCATTACTTGAGGGCTTGAAAGCGCTAGGGCTTGCATTGTTTTGACACCTGCATTAAATGCTGAAATTGCTTCAGCAGCTTTAATTGCTACAGTCATTCCACCAATTGTAATAGTAATTTGAGTTAGGAAATCAACCAGTCCTTTATCTTTCGACATTGCTCGAAAAGCATCACCAATTCCATTTAAGAATTTCACGATTCCTGATCCGATAAAACCAACGAGTGGCGCAATAAAAGCATCAATGAAGGGACGCGAGAAATTATAAGCAGATTTAAACATTTCACCAAGAAATCTCGCCGCCCCACCAACTGCATTCAAAAAAGCAGGCAAAAGTTCATTTCCAGCCCAACTAATAATTGGTTTTAGATATCGCTCCCAAGCATCGCCGATAACCTCAAAAACTGGTTTTGCGGTTGCTTTAATATCATCCCAAAATCGTTTAAAAGCCGAACCGATTTTCTTGAAATCAAACATATCTGAGAAAAAGCCCTTAATCTTATTTGCAATTTCTTCAGCTTTTAATCCAATATCATCAAATGCGTTTTTAAATCCGCCTGTTGGAATTTCTGGCATGTCAAAATCAACACCACCGCCACCGCCAGAGCCAGCTCCACCGCCGCCACCGCCTGAACCTGTATCTTCAGGTGTTTTTAGCACATTCATTTCATCAAATTTAGCAAGACCAAGGAGTTCTTTCTTTAGTTTTTTAGCTGAACCTGCGGCTTTATTCATTCCGCCAGCTCCACCTGAACCGCCTGCAGATTTACCGAGATTACTCATTCCCTTCGAAGCAGAATCTGCTGCTTTCGAAACTCCACCAAAGCCGAGTGCTCCGCCTGCTTTTTTAGTTACGCCAAACAACGAAGAAATTGCCGAAATAACATAATTCACCATTGTGCCGATAACTTTCATAAAGCCAACAATATACGGAATTGCAGCGTTAATTGCAGGTATCAAAACGCTAGACACAAAGTTTGAGACGCTCAAAACAACAGGCGCGAAGGCTGAGCCAAGAGTCGCAGCAACATTCGAAAGCTCTGCGCGCAAAATTGCCAGTGCTCCTTCAAGTGTCATCGATTCTCGTGCAAAATTACCAGCATACTTCCCTGTTCTATCCATAAACATTTGGTAGGCAATACCAACTTTCTCACCAGTGGTCATTTTCTCAATATTGCCTTGAATGCCTTTTTCGAGCATATAAGCAGATAATGCCGTATCGTTCATAGCAACGCCGAGGTTATCCATCATTGTGAAGTTACCTTTTGCCATTCCAGCTACGCTTTCAAGTGCAGCCTCTTGACTAATTCCCATCACGCTTGCGACATCTGCTGCCCGTTGCATTGCTTTTGTGGTCATTATCATTGATTTTTGGACATCATAGCCTGCACCTTGAAAAAGCGAGCCCATTTTATTCGCCGCTGCTAAATATTGCGACATTGAAGTTCCCATTGTTTGAGCGGATTCTTTCGATTTTTGCTTTACAGCATCTGAAAACTGTCCAAAAACAGCTTCAGCACCGCCAAGGTTTTGCTCTAATGAACCAAATTCGCTAGTTGCTGCTTTTGCAACTCCAACAACAGCACTAAAAGCGCCCTTTAAAGCTCCGAGCGCTAATTGTGCTTTTAGAAACCCACCAGTAATTGATTCTCCTGAGCCTCTTGCAGATTGACTAACTTGTGCGAGATTCTCACGCACTTTTGCAATTTCGCTTTGGAATTTTGAACTGTTGGCTGAAATTAAAACCTGCAGTTCATCGATTGTGGTTTTACTCATAAACCTCCATATAGCCGCGCAATCTGATCTAATGCTTCAATTGTCACAGGCTTCATTTTTTTCGTTCTATGCGCGTTTTTTGCCACAATTGGCTTACGCGGATAATGTTTCGGATCATTAACAGCAAAACTGATATATCGCCCAAGGATGTGATTCAATGCATCCGCTCGTTCAATTTCAGCTTTTTGTTTAGAATTAAACCCCGCAACACAGTTTCGAAACTCGGCGGGGCTTAGATTCCAATATTCGTCAATTTTTAACCCTATTTCGAAGGCTCTTGATTCGTTATCTCGCCAGCTTTGGCTGAAATTTTTTCTTCGATTTCTTTGAAGTGTTCTTCCATTCGTTTGCGAGCCTCCTTCAGATTGATTCGAGCGCTCTGAGGTAAAAAACCGCATTCACTCAATCTTTCCATAATTTTCAAAATAACTTCTTCAAAACCGTATTTATCTAAAGCATCAGCGGCTTCATCTTCAGTCATTCCGCCTGCTATCATAATATCGGCAAGGTTGGAAAAACCTGCAAAATTGTCCAATATTTCCAGAAAATTCAAGCCAGTTTCTCTTTCCATTTTTATAATATTTTTCGCTTTAAATTCAAGATTATTCATAGAGTTTCCTTGTTTAATTTAATAATTTCAAAGTGGGGCGAATTTCAACGCCCCTATAGTTTAGGATTTTTTCACTCGAGTGAACATTCCATTAATTGAAAGTGTTGCAGAATATGTGTTAAATCCGTCGACAGTTCGTTCACCAACAGCGAATTTTGTTAGAGAAGCATCGAATTTGTAAACTGCACCGCCATCTTCTGTTGTGCGAATTTCGAATTTTCGAACTTCACCAGCTTCAAACAACGTCATTACTTTCTCGACATCAGCATAATCTTCAATATTTCCTTCAATATCGAGATCGCCAACTTCAACCGCTCCTGGGATATAGCGTTTTCCAGAAATATCAGCAAGTGTTGAAACATCGATTTTTTCGCGTTCAGCGCTAAGCTCACCGATACTTGTCAAACCACCAAAATTAATGTCTACTGTAGCACCAGCTTTTGCCATAACAACAAGCTCTGCACCAATTGAACGAGTGGCATTTTTCCTATCAGCCATATAATCTCCTTATTTTTTACTATTAAATCTGTTATTTATATGAAAAATACTTGAGTCTGGATTTGGAACATCACTTGAGAATTCAAGATAGTAACCAATCTCACGCATTTTCTTTTCAATCTCTGAAAGAAGTTTTGAGGCTTCCTTCGAGCTACTCGCCCAAATATCAACCGTTGCGATTATTTCTTGAGCAGAAATTTCACCTTTCAGTCCATATTGTGGCGAGTTATCATCAATTCGAAAAGTTAAGGCTGGAAGTTTCTTGAAAATATTTTGTCCACTCAATGAAACAGCAACGCCAGTTTCTTTAAGCTTTTCGAAAATTTCTTGTTTTGGTAGAAACATTATTTCACTGCCTTCCTAACTTCTTCTCTGATTATTTTGATTGAATTGTTTCGGTTTTCCCTTAATGCTGGCCATAGAAACGGCTGAGCCTTATTTCCACGCCAGTCTGACCGATAGCTAACTTCAACTTCTGTATTAGTGTTTGTGGACTGTCCTCTTGATCCAGTCCCAAACTCAACATAAGGCGCATATTCGAGATTAGTAGAAACCGTAGCGGTCACATTTTCTCCTTGAATTTTAGCCTTATCAGCTCTAATCGACTGCCGAAGTGCTCCACTATCAACGGGTGCTTTGTTTTTAGCTGAACCTTGAACCAGCATTGCTGCTTTCGAAACTCCAGCAGCTAAAGCATTGTCGATAGAATTGAGGTTTCTGCTATTAATTATTGAAGTTGAAACCGAAACCCTCATAGGATTTTTCCTAAAATCAAGGTGTGTGAATCGAATCGTTTAACTTCAACTGTTTCAAAATCTCGCCCATCAATTCGCATTTTATCGCCAATTTCAATTTTTACAGAGGTTTCAGCTGTGATTGCAACACTGGCGTTTAATTTAGCACCTAACTCCTCAAAAACCTTACCAAGCTCCGAATAATTCACATTCGCCTTGAATTCGCTTTTTTTCGAGGTAGATTCAACCAATCCGCCTTCTTCGTCAAAATCCTTACGAACTTCGAAAACCTCAACTGTTTTGTCGTAAAATGTGCTTTTGATCGCCTTTTTAGCGCTATCTGGAAACAACATTTAGCCTCCGATACGGCTTTAGAATCTCAACATAGCCGTCGAAAATTTCACTATCTTTAGCCGTTGCAAAATAGCTTTGCGCAGCATTCTGATAACTGATACTCTGACCATTGTCGCTCAGGCTTGAGATTGCTCGTTCGGCGGTTCGATTCGCAGCACTTTCGAATTTAATAAAATTACCACAGGTCATATTCGCGAGAATCCTAACTAATCGACGATCGAAATTAGCTTTCTCCGGAAGATTTAAATATAACGAGACACGGTCACAAATTTCGCCGACGGCAAACTTTAATAACTTTTCATCTTCAAAATTAGCAATTTCTTTTGCTTTAGCTATAACTTCTACTTCGAATTCTTCCTGTGGCATTTTATTATTCCTCAACTTTTTCGGTCTTTTTAGGCTTTTCTACTACCTCAAGAGGTTTTCCGCTTTCATCGCATGGCGTGTAATCCTCTGGGCGAGCCTGATATTGTTCAACTATGCCTGATGCCTCTTCGCCAGAACCAACTTTTACTGATTCTGGCACTCCAACGACAAGACCTGTTGAATTAACGAGAAAATATTTCATTTTTCCTCCTTTTTAGGTTAATATTAAGCTAAATCAGCATAAAACACGAGATCTGGCTCAACAGCTTTTGTTCCTTGAGTAAAGAAGAGTGAAGCTTCAACCGAGTTTGAAAATGGCACTTTTTGTGGATCAAAATCAAACACGTTCACATCTTGAGCGATTGCTCCTTCATGCATTGCAATGATTGCTTTTGTTTGGCGGTGATTTGAGAAAATTCGAACCTGACCGTTAAACAAAACATCAACTTCACCAGTAATCTCGTTTTTAACCTTGTTTAGGTAGTTTGCGAGTTTACCGTAAATTGCTGGTGTCACTGTCAAAACAATTTGGCTTCGATCTACGCCATCAACCCAGTCATTCTTGACAGTTTCAACTGTTTGAATAACTTTTTCGAGCACTTCCTCGATTGGTGTTGCTGAAGTTAAGCTCTGAATCTCTGTTCCTGATTTAACAGCTTCAGCAAAGAATGCTGTATCAAGATAGCGAGCGAGTGAACTTGCTTGTGAGTTCTTTCGGCGTGTGATAAGGTCAGCAATACCAAACTGTTTAATATCAGTATTGTCATATTCCTCAACGATTTCTTGGCGGTCATCAATATTATTGATAACACGTCCAGTATTGCGAACTGGCTCACCTTTGCTATCTTTACGTGCTGAGCCGTATTCTTTCGAAACAGCGTTTTTCAAGCGGTCGTAAGTTACTGATCCAGCGCTTGGGTTTCCAATTCCAAAAGTATTTTTAATTTTAGTTGAAACTGTTCCTTTTATAACAGCTTCGATGATTTGGCCTTTAATTTCAGCCAATTTTGCCTTTGTTTCGGCATTGTCAGAATAGATATTACGTGCATCTACTGCCATAAGATCCCTTTCTTTTCTTGAGTCTGATTAGAACGAACTTACACCATTACTTTGTGAGTAATTTGATGTCGCTCCTTGTGAATTATTTCCACCAACATCTTCGGGAGTTTTTCCAGCAAGTTTAGCTTTCACGCCTTTTTCAAGAGCGGAATTCCAAACTTTCGAAAGTCCTTCGATGTTCGAATTCATTTTTTCTGCGTCGACATCGACAACATAATTCACAAATTCTGATGGAATTTCTTTCGCAGCAAGTTTTTCAGCGGCTTCAGTCCTGCGTTCTCGCATTGTGATTTTTCTTTCGCGTTCTTCGAGCTCACTGATTTTCGCCTTTTGAGCTTCCGCAGCACGCTCTTCATCGCTAAGCTTTGCCTTTCGTTCCCATTCTTTCTGGGCTTCGGCAAGTCGCTTTTCGAATTTAGCCTCATCTTTAGCACTTTTTTCGTTCAAGCGCTTCGACATGATTTCATTCACTTCATCTTGCGTGAAAGTTTTCGGTTCATCACCCTGTTGATTCTGGTTCATACCGTTTTCGCCAGCAGGTTTTGTTGAATCAGGATTGTTTTCCATATTCTCCTTTCGATTTTACGCTTCTCAGCTTGATATTCCGCCCCAAGCGCGACTTTTTGGCTTGGGCTTGCTGTGTTTTTCGCAAAAAGAAAAACGACTCTCAGCTTTATGCTAAAAGTCGCAAATGGTTCTGATAATATTATAGCATAATGTTTATTCTTATGCAATATTTTTAATAACGGACATTGTTCTCAAGATTTTCTCGCTCTTCGATCATTCGTTTTTGAATATATTCTGGAGCGTTATAGAAAAATGGCTTGCCGTTATCGATTGATTTCCGAGCAGCTTCAACGCAATCTTTGATGTGTTGCTCATCTCCACCAATCACTAGAAAAGCAGGCTCTCCGAAATCGTCAAATATTTTAAATTTTCGCGCATATTCATCTAAAACTTCATCGCTATACCACAAACCGTAAACTCCAACCGTGTCTTCGTGAGTGAATTCATATTTTGTTTTCATTATAGTTTTGAAATCCTTTCTAATAATTCGTTAAACATATTAAAGCTTTCCGGCAAATATTTTTCATAAAGCTCGATTTCCTTTTTATCGTCTCGAGCAGTTGCTGAAAACATTTCGGCAAAAGCTTCTGAACCGAGAAAACGCTTTTTATGATTTTCAATTTGCTCCTTACTTAATTTTACACCTCTTATCGTTTTTCTGCCATCCCAATATTTCTGTTCGTGACCCATTCCGAAGACTCTTAACCCGTTATTAAACGCAGCACCACCATATAAATCAAAAATACTTGCTAAATCATTTTTTGAATAACCATTTTCAAGTTCGTTTTTAAGTTCAACAGACAAATTGTGTCGTCTATAGGCCAAATTTCTTCCTTCTTTAGTTTTTAGATACCTATTTGCTTCATCAAAAACAGTTTCACCAAGAGTTTTACCATTAGAAAGTTCAAACTTACCAGTAGCTCCATAAAATGAACCACGCCCTGCTCGATGATCAAAACCGTGACCATATTCATGCAGAAAAACCTCAAATGGTTTTCTTATATCTTTTCGATTTCCAGTTGAACCATCGAATATACCAGCTATACGAACACTTACCTTATTTCCAAGCACGCTAAAGTTATCATTCCCAAGCGGTGAATCTTTAAAAGATAGTTCGCTCGAAAATTTAGCCCAAATAGAACGATGAGTTTCCGGCATTGCGTTTAGTTTTCTGACGACTTTTTCTCTAGTATCATCAGTTTTCAATGCTTCATTGAGCGAATTTTCAAGTTTTAAGCTCTTAATATCAGAATTATTAACTTTTTTAGTTGGTGGTTTTTTAATTTTAACTTCAATCTTATCATCAGCCGGTGAAATACTCGGCGTTGAAGCTGGCTCAGCTTTCGATATTCCGCTAACTTTTGCCCATTTTTCATAGCTCATATTTGGTGTCTCGTAATTCTCGCCCGTTTTTGGGTTTCTGGCAATTCGAGTTTCTGGATCGAATTCTTCACCAAAATATGCGGCTGTTGTTGTTCGGCAAAGTGGGTGAAATGGTGGAAAGTTTACACCTTGTTTGGCTTCACTGATTTTAAAAACTTTATGGTCTTTATGTTGGCAGATATCGCTAGTGCGGCCGTCCAGTGTTGCAATAATACGGTATTTTTCAACTCCTAATTCTTGGTAGGCTCGCAATTCTGCTGAGTTATGGTAAAAAGCAGATTCAGTGCGAACAAGCCGTTCAGCATAAAACCGCCCAACATCAAAACGTTCACGAACTTCACGGATCGTTTTTTCAGGACTTTGCCCAATTGCTACGGCTGTAGCTATTTTCGAATTGACTTGTTCAGCCAAAATGTCGGTATTCGCCCAGATACGGTTCGAAAAATGCTTTCCTTCAATTTTATAGTTCAAAATTTCCTGCACGGTTCGTGAGTCTAATTTTGAAAAGGTTAAAAGTGAACCAAACTGTTTTTCGGTATCAAAGATTGCTTGATTATACGAATTATTAATTGTGTTTATAACCGAATTAGCCGTGAGATTATTCTGCTCAATTCCAGCCTTTTTTAGTTCTGCCCAAATCTGGTTATTGAGCATTTCTAATCTTGTCATTCTGAAATCGTAATTCTCCGGCAAATATTGATTCAAACCGAGTCGTTCCATTTCAGCTTTAAACCTTGCTATATTTCCGCTTGGCTCAATCCCTTGTAGTGCGAATTTGTCGAAAGTTTTATCGTTGCGGTAATAATTAGCATATAACTTCTTAATTTCACGAATTGTTCGAATTTCAGCATCAGTGTAAGCATTTTTTATCCGACGAATATAGCTCAAAGATTGTTGTTCTTGGTTTTCGAAACGGGCGGCGGCACGGTTTTGCCAATAATTTATCGTGTTAGTCTTGATTTTTTCTTTGTTTTGTGGTAATATTAAATCATAAAGAACACTGTCGTGTCTTGCATAAGAGGCGGCGGTGTTCTTTTCTTGTATAGAAATAAAGTTTTTAATACCGAACTGAGATACTCTTTTCTTAATTTCATCCCTGAGAAATATAGTTTTCTCCTCAGAATCTGAAACAATTTCATAAATAACCGAGTGTGTTCCTTGCTGGAGCGCTTTTTTTGTCTGATTTTCTACTGAACGAGCACTTGAAACCTGCTTAATCTCTACTTTTTGACCATTTACGATTAAGTCTGGCATCTTTACACCATCTGGCTTTTCTACTCGGCGGACGGCGTAAATTTGAGCATTATCCCCTAATTCTCCGCGGATAAACTCTACGATAGAGCTCTCCTTATCACTCAATGGATAATTCTTCTCAAACTCCCAACTATCATCAAAATTATCAAAAAAAGCCCGATACCCCGAGCTTGTTAACTCGGGGATCATTGGATCTTCTGTTTTTTTATTCTTTGGCATCGTTCATCTCATTCTGATCTGTAATCTCAGCATTATTCATTGTGTTGTCTGCTTCGTTTTTCTCACTCAGTGCAAGATCTACTGTCTCTTTGGCATCTCGCACAAATGAAAGCTGACTGACAAGCGTTTCACGATCTACGAGTCCGTTGAGGTTGTTGATAATCTGGCTGGTTTCAAGATCGTTTTGTGGTAGGGCTCGTTTGAAGACTACATCAATATCTTCGGTTGAAATTTTATCCATCTTTGAACCTTTTACAAGGAAGGAATTATAAATTCGGAATCGTTCAAGCAGACTCCGTTCGAAATATCGCTCTTTATCTTTGATATGTTGTTCGAAGTCAAGGAGCTTGTAAAGAATCGCTACACCGCTCGAATTGCCGGCGAAGTTTTCGTCGCTCATATCTGGTGTCATCGAGATTTTATGAATATCAGCTGCAATAGTTTTTCGAAGAACGTCAGCATCAGCTTCATCAATAGATTTCACTATATATTCAATTTTGGCGTCTTGTGGAATGTTTGCGACCATTCGGCTGTCTTTGAGCATTGCTTGCTGTTCTGGGGTGAAATCTGTGCCATAAAATGCGAGTAACGCATCTACCAAACGTTCACGGTCGATTATGCGATCAGATTGAAGAATATTATAAGCATCAATTAACGGCAATACTGGCTCTGAATCTCCCATTCGGTCTGAACCGTTTAAATATTCGACAATCGGCACTTCACCAAATCTATGCTCGGTTCTAATATCTTCACTCGTTTCTGGGTCGCTTTCGAAAATAAGCGTTCCGCCTTTCAAAGTTCCTTCTTGTGTGTATTCTGGCGTTAAGATTGTAATTTGGTATGAATCTCTTTCGATTTTTCCGTGCGCATTGATAATTTCTTCATAAACTATAGCGAACATCTTTTTATGTTCAACTGTCGTATCGTGAACTAAAATTATATTTCGTGGGTCAATTTTCACACTTCGAACTTCCGACTCTTCGTTAGCGTAAATTCGCTCATAAGCAACGCCATAAATGCTGGCGTGCGTTGCGAGTTCGACATCAAGATTTGAAATCGCTTGTTTACGGTATGAGTTATTCAAGTTCTCAATATTTATATCTTCGCTCGAAAGATAATTAACCGGTGATCCAAGCAAATAGCCAACATTAATTTTAGTAATATATCGTGCAAAATTAGTGATTGCGAGAAGTTTATTCGGCGTTTCACGTAATGTTACAGGTTTATTTGCGTAATAATCAGCAAGAATCTTAAATTTAGCTCGATCTTGCTTGCGTTTGTCGCTTTCGATTAGATTTTTTATCAATTTTCCTGTTATTTCTATATTTTTTGGTAAGCAATAAAATTTTTCCATATTTCCTCCTTTTACTCTTAGAAAATTAGTGAGTTTGTGCCTGTTGAGCCTCGATTTGAATTTGTAATAATGATCGGCTCGGCTCGCGCGGTGCATTGCTCGAAGATTCCGGCCAAAATATCACACATGTCATCGTGGGCGTTTTTGCCTTTGCGTTGATATCTCAGAACTTCATTAGCAGCTTCTGGCCATTTTTTCTGCCAATTCGGTGGCATAAATAGATGATTCTGTAGCCATGCGCTCGATGATAGAATGCGACTTTCCTTGTTTTTGGTTTGCGTAGGTGTTTTAATAACTACTTTCGAATTTCCATTTTCTTCAAGAATCCTTTTCACGTTGCGTGCAAAACCGCGACCGCCGTTGTTGCTTTCAATCCTAGCAACGCTCACATCGCCGGAGTCCAACATTTCAGCAACGGCCTTTTCAGTAAATTCCATCGGCTTGTCGGTATAAGTTATGTCAGTTATATAAACATCTTGACCATTCTTAATGTAATTCGCGCTAGCAAGGAAGTCAGCACCTTTGTCGGCCGTGTCGGTGATATTTTCAACAATTCCCTCAGGCAGTTCATCCCACTCCATAAACGGCTTAAATAATCGCCCAGCGACATCGATTGGTTTTTGATTATAATTCGCCTCCACAATATCCATATTCATCGCTCGAGTCTTTTTCTTAAAAGTTTCGTAGTTCAGAATATCATCGCACAGCATTTTCGGTTTACCTTTTGGAGTTTTTGTCACAGCACGATATTCAATTACCCGTGGCTTAAACTCTTCGATAAATCGTCCAGCAAGGTCACCAGTTGCCCAGCGTGTCATCACAAGGATTATTTTCCAGTCATTACCTTCAACACGTGAGAACATCGTGTTATTGAACCAATCCCAATGTTCATCGAGCACACGTTCGTTGTAGGCTTCCTGTGAACTCTTAATAACGTCGTCGATAATGAGAAAATTCGCGCCAAATCCTGTCGCAGTTCCCTTTGGACTGGTAGCGAGATAGTTCGGCTCACTCGATCCTTCCAAGCTCCACATTGAAGCGGCCGCCTCACCATACTTTACGCGAGTTTCTGGGAAGATATCGGAATAAATGATATTCGAACCAGCTTTTTCGGTTTGAATCATATTTCGAACATTTCTTGCAAAAATTCCAGAAACTGTATCATTATACGAACCTGTCATAACTTTCGCTTTTGGATTTTTTCCGAATAACCAAGCAGTTAAGTTTTGAGCAGTCAATGATTTTCCATGTCGTGGTGGCGCATTAATCACAAGCGTTTGCTCATCGCTTTCAATAAATTCTTGAATTTGTTTACAAAAATCTTTCAGGTATTTGCGTTCTTCCTTATAAAAATTCGGATGCATTAATTTGCAAAATTCAAATAAATCAATTCTCGCAAGTTCAAGCTTAAGCTCTCTTTGAACTTCTGGATTTTCGAGTAGTGCTTTGTTCATTTTTTAACGCCTTTCGAATTTCTGCCGCAGTTAAACCTTCGAATGGTCGTGGATTTGTTTTTTGCTCCACTTCCATTTGAATTCCTTGTTTTGCCTTTCCTTCGGTTCGGTCTGTAATTTCAATTGTATTGTAGAGTCCAGCCTTTTCACTATTTCTCGCATCATAGACTCGCCTAAACGCTACTTCTTGAGCCATAGTTCGCTGATCATCTGGGTGATCGATTGCCCATTGGTTAAATTCCTTCACGGTTAAACTCAAAAAATAGTGATATTGATAAGAAATGCTATCTTCTGGTTTCCATCTTCCGCGATTATTCGGAATATTTCCTTCTGGCTGTCCGAATCTGCGGTTCAGCGGCGGTTTTCCTCTACCGACAACATAGTCTTTTTTTGGCTCAGTTTTCTTTTTGGTTGTTGCCACGTATTTTCCTCCTTCTAATTATTTTTCAACTTTTCTCCTACTTCTATTGGTTGAACGTTCATAATGAAGATTGTTAGCAATTAAATCGCCGATCGTTTTTTCTTTCAAAAAACCTCTCCTTCCAAGAAGAATAATTTTCGGCTTCCGAATTATGCTATTCTTCGAAGAATATTCACCATCTATTTGAAGTTCAGCTAAAATCCGGCGGTTCGCTTCATTAAATAGAAAAACCTTATTCCTCCGCTCACGAAACCAAAGCTCAGAATTTAATCCACATTCCTTTAAAATATCATTTGCTGCAAATAGCGCTTGCTTAATAAGCTTTTCTCGCTCGAAAATTTCAGCTCCAATCGCTCTTGTGCTTAATATTCTTGTTGTTGCGATGTTTTCTAGTTCTGTTATTGGGATATTTTTTATCATAGAATCTCCAGTTAAATTTATTTTTTCCCACCAAAAAAGCGGACACTGAATTATCAGTATCCGCAAATGGTTCGTAACTTTATTATACTATTTTTTGGCGCTTTTAGCAATTTTCGAAAAGCTAAATATTGACAAAATTCAAGTTGTTTGTTATAATGAGAAGGATTTAATTTTGAAAAATCATAAAAACCCCAACAAAAGTCTCAATTTTATTAGTTTAATATTGGGGCTTTTTGTTTTGTCTCAATAATAAAATGGAGATATCTATGATTTTTGAACTTGATGAAAAAAGGAAAAATACAATGAAAGAACGGCTTGGCGAAGCGTGTCAATTTATTGATGACGAACGCTATTTGCCGATGTTCCGAAATAGGCAGAAACGATTCCCTGAGGAATTTGCAAAAAGTATTGAACTTGCCAAGAAAATTAAAAACGGCGCGAGTAAATATTTTGCTCATATTTGGAGTTCTAAAAATATAAATAAATCACTTGAAATTTTACGTAGCATTATTAATCGTGCTAAATCTTTACTTGCGAAAATCCGTTTTGAGAAGAAACAGCTAGCTAGAATTAGTAAATCTCAGAAAGGTACGAATATTTCTTTACGTGAAAGATATCTGGAACTTAAAAATGCTAAATTAGCTCATAGCTCGCTATTGTAATTTAAATTTATTTTTTATTGAAATTTGGGTTTCTAACCCTTTCTTTCTTGCGCTTTGTTGAAAATATTACAACATATTATCTTTTTATTGTAAAATAGTAAAAAATATTCAAATTACAATGTCAAATAAAATGCTTGTGTTATTTCAGGAATGGAGTCTGTAATGAGATGATTTCATAAAATTTTAATAAAAAAATAAGCCGAAATGGTTTATATAAATGTTGGTTTAATTTTATTTATTTTTATATAAAGGAGATTTAGATTCATGTTTGAAGATTACTCGCCTGCCGAAAAACAGGTTTATCAATATATCGAATGGTGTCAATTTATTGCTAATTTTACCGAAGCAACCATTAGGAGTAAGCGTTCATATTGCTGGAGTTTTATTGAAAAAATGAACATTCACGATATTAAAGAGATCACGGAAAATGAAGTTAACGAATGGGTGCGTTGTCGTCTTTCTGGAGATAAGGGCTTTTCAAAAATATCAGTGAACGCTTTGAGGTCTGAGAAAATTCAGATAATGGCTTTTCTTAAATGGGTTCACAATACACAGGGTGGCACTAAAATTCGTTTTCCATATGTGGTTAACCCAAAGCCTGAGCCAGTTAATCGTAAATTCTATAATAGTTCAGAAATAGATGACATGATTAATAGGTGCAAAAGATTACAAACTAAAATGATAATTTCGCTCGCTTTTGATACTGGACTTCGCCGAATTGAGATAGTGAATATTAAATTCTCTGACATCGTAGGAAATCAAATTAAAACTATTGGTAAAGGTCGAAAACTTGGATTTGTTTATTTTTCAAATAGAACTAAAAAATTAATTGAAGAATTTTCAAAAACTAACGAGTCAGGAGAAATATACTTGTTAAAAAGACGTGAAGAATGTAGAGCGGAATCTTGCGCTTCTGTCATGACGGAGCGATTAAAACGTGAACTATCTAAAATAGGCTATCCAAACTTTCAAATTCACGAACTTCGCCATTCTTTCGCTACCGATTTGCAGAAAAAAGGCGCAAGGATTGAAGAGATTCAAAAATTAATGAGGCACGGAGACCCAGCTGTTACACAGCGTTATCTTCACGGACTCGATGGTGTTTTAGGTGATGTTTGGGCTAAATATAAAGGTTAAAAGACTATTTTACAAAAATAGTCTTGACAAAACTGCTAATGTTTGATATAATGAGAGCATAGAAATGAGGAAATAACCTCATCTACACTTTAACAAGCTGGAATAATTCTAAAGAGTTATTTCTGCTTATGTTGATATATTTTACCATATTTTTGTTTTTTCAACAAATATCAGATTATTTCTTTTTTAATTCAAGCGTTCTTGGAGCAACAAATCCAATCAAAACAATCGCCATCAAAACTGCAAAGCCGCACATAATTGATGGAATTCCCTCAATCGTAGATGGATTTACAATATTCACAATTGTTGTTGGTAAAATAAACGCAATATACCCGCTAATTAGCCATTTTAAAGCTGATATTTTTCGAAGGTTTTCACTATTTATAATTTCATTAAGTTTTTTAGAACGTGAAATGAATATTCGCAAAATTCCACGATTATTTTCTCTTGACATCTTAGAAATCTTACTCCAGCAGAAAAATACCGCTACAAAAAGCCAGCTATAATAATAAAGCGTATAAAGTAATGTCGCAACTCCATTTGGTGTATTAAAAACTGAATAGTTCGCTCGACAAGTATTTTCTCCGGTAAAAACGCTTTTACTTACGAATACAAAATAAATCGAAAAAAGCACACAAGTCAAATAAGAAGTCTTCACCAAAATACCTGCTTTTTTACCAGAAATTTCGTGTGCTAAATGTAGACCTAGTGGTGGTAAAAGCGTTATTGCAAGATAGCCAAACCTAGCCCAATCCATTCCAGAAAAATGTTCCGTTCCGCAAACCATAAATTCAGCTGCTTGAAAGCCCGCCAAACTCATTAAAAGTAAAATAATTAGCGTGCGGATTTTACTTGGCTTATATTTAAAAATTGCAAATGCCGCTGAAAAACTTTCGAAAATAAAAGTAATTAGCATTACGGTCGGCGAGAAGCAATAAAGTCTAGATGATTTTTTATTCATAATATTTAAAATTTTACCTTAGAATCGGTAAAAAATCAATAAAAAATACCAAAAATGAGCGTTATCATCAGCTTTTAGATAAAATTCTAAAAAGAATAGTTTTATTCTTCAATTGTCATTTTTAAGCGGTTTAAAGAATATCCGCCAGAATTATTCTGAATAAAGCTATAAATATATTTATTATCATTAGAAAGCGTAAATGGAAGATTTGAAATTGCTCGCGAAAGAACTTGTTTATTCATTCCATCAAAATCATAAATCGCCATTCTTTCACCTTCAAAATCACCTAAAATAAAATCATCAAGCCATTTTATCTTACCATCATTTGATACCGAGAATTGATATTCATTCCGCGTTTCAATATCAAAAGAATAAACATCTTTGCCCTTTTTCGCAACTAGAATCCGAGACTCGCCATTTAGCTTTAAATAATCTGGCGAGAATTTCAAATTAAGCGTTTTGGTTAAATGCATTTTTTCTGTCCAGCTAGCAGATTTATAAATATCAATTTTCGAGTCTTGCCCAATATAAACGTAACTCTCTCGATAATATCGCCCAATCGCAACCTTTGGTTGATTTTTTATATTTTTCGCAATTTCAATATTTTTATCATTTTTTCGAAGACCGACCGAAAAATCGTTACTCGTTGTTTTTTTCTCAACATAAACAATATTCTCTTTGTCATAAAGTTCAAAATCAACAACATCATTCAAAATTGACGCAGAAATTGTACTATTCGAAAGATTGATTTCTCGTAAATCCGTTCCAGAAATTCCAATAAGTTTAGTTAATTCATCATTTGAAGGTATAATTTTCGAAAAATCAATATGGAATTTTTGAGTTAAATTAATAGATTCATCTGGATTTTCAAAATTCAAAATAAGCCATTCAAGTTTATTGCCATTTTTAAAACTTAATAGTGCTTTTTTATTATCGTTTGAAGCTTTCGAAAATTGCAAATTTTCTGCAATTTTATAAAAATTGGTTTGGTTTATACTTTTATTATTTTGCGAATCGCGCTCAAAAATATTCGAGCTAAAATTAATTCTCGAGATTTTTGGCTCGCTTGAAGAAATATCAATTAACCAGAAAGCTGCCTCACCATTATTATCTTCAGAAATTGTAAAAATCTTCTTTTTATCTGGTGAAACTTGAGCAGATTTTAAATTTAAAATATTTAAAAAACTCTTTTCATTAAGTTGCTTTGGAACTAATCTTGCATAATTTAGCCACAAGATTTCACCAACTTTAACTTTAGCACGCCGCCACCAAGTTTTATAGCCTTCTTTCCAGATTGAAAATTCGTGATTTCCTGGTTTTGCGAGTATTTTTGTAGGTGTTCCTTCTGACAATTTTTTTTTGTCAATTTCGGCAATCGAATTCAAAACTGAAGAATTAAATTGAACTAAACCAGTTTGTTGAACTTCAAATTTTTCATCAAGCCGCCAGCCTTGTGTTAAGAAAACTAAAATTAAAACAATACCAAAAACAGTTGTCGTCATCGCAAGGTTTTTGAAGAAGACGAGTGCATTTTCCTTCTTTCGAGAAATCTTCATATTAAAATAATTATACCATAGTTTGGCCATTTTTAGCAAATAATATTTTTGAGATAAAACTCTTGCGAAAGGCTTTTTTTGGTGCTAAAATGGAAATATGGAATACACAATTAAAGACATTAAAGGACGACAAATTTTAGACTCCCGTGGCAACCCAACAGTTGAGGCGGATGTAATTTTAGAAAACGGAGCCTTTGGCCGGGCAGCGGTTCCAAGTGGAGCATCAACAGGTTCAGGTGAAGCTCTTGAACTTCGTGATGGCGATTCAGCTTTTGGCGGAAAAGCTGTAACAAAAGCAGTTTCAGCTGTAAATAATCAAATTCGTGAAGCCCTAATCGGTAAGAATGCTGAAGATCAAGAGGTAATCGATAAAACCATGATTGAACTTGACGGCACAGAAAATAAATCTTCCCTTGGCGCAAATGCAATTTTAGCGGTTTCGCTTGCTACTGCAAAAGCTGTTGCAGATGCGAAAGACTTAGAACTTTGGCAATATATCGCCGAAAAAACAAATTCAACACCAAACCTTCCGCTTCCTATGATGAATGTGATGAATGGTGGCGCACATGCTGGCTGGGCAACTGATATTCAAGAGTATATGATTATGCCAGTTGGTGCAAAAACTATTTTCGAAGCAGTTCAAATGGGTGCAGAAACTTTCCATGCTTTAGCAAAAGTTTTGAAAGCTAAAAATTACCCAACAACTGTTGGTGACGAAGGTGGTTATGCTCCAAAAGTTCAAAATGGTAATGAAGAACCACTTCAATTGATTTCAGAAGCTATTAAAGATGCTGGATATGAACTTGGTAAAGATATTGCTTTTGCTTCAGACCCAGCTTCAAGTGAATTCTATAAAGAAGAAAAATACGATCTAAAAGCTAACGATGCAATCCTTTCGAGTGAAGAGATGATTGAATTTTATAAAAATCTAACTTCGAAATATCCTTTTGTTTCAATCGAAGATGGCTTAGCTGAAAATGACTGGGATGGATGGAAGATTCTTACCGAAAAACTTGGTTCAAAAATTCAGCTTGTTGGTGACGACTTAATGGTAACAAACTCAAAACTTCTCCAGAAATCAATTGACTTGGGTGTTGCTAATGCAATCCTTATCAAGCCAAACCAGATCGGTTCTTTGACGGAAACAATCGAAGCTGTAAAATTAGCACAAAATAATGGCTACAATACTGTTATGAGCCACCGCTCAGGTGAAACCGAAGATGTAACAATTGCGCATTTAGCTGTAGGATTAGGCTGTGGGCAGATCAAGACTGGTTCACTCTCACGAACTGATCGAGTTGCAAAATATAATGAATTAATGCGAATTGCAGAAGCTCACCCAGAACTTGAACTTGCAAAACCTTTCAAAAAATAATAATTTAGAATAATTAAAAATCTCCAGAATCTAACTGGAGATTTTATTTTACTTTTAATCCTTAAGAACAACGCAGTCTTCGCCTAGCAATCTCACTAGCTCTTTTGGTAAATCTGAATTTGAGTCAACTTTAAATGGCATTCGAATTGCAGATTTCTCAACCTCGCCGAGAACCAAAATTATCTCACTCATACCTGGGAATTTTCCACAAATCTTCTTTACCGAAAGCAATGATTCATGATCACTTGGATTTTTAATATGTACGAAAACTCTTTGTATTTTTTCAGCTTGATAGTTTTCTGCTGATCTTGACGGATTTGCTATTGACTTTTCTGAAGGTTTATTTAAAACTACACTACTATTATTTTTAGGAGTAAATGGCTTTTTCTTCGTGTTTAAAACATTTTGCGAAATTGTTTTCGTTTGAGGAACTTTTCTAGCCTTTAAGCCATCTGCTCTACGGCCAGTAGATTCATAATTTTCCAGTTCCTCATCTGTTATTATCGAAACTGTTTCCGCTATAATCTGAGCATCAGATTTTAAATTACCTTCTCTGTCGCGGGCAGAAATTTTTCCTTCAATTTTTAAAACTGTATCAATTTTAAGCTTTTCGCTAATTTCAGAATAAAGATTTGGGAAAATAATCACCTCACCTTCAGAAGTTTTGTCTTCCATCTTCACAAACGCCATTTTTGTTCCAGATTTCGTTATAATAGTTCGAACATCAATCACAATTCCACCGATAGTAGCTTTTTGACCATCAGTATTCGGTTGAACCTGTGAAAGTGGCTGAGTTTGCTCTTCAAAATATTTAACATATCTGTCGAGTGGATGCGCTGAAACATAAAGCCCCAAAAGTTCACGCTCCCAAGTTAGACGCTCTTTATCGGTGTGCTGTTTCGGCGCATTAATTAATTCAATT
The DNA here is from genome assembly GCA_963532115.1 of uncultured Saccharimonas sp. (SeqCode). Lineage (GTDB taxonomy): Bacteria > Patescibacteriota > Saccharimonadia > Saccharimonadales > Saccharimonadaceae > Nanogingivalis. The sequence continues at coordinate 84,629 of CAUSJG010000002.1, forward strand.
GATGATTCAACCCGCATATCTTCAGCACCAGCAAAGCCAAACAAATCCGTCTGCCCTGAAAGTGCCTCTTTTTGAAATTTCGAACCATATTCCTGTATTCTTTCAAGATTAAAAAGTAAATCCGAGCGAGTTCCGAATTGATCAAAAGCCCCAGTCATAATTAATGAATCCCAAGCCTTTTTATTAAATTGTCGAGCGTTAACACGTTTTGCGAAATCTAAAATTGAAGTAAATTTTCCACCAGCTTTTCGAGCATTCAAAACTGCATCAACCGCACCTCCACCAACAGCTTTCACTGCCAAAAGACCAAAGCGAATTTTATTCTCGTGTGGCACGATCGCAAAATCCTTAAATGATTCATTTACGTCTGGACCAAGAACCTCAATTCCCATAGAACGGCATTCGGCAATTTCAATCGCCAAACGGTCGGTGTCATCAGAGTCGGCCGTCATTAGCGCCGCCATAAAAGCATCTGGGTAATGCGCCTTAATATAGGCAGTCCAATAAGCAATTAAAGCATAACACGCCGCATGCGACTTATTAAAACAATAGTTAGCAAATTCTTCCAAATGTTCCCAGAAAGCCTCAACTTTTCCTCGATCAGCATTAGAATGTTTTACTGCTCCTTCAATAAACTCGCCCTTCATTTTCTTCATCAAGTCAATTTTCTTTTTACCCACGGCTTTTCGAAGCGTATCCGCCTGACCACCAGTAAATCCGCAAACTTCCTTTGAAATCTGCATAAACTGCTCCTGATAAACCAAAATTCCATAAGTATTTTTAAGAGCATTTTCCATATGATCTTCATAGTAAGTAACTGGCTCTTCACCGTGTTTTCGAGCAATAAATTTTGGAATTTCACTCATTGGCCCAGGTCGATAAAGTGCAACCATGGCAATAATATCTTCAAACTTTGAAGGTTTAAGCTCCCGCAGATATCGCTTCATTCCAGCGGATTCAAGCTGAAAAACACCGGTTGAATCACCACGAGCTAATAGTTCATAAGCCTTTTTATCATCAAGGCCAAGTTTCGAAAGGTCGAGATCGATACCATATGTTTTTTTGACAATTTTTTGTGCAGTTGAAATAATTGAAAGGTTTTTAAGGCCCAAAAAGTCCATTTTTAAAAGACCTAAATCTTCAACCTGACCCATCGGAACTTGAGTTGCCACAACACCTTTTTGCGCCATTTCAAGAGGTAGATATTTTACTAAATCGTCTGGCGCAATCACAACACCACAAGCATGAACACCGTGGTTTCGAATCGTGCCTTCAAGCTGCATTGCAAAATCATAAACAGTTTTAGCAGTTGGATTAGTTTCATATTCATGCTTTAAATCTTGGTCATTTTCTAGCGAAACTCGAAGTGGTATGTGTCTACCTTGGTTTGGATCTGGAACCAATTTAGCCATACGGTCAGCTTCAGAATACGGAACCTCCAAAACTCGCGCCACATCTCGTACGGCGTTTTTCGCCATCATTTTACCAAAAGTCGCAATATTCGCCACACGATCAATACCATACTTATCAGTACAATATTGTATAACCTCATTTCTGCGCGTATCTTGAATATCAACATCAATATCTGGCATTGAAATTCGATCAGGATTTAAAAACCTTTCAAAAAGTAAGTCGTATTCAAGTGGATCAAGATCAGTAATATGTAGGGCATAAGCAATAATCGAACCAGCAGCCGAACCTCGACCTGGCCCAAAAACAATTCCTTGAGATTTTCCCCAGTTAATAAAATCTTGCACAATCAAGAAATAACCATTGTAGCCCATTCCATCAAGAACACCAAGTTCCATATCAACTCGTTCAATAACTTCTTTCGAAAGTTTCTCGCGAATTTCAGGAATCGTCATTTTCTTCACTTCATCAACAGGAATTCCAGCATATCTTTCACCTAAACCTTGAAAAACTAACTTGTCTAAAAAGCCTTTTTCGCTTTCTTCACCTTCTGGAAGTGGAAATTTTGGAATTAAAATCTTACCAAATTCAAACTCAAAATTAACTTTTTCTGCAATCCTTTTGGTATTCAAAATGATTTCAGGGTCAACTTTTCCCCATCGCTCGATAATATCTCTCGGGTCAGTGACAAAAAGGTCAAATTCTTTTAGGCTCATTCGCTTTTCATCATTTAAGTAAGAGCCAGTTCCGACACAAAGAAGGATTTCATGCGCATCTTGATTTTCATGGGTTAAATAGTGTGAATCGCAAGTTACAACCATCGGAATATCAAGTTCTTCATGAAGTCTAAATAGACCATCATTGATTTCTTTTTGAACCTCCCAGTGATTAGGGCATTCTGGGTGGCCATGGTCTTGTAATTCAAGATAAAAATCTTCGCCATAAACCGATTTATACCAGCTAGCAAGTTCTTTTGCTTTTTCAAAATCTCCAGCCCGAATAGATTCTGAAATTTCAGAACCAGCACAACCACTCAAGCAAACAACACCTTCTGAATGCTCAGCCATAATATCATGATCTATTCGCGGTTTATAATATTGCCCCTCAACCCAAGCCTTGGTTGTAAGCGAACATAAATTCTGCCAACCAATTTGGTTTTTTGCCAACAAGACTAAGTGATAACGCGGCTTGTCATGCGCTGGGTCTCTATCAAATCTGGTTCGTGCTGCAACATAAGCCTCAATTCCTAAAATAGGCTTAACCCCTTTTGAAGTCGCCTCTTTAAAGAATTCAATAGCACCAGACATTGTTCCGTGGTCAGTTATAGCTACAGCCTCCATTCCACTCGCTTTAACATTATCAACCAAATCGTCAATTTTAGTTAAGCCATCAAGTAGTGAGTGATATGTATGTGTGTGTAAATGCACAAAATCACTCGGAATAAGTTCTTCAAAAGTTTTTGTTGTTTTTATTTTCTCCTCCAATTCCATATACTTATATTATATCATACTCTCAATTATTTTTTCAACAACCTTCAATACGAAAAAACTCCACCGGTTAGGAGGAGTTTTTTATAATTCGGCACCGTGCTATTTTCCCGCTTTCGCAGTATG
>CAUSJG010000003.1:0-61642 GCA_963532115.1 uncultured Saccharimonas sp. (SeqCode)
AACGCGTGTTGGGCGCAAGCTCTCGCAGGTTCGAATCCTGTTCTCTCCGCCAAAACCAATATTTTTTTGAAAAATCCTTGACTTTTCGAAAAATATCAGTTAAAATAATAAAGTAATTTGCACGAGTGGTGGAATTGGTAGACACGCTAGTCTTAGGAACTAGTGCCAATTGGCGTGAAGGTTCAAGTCCTTTCTCGTGTACCAGAAATTATTTAGAAAATCTCCCGAGAATCTGGGAGTTTTTCTTTTACTATTTTTTCGAAATTTTAAGATTTTTCTAAGCTGAATGTGCTAAAATATAAATAGAAAAGAGGTAGATATGAAAACTAAACTTGTAATCTTTGGCTTAACTGGCGATTTAGGGCGACGCAAGCTTTTGCCTGCGCTCAATTCTCTGCTTGAAAAAAAAGAGATTTCTCCAGATGAGCTTGAAGTTATTGGCGTTTCTCGGCGGCAAATTCAGCCTTTTGAAATTCTTGAAAGTTCGCTCGGTCTTTCTCGCGCTGAAAATTCTAAACTTTCGCAAATTTTAAGTTTTTTCGAAATGAATTTAGCAGATGAAACAGAATACAAAAAGCTTAAAAAATACCTTCAAGATGAAAATGAAGAATCGCAAATTTTGCTGTATCTTTCAGTTCCGCCAGCAAGTGCTGCGCAGATTTCAACATTAGCCGGAAAAGCTGGTTTAAATGGTAAAAATGTTAAAATTCTTTTCGAAAAACCTTTCGGAATTGATCTAAAATCGGCGCAAGAATTTATTTCTCGAACGGCGGGATTTTTTAGTGAAAAGCAGATTTTTCGAATTGATCATTATTTAGCAAAAGAAATGGCGCAAAATCTATTAATTTTACGGCATAAAAATGCATTATTTTCGCAAATTTGGAATGGAAAATCTATTTCGAAAGTGCAAATTATTGCTAGCGAACAGATTGGAATTGAAGGCCGCGGCACTTTTTATGAACAAAGTGGCGCTTTGCGTGATTTTATTCAAAGCCATTTAATCCAGATTTTAGCATTATTTTTGGCAGATTTTCCAAAGAGTTGGAACGATTTACCTGAAGCTCGCTTTAAAGCTTTGGAGCAGATTCAAATTCTTCAAAATCCTAAAGAAAACGCAATTCGTGGTCAATATCAAACTTACCGCGAAGAAGTTGAAAATCCAAAATCTTGCGTTGAAACTTTTGCGAAAATTAGATTATTTTCGAAAGATAAAAATTGGAAAAATGTACCTTTCGAACTAATTTCTGGTAAAAACTTGAGCGAAAAACGCAGCGAAATTCGCATTTATTTGCGCAAAACTGAAGAAAATCAAGCTAATTTAATTCAGATTTCACTTGATGATTCGGCGAGTGTAAAAATTGAACTTGCAACGAAAATTCCAGGTTTGAATCGTCGCACAGAAATTCGAAATTTGAGTTTTTCTTATGATGAAAATGCTCAGCCTGCTGAAGCTTATGAAAAAGTTTTGGCTGAAGCGATTCAAAATGAAAAAGCGTTTTTTGCTGAGAGCAATGAAATTTTGCGTGCGTGGGAAATTCTTCAGCCAGCTTTGGATTTTTGGCAAAATTCTAACGAAGAAACTTTGCGATTTTATAAAAAAGGAACAGATTGGAGCGAAATTTAATGCAAGAAAAATCAATTTTTACACGAATTATTGAGGGCGAAATCCCCTGCTATAAGGTTTATGAAGACGAAAAAGTTTTTGCAATGCTTGACATCGAGCCACTTTCGAATGGTCATGTTTTGGTTATTCCAAAAAAACAAGTTGATTTGCTTTGGGATTTAGAGCAAAGTGATTATGACTATCTGTGGCAAATTGCCAAAAAAATTGCCCAGAAAATTCAAGCTGAAATGAAACCACTTCGTGTGGGCGTTGTGGTTGAAGGTTTTGGTGTGCCACACGCACATATTCACCTTGTGCCACTTTATGATAAAAATGTTTTGCAGCTCCACCACGGCTACCCTGCTGAAACATCGCCAGAAGAACTTGCAAAAATTGCTGAAAAAATCACTTTCGAAAAATAAAAAATCCCCACAATTTTGTGGGGCTTTGAAAGGTGGAATCTTGAGCAGCTTAGAGTAAGAAAATTCCATGTTCTTGCCAGAACTCAATCTCTTGCCGAACTTTTTCTCCATAGTCTGCATCATCTCTTGATGCAATATTTGAAGAGTAATTTCCAGTCTTATTTTCGGTGAAATACTCATCAACTAAACGACCTTCACGTTGTAAAAAGAATTCGCGTTTTTCTTTTGGCACGTTAGCAAAGTCAATACCTTCAACAGGCTTAGGACTAGGGCTATCACTTGTATGTAACATTAGCAAAACTTTTCCATCAGTCTGTCCAGTAAATTCTTTAAAAACTTTAACCATTAGCGTCTCTCCTGCGTTTAAAGTCCGCCTGACTATAGATTTTTTCGAAACTTTCAGCTTCGAAAGCTGAGCTTAATTTTTAAACTCAATTTTCGAAACTGAAAATTCGGCAAAACTAGCCAGATTCCTACTTTTGAAATGTTCCCTTGTTCCACACAAGCCTTTAGATTATATCACAAAATAATAAAAAAGTCAAGAGTTGTAACATAAAAAAGAAAAAGCCTTATAAAAAGCAAGGCTTAAGTTGTGAAACTGAGCTATTTATTATTTATACCTACACAATGCTTGACAGCCAATGATTTGACCGTCATCGTTTCTCACCGTTTTACCAGTGAGAAGTAGATCTTCAGTACTCCGACCGCTTAAGCTTGCAGCTTTGGCAGTCAATGCACTGACGATGTAAAATACGCCCTCACTAGGTTCTAGCAAGCCGACTATTTTACCAAAAGTTGACTCAATGATTGGAATACCTTCAAGTATTCCAACTTCGACATCTTTTTGCGTAGCTCTTGCCACGCCTCGAGATTCGAAGGTTTTGATTACATTACCTTCTTCGTCGACGATGTGCACTGTGTGAGGCGTCATATTGATAATTATTGCCATTTTTCTTTTTCCGTTCTCTTTTCGAGATCTTTCTATTATTTTTTTACCAAGTTTACTACTTAGCAAGAAATCTTTAAATGATCTTTAAAAACTTATTGCTAAGCAGTAAAAAGATAATAAAATGGATAATATTTTTCAGCTCAATTTTAGCAATGTTCGGTTGTGTTTTTAATAAGCACAACTATGTTAATTATAGCATAATTACATTGAAAAGTCAAGTCCGAAAAAAGTTAAAAAAAATGTTAAAATAAGAATATGAAAATTATTGTGATTGGTAAAAAACATGAAAAATGGGTTGCGAGCGGAATCGAAATGTTCGAAAAGCGATTAAAAAAACCGTTTAAAGTGGAGTGGCAAATTTTAGTGCATTCGAATTTTGCTGAAGAAAAAGCTCGCGAAGAAGAAACTTTGCGAATTTTAGAGAAAATTAAACCGAGTGATTTTGTGATTTTGCTAGACGAGCGTGGTAAGAATATTTCTAGCCCAGAACTCGCTAAAATACTTTCGAATGGGTTTGTAAATTCGCAGAATTTTGTGATTGTGATTGGTGGAGCTTTTGGCATATCTGAGGAGCTTCGCCAACGAGCGAATTTTGTTTGGAGTCTTTCGAAATTAGTTTTTCCGCATCAAATTGTGAGATTGATTTTGGTTGAACAAATTTATCGCGCGCAAGAAATTTCTTCTGGCGGAAAATATCACCACGAATAAATTATTTTTTTGTGGAAAAAGCTGTGGAAACTCCTTAAAAATTCGAAAAAACTCGCCTGAAAGCATTTGCGAAAAATGTTGAAAAAATATATAATAGAATTACTATGGCGAAAAATGAAAAAGAGATTGTTAGACTTCGAAATTTGAAAAAGCGTTTTGGTGTTGGCGACGCTGAAAATTATGCTTTGAACGGTGTAAATTTAAGCATTAAGCAGGGCGAATTTATTATAATTATGGGGCCTTCTGGCTGCGGAAAAACCACACTTTTAAACACAATTGGTCTTCTTGATCGTGCGACTGAGGGAGATTATGTTCTTGACGGGCAGAATGTTGCACGAATGTCGCGCCGCAACCAAGCGAAAATTCGAAGTGAAAAAATCGGTTTTATTTTTCAAAATTTTAATTTAATTCCCCGCCTAACTGTAATTGAAAATGTGGCTTTACCGCTGGTTTATAAAGGAATTGGAAAAGTTAAACGGCTTGAAAAAGCTTCAGAAGTCTTAAAACAATTTCATCTTGGTGAGCGCGAATTCTATATGCCGTGGCAACTTTCTGGTGGGCAAACTCAGCGTGTAGCAATTGCACGGGCGCTCGTGAATAAGCCTTCAATTATTCTTGCTGATGAGCCAACGGGAAATCTTGATTCGAAAAGTTCACACATTATTATGGAAGAGCTTGCTGAAGTTCATAAAAAAGGCAACACAATTATTATGGTAACGCATAATCCAGATTTAATGGCTTACGCAACACGAATTATTACAATGTTTGATGGCAAAATTGATACAGATGTTAAGAAAAAACCTGCAAAGAAATCTTCGAAAAAAGATGCAAAGCTAAATACGCTCGATAAAATTGAAAAAGTTGAAGAAAAAATTGATGAAATTAAAGAAGAATTGGGAGTTTAAATGAGCTTGCGAGTTTTAAAAACTAATATTGAAAATGCATTTGAATCATTGCACGCCAACCGTTTGCGAACTTTCCTTACAATGCTAGGTGTAATGATCGGGATTTCTAGCGTTGTGATAATTTTTTCACTTTCGGGCGGTGTTAGCTCGATGATTTCGAATCAAATTATAGCTGAGGGCGAATCTTTGGCGGTGGTTCGGCCAAAAGAATTAACTGTAAATAATAAAAATGTTATTACAAATTTGGCAACTTCTCGAAATTTCACACAGAGTTCAATCAAAAATGAAGACTTAGGCTTGATTTCGAAAGTAAAAGATGTTTTAGCTGTGGCTCCGCTTGCGAATTTTTCAGCAAAAGTTAAGGGTGATGGAGATGAAAAATATGCAAACTTGCTGGCAACCAGCCCAAACCTTGATCAAACTGTAGGTTTGAAAGTCCGTGAAGGCCAATTTATTGCAGAAAGCGCTAATGCAAACACTGTTGTAATTGGCAATCAAATGGCAATTGATTTATTTGGTACAACTCAGGCTTTAGGAAAAGAAATTACAATGAAAGGCGAAAAATTCATTGTGATTGGTGTTTTAGCTCATCAAAGTTCATCAATTAACTTTAGTAATGTTGATTTTAACAATACAGCAATTATTCCATATGTGACTGCAAAACGAATTATTGGCGAAAATCTCCAGATTCAGCAAGTGAATATTCGTGTGAAAAGTGTTAATAATTTGAATCAAGTTCAGCAAGAAATTGAAAAAGGAATGCTAAAAAACCACAATGGCGAAAAAGATTTCGAAGTTTTGACTGGTAAAAATATTTCTCATCCATCAGATAAATTTATTGAGCTTTCAACATTTATTTTGGCAATTGTGGCAAGCATTTCGCTAGTTGTTGGTGGAATTGGCATTATGAATATTATGCTCGTGAATGTGAGTGAGCGAACGAGAGAAATTGGTATTCGAAAAGCACTTGGTGCAAATAATCGGCATATTTTGTTTCAATTTTTAACAGAATCGATGATAATTTCATTAAGTGGCGGATTTTTTGGTTATCTCATTGGCTATGCATTTTCTTTTGGAGTGAGCGTATTTCTACCGTTTAGTCCGGTTATTTCTTGGCAAATTGCTGTTTTGGTTTGCGGAATTTCGATGTTGGTTGGTGTAATCTTTGGCCTTTATCCTGCCTTCCGTGCAGCTCGAAAAGATCCGATCATTAGTTTACGCCAATATTTATAAGAATAGACAAAAATAAAAAAAGTCGCTTAGAAGATGACTTGAAACTCAGCAGTCTAAAAGCAATCTGAGTTAGCATGCCTTACAACAACCGCAAAAAGCTAAGGACTAATTTTGTCTTAGCTTTCAAATTATCTTATTTATTATCATTTTTCTTCTTTTCGTATTCATATAGACTATCATTATATTTTCCTGTGAAAAATTCAAAGATACCACTAAAATAGAATTCGATAGCGCTTGTAATTTCAGAGAATATCATCTATTATATGTATATGCTTGATGAAAATTTAAACTATTTCCACAAGTAAGTACATACTCAATTCAACTCACTAGATTCAAATAAAATTCCTAATTTTTCGAATGTATTTATAAAAATTTTGAAGGAGACTTAATAATGACACCATCAGAAAAAAGAAATGCTATCGCTGAAGCAATCATAACGGCAAATTGGAATATAATTACAGCACTAGCTGATTTAGACGTCCCAATAAAAGAAAATCGGACCTTATACGAAAGGTTTTTCGATGGAGCAGAAGCAAAAAGAAAAGAATTATCGGAAATACTTTCACTTAAATCTGAAAATACAAAATTAGACGGAAAAATAGATATTAATATTGATGACCTGCCGACAATTAAAGAAATATTGTCTATGAGTTGAATTACTCCTACTTCTAGTAGGAGTTTTTATTTTTTATCCTACTTTGTTGAATGTTGTCTATACATGTAATATCCAACAATATTTCATTTCCTTTAATACCATATTTAGTAAACAAATCTAAAAAATCAGCGTGTGAGATTAAGTAGTGGTCTAAAACAGTTTCGCCCGAAAACTCGTCAAAAGAATTATCATAAAAAGTAAGTGGTGCTGTTTTTCTGAACAGTTGAAGTTCTTCTTCCGAAAAACATTAGCAAAATTAATTAGGAAGCTGCTACATATAATTTTTAGGCAAGAACTATTTTAAAAATTTAAAAAAGACAGCTACTTTAACTGTCTTTTATTTTTTCGAAAATCTAAACATTTGTTGGAGGAATACCATTTGCTCCGTTTGAGCTACCGCCAAAACCAGTTCCGGCTCCTCCTAAGAATAAGCTAATAATGAAGTTGATAATTGCATAAGAAAGCATTGCAATAATTAAACCAACGATCGCATAAAGAATTGTATTTTTTGCAGCATCAACCTTTTTTGAATCGCCGTTTGATAGTATATAGCGTAAACCACCATAAATTAACATTATAACACTTAAAATTCCAACTGCAAAAAGCATCATATTTACCATCTGGGTGAAAATTCCAGTGTTACCTTCGCCAAAAAGTTGAGTTGGAACACCTTCTCCACGGCCTTTATCGGCTCCACCTTGAACGCCACCGCTAAATATTCCACCGGTTGCAAAAGTATTTAATGCCAAGAAGGTTGCGGGAAATGTAGAAACTACAAAACCGCTGATTGAGATTTTCGAAACTTGTTTAAAATTCTTCATAATGGCTATATTATAGCAAAAAAAGTGATTTTTGTCAATGCTCTTGTGTTTTTTGACAAAATTTGATAAAATAGAAATATTGGAGGATTACCCAAGTGGCTGAAGGGGACGGTTTGCTAAATCGTTAGTCTGGGGAGACCTGGAGCGGGAGTTCGAATCTCCCATCCTCCGCCAAATAAAAAAGCTCATTGAAGACTGGCTGACATTCAGCACTCTGAAATAATATGAGTTCACACATCTTATAAGTAAGCTAAAAGATGGTTCGAATGAACTGTCTTTTTATATTTAGCTATTATTTAAAAGTATGAAAAAGCCCCACTATGAGTGAGACTAAAAGTGTATAAATTCATACTGAGGCCTTCTGGCTTGTGCTTCAGCAGTTTTTCTGCACTCTTCTCTAAGTTTTTTACGACTAGCAATCTCTTCTTTGAGACCGCTGATGATATCTCCTTTAAGTTCTCTCTCGATATATTTTATCAGAGAGTCTGGAATATGTAGAGGTTTAACTTTAACTCCTACATATTCAGATAGAGGCACCCAACCGTCTACAGGTGTAGATAGATAGCTTTTGTAATATGCTCTATCTATCGTTAGAAATACTTCAATGTATTTCTCCCAGCTATAATTCGATAGTTTGAACTCTAGCTCTATTTTTTGGGGGAAATTCCCAAGAGTTAGAACGAAGCCTACACCTTCGTCCACCTTTTCAGCATCAAGAGCTTTTTCGAACTCTTTTTTTGCTTTTTGCACTAGGAGGTCTAGTATAATTTTGTTTCTAATCATAATGTACTCTTTTCTAGCAGTATACTTTTATTATATTATAACGAAAAGATTTTATAATACTAGTTATTTTCTACTACGCTATAATTATAACATAATAATAGCAATAAGTCAATATAGAGTTATTATTAAAAATTAAAGACCACTCATATTTTATGAGCGGTCCAGTGGGCAGATCTATTGCTTCACACCTTTCATCGTGAGGTTTAGTCTTCCCTTTTCATCGATTTTATCTAGTTTTACCCAAATTTCTTGATCTTGACTTAAAACATCTGTAACTTTTTCGGTTCGCTTTTCAGATATTTGCGAAATATGAAGCATTCCATCGATCCCAGGAAGAATATTTACGAAAGCACCAAATTCTTTAATTGAAACCACTTTTCCGCGATAAATTTTGCCAACTTCTGGCTCTTCAACCAAAGATTTAATCCAGTTGAGGGCTTTTTCAATTTGCTCGGCATTTGGGCTGGCGATTGTAATTAAGCCATCTTCTTTAATATCGACTTCGGCTCCAGTTTCAGAAGTAATTTTATTGATTGTTTCACCACCCTTACCAATAATCGCACCGATTTTTTCAGGATTGATCTTAATTTTTTCAATTCGTGGTGCATATGGCGAAAGTTCGGCTTTTGGCTCAGAAATTACGCTCAGCATATGGCGCAGAATATGTTCACGACCTTTTTTCGAAGTTAAAATTGCTTTTTCGAGAACTGAAACTGGCAAACCATGAACTTTCATGTCCATTTGAAGCGCGGTAATTCCTTTTTTTGATCCTGTACATTTGAAATCCATATCGCCCGCAAAATCTTCCGCATCAGCAATATCGCTCAAAATATAAGGTGTTTCGCCGTCCATCATCAACCCCATTGCGATTCCTGAAACAGGATTTCTTAATGGCACACCGGCACTCATTAAAGCCATACAGCTTGAACAAGTTGCTGCCATTGAGGTTGAACCATTTTGGCTCATAATTTCAGTCACACTACGAATTGCATATGGAAAATCTTCTTCGCTTGGCAAAACGGCTTCAAGTGCACGCTGAGCAAGATATCCGTGACCAATTTCGCGACGACCAGGTGAACCGAGTCGGCGTGGTTCACCAACGGTATATCCCGGTGCATTATAGTGGTGCATATATCGGCGCTCAATTTCATTAAATTCCATTGTATCAACCAGTTGCGAGTATGAAAGTGGTGCAAGCGTTACGATATTCATTGCTTGAGTCACGCCACGAGTAAATAAACTCGAACCGTGTGTGTGTGGCAAAAAGTCGATTTCGCTTGAAAGCGGGCGGATTTCATCTAGAGCTCGCCCATCTGGTCGCTCGCCATCTTCCACAATCCCCTTTCGAACAGCTTTATGAACCGCCAAAGTGAAAGCTTCATCGTAATCTTTTCGAATTTCTTCATAAGCTTCTTCGCCGAATTTTTCGAGCATTTCTGAGTGGAATTTCTCACGAATTTCAGCAATATTTTGGTTATATTTTGGATAGGCTTCGCGAATTTCAGAGCCGAATTTTCCTTCTGTCCAAGCTTCAACTTCTTTCGAAATTTCTTCATCTGGCAAAATGAGCTCAAATTTTTGCTCTTCAAAATAACCCGCCTCGATATATTTAGTGCGAAGTTCGTTTTGTAGTTTGATTGCTGGTTGAAAATTCTCAAAAGCCCAAGCGAGCCCTGCGATAATTTCTTCTTCAGGAACTTCATTTGCGCCCGCTTCAACCATGGTAATTCCGCTTTCAATTCCGGCTACAACCAAATCAAGTGAGGAATTTTCACGCTCTTCAGGATTTAAGAAAGCTTTAAACTCGTCGTTAATTTTACCAATTCGAAGCCCGGCAACTGGTCCATCAAATGGTACGCCAGCTAAATGAAGTGCACTTGAAGCTGCAATCATCGCAATCATATCTGGGCGAAATTCTGGGTCGGCAGAAAGCACAGTTGCGACAACCTGCACTTCTTCGCGATAGCCTTTTGGAAAGAGTGGTCGAATTGGTCGGTCAATCAAGCGCCCAATCAAAATTGCATCGTCTGAAGGTCGCCCTTCGCGCTTAATGAATCGTGAGCCAGAAATTCGTCCGCTGGCATACCATTTTTCTTCATAATCAATTGATAGTGGAAAATAATCTAAAGCTACTGGTTTTGAACCCAGCTGAACTGTCCCTAAAACCACAGTTTCGCCATATTTCGCGATCACGCTTGCAGTTGAACGAAAGCCAACTTTGCCAACTTCTAGCGTTAATTTTCGCCCCAAAAAATCAGTGCTAACCGAAATTACACTTTTCCCTGTTGGGTTTATAATCATATTTTCTCCTTCTGCCAAATGAGTTGCAGGAATCTTCTTCGAAAAGCTTTCGAAAACAATTTCTACCACACATTCGGCGTTAATTTTACTATTTCATTATAACATTTTTGAGCGAATTTAGCAAAAATTATTTATTAATTGATTTTTTGAGATTCTTATGATAAAGTTTAATTAGTTTGCTATAGAAGAACTTTACAAAAGGAGAAAAAACAGATGAAAACTTATAGATTAAAAATTAAAGAAGAATATTTGTATTGTGTAGAAAAAGGTGATAAAAAACACAAAATTAGGTTTGTCTATTCCCGAATTAAATTACTTTCGACTGGTGATATCATTAATTTTGTAAGGAGACAAATTTAAAGTTGCGAATATCTTAATATTTAGAATTTTTAACGAATTATTTAAGAATATCAATTCTAATTTAATAATTCCAGATAATTTCTTCTTTAGTTCAAACCGATAAAATAAAATTCTCAAAACTTGCCTCTGATTCTTATGCTGTTACTGATTGGATAACAGAAGATTATCCGAAGCATTTTGAACATTTTTAGACTAAGTATATTCCTAGCATTTTTTCTGGAGAAAGAGAGATCATGCAACCAAAGTTTTGAATCATGAATATTATAATGGAAGACACAAAAATTTGTTTATAATGGAAAAATTTTATAGCAACTAAAATCCCCAATTCGGGGATTTTTTAATTTTATAGTTCTACTCTAATTCCGAGAACGCCAAACCTCTCTTGTTTTTCTGGTGTATAAAACTCACCAAGAACATCTAAAAGTTCTTCTTTTGTCATTGTTTTGTCTGCGAGAATTTCGATTTCAAAATCATTGAAAAGAGTTTTAAAGTCCTTATATTTTAATAATCCAATAACTTTTGCTGTGAATTTATCTTTTTCATTGTTAAATTCGATTAAATCACCAATTTTTATCTGTTGTCGTTTCTCGTCATTTAATCTTAATTCAATTCTTTTTGTTCCTTTTTTAATAAAATCAAAATATTTATCTTGTAAGTTCATTTTATGAATCATATTTTCTCCTTCTGCTAAATAAGTTACAGGAATCTTCTTCGAAAATAATTTTTACTACACATTCACCCTCGATTTCGATTTTTATTATAGCATTTCTCGGTGAATTTAGCAAAAATAAAACCGCCAAGCATTTAAGCGTGGCGATTTTACGGTTTTGAAATTATTTTCGCAAACCTAATTTAGAAACAACAGCTTTGTAGGCTTCAAAATCTTTTCGTTCAAGATATTTTAGAAGTTTTTTACGGCGACCAACCATTTGCATCAAACCGCGTCGAGCCATGAAGTCGTGCTTGTTTGATTTAAGGTGTTCCGTCACTTCTTTGATACGAGCCGTCAAGATTGACACTTGTGCCTGTGGCGAACCAACGTCATTCTTTGAAACCTGAGTCAAAGCGATTGCCTTCTCTTTATTCTCTTTAGTAATCATCTTTAAGATTTTATCATTTTTTAAGATTTTAGTCAAGAGTAATATATAATTTAATTGGCGTCAGCTTGTAGCGCAAATAATAAAAAAGCCCCGCACTAAGTCGGGGTTAGTTTGTTTTAGCCTTCTATTCCTTCTGCCTGGAGTGCTTCCTTGTAATTATTCAGAACCCAGTCTTCGAGTTCAGTATTAACCCAGTTTTCGATTCTTCGCAATTCATCCCATTCGGATAATCTGCGCACTATAGGATAGCGGTCTTCTTTCTTACTATGAAAGACTTGGTGCGGTAGTGAATATAAATAACTTGTCCACTGATCGTTATCTAAGAAAACAGTACGTGCTGCTGATTGCTGGTTTAGAGATATTCTGATCGTAATTCTTCCATATTTAGGAACATAGTAGCAGAACTCAAACTGACCAAATTTTATTTCATCAAAGAAAACAACATCATTCTTACGGATATTATCTAAAACAATCTCGAGTTTATCCTTTACTCTTTCAAGGATGCGTTTCTCTTCATCTCTAATTTTTCTGAATTCAATATCTTCTAGCCATTTTTCTTGGTCTTGAATCTCAATATTACTCTTAAATTTCATTTTTAGGTTCACTTTCTAATAATTCTCACATTTTAATATTACCGTCGCTAGAAAGTTTTTTGCGGCAGTATTTTTTTCCTCCTTATAAGTATTTAAAACATGCGAATTATGAACATATTCTAACATAAATACAATAAAAAGTCAAGCAAAAACCGCCATTCTCTGGCGGTGGTGCTTTTATAAAATTTCGAAAGCTTTTTTAACTTTTTCAAGCTCAGCTTTTTTGTTTGAAAATTCTTCACGAGTTTCTTCAACCAAATGTTCTGGTGCTTTTGAAACATAATTTTCGTTCAAAAGGCGTTTTTTAAGCAAATTAATTTCGTTCGAAATTTTATCGATTCGTTCGGCAAGCTCGGTTTTATATTCAGCCAAAATATTGGTTGGCACATCGAGATAAGCGCCTAAACCGCTAGCGGCAAGGCTAAATCCTTGCGGTGCATCTGTTTGGATAATTTCTGGCACGCGCGAAAGGTGGCGAATAGTTTCAATATTTTTTGCAATTAGTTCATCTTTTTCGAAAACCAAATTATAGCGTTTTTTGCCAGGTAGTTCAGCCGTAATCAGGCGAATTTCACCAACTAAATCTTGAATTCGTTCAAATTGAAGTGCTTCGAATTCGTTAAATTTTAGAGATTCGGCTAGTTTTTCGTTCGCTAAAATTCCCTCAGTCCAAGGCAGAGTTTGCCAGATAGTTTCAGTTACAAATGGTGCGAAAGGATGCGTGATTTTAAGACAAGTTTCAAGAACCCAAGCAAGAAGTTCAGGGTTGTCTTGTGTTTTTGAAGCTTCAATATACCAATCGGCAACGGTGCTCCAAATTGTGTGATAAACCGTTTCTGAGGCCTCCGCAAAACGGTAATTTTGCATATGGCTTTCAATTTCAGCAATTGCCTTATCAAGTTCTCGCACAATCCAGTGGTCCGCTGGTGTGAAAGCTTCAGGCTGTTTCGTGCTCTTAATTTCGCCAACTTTTTCAGAAATAAATCGCGAAATATTCCATAATTTATTACAGAAATTACGGCCAGCGATAACTTTATTTTTCGAAAATGCCTGATTCTGCCCTGCCGAACGCGAAGCGATAATTCCAAGGCGGAAAGCGTCGGAGCCAAACTCAGCAATTACGTCCATTGGGTTAATTACATTTCCCTTTGATTTGCTCATTTTTTGGCCGTGTTCATCAAGAACCATTCCGTGCAAATAAACTTCGCGGAATGGAATTTGCCCTGTACAGTAAATTCCTAGCATAATCATTCGAGAAATCCAAGGAAAAATCAAATCGTGACCAGTTTCCATTACACTGTTTGGATAGAATTTCGAAAGCTCACCGCCTTCCAAAAAATCGGTTGTAATGAATGGCCATTGACCACTTGAAAACCAAGTATCAAGCGTATCTTCATCGCGTTTGTATGTTTTGCCATTAACTTCAATTTGTGATTCATGTACGCGCTCATCAAAAATCCAATCAGTTGGATCTTCAATATTTTGAAAAGCCGGAATTGGAATTCCCCAAGGGATTTGACGTGAAATGTTCCAATCGCGAATATTTTTCAAGTATTCCGCTAAAACATTTTTCTTATTTTCTGGCGTAAATTTAATTTCATTATTCTCAAGAGCTTCAAGAGCTTTTTTAGCTAAAGGTTTAGTTGAAATAAACCACTGCTCTTTCACAAGCGGCTGAATTGGCTCTCCAGATTTATAATCATATCCAACA
Organism: uncultured Saccharimonas sp. (SeqCode); assembly: GCA_963532115.1. Taxonomy (GTDB): domain Bacteria; phylum Patescibacteriota; class Saccharimonadia; order Saccharimonadales; family Saccharimonadaceae; genus Nanogingivalis. The sequence continues at coordinate 14,145 of CAUSJG010000003.1, forward strand.
ACATGAGTAATATCTTCTTCTTTAAACAATGCATTGATTTTTCGAAGATCTTCAAGAATCTTCTTTCGTGCTTCTAACACTTCTAAACCAGCATAGTTACCTGCATTTTCGGTCATTTTTCCATCAAATCCAATTACTTGAATTTTTGGCAAGTCGTGGCGATTGCCAACTTCGAAATCATTTGGATCGTGGAATGGTGTAATTTTAACAACGCCAGTTCCAAATTGTGGGTCGGCATATTCATCAGCGATAATTTTGATTTCACGATTTATTAAAGGTATGCGAACTTTTTTGCCAATCAGATTTTCATATCTTTCATCTTCTGGATTAACCGCAAGAGCTGTGTCGCCGAGCATTGTTTCAGGGCGAGTTGTTGAAACGAGCATATATTCGCTTATTCCACCAAACTCATCAAGAACTGGATACGCAATCGTCCAGAGTTTACCCTTCTCTTCTTTATAATCTACTTCAATATCAGCATAAGAAGTTTGATATTTTGTTGAATAATTAACAATGCGCTCACCTCTGTAAATCAAGCCATCATTCCACATTTTTTCGAAAGTTTTATAAACGCGATTAACTACTTTTTCATCTAATGTAAAAGTGAGGTTTTTCCAGCTCGCACCGGCTCCCAAAGCACGCAGTTGAAGTTCCATATTTCCGCGTTGGCTTGCTACGAAATCCCAAACATTTTTATAAAGTTCATCACGAGAATAATCTAAACGACTCTTCCCTTCAGCATTTAAAAGGCGTTCGTAAACAACCCAAGTTTCGAAGCCCGCGTGGTCGGCGCCAGGTAAATAAATTGCGTCATAACCCTTCATTTTGTGATAACGCACTAAAATATCTTCAACTGCAGCCATTAGCCCGTGGCCAATATGAAGATTTCCATTTGCATTTGGCGGCGGCATTACGATTGAATATTTTGGGCCAACTCCACTGCTTTCGAAAGCATCAGATAGCTCCCATAAATTATAAATTTCGGGTTCGTAATTGTTTGGTTCGTAAGTCTTTGTAATTTTCATATTTCCCTTTAAAATCGCATTTATTCAACAACATTTCACACGAAAGTTAAACTGTGCAAAATTCTACATTTACAATTATACCACATTCGGTGTATAATATAAATATGCTAAAGATTATCGAAATTACTGATAAAAAAGAATGGAATGATTTTATTAACGAGCACGGCGGTCACCCTTTGCAGCTTTGGGGCTGGGGTGAATTAAAATCACAATCGCCGAATTGGCAAGTTGTGCGAGTTTTTTTGAAAAATGGTGAAGAAAAATACATTGATCGCAAGAAGAATGATCATTCAGATATTGTGGCGGCAGCGCAAATTTTAATTCGAAAACTCCCTTTTCCACTCCGTAATTTTGCGTATATTCCGCGTGGTGCTTTAGTGATTTCTAAAAAGCCAATCGAGCGATCCCGCATTTCGCGTGAAATTGCTCTTTGGGTTTCGAAGAATATCAAGCCAAAGCCAGTTTGTTTAACCATGGAACCAGATTGGAACAGCGGTGAATTTGACTTGCGTGATGGCTGGAGAAGTTCAAAAAACACAATTTTAATTCCGCGAACTTTAATCCTTGATTTAACGCAAAATGAAGATGAATTACTCGCCAAAATGAGCAAAAAAACGCGACAATATATTAGAAAAAGTGGTGGAGAAGTGCGAGTTCGGCAATTGTTTTCGAAAGAAGAAATTGATCGTGCGTTGCAAATTTACACAGAAACTGCTAAAAGGGCAGGGTTTGCGATTCATTCGAAAGATTATTATCACGAACTTTATAAAAAAATGGGTGAAAATTCACCAATTTTTGGAGCTTTTATTGAAAAAGAGCAGGGCAAGTATATAGAAAAAAATAAAAATACTGAAGATTATATAGCGGAAAAACTTAAAAATCAAGAAATGGTGGCATTTTTATGGTTTGCTCAAAGTGATAATGTGGCGTTTGAACTTTATGGCGGAGTAACTGAGGCGGGGCAAAAATCACGAGCAAATTATGTTTTGAAATGGATTGCGATTATTGAAATGAAAAATCGCGGAGTTAACCGATATGATTTTAATGGCCTTTTAAACGACGGGATTTCTAAATTTAAAGCTGGTTTTGCAAACCATGAAGATTTATTGGTTGGTACGCTAGATTTTCCGATTTCGAAAACATACTTTATCTGGAATTCATTTTTGCCAACTGCTAAAAAAATAGTGCGAAAATTCAAAAAATAAGTTAAAAGGAGTTCAAAATGAACTCCTAATTTGTAAGGTAGATTAGACTATCGTCACTAAATTTAACAGTGACGGTAGACTGTTCTAATTTTTCAGCCACATTCTCCAGTATTTTCAGGAAGGCATCTTGCCAAGATTGTATATAATCTTGTTCGGATATATCCCCTAGTGAAAATGAGTAGTAGGGGTTGCAGTCAGCTCTAATGTCAACCGCCTTCTCCCCTCCGGTAGGACACCCGCTGTCTTCTCTGTAAATAACAGAGGCCTCTGTCGTGACTACAGAGACATAGATACCAGTTTTTTGATAAACAGTTTCTGCCTCCGCCTGCCACATATGGTTGAAGTCGTCAATCGTGAATACAGGACTTCCTGTATGATAGCGGGGGGATAATCCCACGACAGACGACACGGAAAGTGTGTTGTCTTTTACAAAAGTTCTTTTCATTTTTTATACCTCCATCAATGAAAATCTATTAAATTATAACATTATTTATCTTTTAAGTCAATATATTGACTTTTTAAGATATATATGGTAATATACTAAACATAAGGAAAAAAATGGAAAACAAACAAAATTTTAATACCCTAGATGATCAAGAGAGAACTTTAACTCCTGAAGATATTATTTCACATGAAAAATATTTTGATAATATTTCAGTTTATCATATAAATAACTCTAATCTTTTCTATGATTTTATAAATAATGCTTATGAAAATAACCCTCACGGTGCATTTTTAACTATGGATTATTCTGCTGATGATTATGAAAATATGGATAAAATTATTATAAATAACGGCGCTGCTGGTGTAGCTATTAAAGAAGATGGCGACATTGTTTCGGTTTTTAAAAATAATCTTCTTGCGGAACGTGATGGAATCGGAAAAATTGGTCAAACTATTATGCTGGAAAGTTTAAAGTCTGGAGGGAACCATCTTGATTGCTATGATGGTTATTTGCCTAGAATGTATGGGTCAATTGGATTTAAACCTATTTGTAAAATAAAATTCAATGACGACTATGCTCCTGCGGACTGGAATTTTGAAAGAGACGGTAGGCCTGATGTTGTTTTTATGGCACACCCTCGTGAACCTTTTGAGGAAATTTTAAGGAAACGAGATATGAATTTGTATCCGCCTATAGTTGAAGATTTAAAAAATGCCCCTTATGTTGATGATTATGATGAGGCAGGGGTTCTAATTGATGAATATCTCAAGGATAAATAATATGGAAAAAATAATTTTGAATATTCCGCATTCTTCGACCTTTTTTCCAGATATGGAAGGTTTTAATGCTGAATTAATTAGTAATGAAATTAATATTTTAACGGATTGGTATACTAAGCAAATTTTTGATAGTAATTTAGTCGAGTCTAAAATTGCTGATTTTAGTAGAATTTATTGCGATATTGAACGTTTTCCTGATGAACTCGAAAGCATGTTTATTAAAGGAATGGGTATTGTTTATACGCATACAGATTCTGGTGAGCAATTGCGAAATATTTCAGAAACCAAAAAACAAGAAATTATAAATAATTACTATTTACCATATCATGAAGACCTGTCAAAGAAAGTTTTCGAAAAGCTTAATAAATATGATAATTGTTTGATTATTGATTGCCATAGCTTTAATAATATTCCGACTAACCGAGATATAGATCAAGCACCAAATCGACCGGATATTTGTATTGGGTCTGATAGTTTTCATACTCCACCAGATTTGGTTGAATTCTTAGCTACTTATTTCACGGGGCTTGGATATGAAGTTCGAGTAAACTCGCCATATAGTGGGAGTTTGGTTCCTATTCACTTTTATAATAAGGACAGTCGAGTTCAATCTGTAATGATTGAAATTAACAAAAGGCTTTATTTAGATAAAAATGATCAACCAATTGAGGATAATATCAAAAAACTCCATTCTGAAATAGAAAAAATATATAGAATGATATAATAATGAATCTAGAAAAGAAACAATTTTTTAGTCAAGCAAATAACCTTCTAACCGAGACAAAAGAATATAAAGGAACGTCTATAAATACTTCAGGAGAAAAACCAGTAGATGGATACATGGTAGCTATCGATACCACTTACTATATTCCAGCAGCTTAACTATCGATTAAAGCTCTTAAGAAATTTATCGCTAGAAGAAAAAAATATATTAAATCCGATGACGATTATTTTGGCACTTGGGCTGATGATCGTACGGGCGACATACATCTAAACGTATCGCATAAATTTCAAAATAAGGATGAAGCTCTTTCATTTGCTAGCGCAAAAAACTCTTTAGCAATCTATGATGTAAAAAATAGAGAATCTATTTATATCGATTATGATAAAAATGAATAAAAGCTATTGACATATTTAATTTAATATGATATAATACACTTAAGTTGTTAGAAATTTATAAGCCAACAACTAGTAAATTACCATTGTTGAATTGATTTAAACTCTTTGCTTATATTGAGCAATTTTAAACTTAGAATTTCGATACTAGGTTTAAATTTGCTCAATATCGAGCATTCCTGCGTGGCAAAAATGCCTTAAATTATCATGCGCAGGAAAAGGAGAATTAAAATGACCCTAGAATTAAACTATCTATCAGTAGAAGACACAAAAGTAGTAGAAGATGCTGCAATGGCAAGTTACGACGTCTCTCAGACCAACTGGATTGATGCCCCAGAATTCAATGGGGAAACCTTCACTCACACAGAAGGATATGGAGAGTCTGCTCAGACTCGCCAAATTAGTCCGAATGAGGCTCTAGATATCTACAAGAAAAAAGTAGATGGCGCCTATACTGAACGTTTCCTACTCTTTGTAGGGCAGCTCGAGGCTATTGTAAAAAATGGCTATGAAGTTGCCCTAATTCAACACCAAGGGTCAGATGGAGCACCGTTCGACTCTGAAGGCTGGCTGGTTGCCGTGGTAGAGGGTCTGCCCATCTACCACATTGCGCCTTGGAATCTAGACCTCAAAGATGTAGAGAGTCTAGTATCCCTTGTTCCGCAGGACGAGTCAGAAAATGACTTAGTGTCCTACAAAGGCACCAACAAACGTGGAGAGTTCAAGGCTCTCCAAGTAGCCGTGTCTAAAAAGGGAGAAGATTTGGTAAAAATCGCCAAAGAATTCTCCTATTAATCAATTCAACAAGTGCGCTTAAGATAAAAAAATAGCGCATCACCCGAGCCGTTTAATAAAACGGCTCTTTTCTTTAGTTTAAATTCCTTCATTATTTTTAAAAACCTGCCTTAGCTTTTCAAAAGGTACTATAGCAGATTTCGAAAAGTGAAGGGCAGATTTTAGCTCGGTTACCAACGAGCGTTTTCCATTGACAAGCTAGGGTAAACTTCGGCCGCGAGCGGGTCTTCGGACTGGCCTAGCACGGTGTGAAAAGCACCCAACGTCGCCACCATTGCGGCATTATCGGTGCAAAATTCTGGCGCAGTAAAAATAATTTCGTCTGGCACTTGATTGGCTACCCGACGCATTAGCTCAGTACGCAAAGCCTGATTAGCCGCCACTCCGCCCGCAATCACTACCGTTTGGGGCTGATATCGCTGAACAGCACGCTCTAGCTTATCGACTAATGTTTCTACAGCTACTCGCTGAAACGAAGCCGCAAAATCATTTTTTTGTTCGGTGGTTAATTTTTCTGCCAAGCGGAAAGATGGAAAATTAAAATCAACTCCAACTTCTTTTTGTACTGCTCGCAGCACCGCCGTCTTAAGGCCAGAAAAACTAAAATCATATTCACCAGCTAGCTTAGCCTTAGGCAATTTATATTTGGTACTATTACCAGCTTGAGCTGCCGCCGCAATCACTGGACCGCCAGGGTAGGGCAAACCCAGAATTTTGGCCACTTTATCAAACGCTTCACCCACGGCATCATCTTGGGTTTGGCCAAGAATTTCAAAATCTGAATGACCTCGAAACAATACGATCTGAGAGTGACCGCCACTAACCACCAGTGCTAAAAACGGAAATCGCGGCGGTATATCACGCAAGAAGTTAGCATAAACATGCGCCTCAACGTGGTGAACAGGGAAGAACGGCTTGTTAAAAATCCGTGCATAAGTCCTCGCCGCTAAATTCCCGACCAACAACGAACCGTTTAAACCAGGTGCGAAACTGACCGCAATACCATCAATATCGCTCCAGCTTACCTCGGCTTTTTCTAAAGCTTGACGAATAACTGGATTTATATATTCGATGTGCGATCGCGCCGCTACTTCAGGAATTACACCGCCAAATTGAGCATGAATATCTATCTGTGAATGAACTACACTTGAAAGTAATTTCACATGATTATTACTCACGCGTGAAACTTCTCCAGCTTGAAGTTCTACCACTGCAGCTGCAGTTTCATCACACGTACTCTCAATTCCCAAAATCTTCATAGAGCTATTCTAACACTTTTCAGGTTAAATTTCAACTGGAAGCTAAATTGGTATTTTAGTATACAGGTATGGATATATATTTTGCTTGATAGTTTAAATATTGTCAACGTTATGATGGATGGGGTTGTGTGAATTATTATTTCTTGATATTAAAAATCCGCTTAAGCTTGAAGTTAAGCCGTCGCTTTCGATGAGTGATTCAAATTGGTAAATAATTTTCAAAAAATGTTAGAAATAAAATAACCCGCAAATTTCTGCGGGTTTTGTTTTTTTTGACAATTTTGAATTAGAATTGTTCAATTTCAAAATCGTCTAAATGTTCAAGAAACATACTAGTTGGTTTAATGATGAAATCATTTTGCCCCTCGATCAGCTCTTCGCCAATCAAAGTTGGGTCAAATTTTTCAACATAAAAATAACCATTTTGAATGAATTCATTTATGGTATCCATACCAACTTTAACCCAATGGTCATGAAGTGCCCAATCGATTTCGCTCAGATATAAATTAGTTCCATTAATTCCATGAGTTTCAGCAATTCCGTTAATTCTATCAACTCTATTAATAAACCGATTGCCCAACTCTGTTTCATCAATCCCTTCGAAGAAAAGTTTCAGTGGAAGTTCCATGGCTTCACTCACCGCGAGACAGGTTTTCTTAACTAGTCCAACCATTGTTGAAGAAGTTTGAGCTGAATTATAGCGATTTGAGTCAACGCCATTTAGAAAAACGAAACCAAGCATAAAACTTGCAAAATGCCCTTGGATATTTTTCGGTTTTAATCCGTCAGGATAGATCGAAAGAAAAGTGTTATTTTTAAGATAAAAATGTTTTTTTGTAATCACTTTTTCTGGCCAATTTTGACCATAAGCACTTCTCAAAAGTTCTATGGCATCTTCATATTCAAATCGAAAAACAAAGTTATAAGTTATAAGCATAACCGTTCCTCCAAATGTTCTATTTTTACCAAAAGGTAAATCTTTTAAATTATAGCATTTTTAAGTAGAATTGTCAAGTTTCGAAAAAGTGAAAATAAAAAAACCGCCCAATTTTGAGCGATTTTTGAAAAAGTATCAAATTAAGCAAGTTTTACGCCAGCTTTTTTTGCGGCAGTGGCAAGAGAAGCTTTTCGGCGAGCAGCTGTATTTTTCTTGATAAGACCTTTTTTAACAGCTTTGTCAAGTTCGCTTTGTGCTTTTGAAAGGCTTTTTGCGCTTGGTTCAGCAACAAAAGCTTTAACTGCACCTTTGATATCTTTTTTAATTCCAACGTTGCGTTGGCGTCGTTTTGCGGTTTGTCGCATTCGCTTTACAGCAGATTTAATAATTGGCATTTAATTCCTTCTTTTAGGTTGTTATTTACAATTCAACATCAATTATATATTATTTCGAAATAAAAAGCAAGTATTTCAAATAAACTGTTGACATTTCATTACGATTATGCTAATATAGAGCTATAAATTATAAAAATAAACAATAGGATTCAATAAATGTCAAAAAATAATGCTCAAGAGCAGATTATCGCAAAATTGAAAGAATCAGAAAGTATTTTGATTGCGGTAAATGATAACCCAAGTGTTGATGAGCTTTCTTCAGCATTGGCTTTAACGCTCGCAATTAATAATTCTGGCAAGCATGCGACGGCGGTTTCAAGCGGAAAAATGCCCGACGCGCTAGCTTTTTTGCGCCCAGAAAAAACTTTCGAAAATTCTGTAGATTCTTTACGTGATTTCATTATTGCTTTAAATAAAGAAAAAGCCGATCATCTTCGTTATAAGCTTGTTGGTGATCATGTAAAAATTTTCATTACGCCATATCGCTCAATTATTTCTGAAAAAGACCTCGAATTTGAACAGGGTGATTTTAACATTGATTTTGTGCTAGCTTTAAATGTTGAAAGCCAAGATCGCCTTGATGGGGCTTTAGCGGCGCACGGGCGAATTTTTCATGATGCTTCAGTTGGAATTTTAACTGTTGGTGAAAACCAAACGAATCTTAACGGAACTCACTGGCACGCCGAAAACGCTAGTTCTTTGAGTGAAATTTCTGTTCAAATTATTGAATCCCTTGGAAAGAAAAATCTTACTCAACCAGTTGCAACTGCTCTTTTGACTGGAATTGTTGCTGAAACTGATCGATTTTCGAATGCAAAAGCTACGGCTGAAGTTATGAGTCTTGCAGCAAAACTTATTTCATCTGGCGCTGACCAGCAACTTGTAGTTTCAAAAATCCGTGAAGCTGAAGAAAAAGCGGGCGAATTTGCCGTTCAGAAAAATGCTAAAATGGAAGAAGCTTTAGAAGAAATTTCGAACGAAAAAGAAGAATTGAGTGAAAAATCTTCTTCAAAGAAAGAGCAAAAGCGTAACGGTGCATTTGTGATTGTACATGAAGAAGCAAAAAATGAAGCAGAAAAAGCTAATCTTGAAAATTCACAAAATCAAGCCGAAGACGAACTTGAAGAATCTTTAAATGAACTAAAAAATATTAATAAACCAGAAAATGCTTTTGCTGAACTTGAAGAAGCTGAAGCTCCTGAGCAAAATCAAGAACTTGCGCAAGAAAATTCGAACGAAGATATTTTCGAAAATCCAAGTGAAAATCTTGAAAATGCACAAGTTCAAAATGAAAATTTAGTTGAAGAAAATTCGGCACAAAATATATCGGAAAGCCAAGAAAATCTGGCTGAACAAAATATTTCAATCCCAACTCCTGAAAACACTCAGCCACAAACTTTCGAAACTATTGAACCTCAAACTATTCAACCAGAAGTTGCACCAGTTTTCGAACAACAAAATCCAGCTGAAACTTCTGCTTCTTCAGAATTTAATCAGCCTGAAAATATGCAAGGCTTGGTTGAAGCGCCAGTTCAAAATTATGCGCCAGAAATTCCAGCGCCAAGCGTGCCTTTCGAAAATCCAAATGCATTTATTGCGGAAACTCCAGTTCAGGAGCAAGTTTTTGAGCCAGCTCGCCAAGTTGATATTTCAATCCCAACTCCTGAAAACGCTCAACCGCAAACTTTCGAAACTATTGAACCTCAAACTACTCAACCAGAAATTGCGCCAGTTTTCGAACAACAAAATCCAGCTGAAACTCCTGCTACTCAAGAGATTCAAACTCAAAATGTTCAGCCAGCGCAAAATCAGGGCGATGAATATTATCACCCAACCGAAAATGCTCAAATTGCAAGTGGTTTGATGGGTGCTCAGCCTTATGAGCCAAGTGGAATTTCTCGTGAAGAAAACTCTGTAGCAACTTCAGATCCACAAAATAATGATTATGTTTTAAGCCATGGTAAAGTTCAAAATGCGATTTATGAAGAGCCACAGGCGAATGAGAATTTTATTCCTGAAACTCAGCCTTACGCTCAAGCTACGCCAATCCAGCCGCTTTCAAATTTTGAATCAAGCAATCCGATTTCGAATGAACAATATGCGCAGACTTTGCCACAAAATAATTTTGAGAGTCAGCAAACTTACTCGACTGAAAATCCTGCACAAAATTCGAATGGTTTTGCGATGCCAATGCCACCAGCTATGCCAGATTTTAGCTCAATGCCAATGCCACCAGAAATTCCAGCTTTTGATTTCATTCCAAATCCAGCGGAGCAACCTGCAATAGGCACTGAAAATAGTAAAAACAAAGTTATGACCGACCAAATTTACCCTAACGATCCTTCGCAATTTAGAATTCCAGGAATGTAAAATGGCGTTTTTCGAAAACGATAGCGGGCGAATCTTAATTGATAAGCCCGCTGGAATTACCAGCTTTGGCGTGGTCGCTAGAATCCGCCGCGTTCTTAAAGATGAATTTGGCAAAAAAGTTAAAGTTGGCCATACTGGCACGCTTGATCCTTTTGCGACGGGGCTTTTAGTTTTGCTTTATGGCAAGGAAACTAAAAATGCAATGAGCCTTACCAAGCTTGATAAAGTTTATGAGGCGGAATTTACACTTGGGCAAATTTCCAGCACAGGCGATCCTGAAGGCGAGATTTCGAAATGTGAGAATTTTGAAATCCCAACTTTCGAACAGATTGAAAAAGAAATTAAAACTAATTTTTTAGGTAAAATTGAACAAACTCCACCAGCTTTTAGTGCAATAAAAATTGAGGGCAAGCGCGCTTATGATTTGGCGCGAAAAGGTGAGGATTTTGAAATTCCTAAACGCACGGTTGAAATTTTTGATTTCGAAATTTTAAGTTATAATTTTCCAAAATTAAAAATTCGCACGCACGTTTCAAGCGGGACTTATATTCGTTCGCTAGCAGAAGATTTGGGCAAAAATTTGGGTTGCGATGCGTTTTGTTCACAACTTCGGCGCACAAAAATTGCTGATTTCGATATTTCGAAAGCTAAAAAGCTTGAAGATTTTGGAATTTTAGATTAGTTTTTTTGCTTATCCTGCCAAAAAATGATATAATTTAAACAATGAAAAACGCAAAAATTCTTTGGATTGATTTAGAAATGACAGGTCTTGAACCTAAAAAAGACCGAATTTTAGAGGTTGCGGCAATTGCAACAGATTGGGATTTTAATGAAATTGCCACTTTCGAAAGTGCTGTAAAAGTTGGAAATGAAATTCTTGAAAGCCGAATGGTTGGTGATTTCTGGGATACTTTTAGCGAAACGCGCGATGCTTTAAAATTACAAAATTCTCGTACCACAAAAAATTCACAAGAAGTTGAAGCAGATTTAATTAAATTTATAGAAGAAAATTTTGCTGAAGAACTTTCGAAAGGCGAAAAGATTCTTTTAGGCGGAAATTCAATTCACCAAGATCGCCGATTCATTCGTGAAGAATGGAAAAATCTTGAAAAAATATTGCATTATCGAATGCTGGATGTTTCAGCGTGGAAAGTTGTGATGAGCGCCAAATTTAAACGTGTTTTTGCTAAGCCTGAAAATCACCGTGCACTGGATGATATTCGTGGCTCGATTGAGGAATTAAAATTTTATTTAAAAAAGGTAAAAAAGTAATGAATCAAAGTGAAATTAAAGATTTTTTGCTGAGTTTTGATGCAGCAGAAGTTCGAAAGGACGAAGAAAATAAACTTGAAATTTTCGAAGTTAATTTTGATAAATTAGAAAAAATTTGGCAAGAAAAAATGGCTGGTGAGCTTGGTGACTTTGAGCGTGAAACTGGTGAAAAGATTCTTTCGAAAATTGCAGAAAGTGAAGAGCCAAAAGCAATTTTTGCAATTATTCATGATGGCTCAAAACCTTTAAAAGTTGAAATGAAAACGGGCGCGCAGCTTGCTCGAATTTTGCGTGAAAAGGAGAGTGTGGTCCCCTCGAAGTTGATGAGCGAGCGTGAGTGGAATTTGATTATTGGCCAAGGACAAGTTTCGGCTGAAGAATTGCGAGATTTGTTTCGCTTGAGTTATCGCTTGGTTTGCGAGTAAAATATATTTTGTAGCTTCTCTTTTAGATAGAAAATAACCTTGCAAATATGACTTGATATTCAGTAGTATAAAAGCAATCTGAGTTCGCATACCTTATAACAACCGTAAAAAGCTAAGACTATTTTTGTCTTAGCTTTTAAATTATCTTATTTATTATCATTTTTTTCTTTTCGTATTCATATAGACTATCATTATATTTTCCTGATATAAATCTAAAGATGCTACTAAAAATAAAATTCAATAAATCTCTAAATTTTTCAAATTTCAAAGAAGTAAATAATTATAAAAATTATAATTATTCCAAGAAAAAATCCATTATTATCTTCTATCCGAGCTTTACGCTATTCAATAAGCAATTCTTTAACTTCATCTTCTTTCTATAGTGAATAGTAAAAACATAAGCTAAATCTACTTCAAAAATTGGCAAATATATGGTAAAATATAAACTGAGCAATAGCAATGAAGTTATTGTAGCTAAGGAAGGAACTGCTGTAAACTTTCTACTACCATCAATTCCATCAGAGGTTTTAGATATCGTATTTTCTGAGATATTAGTATGCATGTTTAAGCTACTGAGACACGCAGAAGAAGATAAATTCCCTCTTCATACTATACACACATCTACACAAATCAATAGAAATTCTATTTCAGAAGATTGGCTAAGATATACTAACAAGTAATAATGAAAGATTAAAATGCCCCGAAATATCGAAATAAAGGCTAAAATCGAAGATTATCAACAAACAAAAAAGATATTTGCAAAAATAACCAAAGATAAACCCGTAAAATTAAATCAGCGTGATATTTTTTATAATCTTAAATCTTATAGACTAAAAATGCGAACGATAAATAATGATAGCCACGAATTGATATTTTATAGTCGCCCTAATTCTGCTGATATGAAACTTTCTAAATATAAACGCTTTAATATAAAACACCCCAAACTTGTTGATAAAATTCTTTCATTATCTCTTGGTAGGACTGGTGAAGTCAAAAAGGTTCGGCAGTTATTTTTGAAAGATAATATAAGATTCCACTTAGATAGGGTCGAAAACTTAGGTGATTTTATCGAGTTGGAATATGTAATTCCTGAAAAAGAATCAATACAAACTGCAAAGAAAAATGTTAAACTTATAACAGAACAGTTAAATATAAAGAAAAAAGATTACATTGATGTTGCATATATGGATTTAATAAATCGAAAAAATAAAAAATAAACAGCACTCAGAATGGTGCTAAAGAGGAAAGAACCTAAACAATAGAACAACAAAGTATTTACATGAAACTGCAAGTCTCTGCCTCATAACCTTGAGCTATGCTTGCAGTTTTTTGTTGCCTTCTACTGAATAACTTTTATATTACAAAGTAAATGTTTCATTTTTCCATAATTTCCTGAAAAGAAGTATGACATTTAGTAATCTAATAAAATCTGAGTTCACATATCTTATAAAGCAATAACTGATTGACAAGGTTGTGATTCATAAACCAACTGGTACGAAACGTAATCGTATTATTCAGATTGACATTTATTATAATTTCATCGGAAAATTAAACAGCGAAAAAATTAGCCCATTTAACTAAACTGCTGGGTGTCAGGTCAGCCAAGAAGCGAGGGTTTTTCTTTGCGAAAAAAACTTTTTTGTGATATAATCATAAGTAATATGAAACCGAATGAAGATTGGAATCAGGGCAGCCAAAATCAAAATTTTGGTGCACCAAATAATTATCCTCAAAATCCTTATCCGCCACAACAAAATTACGGTGGTTTTTCGAATAACTTTACTCAAAATGGTCAATTACCAAGTAATCAATTCCCAAATGAACAATTTTCGAATGGCCAAAATCCACAGCAACAATTTGGCGGCCAAAATCAAAATTTTGGTGCACAACAGAATTTTCTGCAATATCCAAATAATTACCAAAATCAACAACATTTTCCAGTTCAGCCGAATCAACCTGTTCAAAATCCGCAAGTTGCCCCAAATTTAATGCCAGATCAAAATTATTCGCAAGATGCTACAACTGAAAACCCTTACACAGTTGAATATCTCAACAAGATTGCGCCCAAAAAAGCCGCTCCGTTTTGGACTAAAGGCAAAATTTTAGGTGCTTCAGCGTTATTAATCTCGCTATTTTTCTCGATTTTTATTATTGTAACTAGCAATAAGGGTGATGACAATGCTCAGGCAGTAGTTCGTGCTTATTATAATATTTCGAAATTAAAGGAAACTACAAAATCTTTTCAAAATAAGATTAAAAGTTCAGATTTAGCGGCCGTGAATGCAGGAATTAACACTTCACTTAGTTCAAATGAGCAAGATTTGAAAGAATTTATGAAGAGCCGAAAGATTGAAGTTCCTCGTGGAGATTCAAAAAAGAATTCGCAAGCAATAAAACAAACTGATGCGATTTTTGATAAACTTAGCGCAACGCTTGATGACGCTTTCTTGAACGCTACGATTGATGAAGTTTATTCCCGTGAAATGGCGTATCAGTTAATTCGTGTAAAAGATTTAATTGTACGACGCAAAAAAGCTTCACCTTCTTCGCAAAGATCAGTATATGAAAAAATTGAAAAAAATCTTACAGAATCTTCAAAACAGCTTGAAAATTACCACAAAGCAAAATAATTTCCTGAAACGCAGCCCAATTTTTTAATTGATGAGGGCTGCTTTTTATGTTAAAATATAGACATGAATGATGCCAGAGACGAAATTAAAGCAAGAATAAGCATTGAAGATTTGGCTGGCGAATATCTTGAGCTCAAGCGAACTGGGCGTAATTTTAAAGCACTTAGCCCCTGGACAAATGAGCGAACTCCAAGTTTTATAATTAGCCCCGATAAACAAATTTGGCACGATTTTTCATCTGGAAAAGGCGGTGACATCTTTGGTTTTATTATGGAAGTTGAAGGAATGAATTTCCGCGAGGCCTTAGAATTTCTGGCGCGAAAAGCTGGCGTTGAAATTGAAACTTTTGATTCAAAGCGTTCAAGAGAAATTTCTGAAAAAAAAGAACGACTTCGAAAAATTTTGCAAATTAGTGCAAATTTTTATCAGCATATGTTGGTTCGTAATAAAGAAGCTTTGAATTATGTTTTTAAAAATCGCAAACTTTCGAAAGAAATTGTGCAAGAGTTCAAAATTGGTTTTGCTCCAAATACTCAAAAAATGCTCACGAATTTTTTGCTAAAAAAAGGTTTTGCGATGAGCGATATTCGTGATGCTGGGTTGTTAAACCGATTTGGCGGCGATATTTTTCGAAATCGAATGGTGATTGCTTTGCAGGATTCGGGTGGGTCGCCAGTTGGTTTTACCGGCCGAATTATTAAAGATGAGCCAAATGCGCCAAAATATTTAAACACACCTCAAACTCTGCTTTATGATAAATCTTCAAACATTTTTGGACTTTCTCAAGCAAAAAATGAAATTCGAAAAGCTGGTTTTGTGGTTGTGGTTGAAGGAAATATGGATGTAATTTCGAGCCATCAAGCTGGTGTGAAAAATGTGGTTGCAACAGCTGGTACGGCAATGACAGTTCATCATTTGAAGGCTCTTGGTAGGTTTTCGAATGATGTTCGCCTTTGCTTCGATAGTGATCAGGCTGGAATTAGCGCTACCGAGCGAGCGATTTCATTGGGCCAGCAAGCTGGCGTGGAACTTTCGATTATTACCTTAAACCAATCGGCGGGTGAAGCTAAAGACCCAGATGAATTAATTCAAAAAGATTTGGAACTTTGGAAGGATTCAATTTCGAAACCACAACCAGCGATAGAATGGATTTTTGACCAATATGAAAAACGGCTAAATATTGCAACCGCCGTAGGGAAAAAGGAGTTTTCCACAATAGCACTGAAACTTGTGGAAAACTTAAATGACCCTGTGGAAAAAGATTTTTATATTGAACAAATTTCGAAAAGAATTGGCGTTTCGAAAACAACATTACTCGGAAAATTCGACGAAAAGCCTAGGCCAGTTAAACCGAAAAGGCGAATAAAAATTGAAAAAACTGATGAGAAATTTGTTGATGAATATATTTATGAAGATGATTTGTTGGCTCTTGCAATTAAAGAGCTGAAGCTTGCTGAGATGTTGAATGAGTTGCGAGATAATATTTTGCATGATAAAAAACGAAATCAGATTCTGCAAATTTTGAAATCAAATAATCTCGATCTCTTGAAAAACTTCGATGATTATGTTAAAATACTTCTATTAAAGGCTGACGAACGACTCGGGAATATAAAAGGCAGTGCCACCGACGAAATGAAGCGTTTGATTCATAAAATTAAAACCCAAAATTTACAAGAACGAAAAGTAAATCTTCAAGAGCAACTCGAAGAGGCTGAAATTCAAGGTGATGAAAATTTGAAAATGAAGATTTTGATGGAAATTATGCAATTAAATAAGGAGCTGAATAGTGGTAAAAGGTAAGAGTAAAAAAGAACTACCAGAAGAAATTCTAAATGAAGACGGCATTGTGGACGCAACTCTTTCGCTTGATGATTTCGAACCAGATTTTGATGACCTTGCGGTTGAAGATGAAGAAGATATTACTGAAGAAGATTTATTGAATGGTGCTTATAACGATGACATAACAGATGATAGCGTTCGAATGTATCTTCGTGAAATTGGTAAGATTCCACTTCTTTCACTCGAAAAAGAGACCGAGCTTGCTGAAAAAGCAATGCAAGGTGATCAACGTGCAAAAGACAAAATGGCTGAAGCAAACATGCGTTTGGTTGTTTCAATTGCGAAAAGATATTCTGGCCGTGGTTTGGAGCTACTTGACTTAATTCAAGAAGGGAACACAGGGCTTCTTCGTGCGGTTGATAAATTCGATCCAAGTAAAGGTTTTAAATTCTCAACTTATGCAACTTGGTGGATTCGGCAGGCAATTACACGCGCAATTGCCGACCAAGCTCGGACTATTCGAATTCCTGTTCATATGGTTGAAACGATTAATAAGCTTATGCGAACCTCTCGCCGATTAACGCAAGAGCTAAACCGTGAGCCAACCAACCAAGAACTCGCTAAAGAAATGGATATGGATGTTGAAAAAATTGAATACATCCAAAAAATTAAGCAAGATATTACTTCTTTAGATGCTGGAATTGGTCGTGATGGCGAGGAAGGCGAAGAGTCAACACTTGGTGATTTTATCGAAGATGAAGACACTGCTAGCCCAGAAGAATCCGCAACGGTTCAGCTTTTGAAAGAACAAGTTCGTGAAATTCTTTCAACGCTTTCTGATCGTGAGCGGAAAATTCTTGAAATGCGTTTTGGTTTAAATGGTACAAAAAGTCATACGCTTGAAGAAGTTGGTCTTGAATTCGCAGTAACTCGCGAGCGGATTCGCCAGATTGAAGCTAAAGCTTTAATGAAACTTAAAAAGCATAAAGATTCGAAAAAGCTTCATGAATATTTGGACTAAACGTGGTGGGGAAAGGTTAAGATGAAAGAAAAAATTATACGAATTGCACCAATTTTATTGATTATTGCGATTGCAATTCTTTCAATTATTACAGTTGTAACAATTGTTAATGCATTTATGAACGGTGGAAATGGCTCAGACCAAGCTCAGCAGGCGAATAATGAAACTTCGAAAGAAGATAATTCGCCTTCAAGTAAAGAATTGTTAAGCGCTGATCAAAACCGCAGTGTTAAAATGGTGGTTCGTGGGCCGATTGTTGCACAAGAGAATTTTCGTTCTTACACAGTTGAGGTTTCACCAAAATTTCGAAAACTCACAACTTACAAGGGTTATCTTGGTGAAGTAATTAAAGAAATTAAGCTTGATAACAATGCCGAATCTTACACACAATTTGTGAATGCTTTAAATAAAGCGAATATGATGAAGGGAACTCCTTTTAGCGGCGAGGCAGATGATTTAGCTGGCGTTTGTGCTACTGGTCATCTTTATGATTTCTCAATGTTAAAAGATGACAAAACTGAAAAGCACCTCTGGACTTCAACTTGCTCGGGTTCAAAAGGTTCACTTATTGCAAATACAAAACAATTACAAAATTTGTTCATTACGCAAGTTCCTGGACATGAGCAAATCGTTCGCGATCTTGGGATAAATGAAATTAAACGCTAAAGTTTTGATTTTTGATTGCTTCGGAGTACTGGTTTCTCGCCAGTCTTCTTTGGAGCATCTTTTTGAGTATGTTTGGCAAAAGGATCAAAATTTGTTGAATTTTATTCGAGAAAATAAAGTTAAAGGTTCGAAAATTGGCGTTTTATCTAATGTCGCACAATATCAATTTAATCAGCTTTTTTCGAAAGAGGAGCAGGAGGAACTCTTCGATTTCTTGGTGCTCTCAGGTGAGGTTGGTTTTTCGAAACCATCAAAAGAGATTTTTGAAATTGCAATTGATAAAAGTGAGGCTTGTTTAAATGAAATTTACTTTTTTGACGATTCTTGGCAAAATGTTGAAGCTGCCAAAAAACTTGGAATAAACGCATTTTTATATCAAAATTGGAATGAATTTTCGAAAGAATTTAAGGAGGAATAATGCCAGAATTACCAGAAGTTGAAACAGTTGTAAGAGGCTTGAATCGACTAATTTTAAAAAAGAAAATTGCGAAAGTTAAACACGATTGGCCTAAAAGTTTTCCGAATGCTGAAAGAGACGTTCAGGATTTTATGATTGGTGCTGAAATTTCGAATGTTCGCCGCCGCGGAAAAGCTATAATTATTGAGCTAGAGAATGGTTGGTCACTTGTAACGCACCTTCGAATGACAGGGCAAATGGTTTATCGTGGCGAAGAAAACTGGGGTGCAGGGCATCCAAATGAGGATTTTTTAAATGATCTTCCAAATAAATCAACAAGAGTTGAGATTGATTTCGAAGATGAAACTAAATTATTTTTTAATGACCAGCGAAAATTTGGTTATATGAAACTACTACCAATACCAGAAATTGAAAATTTGCCATTTTTTCAAAAGCTTGGTCCTGAACCTCTTAAAGACAGTTTTACGGTTGAAATTTTAAAAAATCGTCTTTCGAAAAAACAAAATAGTATGATAAAACCTGCGATTTTGGAGCAGAGTGTCATTGCCGGTGTTGGAAATATTTATGCTGATGAGGCTTTGTGGCGAGCAAAAATTCACCCTGAAACTAGAGTTAAAGATTTTTCGAACGAAGATTTTGTGAATTTGCATGAGGCGATTCGTTTTGTGATGAATGAATCGATTAAAAGAGGTGGCTCAACCGACCGAAATTATGTTAATGCAGATGGCTCACGCGGAAATTATTTAAATTATTCCGCCGTTTATCATAAAGATGGCGAGCCTTGTAAACGTTGTGGAACAGAAATCTCAAAAATTCGTGTTGGTGGTAGAGGAACACATTTTTGCACAAATTGCCAAAAAATTAAAGGTAGTGAAAACTGATGATTGGTGGAAAAACAACAATTCTTTATGGTGATAATTCTTATGAACGCACTGCTCAACTCGCTAAAATGAAGATTGATGCTGAAAGATCTGGTTTTGAAATTCAGAAAAGTAACTCTGACGAGCTTTCGAAGAGTGATTTTGTGAGTTTAATTTGTGGCGTTAGCTTGTTATCTGAAAAACGTTTTGTTTATATCCGAAATTTGAGCGAAAACTCAGAAATTTGGCAGAATTTAGCTGAAATTTTACCAAGAATTTCAACCGATGTTCATCTTTGTTTAATTGAAGATAAAATTGATAAGCGATCGGTTGTTTATAAGGCCATTTCAAAAATTGTTGAATTATATGAATTTAAGAATTTAACCGCAAGAGATTCGAAAAATTTGGCAGAGTTTGTACGACTTTTTGCAAAAAAACAAGGTTTGTCGCTTGATAATAAAACAGCGAGTTTTTTGATTTCTTGGGTTGGTGTTGATGAATGGCGAATACGTGATGCAATCGAAAAAATATCATTAATTGGTGAGGCTAATGAACAAAATATTCGTGAATTTGTTCCGCAGAATATTGAGAGTAATGCATTTGCAATTATTGAAATGATGTTTTTGGGCGATATTTTGAAGTTGCAAGAAGAGTTTTCGAAAATAAAAATTACAGATGGCGAAGATGGAGCTTTTCGCTTTTTAGGAATGATTTCAACACAAATTTTTAATTTAGTAGCTTTAAAAGTTGGTAAAAATATTGGGAAAACTACGGCAGAAATTGCTAAAGAAATTGGTGCGAATACTTGGGCTTTAGGAAAAATGGAGAATTTTATGCAAAATCTGAGCGAAAGTCAACTCGCTGAGATTGTTTCGAAATTCACACAGGTAGATGAAATTATTAAAACTGAAAGTGTTGATCCTTGGAATTTAGTTGAGTCAACAATTCTTGAAATTGCTAGCAAATTAAAGAGTTAAAAATAGTTTTCGAAAAAACATTTTTGTGATATAATATAAATTGATTATGGCTAAAAAACAAGTAAAATCAACAAAAGGTAAATCTAAAAAAGTTTCAGCTCCAAAACAAAGTGTTTTGCCAGCTGGTTTTTGGGCACAGGTTGGCGCAGTTATTTTGATTGCTTTTTCACTTTTTCTTGTTTTAAGCTGGTTCGGCGCTGGCGGTTCAGCATTGGTTGCAATTCATAAATCACTTCTTGGGCTTATGGGCTGGGCAACTTTCTTTTTACCAGCAGTTTTAATTTTTATTGCTGTTGAAATCTTTCGTGATGAACAAAATAGATTTCCAATTTTAAACACTTTTGGGCTAATTCTAATTTTAATTTGGCTAAGCGGATTTTTTGGCCTATTTAAAACTTCAGCTGGTGTTCATTATGGGGGTTGGAGCGGAGAAGTTTCGAATAAAATTATGCTAGCAATGGTTAATTCAATGGTGGCGGCAATTATTTATATTTTGTTAATTTCAATTACGCTTCTTTCGATTTTACGAGTTTCACCAATCGTGGTGATTAAAAAGATTGGCGAAATGCTTAAAACTAGCGATTTTACAAATGAATCTAAAAATGCCAAGGTTTTCGAAAAAGCTAAAGAATCAATGCTATTGAAAAAAGTTAACGATTCTGCTGAAGAAAAACCAGAAATTAAGCTGAATGCTGGCGTTGCGGTATTAGATAAAAAATCACAAGAAAAAGATGAGCCAAAAGAGAAAAAAGGCTTGATGCGAATTTCAAAGAAGCTGGAAAAGGTTTCGAAAGAAGAAACTAAAAAACCAGAAAATACTGGGCATATTTTTGATGATTCAAAATGGAAAGCGCCAGATTTTAGTTTACTTGAGCAATCGCAAGCTCCTGCTGATGCTGGTGATGTTGAACAAAATGCACGCACAATTAAGAATACTTTGAGTGAATTTAATATTGAAGTTGAAATGGAAGCCGCAAATATTGGTCCAAGAGTAACTCAATATACTTTAGTTCCGCAAAGTGGCGTTAAGTTAAGCAGAATTGAAAATCTTAGTGATAATATCGCTCTAAATTTGGCGGCTGAAGCGATTCGTGTTGAAGCTCCGATTCCAGGAAAGCGTGCAGTTGGTATTGAAATTCCGAATTTGAAGTCGGCCGATGTGCGGCTTTACAGTGTTTTAGATTCGAAGGAGTGGAAAAACTCACACGACCCACTAACTTTCGCAATAGGTAAAGATATTTCTGGTCATCCTGTTGTTGGAAATTTGGCAAAAATGCCACATCTTTTGATTGCTGGTCAAACTGGTTCAGGAAAATCTGTAATGATGAATGCACTTTTAACGAGTTTACTCTATCGCCATTCTCCAAGTGAATTAAAGTTAATTATGGTTGATCCAAAAGTTGTAGAAATGACTGCGTATGAAGATATTCCACACCTTTTAACGCCAATTATTAATGATTCCGAAAAAGCGCTCTCAGCTCTTCGCTGGGCAGTGAATGAAATGGAGCGGCGCTATCGTGTTTTAGCTGATGAAAAAATTAAAGAAATCAAGAGCTACAATAAGCATGTAATTTCGAAAAACGAAAAAATCAAGAAGAATACACCAGAAGGGGAAGAACCAAAACTTCTTGAACCTTTGCCGTATATCGTAATTGTGGTTGATGAGCTCGCTGACTTAATGATGGCGGCCTCAAAAGATGTTGAAGCTATGATCGTGCGAATCGCTCAAAAAGCACGCGCAGTTGGAATTCATCTTGTTCTTGCAACTCAAAAACCAGTTGTTAGTGTTGTGACTGGCTTGATTAAAGGTAATGTTCCGAGTCGAATTGCTTTTAAGGTTGCAGCAAATGGTGATTCTCGAACAATCCTTGATCGTGGTGGTGCTGAAAAACTACTTGGTTATGGTGATATGCTTTTCTATATGAATGGAGCTTCTAATTTGAAGCGTGTTCAGGGAGCTTGGGTAACCGATGAGGAAGTTCTACGAGTAACCAATTTTATTCGTTCGCAAGGTCCGCCACAATATAATGACGAAGTTATTTCGCAACCAGTTCAGACACCAAGCTCAATGGGTGGTCTTGTGATGAATGGCGGTAGTTCTTCGGTTGATGAAACTTTCGAAACGGCTGTAAAAATTGTAATTGAAGCACGAAAAGCTTCAACTAGCTATTTGCAACGTAGGCTCGGAATTGGTTATAGCCGTGCCGCAAAATTGATCGATGATATGGAAGATAAAGGAATTGTTGGTCCGCCAAACGGTTCAAAACCTCGCGAAGTTTTGGTTTCAAGCTATGAAGAAATCGGTGAATAATTTGCCGATTTTTTTATTTTCTAATAATATTTTAATAGATTCTTAAAGTTAAATAAATATTGGAGTTTTATTGATTTTTTTCTCTAAAGATGATATAATTTAAAAGAATATTAGCTCAGCTTATTTGAAAGGATAGGCTTTAACCAAAGGAGTAAAAATGAAGGATTACGAACTTACAGTTCTTGTTCATCCAGACTTCGAAAGCGATCTTGAAAAAGTTCTTGATAGGGTTCGAAGTTTGATTACTGCTAACGGCGGTGAAATTGCAAAAGAAGACAACTGGGGTAAGAAAAAACTTGCTTACACTATTAAAGGTCAGGATTTTGCAATTTATGTTGCAATGGATGCTAAACTTCCAACTGCTGCACCTCTAAAAATCAGTAACACTTTGAACATTACCGACGAAGTTTTGCGATATTTGCTTGTTAAAGCAGAAGCACGACCAGTTGTAGAATCAGAAGAAAAATAATTTAAGAATAGGATAGAAGATAGTTATGGCTTTTAACAAAGTAATTTTGATGGGAAACTTAACTGCAGACCCAGAGCTTCGAACAACTCCAAACGGCCAAAATCTTGCAAGTTTCACTCTTGCTATCAACCGAACTTGGAATAGCACTAACGGTGAACGCCAAGAAGAAACCAGCTTCATTAACTGCACCGCTTGGGGCAAAACTGGCGAAACGATTTCGAAATATGTATCGAAAGGTCGCCAACTACTTGTGAGCGGTCGTTTGCAACAACGAACTTGGCAAGATAAAGATACTAGCAAAAACCGAAGTGCAATTGATGTTGTAGTTGAAGAATTTAGCTTTGTGAGTGATGGAAATCGCAGTGGAAGCGCACCTTCAGTACAAAAAAATGAAGAGCCAACTATCGGTGATGATTTTTCAGATGAACCAATCGACCTATCCGATATTCCATTCTAATTTAATTAAGGAGTAAAATGGCTAAACGATTTAAACGAGAAATCCCAGCGTATTTTGATTACCGAGATGTTAAAACTTTGCAAAAATTTGTTAACATTTATGGTCAAATTGAGCCAGCTACAAAAACTGGTTTGAGCGCTAAACAACAACGACAATTGACAGTTGCTATCAAACGAGCTCGTCATTTGGCGTTGTTAGCATTCGTAACAAATGCTTAATTGATTTTCGAATCTTCCTTGCTCAAAACTGGGTAGGGAAGATTTATTTTTTAAAATAATTTAAGGAGGAAAATGTATCAACCAACTGATTTAAAAAAGGGTGTAGTTTTTCAGCTTGATGGTCAGCCATATCGAGTGGTTGAATATAACCAAAAAGTTGTCGGTCGCGGTGGAAGCATCGTAAGTTTAAAAATCAAGAACCTTATTACAGGAGCTTTATTACCAAAAACTTTTAAGGGCCAAGATAAAGTTGAACCAGCAGAGGTTTCGAATAAAAAAGTTCAATATCTCTATAATGACGGTGAAGATTTCCATTTTATGGACCCAGAGACTTTTGAGCAATTTCAACTTTCGAAGGAAATTATTGATGAAGCTGCTGGATATTTAAAAGAAGCAGAAGAATTGAATTTGCAATTTTTTGATGGGAAGGTCATTAACATTGAGTTACCGAAAAATGTTTGGTTAAAAGTTGTCTATACTGAAAATGTGGTAAAAGGTGATACAACTTCAAGCGTTTTGAAAGATGCTGAACTTGAAACTGGAATTACAGTTAAAGTACCTGCCTTTATCAAGGAGAATGATGTTATCTCTGTTGATACTTCAACTGGTGAATATCGAGAACGCCAAAAATAATTAGGGTTTATTATTAAGAAATAGGCTGGAATTTTAAGAACCAGCTTATTTTTATTGTATAAAAAAATTGAACAATAAGCCTGTATATATTTTTAAGATGAAATGTGGTATAATATACGATGTGAAAACTAGACTAGATATTTTATTAACTCAAAGAAAGATAGTTGATAGTCGTTCTCAGGCTGAGAGCTATATTAAACTCGGTAAAGTTTTTGTTGATGGTATAAAAAGGACTAAGCCTGGATTTTTTACTAATATTGATTCGGAGATAAAGCTCCTTCAAGAGGTTCAATATGTTTCAAGAGCAGGTCTCAAGCTTGAAAGTGTTGCAAAAATAATGAAAATTAATTTTAAAGATAAAGTTGTCTTAGATGTTGGATCAAGTACTGGTGGATTTACGGATTATTCATTGAGGAATGGTGCAAAAAAAGTTATTGCTGTCGATGTTGGCACAAACCAGCTTCATCCAAAGTTAAGAGTGAATAAAAAAGTTAAACTTCATGAAAAAACAGATATAAGAGATTTTAACACGAGTCAAAAAATTGATTTAGTTGTTATTGATGTTAGTTTTATATCTATAAAAGAAATTTTACCAAGTGTTACAAAATTATCTAATAAAGACACACTAATAATTGCAATGGTTAAGCCACAATTTGAAGCAGGTAGAAATGGAACTACTAACGGTATCGTTAAAAATAATTCATATCGAAGAAAAATACTTCAAGAATTCGAAAATTGGTGTCGTATAAATAATTTATACATAAAAAATAAAAGAGATAGTGGAGTAAAAGGCTCTAAGGGTAATCAAGAGAGATTCTATATTCTGAAAGTATTGAATAAATAGTTTATACAAAATAAAAACCGCAAAACATTATATGCGGTTTTTATTATCTTAAACGTTAAACCTAAATTCAACAACATCATTTGGGGACATAATATATTCTTTGCCTTCAGTTCGAATTTTTCCGCGATTCTTTGCCTCAAGCTCACTGCCAGCTTCAATTAAATCGTTAAAGCCGATAACTTGTGCAGCAATAAAACCTCTTTCGAAATCTGTATGAATTACTCCTGCAGCTTGTGGGGCTGTCCATCCTTTCTTGATCGTCCAGGCATGAACTTCTTTTGACCCTGCTGTCATATAACTTTGTAGACCAAGTGTGTCATAGGCAGCATGAATCATCTGATTTAAGCCAGTTTCTTGAACTCCGTAGCTTTCGAGTAAATCTTTTGAATCTTCCTCACTTAAACCTTTTAGCTCTTCCTCTAACTTGGCGCATACAAATATTGACTTTGCAGGGAGAACCATTTTTGAAAGTTCTTCTTTTTTAGCTCCATCGGTTAAAGTATTTTCATCAATATTGAACGCATAAATTACGGGCTTTGCAGTTAGTAAATGTAAATCTTGAATTGCTTCGTAATCTAAATCTTCTATTGAAGAGAGAAGAACTCCAGCTTGAAGTTGTTCAACTAATTTGTTCAAGTATTCAGCTTGTTTTCGAAGAGCTGGTTTTGCCTTTGCTTCTTTTTGGAGTTTGGGCAAGCGGTTTTCAATAGTTTGAATATCTGCTAAAATCAACTCAGTATTAATAACTTCAATATCATTTTTTGGGTTAACTTCATTCGAAACATGAACAATATCATTATTCACGAAAGCTCGAACAATATGAACAATTGCGTCGCATTGGCGAATATTTGCAAGAAATTTATTACCTAAACCTTCACCTTTCGAAGCCCCTGCAACCAGCCCGGCAATATCAACAAAAGTTACTGTTGCCGGAATAATTTTTTGCGATCCATAAATTTCAGCTAATTTATTTAAGCGTGAATCTGGCACTGGCACAATTCCAGTATTTGGCTCAATTGTTGCAAAAGGGTAATTTGCTGCTAAAATATCATTATTAGTTAGTGCGTTAAATAGTGTTGATTTACCAACATTTGGTAGTCCAACAATTCCAATTGATAAACTCATAAAATCTCCTTTTAATGTCTTTTTATTTTAACATAAAAGTTTGTAAAATAAAAATAAAAAAGCTTGATTTTTTAATTACGTTTATGTTAAAATAGAGGCATGATTAATATTAAAGGTGTGGGCGATTTCTTCTCGTTAGATATTGGAACAAATGCGATTCGTGCTGTCCAACTTTCGAAAGCTGGAGAGAACTCTTGGAATTTGGTTGGCCTCGGTTATACACCAGTCGACCCTCAATTAGTTTTAAGTAATTCTGATGAAAGCCGCCGTCGTTTGGGAGAAATTATCTCAACAATGATCGGGCAGAGCGATATTAAAACAAAAAATGTAGCGATTAGTCTTACGTCCCAGAAGACATTCACGACAATTTTCGAAGTACCAAAGCAGGATATGCGAGAATTACAAAAAAACATAAAATATCAAGTTGATCAGTATATTCCAATGGCTGTTGATGACGCCCAAGTCGACTGGGCTCTTCTTGGAGAATCTCCTTCTAACCCTGATTCATTGGAGATTTTACTTGCAAGTACAGCTAAAACTTATAGTGAAGAGAAGATGGAATTTATTGAAGGTTTAGGCTTGAATGTAGTTGCAAGCGAACCCGATTCTTTAGCAATGACTCGTTCTTTGTTTGTGCCTAATCAATCTGATCAGGCTCAGCTAATTATTGATATGGGTGAGCTTTCTACTGATTTATCTATTGTATATCAAGGTGTTCCAAGGCTTGTTCGTACAATCCCTACTGGAATATCAAGCTTGGTGAAATCTGCTACTCAAAATTTGAATATTAAAGAAGATCAAGCTCGGCAATTTATTATGAAATTCGGCTTAGCCCAAGATAAACTAGAGGGCCAAGTTTTTAGAGCTATCGAAATGACTCTTGAGAATTTCGTTCAAGAAATCGCTAAATCAATAAAATTTTTAGGAACGAAATACCAAAATGCTCAAGTTGGGGTAATTTCACTTTCAGGATTTTCTGGAATTATTCCACAAATGCCAGAATATGTTTCTTCGAAAACTGGAATTCAGTCTTATTCTGCAAATCCTTTCCAAAATATTAATGTTCCTGCGAAATATCAACAGCAGGTTGCAAGCGTTGGAAATGAATTTGCGGTCGCTGTCGGTTTAGCTGAAAGGAGTAATAAATAATGATTGAAATTAACCTTTTGCCAGATGTTAAACGCGATCTTATTAAAGCTCAGCAACTTCGAAATATAGTTACTTTTGTATCTATAATTATTGGTTGTGCGATGCTTGCTGGAGTAGTTTTATTGTTTTTAACAACTCAAGGTCAGCAATTTGTTATGGGCTTAAAAACTAATGAGATCTCAAACAAATTTGCTGAGATGCAAAAAATTAAAGATGGGGAAGCGGCGGCTACTCTTCGAAATCAGCTTAATGCGATTCAGAAAATTAGAAATGCTTCGCCAGATACCTCACGATTGATTGGAACAATTTTACCAGCAATTCAGACTACTGGTGAAAACGCTGTTCAGTTTTCTGCAGTTAATTACGACCCCGAAACTCGAATCGTTTCAATTGAAGGCCAAGCAAGCAATGGTTTCCCAGCACTTGAAGCTTTTATTAAAACGATTAAATATTCACAAATTATTTATGATGGTGAAGGCTCTCAATGTAAAGCTAGTGAAGTCGAAAAAGATGCTAATATCTGTATGCTTGCTGATGAAGGATCAGTTGTTCGAAACGAAAGCTCTCTTGGAGCTAATGAACAAGGTCAAAATGTTTTGCGTTTTGCTGTTAGCTTTAAATTAAATGAAGCAGCTTTGAAGTTTTCTTCGAAAAACTTTCCGGTAAAAGGCCTTGCTCGTAAGACAGTAACAGACCCGCCTATCCTGGTCCCAGCTGCAATTTTTACTCAAAATTCAAAAAAAGATTCTGAAAAGGAGAATAAATAATGGGTGAAAATAAAGAAGTAGCTTTTTTGAAGCGAAATGCCATCAACAAGGCTAACCAAACGATGTTTTTGGCAGTTGCTGGTGCTGCTTTAATTGCTGGCGCATCTGTTGTTGGAATGATTTATCTTTTTAGGATACTATATAACGACATTCTCCCCAAAAGATTAAAAGGTATAAAGTATTTACAAATAATGCTAAAGTTCTTGGTGAACAAGATAAAAGTATCTCAACAATTCAAAAAAATATCCAAAATATTGAAGATTTAAAGAGTAAGTTAAGCTCATTAGAAACCGATCCTAATCTTAATGAGCAAAAATTGAAATCTAATGCCGAAGATGGCGGTTTGCGTGTTATTGCTGACTCCTTGCCTGATAGCGAGAATGCTGCCGCTCTTGCAGCTAGCCTTGAAAAGAATATTTTTTCTGAAGGTGTCACTCTTGATTCATTTAGTATTGACTCTGATGCCTCTGCAAACAAAAGTCTTTCAGGATCAAGCTCGGCATCAAATTCTTCTAGTTCATCAGCAGCTAGCGGTGTTAAAGATCCAAATAAAATTCCAGAAGGTGTGAAAGATATTCAATTTTCGGCAACAATTTCTGCAGGTTTTCAGGGTGAAGGCTCAAATTCAGCACGAGCCGCTAAATCTCAAGATGAAGCACTTAATAACCTAATTAACACTGTTCGAAAGATGGAAAGATCAATTCGAGCAATAAATATTACGAGTTTTAAATTCGAGCGTTCGCTTAACAGATTTAGTCTTAACTTTTCTGCAAAAGCCTACTATTATCCTAAATATACAATGAAGCTTGAAAGCAAGAAAGTTAAAGCAGACGAAACTGCAAAACCAGCAACTTCTACAACTGGAACTGGTAAAACTCAAAACTCAAGCACCACAGGAGGATCAAAATAATGAAAAAAACTGATATTGCGATGATTGTTTTGATTGCAGGATTTAGCGTTTTGATTTCATATTTAGTTATTAACTCTTTGGCTCAGGGTGGATTTTCTGAACAAACTTATGAGGTTAAAACTACTGAACCAATTTCGAACGAATATGTAAAACCAAGTAGTGAAATTTTTAATAATGATGCTATTAATCCAACAGTTCAAGTTAATATTGGACAATAAATATTAAATAATTCAAAAAGGAATGTAATGACATTATTAACCAATGATATTCAGGATAGACTTGCGAAAATCCTTGTTGAAGAGGGTCTTATTCAAGAATCAAAAATTGAGTTGGCTATAAAAGAGGCTGGTTTAAACAATCAGTCTCTAATGTCGTATATGATTGAGCATAAGTTTCTTGATAATGAAATTCTTATTCACGCGACAGCTCATGTTTCAGGGATTCCTTATGTTAATCTTGAAAATACTACCATTCCGCAAGAGACTCTTGATTTAATTTCAGTTGATATTGCTGAACGAAATATGGCGGTTCCGATTGCTGAAGTTCAGGGGCGAATTGCTGTTGCAATGCTTGATGCCACGAACATTCAAGCTGTTGATTATCTTTCTAGTCTAATTCAACGCCCTCTAAAAGTATTTATGGCGAGCCAAAAATCAATTAGGCATATTTTAGACCAATATAAAACTGATCTTTCTGGTGTTGATGCTCTGGCTGAAAATGTTGATGCGCAAACTCAGGCGGAAGCAGAATCGAAACGGCAGGTTCAAACAATCGTGCAGGACTCACCGATTTCGAAAGCTTTGAATACAATTTTGGAATATGCTGTTCGCGCAAAAGCATCCGATATCCATATTGAACCGCTTGAAAAATCTTTGAAAATTCGCTGTCGAATAGACGGTGTTCTTCGAGAAATTATGAATTTACCAAAGAGTATTGAGCCGGCTTTAATTTCACGTATTAAGATTCTCTCAAGCTTAAAGATCGATGAGCACCGCGTACCGCAAGATGGTCAGTTTGCTGTTGCTGTTGGAGATAAAGAAGTTGACCTTCGTATCGCTATTTCGCCAGTTGTTTGGGGTGAGCAAGTCGTGATTCGTTTGCTTGATAAAACGGGTAATTCTTTTAATCTTGAAGAAATGGGATATGCCGGGCGAGCTCTTCGAACAATTCGAAAGGGAATTGCTGCTCCAAATGGAATGGTTTTAACATCTGGTCCAACTGGTTCTGGTAAATCAACATCGCTTTATGCATTGATTAAAGAGATTAAAGATGATTCGGTGAATATTATTACTCTCGAAGACCCTGTTGAATATAAGATGGATGGCGTAAATCAGATTCAAGTTAATGCTGAGGTTGGACTAACTTTTGCAGCGGGATTGCGCTCTATTTTGCGTCTTGACCCTGATATTGTGATGGTTGGAGAAATCCGTGATGGTGAAACAGCCAACCTTGCCGTTCAGGCCGCATTAACTGGACACTTAGTATTTTCAACACTTCACACCAACTCTGCTGCCGGAATTTTGCCTCGCTTGATTGATATGGGGATTGAACCTTTCTTGATCGCTTCAACGGTGAATACAATTATTGGTCAGCGTCTTGTTCGAAGGGTTGCGGCCAAGCGAAATACTTATCAATCTTCGCCGCTTGAAACGCAAAGCATTATCGAAACTGTGGGTCATTTACTACCAAAAATACCAGAGGAGGTAGAAAAAGTCTCAGCTGATTTGGGATATAAAAATCTACCTCTTGCAAACCAAAAGTCTTATACTCTTGTGAAGGGCCGTGATACGCCACAAACACCAGGTGGATATCAAGGCCGTGCAGGTTTGTATGAAGTTATGGAGGTGACCGAAGAAATTCAACAGCTTATCATTAAGCATGCAACTTCGCACGAGGTTCAAAAAGTAGCAATGGCGCAAGGGATGATTACAATGCGCCAAGATGGATATCTTAAAGCTTTAACAGGAATTACAACATTAGAAGAAGTCAATAGGGTTGCGTCTGATAGCGCATAAAACGGGAGGAATATGAATCAAAATCTAAGAATAGAAATTTTACTTGAAGAAATCGTTCGAAAAAACGCAAGCGATCTTCACCTGCAAGTTGGTTTACCGCCAATGATGCGGCTTGATGGTGTTTTGGCGCCATTCCCAGGATATAACCCATTGAATGCTGAAGAAGTTGAGCATCTTGTTTTTGCGATTCTTGATGATGATCAGCAAAAAATTCTGATTAAAGATAAGGAATTTGACTTCTCATTTGCCTTTGGCGATTTGGGGCGTTTTCGTGTTAATGCTTTTCATGAACGCGGTAATTTAGCAGCTTCACTTCGTTTAATTCCGAATCAGATTAAAACTATTGCTGAGCTTGGAATGCCGCCAGTGATTCAGTCTTTTGCCGATTTTCCTCGTGGTTTAGTTTTAGTTACCGGGCCAACTGGTTCAGGAAAATCTACAACTCTTGCTGCTTTGATTGATAAAATTAACAGCGAAAAAGCTCAGCATATCATTACTATTGAAGATCCGATTGAGTTTACGCATAAATCGAAACGTTCAGCGATTGTTCAGCGAGAGGTTCATTATGATACCTATTCGTTTTCTGCGGCTCTTCGAAGTTCACTTCGTCAAGATCCAGATGTCGTTTTAATTGGTGAGATGCGTGATCTCGAAACAATCTCGGCTGCAATTACAATTGCCGAAACTGGGCACTTAGTGTTTGCAACACTTCACACAAACTCTGCAGCGCAATCAATCGATCGTATGATTGATGTTTTTCCGCCACACCAACAGCCTCAAGTTCGTTCGCAGCTTGCTAATATTCTGCAAGGGATTTGTGCTCAACGACTTGTTCCTGCAATTGGTGGTGGGCGAGTTGTTGCGGCCGAAGTTATGGTTGCTAACCCTGCAATTCGAAATATTATTCGTGAAGGAAAAACCCATCAGCTTGATACTGTTATTCAAACTGGTTCCGACCAAGGGATGCAGACAATGGATAGAACGCTTGTTAAATTAGTACAATCTGGTGTGGTAACTTATGACGATGCACGCGAATTTGCGGTTGATTTAGTTGAATTTGAAAGGTTGATGAGAGGCTAATATGAAAAAATTTTCTTATAAAGTAAAAGATCGTGTTACTGGTAAAATCGTTAAAGGTGAAATTTCAGCAGATAGTCAGCGTGCGGCTGGAAAAGCTCTTATTGATCAAGGCTATATTTTGCAAGACGATATTTATGAAGTTGGCCAAGAAAACGCTTTGGCGAGGTTTATGAACCGAATCACAACCAAGGATAAAATTGTCTTTACTCGTCAGTTTGCTACTTTGATTGGTGCAGGTTTACCTCTTGCACAGGCCCTTCGAACAGTTTCTGAGCAAACTGAAAATAAAAAAATGCGTTCAGTTGTTGATGATATTTTAGCTTCAGTTGAAAGTGGTTCAAGCTTGAAAGATGCTTTTTCGAAATTTCCAGATATTTTCGATAAAGTTTATCTTGCTTTGATTGCTGCTGGTGAAATGTCAGGAACGCTTGATGAATCGCTTCGCCGTGTTGCAACTCAGCAGGAAAAAGATGCGGCAATGATGAGTAAAATCCGTGGGGCTTTAACTTATCCAGTAATTGTGCTTGTGGTTATTGGTCTTGTGATGGCGTTTATGATGGTGCAGGTTGTTCCTCAAGTTAAGCAGCTCTATAAAGATATGCACCAAGAATTGCCATTTGCAACACAAATTCTTATTGGAATATCAGACTTTATGATTAACTTCTGGTGGCTTGTTTTGGTTGGAATAGGTGTTGCTGGTT
The DNA here is from genome assembly GCA_963532115.1 of uncultured Saccharimonas sp. (SeqCode). Lineage (GTDB taxonomy): Bacteria > Patescibacteriota > Saccharimonadia > Saccharimonadales > Saccharimonadaceae > Nanogingivalis. The sequence continues at coordinate 47,198 of CAUSJG010000003.1, forward strand.
ATTTCTTCCGCCAATATCTTAAAACTGAGTCAGGAATTAAATTTGCGGCAAATTTCAAACTGAATGTTCCATTGTTCAGTCCGCTATTTCGAAAGCTCTATATGGCACGATTTGCAAGAACCGGTCAGCTTTTGCTTTCAACTGGTGTGGCAATGCTTGATATGCTCAACATTTGTGGTGATGCGATGAATAATGTTATTGTGAAAAAGAGTATTGATGAAGCCGGAAAACTCGTTCAAGGCGGTAAAAGTCTTTCAGAATCTTTAAAGGGTAAAGATTATATTTTGGATATGGTGCCACAAATGATTAACATTGGTGAGCAATCTGGTAAAATTGATGAAATGCTTGGCAAAACCGCGCAGGTTTATGAAGATGAACTTGATGAGCAAATTAAAGCTATTTCAACCTTGATTGAGCCAATCTTGATGGTTGTGATGGCATTGATGGCGGGTGGTTTGATTGGCGCAATTTTGTTCCCAATTTACTCGCTAGTTACAAAAGTTTAATTTTTCGAAAGGAAGAGAGTGGAGAATTTTCTATTAAGTTTAATTTTTGGCGTAATTGGTGCCGTTTTGGGTAGTTTTTCGGTTGCCCAAGTTTGGCGATTGCGTGCAAAACAACTTCAAGAAGAGAGAGAATCTGGCGAAAAAGTTGATTCTGCTGAATGGAAAAAACTCCGCTCTTTAGTTTTGGTTAAAACAAAAAATGACCGCTCACATTGCTTGAACTGTAACTATCAACTAAAGTGGTTTGATCTAATTCCGATTATTTCTTGGCTTTCACTTGGTGGAAAATGTCGTAAATGTCGTTCGAAAATCGGCTCGCTTGAATTTTTCTCTGAAATTTTAATGTTTGCGCTTTTTGCGATTATTTTCTTAATTTTTAACCCGATTTCGAATGGTACAATTTTAGTTTTGCCAGCAATCAGACTTTTCATTTTATTAATTTCTCTGGTTCCGCTTGCAATTATGTTTATTTATGATGCTAAGTGGTCGCTTTTGCCAACCAAACTTCTACATATTTTCAATATTTTAGCGTTTATTTATTGGGCAACTGGATTTTTGACAGTTTCTGGTGGATTTAATTTGAGATCCGTTTTTTACTTAGTAATTTCAATGATGTTCTTCCCGTTAATCTATTTTGTGCTTGCAAAAATTTCGAAAGAGCAATGGGTTGGTGGTGGTGATTGGATCCTGGCAGTTGGTTTAATTTTTCTTTTACCAAACCACCCAGTTTTTGCAATTTTTCTACTTTTCCTTTCGAATGTTGTGGGCTTGGTTTTTGCAGTTTTTCAATCTATCTTACATTTTCAAAAAGTTAAACGTGGAACACAGATTCCATTTGGCCCGGCAATGATTTTAGCGGTTTTAATTTTGTTAGCCCTTCAACAGCAAATTTTGGTGTTTTTTATTAATTTGATAATGTAAAAATAAAAAGCTTATGGTATAATAGGAGTAAATATGGAAAACTTTACAATGAAAAAAGCTTTTACAATTATTGAAGTGATACTTGTTTTAGGTATCTCTAGTTTAATGTTGGCAACCATGCTTGTTGGCTGGAATGCTAGTATTGAAAAACAGCGCTATAATGATTCAGTGAATACTTTTAAATCAGATATTCAAGGTGTGTTTTCGGATGTAGAAAATCAAACCAATGATAAGGGTTCTACAAAAATTAAATGTGATACATCTGGTGCAAATATAAGTATTTTAAAAGATAATAGCGGTAAATTAACTGGTTCAAGCAATTGTGTGATACTTGGAAAGTATATTTCTCTATATAATGGAAATGTTATTCCAGGGAATGAAAATGCAACTCTTGGACAAGATCGATTCAGGGTTTTTGATGTTATAGGAAAAGATATAGATACATCAAAGGATTGTCGGGCTATAGATGAGAACGGTAGATTGCATGGTGATTTAAGAGAATGTAGAAATAGTATAGAAGCCTTACGTGCAACAAAGTTTGTTCTTGATGGTGGCAAGAATAGTGTAAAAGGCTCAAAAGATATAGAATTGCAATGGCGCGGAACATATAAAAATGTTACAGATAATAGGATAACTAGTGCTAGTGGGATACGAGCATTCAGCCACAAAAGTGCAGTTACCTCAATAACGAGTGGCGATAATAAGTGGCATGGTTTGGATACGATCACAGGCGTTTTAATATTAAGATCTCCTATTGATAATTCAATAATTTCTTTCGGTACTTCAGCAATGATAGAACATGGTTCTCTTGATAATGATAGCCTTATAGCTGCTTTTAGAGATATAAATATAAATAGTGATTTTGTTATCAAAAATGGAAAAACAGTTAATGTATGCGTTCGACCTTCCAACGACGGAGTACAATGGTATGCTGGTGGCTTCAATTTCTTCGGCGATAGAAATAAAGTTGTAAAAATTGGACCTTCGGCTTCTGCCGTTGAAATTGCACCTCTTGACGGTCCTAAAGGCTCTTCTTGTGGTGGTGATAGAAAAGGTGATGCAAGATTTGGTGATGTAATAATTGATGGGAAGAATTTATAATGAAATTTCGAAAAGGCGATACATTAATTGAAGTGCTTCTTGCTATTGCTGTTTTTGCAACTGTAATGATGATTGGGCTGACTGCAATGAATAATGGAATGTCACGCGCACTAGCAAGTTTACAGCTTACTATGGCACGAAACGCTATGGACACTCAAGCGGAGGCTTTGCGTTTTGCGAATGCAGCATTTATTTCTGAATATCGTGCAGATAGCTCAGAAGTTTCAAGCCCTGCAGCAGAATTATGGAAAAATAACTTAACGAAAGACGCTCAAGGCTCAGCAACTCCGCTTAGGGAGTGCAGTCGAGGCTCAAGTGCTTTTGTCATCTCAACAAGAGATATGGTGACGAATCGTGGTTATCACACTGAAAAAATAGTTAATGCTATAACTTATCCGCGAATTGCTTATGGTGATGATAAAGATAATAATGCGAACTGGCTACGCGATGATCTTCCTTATAGAAGTGCACAAGGTATTTGGGTTGAGAAAGTTCATGCTCCAAATACAAAATATTATGATTTTCATATTCGTGCATGTTGGTCTGCGCCAGGAACTAACGTAAAAACAACTCTTGGAACGATTGTGAGGTTATATGACCCAAGGAACTAAAAAAGGTTTTACGATTATGGAATTAATGCTAGCAATGGGCGTGATTGCTTTTTTGCTTATTGGTGTTGCTGGCTTAATTATTCAAATGACGAACACAATTACTCGTGGTACAACTTATAAAGATTTAAATACTGCTGCTCGCACAATTAATGCAGATTTTACTAAGACTTTCAATTCTTCACCAACACTTGATGATTGGAATGGTAGTGTTGATGGTAAAATTTATAAATCTACTGGTGCAGCCGGTGCATTTTGCACTGGAACCGTGAGCTACTTGTGGAATATAGGAGATGGGAGACGGATAGTTTTTAGTGATATTAGCGCTGTTAAATTAGTAAAAGTTCGTGATACCACTAGATCTTATTGCACTGATGGCGCCGAAAATACAATTTGGCGAAGGGTGCCTCGTGATAACAATGTCACAGAAATCCTAACTAGCAGTGAAATCGACCTTCGATTGCATGGAATTAATTTTTCAACCTCGCCTAATTTAAAAAATAGTGCATCAAACCAAATGATCGTTAATATTTCTTATATTATAGGAACGCCAAACAATGGCGATATAGATGTAAGCACATATAATTGTGAAGGGAATATTAAAAGTAATTATTGTGCAGTTAATAGATTCGATTTGACTGTTAGAACTCTTGGCAAATAAAAAGTGGCTTTCGAATGGCCACTTTTATTCTGTCTCACTGTGAAATTTCTCGTGAATTTCTTTTAAATGTTGGTCAGTGATATGCGTATAGATTTGTGTTGTTGCAATGCTGGCATGGCCAAGCATTCCTTGCACTGAGCGCAAATCCGCACCATTCACGAGCAAATCTGTTGCAAAAGAATGTCGCATCGTGTGGGGCGAAACATGTTTTGTAATTCCAGCAAGTTTTGCGTATTTTTCAACCATCCTTTGCACCGAACGCGGTGTAATTCGCCGATAATTTCCATCAGTTGAAGGTTTTTTGTATCGCCGCGAATAATTTAAAAATAATGGTTGCAAGTTGTCATTTCGAGCGTCTAAATAATTTTCGATATGTTCTGCGGCTTTTTTCGAAATAAAAATTGGTCGGTCTTTGTTTCCTTTTCCGCGAACGGTAAATTCACGCCGCTTTGTATTGATGCTTCCACGGTTTAAATTCACAAGCTCAGAAACACGCAAACCGCTTGAAAAGAGTAATTCCACAATTGCGCGGTCTCGTAAATCACTTTCAGTTTCATTTGGAATCTCAGCAATTAATCGCTCAATCTCTTCATAATGCAAAAAATTCACTTGTGGCTTTACAATTTTTGGTAGCTCAATCTTTGAAGGTTCCAAGCTTTTAATGTCGCGCCGAGCAAGATAAGTTAAAAATCTTCGAAGGGCAATTAAGTGATAAGCTTGCGTAGCTCGCCCTAAATCTTTACCAAATTCATTTTCGTAACGATTAAGCCATAAACGATATTTTCGAACTAATTCTGAGGTAATTTCTTTTGCTGGAATGTCGCCCGCAAATTCAACAAATCTCTCCAAATAAAGCCGATAATTCTCGGCCGTCTTTTTTGAACGGCCACCTTCAACTTCAAGCGACTCAATAAAATCTTCAATTCCTTCAGAAATATACATAATCTTATTATAGCATTTTTTTATAAAAAATAGTATAATTTATAAAGAAGTCTAAGAAGGAGTTTTATGTCGAAAGAATTAATTCAGCGAACATTAATTTTATTCAAACCAGATGCTGTTCAGCGTGGAATTGTGGGAGAAATTTTAACGCGTTTCGAAAGGGTTGGTTTGAAAATAATCGGCACAAAAATGATTTTCCCAAGCAAAGAACATTATCACAAGCACTATGAAGGAATTGGCAAAATGGTCACTCGGCGCGGTGAAAAAGCTTTTGACATGGCATTGGAATTTATGACTCAAGGGCCTGTAATTGCAATGGTTTTTGAAGGCGTGGAGGCGGTTGAATTGGTGCGAAAACTTGTTGGTGGAACTGAACCGAAAACGGCACTCCCTGGTACAATTCGTGGTGATTATTCGCACATGAGTTTTGGATATGCAGATGAGCATAATGTTGGGATCCCGAATCTAATTCATGCTTCAGGGAGTATTGAAGAGGCTAAGCAAGAAATTTCACACTGGTTTTCAGACTTCGAAATTTACGATTATACTTCACCTCGCGAAAAATTCACGCGTTAAAATCTCGCTATTTTTTAAAAAATCTGGTAAAATAGAATAGTGAGCCTCGGTAGCTCAATTGGATAGAGCAGTTCCGTCCTAAGGAAAAGGTTATAGGTTCGATTCCTATCCGGGGTACCACTAAATTTATTTATGAAAGAACAAATTTTTAAAGGTCAAAGAGAAGGCGAAGAATTTCTCTTTATGTTTCGAAAGCATATCATTGCAATGCGAAAGGGTTTTTACCTTTTTTTGGGCGTTTTTGCTATTTCTTGTTTGCCAACACTTTTTATGCTAACATCAGATAATCTAATGGATGCACTTTGGATTGCTTTGGGCGGATTTATTGTCGGTTTGATTTTATTTTTTTATCAATTCATGCTTTGGTATTATTCTCTTTATATTGTTTCGAATGAGCGGATTCGCCAGATTACGCAAAAAGGCTTTTTCGGGCGGAAAATGATGGACTTACCACTTTCGAAAATTCAAAGTGTTAATTTTGAGATCCCAGGTTTTTTTGGTGAAATTTTCCATTTTGGAACAATTAATATTTTTACAATTGTGGGTGATTTAGAAATTAAAAATATTGAACATCCAGAAGAGATTTACAATAAAATTCAAGATGCGATTTCGAAAGTTGAAATGGAGGGAGAAAATGAAGAATATTAGAGAAAAAGCCAAAAAAATTAGAGATAAGGTTTCGAAAAAACCTGAATCTCACGAAAGCCAGATTGCAAAAATTACAAATACGACACTTGAAGAGCAACGTCGTGAGATTTTGAATAAGGGTAAGAAATTTAAATATCCTGTGCAGTATAGCAAAAATCGTTTAGTGATTAACGCCTTAATTATTGCTGGTGTAATTCTAATTACAGGTGTAAGCTTACTTTGGTATCAGCTTTATCAGGCTCAAAATACCAGTGAGTTTGTTTATCGTTTTACAACCATATTTCCGTTTCCGATTGCAAAAGTTGATGGTGAGGAAGCACTTTATAGTGATTATTTGATGGAATATCGAGCGAATATGCAAATTGCAAACGCTAAAAAAGATGAAATTGAAGGAGCGAATAATATAAGCGCACTTTCAACTTTAAACAAATCAAAAGCAATGAAAAATGCAATCGCAAACGCTTATGCCCAAAAAAAGGCTCGTGAACTTGGAATTTCAGTTTCAGATAAAGAAATTAGCGAAGCTTTTGACGCGCAGCGAAAAATACAAAATACTGAGCTTACTGAAAGCGCTTTATATAAAATTGCGGCTGATAATTATAGTCTTTCGCCAAGTGAATATCGCCGAATGTTTATTGAGTTGCCACTACTTCGCCGAAAAGTGACTGCGCAAATTGATAAAACGGCTGAAAACCTTAAAAATGAGGTTTCAAAATATTTAAGTGAAAATACGAATAATTTTTCGAAAGCTGTTGAACATTTTGGCGATAAAATTGAATATGCAAAACCCGGAAAAGTTCGAAAAACTAACATTGATGGTGGTCGTTCTAAAATTGCGGTAGGATTGAAAGTTGGTGAAGTTTCGAAACCGTTTATTTCAAACTCGGGTGATGGCTATTATATTGTTAAATTGATTGAAAAAACCGATAATGAAGTTAGTTATGAATCAATAAAAATTAAATTTACCGAGTTCAATAAACAACTCGAACAGCTCGAAAAAGATGGTAAGATTCAAAAATATATTAAAGTTGACTAAATAAATTGCACAGCAAAAGTTGTGCTTTTTATTTTTGTCTTAAAAGCTTAATAGATTAAAAAATAAAAAATCGCCCGTAAGCGATTCTTTAAAGTCTAAATTTGGCGCGCCCGACCGGATTCGAACCGGCGATCTCCTCCGTGACAGGGAGGCGTACTAGGCCAACTATACCACGAGCGCATTGGTAGACTAATACAATTTTATCAGACTCCCAGCAAAAAATCAAGCACTTTTTTGGTTTATTTTTCAAAAAGTTTGTGGTATAATTTAAGTATATGCCGATGTAGCTCAGTTGGTAGAGCAACGCACTCGTAACGCGTAGGTCAGCAGTTCAATCCTGCTCATCGGCTCCAATTTATTTTTTATGAAAACAATAGCTAATTTATTTAAACCAATTTTAAAAGACCGCAAAATATTAATTTTGATGGCTTCTGTATTTATATCTGGAATTATTTTCTTTATTTTTATGATTTTAAACACAAAATCGTATGACTATCTTTTGAACGTGCGTTATACGGTTTTTGGAACTAGTGATTTTTATAAAGATTCCTGGACTTATCGTATTATTTTGGCTGTTTTTGGTCTAATTATTTCATTTATTCATAATATTATTATCGCAAAAATTTATAGCATTTCGGGTAGGCGCGTAGCTGCAATCTTTGCAATTTTTAGTATTATTCTTGTTCTGGTTGGTATGATAATTATAGGCACTTCAATTCGTGAGATCCCAAACTAATGAGCAAGAAAGTTGATATTGAAATTCCACTCGGAAAGCGAACTTTTAAGTATCGCTTTTTCGAAATTCTGCCAGCTTTTTTGAGCTTTGGCGCAATTATTTTAATGTTTATACTTTCGGCTTTTTCTCCTTTTTTGGCCTCTCTTTATCTTTTAACGATTATAACAACTCTTCTCGTTAAGGCTATCGGGATCGCTTATCGAATGATAACGGGTCATCTTCAGATTGAAAAAGCTCAAAAAGTTGATTGGAATAAACGTCTAAATGAACTTGAGAATGCTGAAAAATCTTTAGATATTTTCAAAAATCAGAGAAATAACGAATACGAGTTTAAAAACCACCTTCGAAATTTGAATGATATTATAAAAAATCCAGCTAGCTTTCCAAAACCGTCAAAGTTGAAAAATGCGGTAATTATTGCAGCCTATAATGAGCCTTATGAAGTGATTCAGCCAACTATTCAATCTGTTTTGGCTTCAAATTATGATACAAGAAACTTACTTATTTTCTTGGCCTATGAAGAGCGGGGCGGTGAAGAAATTGAAAAGACTGCAATTAGGCTTAAAAAAGAATTTTCGAAAAGCTTTGACGCTTTTGAAATTGTGAAACACCCAAAAAATCTACCAAATGAAGTTGTTGGAAAGGGCGGAAATATCACTTTTGCTGGGCGAGCACTTCAAAAATATTGCGAAAACAATAAAATTCCTTTCGAAAATGTACTCGTTACAACGCTTGATAGCGACAACAAGCCGCATAAGGAATATTTTGCTTGCGCAACTTATAGTTTTATTGTTTATGAAGACCGTAAAAAACTTTCGTATCAGCCGGTTTCATTATTTTTGAATAATATTTGGGATGTTCCAGCTCCAATGCGTGTGGTTGCAACTGGTAATTCGTTCTGGAATATCGTTTCAACAATGCGGCCGCATCTTTTACGAAATTTTGCTTCACACTCACAACCTCTTGATGCTTTAGTTGAAATGGATTTTTGGTCAACTCGCACAATTGTTGAAGATGGTCATCAATTTTGGAGAAGTTATTTTCATTTTGGTGGCGATTATTATGTGGTGCCAATTCGTGTGCCAATTTACCAAGATGCGGTTCTAAGTGAAACTTTACCAAAAACGCTCAAGGCACAGTTTATTCAGCTTCGTCGCTGGATGTATGGAGCAAGCGATATACCGTATGTTGCTAATTTATACTTTTCGAAAAACCGCAATGTACCAATTGTTGATGGCTTAATGAAACTTATTCGCTTGATCGATGGTCATGTGACAGCTGTTTTTCAATCACCAATGGCTGCCTTTGGTGGTTGGGTGCCACTGATTGTTTATGCTGCTTCTTCTCGTAGCGTGATTGTGCATCAATTACCGAATGTGATTAGTACACTTCAGCAAGTTGCAACTGTGGGAATCTTTATCACAATCTTGATTAGCTTAAAAATGTTACCACCACGCCCAGAGCGTTATAAAAAACGTCGTTCTTTATGGATGGTTGCGCAGTGGGTTTACATGCCTGTAACTTCAATATGTTATAACGCAGCGGCAGCGGCATATTCGCAAACTCGCTTAGCATTCGGTAAATATCTTGATAAATTTGATGTTACTGAAAAGGGGCGAATTGAAGATGTTGAACGCGCAAAGGCTGAAAGAGCTAAAAAACGAGCTTTAAAGAAGAAAAAAAAATAAGCACTCTGAAAAGAGTGTTTTTATTTTTGCCTAATATTTATAAAATTTAAAAGCGGCCAATTTGACCGCTTATGCGTTAACATTTGTAAGATTTATCTAAATCTTACCAAAAAAGTGCGTCGTCGTTTGGGTGACAAGAAGTAATATAATGAAATATGAATGTAACAAGACTATCTAAAATATTTTTTTATTTTGTTTGCCCAAACCTGATTAGACTTTTTCCGAAGTCTAACCTCATTTTTATTTTACTGCGTTTTATTTAAAAAAGCAAGCATAATTATGATGTTGAGTATCTTTTTCGAAAGTTAAAAATTTTGTTCGCTTTTTAGTAAAATTAAGTTTTTGAAAATAAAACATTTCACACGAAAGTCAAATTTAAAAAAGCGAACAGCCTAAAATAAATATCTCACCAAATGAATAAAAATTTTCGAAAGCCAAAAACCAGCTTGTGGAAAAGCTTTAGCGGAATGTGTAAAACTAAAAACACCATAACGCTATATATAGTGAAAAAGAAAATATGAAAATCTATTATACTTTATGAAAATAGTGATAATTTTACAAAACTAAAATACCGCACATTGAGTGCGATATCTTAGAATATTGATTATAAAAACTAACAATATAATTAAAGGAATTACCTATATTATGAGTTGGTGGGCGATAGAGGACTCGAACCTCTGACTTTCACAACGTCAATGTGACGCTCTAGCCAACTGAGCTAATCGCCCATGTTTTTATTTTAACAAAGCTTGCAAGAAAATTCAAGTGGTGATAAAATAAAAAGAGTTAAAATATTATTTTCGAAAGGATTTTAAGTGGAGAATAAAGAAGAAAAACTTTTTAAAATGCGCCACAGCCTTGCTCATATTATGGCGGCGGCGGTTCAACGAATTTATAAGGACGCAAAATTTGGCGTTGGTCCAGCAATTAATGACGGTTTTTATTACGATATTGATTTAGGTGAAAATAAAATTTCAGAAAAAAACTTTGGTAAAATTGAAAAAGTGATGCGCCGAATTATTGCTGAAAAGCAAGATTTTGTGCGAAGTGAAGTTTCGATTGAAGAAGCAATCGAGTGGGCGAAAGAAAATAATCAACCATATAAATTAGAACTTTTGAACGATTTGAAAAATGCCGGCACAACAAATGCGAAAATTCTTGCTGAGGGCGATTTTGAACTTGGTAACGGCGCTGAAACTGTTAGCTTTTATACTAATGGAAATTATAAAGATTTGTGCCGTGGGCCACATCTTTCGAACACTGGCGAAGTTGGCGCTTTTAAATTGATGCGCGTTGCTGGTGCTTATTGGCGTGGTGACGAAAAAAATTCACAGATGCAGCGTCTTTATGGTGTAGCTTTCGAAACTCAAGAGGAGCTTGATGAATATCTTGAACGAATGGAGGAAGCTAAAAAACGCGACCACCGCAAACTTGGTAAAGAGCTTGATTTATATACGGTTTCTCCACTCGTTGGCATTGGTTTGCCACTTTTTACGCCGCGTGGAACAATTTTACGCGATGTTTTAGCGAACTATTCGAATCAATTACGCCAAAAATACGGTTTCGAAAAAGTTTGGACTCCGCACATTACTAAAAAAGATTTGTATGAAAAATCTGGACATTGGGCTAAATTTGGTGAAGAGCTTTTCTTGGTGAAATCGCAGGTTACTGGTGGTCAATTTGCACTAAAACCAATGAACTGCCCACATCATACACAGATTTTTGCTTCGAATCCAAGAAGTTACAAAGATTTACCAATCCGTTATCTTGAAACAACAACAGATTATCGTGATGAGCAAACTGGTGAGCTTGGTGGCTTGAATCGTGTTCGTTCCTTGACGCAAGATGATTCACATATTTTTTGTCGAACTGATCAAATTGAGGGTGAAATTCAAAATTTGTTGGCCGCTGCTCATGAGCTTTATTCTGGAATTGGAATGAAACTTCGAGTGCGCCTTAGCTATCGTGATGATTCTGATAGCTATCTTGGTGATTTAGCAGTTTGGGAAAGCGCGCAAAATCAACTTAAAAAAGCGGTTATTTCAAATAATTTAGATTATTTTGAAGAAGAGGGTGAAGCAGCATTTTACGGGCCAAAAATCGACTTTATGGCAACAGATGCAATTGGTCGTGAGCATCAAGTGGCAACGGTTCAGCTTGATTTTGTTCAGCCTGAGCGATTCAAACTTTCATATAAAAACTCTGAAGGCCAAGACGAACGGCCTGTGATGATTCACTGTGCTTTGCTCGGTTCAATTGAGCGATTTATGAGTGTTTATATTGAGCATAAAGCTGGCTGGTTTGATTTTTGGGCGGCTCCTGAGCAAGTTCGAATTTTGACAATCAATGATACTTTAAATGATTATGTTGAAGAGGTTTCAAAAATTCTTTCTGAGACTGTGCTTGATTTGCCAGTTAAATTCAATGAAATTCGTTATTCTGTTGATGAGCGAAATGAATCTTTGGGCAAAAAGATTCGTGAGGCAACTGCAATGAAAATTCCAGTTCAGCTGATTATTGGCCCTAAAGATAAAGAAAATAATGAAGTTAGTGTTCGTTTTCGAAAAGATGGTCAATTCGTTGAAGAAAAAGTTACTCTTCAAGATTTAGCGGAATTTATTCGAAAAATATAAAGTATGAGAAATAACACTTTAGTTATAATAACTGGCCCGACTGCAAGCGGTAAGACGAGCTTGGCTATAAAATTAGCCAAGCTTTTTGGCGGTGAGATTATCTCTGCCGATTCGCGTGCGATTTATAAAGATATTAATATTGCTTCTGCAAAACCAACGATTAAGGAGCAAGAAGGTGTTATGCATTGGGGCTTTGATTTAGTTGAGCCCGGAGAGCGTTTTACTGCAGCAGATTTTAAGGAATATGCCTATGCTAAGATTGATGATATTTTAGATCGTGGTAAAATTCCATTTTTAGTTGGTGGAACTGGATTATATATTGATGCGGTTTTATATGATTATAAGTTTGGTGGTGAAGTTGATGATGATTTTCGAAAAGGCCTGAATCAGAGAACTGTCGAATATCTACAAAAGTATATTTTTGAAAATAAAATTGAAATGCCAGAAAATAATAAGAATAAGCGATATTTAATTCGATCAATAGAAAAAAGCATAAGCGGAAAGGGTAAAAGTTGTAAAAAACACAATAAGTATAATAATATTGTTGTAGGAATAACAACTGATCGCGAAGAACTTCGAGAAAAAATCTTTAAAAGGAATGAACATTTTTTTAATTCTGGAATAATCGAAGAATACAAAAAAGTTGAACAGAAATATGGCTCAAATTCTGAAGCAATGACAGCAAATGCTTATCCATTAATTCGAAAGTTTTTGAGTGGAGAATTAGATAAAAAGGAACTTATTGATAAGATGTCTGTGCAGGATTGGAGATTAGCTAAAAGACAGATGACTTTTATGAAGAGAAATAAAGATATAGTATGGCTTAATTTAAAAGGTGCTGAACAATTTATTATTTCGAAAATTAAAAAATGTATAAAAAAGTTGTAAAAGGTCTGGTTGATTTTTAAAAAATATGGTAAAATAGATTTATGGAACAGAGTATAAATGCACTATTTGGCTCAAAAACGAGGGCTAAACTTTTGAACCTATTTTTCAATAGTCCAGAAGATAAGTTTTACGTTCGTGAAATATCACGAATTATTGATGAACAAGTTAACTCTGTTCGAAGAGAGCTAACCAATCTTGAAAGTGTTGGTGTTGTGAAAAACTCAACAGAAGATAGGAAGATTTTTTATCAAGCAAACCAGAGGTTTAAATACTACCTTCCGCTAAGGGCGATGTTTGCTGGAGTTAAAATGAATGAGAGTGCTTCTGTTGATAAAAAAATATCTTCTACAGATAGATGGCAATCTGAAGTTGAAAACATTCAAAAACAAATAGATATTCTTGTATTATTTGGAGTTTTCGTTGATGATGCGTATTCGGATATTGATATGTTAATAGTTGGAAATAATCAGGATAAAAAGCTTTCGAATTGGGCTTCAGATATTGAGAAAAAAGAAGGCCGTGAGTTAAACTATATGATTTTATCTATGGAAGATTTTTACTATAGATACACCACGCAGGATACCTTTATAAAAGGGCTATTTGAAAGTAATTACAAAATAGTCTTTGATAAAGAGAATATACTTGAAAAATTATAATGGGAGTAAATAATGTTTGATATTGAATATAAGGGTGCAAACAGTATCGTAATTTCTACAAAAAAGATTTCATTAATAACTGATCCTAAGCATTCTATTTTTGGCGACAAAGATTTAGTTATTAAAGATGGGGTTGAGCTTGCTACTGAGGAGAGGTTTAAAACTGGTAATGAAGATTTTAAGCTTTCAATATCCTATCCTGGAAGTTATGAAGTATCAGATTTTACTATAAATGGCTATCAAGAAAAACGGCATATTGATGAAGACAAGGACGTCAAAAAGTCTGTAATTTATAGTGTTGAAGTTTGTGGTGTTAGAATTGGTATTTTGGGGAATATTGACCCAAAATTGCCTGACGACCAGCTTGAGAACCTCGGTGTTTTGGATATTTTAGTTTTACCGATTGGCGGTGGCGGATATACTCTAGATGCAACAGCTGCGGCAAATATTGCTAGAAGGTCTGATGCGAAAATAATTATCCCTGTTCATTATGCTGATGATGGGATTAACTACGAAGTTCCTCAATCTGATTTTGCGCTTTTCGAAAAAGAACTAGGTGTTGATGTTGAAAAAACTACAAAGTATAAAGTGAAATCGGCTACAAGTTTACCTGAGAAAATGATAATAGTTAAAATTGAACGGACAAAATAATATTTTTTAAAGAGCCAATCTTTCGAAGATAGGCTCTTTTTTATATAAGAAAAAACCCACAAAATTGTGGGAATTTTCTTTTGAGATAAAAGTATTATAGAATACCTTTTTTCTTCAAAGTTCGGATAACTGCGGTGCTCAAATTTAGTCGAACTTTTTTACCATCAATAATAATAGTTTTCTTTTGGATGTTC
>CAUSJG010000004.1:0-59229 GCA_963532115.1 uncultured Saccharimonas sp. (SeqCode)
TTCGACCTCACGGTCCCAAACCGCGCGCGCTAGCCAACTGCGCCACACCCCGAGATTAACTCGAAATATACAACCATTATAACGCATATATTTCGAAAAATCAAGCAAAAAAATCTATTTTGAATATTTTTTTCGCCATTCTTCAATTTTGGCGTGATGCCCGCTTAACAAAACTTCTGGAACTTTCATTCCGCGGAAATCTGCTGGTCTTGTAAATTGTGGAAATTCCAGATTATCACCATCTGAATAACTTTCAATTTCAGCTGATTTTTCGCCACCAAGCACGCCGGGAATCAGGCGGACTATACTGTCGATTATTGCCATTGCGGGAATTTCGCCACCAGTTAAAATAAATTTACCAATACTTATTTTTTCGTCAACAATTTCGAAAATTCGTGAATCAAACCCTTCATATCGTCCGCATAAAATAATTAAATCTCCGCCGGAATTAGCTTTTTCTTGGGCTTTTTCTTGATTCCAGACATTCTCACTTGGAGTCATTGCGATAATTTTTGCATTTGGTGAATTATTTTTTGCAAACTCGACTGCTTCAAAAAGAGGCTCTGGTTTCAAGAGCATTCCATCCCCTCCACCATAGGGAATGTCATCAACTTGCTTGCGTATTCCAATACCAAAATCACGTAAATTAATAATTTCGAAAGAAACTACATTTTGATTTTGTGCTTTCCACATCATTGCATTATTTAAAACTGGTTCGAACATTTCAGGGAAGAGAGTAATTACTTGAATTTTCATATTAATTTATTTTACCATTTTTTAGATTTTTTTGCAAAATAAACAAACTAAAAATCCAGCCAAGATATTATGGCTAGATTTTTAACAAGTATAAGCTCTCAAACTTTCCTTAGTTTGCTCGCATAGAGCTTTGACTTTTTTGTTTTTCCGCAGTTCTTTCGAAATCTAAAACTCCACAACAGATTTCGAACTGAACTATTTATATTATAGCGCAATATCGTCTAATTCTGCAAGCTCTTTTCGAGTTTGTTCTGCGAAAGTGTTTGTGTTTTCCACAGGTGCATCTGTTGAATTTTCCACAACTTCAGTTTTTTCTTCACTATCGCTAATTTTTAGATTATAATGAGCATTATTTTTTAGCGCCAGAGCTCGAAGAAGTGCACGAAGGCTTTGCGCAGTCGCTCCACGGCGACCAATAATTCGGCCCAAGTCTTCTTTATTCACGATCAAAGTCAACAAAACGCCTTTTTCGTCAATTGTACGTTCAACCTTTACATCTTCTGGATTTTCAACTAAATTCTTAACGATATATTCAACAAACTGTTGGTCTATTGTCATTTTTCAGATACTCCTTTTATTCAGTTTATGCTTTAATTGTATCACTTTTCGAACATTTTTTCAACCATTCAATTATAATAAAAGTTATAGCAAAAATTATCATTAGTATTGCGTAAAGTTCGAAAGTACGCCCAGAAAGCACACCGATTTCAATCAGTGGTCTAAAGAGAATTGCGGTTACTATAAACGCACTGATTGACCAAATAATAAGAAGAATTCTCCAGAAATTAAGTGGTAGGCAAGCGCGAATTACTGAGAGCATTCCGATCGAACCGAGTAAATAATATGAGACTGTCGAAACTTCTTGAGGAATCCAGCCATTAAGCGAGCCCCAAATTCGTACGAAAATAACTGAGAACACCACCATTAACGCACTAGGTAAGGCCATCAGGAGTGATTTTTTAATAAAATCTTTTTCAACAGGTTGAATATTTTTTTCGAAAGTGAGAACAAAAGGTGGGAAGCCTTCAACAAACTGGTCGATCAATGTAACTTGAATTGGAATGAACGGGAAAATCAAGAGAAGATTTTTATCAAATAACAAAGCACTTAAAATACAAATAATCGCTAAAATGAACGAATAGATTGTTTTAGTCAAGAAAATTGGTGCAATTCTAGCAATATTATTTACAACTCGGCGCCCTTCAAAAAGAATTTCTGGTAGATCATTAAAATCGGAATTGAGTAAGACGAGGTTTGCAATTTGTCTTGTTGCGGGATCACCCTCAGCCATCACAATTGAGCAATCTGCCTCGCGTAGGGCTAAAATATCATTTACGCCATCACCAGTCATTGCAGTCGTGCGGTCAGCTTTTTTAAGAGTTTGGATAATTAGCTTTTTTTGGTGCGGTGAAACTCGACCAAAAATTGCAGTTTTTACAGCGATTTTTTTAAGCTCGGAATCTTTTACTTTCGAGCAATCAACATAACTTTCGAAATTATCAAAACCGGCTTTTCTTGCGATATTTGAAACCGTTATTGGATTATCACCAGAGATAATTTTGAGATCAATTTTTTGCGAGCGTAGGTATTCGAGTGTCTCGCGTGCTCCTTCGCGAATTGGGTCGGTGATTTCTATTAAGGCGAGTTTTGATATTTTTGCAGGTATTTTGATATTTTTATTATCTATTTTTTCTTTCGAGAAAGCCAAAGCTAAAACACGTGAGCCACGAGAAAGCGCTTCATTTGCTTGTTTTAGGGTTTCGCCAAAAATCATTTCAGGTGCGCCTAGAAAAAGTGTTCCAACTCCTTCAATTTCCATTGAGCCCCATTTTCGGTCACTTGAAAAAGGAATTATATTTGTTGCTTCTAAGGTAGTTTTATTCTTTGAAAAATATTTGCGAATTGCCTGTGCAGTTGGGTTATTGTCTTCGCTAAAATTCATATAAGTTGCAAGAAAATCATTAATCTCAGCCTCAGAAAACTTTTTCGAAAGATTATGGATTGCTTCAACTTTCATTTTTCCTTCAGTGATTGTGCCGGTTTTGTCAAGGCAGAGAGTGTCGACACGAGCGAGTGTTTCAACGGAATACATTTCTTGAACAAGAACTTTTCGAAGTCCAAGTTTAATAACCGCTGTTAAAAGAGAAGTGATTGTGAGAAGAGCGATTCCTTTTGGTAGCATTCCAAGAAGCGGGGTTGATGTGTAAATTACAGCGGTTTTAGCAGGAAGAGCTTTGATTAAGAGTGCTTCGAAGAATAAAGCTAAACCAAATGGGATAATAATTTTACTAGTAAATCCTGCAATTTTATCAAGGGAACTAAGAATTCTTGAATTAATTGGCTTGTGCGTTTTGGCTTCAACCATCAATTTTGAGACGTAATTATCAGCGCCAACATGTACAACTTCCGCTAGAATATAGCCACTCGCTAAAAAACTACCTGAAAGCAAAACTGTTCCTTTTTCTTTTAGAACAAGGTCGCTCTCACCGGTGAGCATGGCTTCATTAGCCTCAGAAACACCTTTCAAGACAACCGCATCGGATGGAACTTGCTCGCCAGCAGAGAGTTTAAGAATATCGTTTATCACAATTTCTTCTGGCATAATTTTTTGCTCGCGAGAAGAGCGGATTGCGGTGATTTTTTCTTTACTCAAAAGGTTGAGTTTATCAATCATTTTTTTAGCACGAATCTCTGTGGCAATTCCAGAAATTGCATTGAATATAATTACAACGAAGAAAATTAAATTACTCCAAGCGCCAACTAATGCTAAAAGCACTGCAATGGCAAAATTTAAGAAATTAAAAAGTGTGAAAATATTTCTTTTAACAATTTCCCAAAAACTGTTATTGTTATCAATTTTAAAATCATTTACCAAGCCTTGCGAGATTCTTTTTCGAACTTCTGCGGCGGTTAATCCATTTAGTTTTTTACTATTGTCCATACTATATTCTATTATAACATATTTTATTTTTTTATAAAAAGTGTTAATATATATTGTATGAATAAAGTTGCAGAAATAATTAACCAATTAATTGAAGAAAAATTTAATATTAAGACTGAGGTTTCTTTAACTCGGCCACGGCCAGAGTTTGGTGATTTTGCAACAAATATCGCAATGCAACTCGCAGGAAAACTTTCAAAAAATCCACGCGAAATTGCTGAAGAGTTGGCGAGTGAGCTTTCAAAAAACGAAATTTTTGAAAATGTTGAAATTGCTGGGCCAGGTTTTTTGAATTTGCGAGTTTCAGCAAAAGAACTTGAAAAAATATTGAGTCAGGAATTTAGTGATAGATTTGGTTCAAATAATGAAGGTGAAGGAAAACTTGCTCTAATTGATGGGCCAAGTCCAAATATGGCGAAGCCTTACAGCGTTGGGCATTTGCGACCTGGAAATCAAGGTTGGGCGGCAAAAAAATTACTTGAATTTTCTGGATGGAAAGTTATTACGGACAATCATTTAGGTGATTATGGTACACCTTTTGGAATTTGGGTTGTTGGATTTGAAATGTTTTCAAATGAAGAAAGGCTAGCTAAGCGTGGAGTTTATGAGCTTGGTGATGTCTATATTAAAACTAAAGCTGCAATGAAAGAGCAAGGTGAAGGTGGTGAAATTGAGAAAAAGGCTGAAGAGTGGCTTTTGAAGCTTGAAAATGGTGATGAAGAAGCTTTAAATTATTCGAATAAATTTAAAGAAATTAGCCTTAAACATATTCATGATGTGATGGCACGATTAAAAATTTCAACAGATTATGAATATGGTGAAGCATTTTTTGCGCCAAAAGGAAAAGCGGCGGTTCAAAAATTAATTGAAAGCGGTGTTGCGGTTCAAAATGAAGACGGTTCAGTAATTGTTCCTTTGGAAGAATATGGTTTTGATGTACCGCTTTTAGTACAGAAGAGTAATGGTGCAGCACTTTATGCCACAAACGACCTTGCGACAATTTTATTCCGTGAAGAAGAATTCGCTCCTGATAAGGTTATTTATTCGGTTGGCGCAGAGCAACAGTTCTATTTCTCACAAATTTTTGCAATGGCGAAAAAACTTGGTATTAAAACTGATTTATATCATCTTTGGTTTGGTGTGATTGACCAGCTTAACGAAGACGGGACTCGTGAGAAAATGTCTTCAAGAAAAGGTGTAGTTCTGATGGAAGAGCTACTTGATAAAGCTGAAGAGCGTGCCCGTGAAATTGTTGCCGGTCGAGATGTGAGTGAAGAAGATGTGAAAAAAATTGCACTCGGTGCGATTAAATTCTCAGATTTTACAGCAGATAGGCGAACTAATATTCTTTTTGACTGGGAAAATATTTTTGCATTAACTGGATTTTCTGGCCCATATGTTCAGTATTCAGCGGTTCGTGTAAATAATATTTTAAGGAAAGAGCAAAATTTTGAGCTTGTTGATTTCGAAGAATATGATTTTGAGGCTGAAAAAAATATTATTTTACAACTTTTAGCCTTTCCTGAAACAGTTAAAATGGCGGTTCGAGATTTGGAACCACATAAAATTTCGAAATATCTTTATGATTTAGCGCGTGAAATGAATCGATATTACGAAAAAACACGAGTTTCTGATGCTCCAGAAATAGAAAAATCTGCACGATTAACTCTTCTTAAAAAAGTTTCGAAAACTTTCGAGAACGGCTTGGATTTGTTGGGAATTGAAATTCCAGAAAAAATGTAAATTAGAATAATAAAACTCGAGTAAATAAATCTCGAGTTTTTTAAAAGTTAATTTCTTTAAGAATTTTATCGATTTTAAGGCGAGTTCGAAGATTTGAGCTTTTATTTACGATGAAATAATCAGCAATTGCGATTGGGCCACCTTTTTCAAGAACTTCAATTTCATTAAAGTCACGGTCATTAATTTCGGCCAAAGTCATTGCTCGCTCGGGGCGAGAGGAAATTCGCTTGTGACGAAGATTTTTTGGTGGAACTAATGCTATAACTTTTAATTCAGTTGGAAAGTGTTTTTTGAGAATTTTATATTCAGTCCAAGCGTAAAGACCATCAGCAATAATGCGTTTTTGGCCAGACTTAATGAGATTTTGAATTTGCTCAACAATTTTATTTACAATTATATCTTTTCCAAAATCTTCACGTAGTTTTGTGCGCATCATTTTTTCATTTGCTGGTGTAATTTCGAGATTTTCGTCTTTTAGCGCTTTCATTACAACTCCGCCAAAATAAACGCTCGGATAACCTTTTTGTTTTAGATAATCTGTAGCAGTACTTTTGCCACTTCCGGCTAGTCCTACTAATGCAATAATTTTTACAGAATCACTCTTTTTTTGGTTTTTAAGTTTTAGAATTTGTTTATTCATATAATTAGATTATATCATAAAAATACAAAATAATAAATTTAAGCGTTTTTTAAGAATGATTCGTTATAATAATAACGTAGCATTGCTACAAAAGGAGGAATTATGAAAAATACCACTAAAATTTATTTGAGTAAACAAGGATTTAAAGAATTAAAAAAGAAAATTGCGAAGCTTGAGCATGAACAAAAAATGCTCGAGATGGAGCTTCGTGATGGCGATGTTAAAGAGGATTTACTAAGGCAAAATGATATTTTTGCACGAATTGATGCAATCCGAAGTGAAATTAATGAAAAGAATTTTCAAATTCATAATTCAAAAATTCTACCTAGGAGCAAGAAAATTAGTTCGAAGGTTTCTATCGGTTCATTTGTGGAACTTTTCGATCGTGCAACTGGGCGAATTATGAAATTTCGAATTGTTGAAAGTTTAGAAGCAAATCCGCTTATCGGTAAGATTTCTGCCGAGAGCCCTCTCGGTAAAAGCGTGCTTGGCCGAACAATGAACGAAATTATCAGCTGGACGGCAAATTCTCGAAGTATGAATATGACTCTTGTGGCGATTCGCTAAAAACAAACTTAAAAAGGCGTTAAATGCGCCTTTTATTTTTGTTGAAACATGCTATAATTTAATATAGTTATTATTATTCGTGCATTTTTTATTAGGTATTTTATGTTTTAAAAGGAGGGAGTAAATGGAAATTGGACTAATAATCATTATTGTAATTTTAGCATCGGTTTTAATTTTTCAATCTTTTCGAATTTCAAAAATTGTAGCTTCGAAAAATGAAGACCAAAGTGTGAATTTGCTAAAAATGGATGTAATTGAGCTGAATAAAAGCTTAAACAGAATGCGTGAAAATATTGATGCTAACCTAACCAATTTTAACGAGAAAGTCTCAGAAAAGCTTGAAAGAAATAATTTTCAAATTCAAAATTCAATGGCCAAACAGATTTCTGAGAGTTCGAAAATTGTTGAAGAGGTTTCGAAAAGGCTTACAAAGCTTGATGAAACAAATAACCGCGTTGTGAATGTCGCGGACGAGCTAAAAACACTTCAAAATGCCTTGCAAAATCCAAAACAGCGTGGTGTTCTAGGCGAGTTTTATCTTGAGCAAGTTCTTGAAAACGTTTTGCCACCGAATGCTTTTGAAATTCAATATAAATTTAAAAATGGTGAAATTGTCGATGCAGCTATTTTTCTTGATAAAAATAAGATTTTACCAGTAGATTCGAAATTTAGCCTCGAAAATTATAATCGGATGGTTGAATCTGAAGGTGAAGAGCGAAAGATTTTAGCGAAAAGAGTTCGCGATGATTTAAAAATGCGGATTGATGAGACCTCGAAATATATTCGCCCGAATGAAAACACCATGGATTTTGCTTTTATGTTTATTCCTAGCGAAAGTTTGTATTATGATGCTCTAACTGGAGCTGTTGGTTCACAGGGTTCAGAGCGAGATTTGATCGAATATGCGTTTCGTGATAAGCGCGTGATCGTGGTTAGTCCAACTAGTTTTATGGCGTATCTTCAAACTGTCTTGCAAGGTTTGAAATCGTTAAAAATTGAAGAGCAGAGTAGGGAAATTCAAAAGCGAGTTGGCCAGCTGGGCGTGCATATTTCGAAATATGAAGATCTAATGCAACGTCTTGGAAAATCACTTGGCACAACTGTTAATCATTTTAATAATGCTCATAAAGAGCTTGGTAAAATTGATAAGGATGTGGTGAAAATTTCGGGCGAAAATAATAAAACTGGAGTTGAGCCACAAATACTTGATAAACCTCGTGAATAAATAAATTTAAAAGAGCAACTTTCGAAAGCTGCTCTTTTTATTGTTAGTAATTATTTTTCTTTTTCGGTTGACTTTTGGATTAGGTGATTTAGTGCAAAGCCAAGGATTCCACCAATTAATGCTGTGCCGATATAAATTGCAATCGCATAAGGAACATTCTGTTCTTTTATGGTAAACGCTTGAAGTGCGAATGCTACTGCTGGGTTAATTATTGCTGAAGATCCAATTGATGTTGCGAGAGATCCTGCAATTAAAACCGCCAAGTATAAACCACCGCCAACGCCAAGCGCTTTTGCCATATTTCCGTTCTTTTTATTTGAAGTTATGGTTGCGACAGAAAATGCAAAAATAAATGATCCAATAAATTCAGCAGCAAGCGCTAGCATTTCCTTGTCTTTTGGGATCGGGTTTGCAGTGAATAGGGTTGGTTTTTGACCATATGATTGTAGAGTATCTTGTGCGCCGACAAAGGCATTTAAAAGCATAAAAGCAACCATCGAACCTAAAACTTGAGCAATGATATAAAAAATAGCTTTAATTGTGTTAATCCTGCGAGTTGCCCAAGCGCCGATTGTAATTAATGGGTTAACGTGAGCTCCACTAATTCCTCCAGCAATCAAAACAATTGACATAAGAATAAACATTACACCGATTGGTTGACCTTGACCAATAATAATGCCAGCCGCGAGTAGAAATGTTCCAATAAATTCAAGCGCTACTGCTGAAATAAAACTTGGTTTTGAAATTTCCTCAAGAAAGATAGTATCAGTTTTCTTATCATTCTTAACGATAGCTTTAACCGTTTTTTCAACTTTCAAAACTTCTTCAGTTACTTTTTTGTGAGCAGTTTTTGAAGATTTCTTTAAATTGGCTTTTTTTGTTGCCATCTTCCCTCCTTATTTTAACTTATGTTTATATTTTATCATAAACTTTTCGAAAATGTCAAAATCTGATACAATATAGTTATGGCTTTATATGTAAAACAAGATGATAATCGAACTGAATTGCAAGAAAAGATTGCGGCAGAACTTCGTGAAAAACAGATTAAAAACTCACTCAAAGAGGGGGGCGAAACTCCAAATAGCAAAGGTGAAATCGTTCAGCCTGAAGATAGTGCGTATCTTGAAGGGACAAAAGAAACCACAGGGCTAGCTTTTATATGGCTTTTAGTTTTTATGGCAGTTTTGGTTGCGCTTGGGCTTTATATTTGGGTGGCATCACAGCGAGTTTAATTTTTTAAAAATCGACAAAAAGATACTGTTATGGTATAATTAAAGATAATTATGGAACAAATTCAACATATTAGAAATAAACTTTTGGCGGAGCTTCAGGTACTTGAAAACCCGAGCGATATTTTGAAATCGCCAAAAATTAAAGAACTTTATAAAATTATTCCAACTCTGCCAAATGAGCAAAAAGGTGAATTTGGCGCGAAAGTGAATGATTTAAAAAATGAAATTCAGGCTGAAGTTTCGAAAAAACTTGAAGAAAAAGAGAACGCAGAAGTTGAAGAAATTGATATTACCGCACCTTTCGCAGAAAGCTCTCGTGATAAAATTTCTCGAAAACCGCAACTTTTGAGCGCGAAAAATGGTTCAAAGCATCCGCTCCAAAAAGAGCTTGAAAAAGTGGTGGACATTTATACACGAATGGGCTTTGAAGCAGTAGAATCTCGACAGATCGATAACGATTGGAATATGTTTGGCGCGTTAAATTTTCCTGAAAACCACCCAGCACGAGATGGCTACGATACTTTTCGAACTGAAGAAAACTTTATTCCGCCAGCGCACACCTCAACAATGCAAAATCGTGTTTTGAGACATGGTAAAAAGCAACTTGAAGAAGAGGGTCAAATTGCGCATGTTTCTTATGGGCGAGTTTTTCGCAATGAAGACTTAGATGCTACACACGAACATACTTTTTACCAATGCGAGGGTGTTTTTGTGAGCAAAACTGCAAACTTAGCGCAAATGCTTGGCACACTTCACGCCTTTTTCGAAGAATATTATGGTCAAAAACTAGAAATTCGCACTCAGCCGGGCTATTTTCCATTTACCGAACCTAGTCTTGAATTTTTGATTGAGAAACCTGAGGCGCTTGGTGGCAAAAAAGGTGAATGGCTTGAAATGCTTGGTTGTGGAATGATTCACCCGAATGTTCTAGAAGCTGCCGGAATTGATAGTAAAAAATATCGTGGTTTTGCCTGGGGTGGAGGAATTGAGCGTCTCGTAATGCTTAAATATGGAATTTCGGATATTCGTTATTTCGAAAGTGCAAAGTTGGGATTTCTAAAGGAATTTTAAATGACTGAGCAAGAATGGAGAAAAATAGATAATAAGCGATCTTTAGCGGGTTTAAAGGTTACTTTGATATTTTTTGCCGTAGCCATTATATTTTTCGCCGGAGTTTCAGCCTTTACGGAAGAAGATACTCGTTGTGAGGATTTTAGTAGGGGAAGGCAACGTTTTTATTGTAAGATTTTCGAAAAACCTATTGCTGATATGATTAGAAATATTTTTGGATTAAGAAGGAGTGATAAATGATAATTTCAGTAAATTGGCTTAAAAAATTTGTTCCAGATTTGCCAGATATTGGTGAGCTTTCGAAATTGATTGGTGCAAGGCTGGTTGAAATTGAAAGTATTGAAAATTTGGGCGAAAAATATAAAGATGTGATTATTGCTAAGGTTGTTTCTGCGCAAAAAGTTGAAAATTCTGATCATTTAAACCTATGCAAGATTGATGATGGTGGTGTAAGAAAAAATATTACTCGCGATGAAGACGGGTTTATTCAGGTGGTTTGCGGTGCACCAAATGTGAGAGCTGGTATTTTTGTAGCTTGGCTTCCGCCAGAGTCAATCGTGCCAGAAACTTTTGGTGGTAATAACTTTAAGCTTGGTGCACGAAAACTAATGGGTCATATGAGTAACGGAATGATTGCAAGCCTTCGCGAGCTTGGCTTAGGCGAAGAACATGATGGTATTCTTGAAATTTCACCAGAGGTTTTCGAAAACGGTGTTCAGGCTGGTGATTATTTTGCGGATAAATTTGAATTAAATGATTTTCTGCTCGAAGTTGAAAATAAAAGCTTAACTCATCGCCCAGATTGTTTTGGAATTGTTGGTTTTGCTCGTGAAGTTGCAGGAATCTTGGGGCAAAAATTTGTTGAGCCAGATTTTATAAGAGGCTTGAATTTTAAAGCTCAAAGCAATAAAACGGTTAAAGTTGAAATTTCAGATCCTGAAGTTTGTGAACGTTACACGGCCACAGTTTTTGATATCTCTGAAATTTTAAAAAATCCAAAGTTAACAATTGTAAAAACTTATCTTTTGCGTTCTGGAATGCGGCCAATTGATTCGATAACTGATTTAGCAAATGAACTTATGCTTGAAACTGGGCAACCACTCCACACATTTGATTTTGATAAATTAGTAAAAATTAACGGTAGCGAAAACATCAAAATTACCGTTCGAAAAGCTTTCGAAAATGAAGAATTAGAGCTTTTAGATGGCAAAAAAATCAAAATGAACAACCAAGATATCGTGATTGCGGTTGGCGAAAACGCTGAAACGGCAGTGGCGCTTGCTGGTGCAATGGGTGGAGCTTCGACCATGATTGATGAAAATACAACACGAATTTTAGTGGAAAGCGCTACGTTTAATCTTTATAATTTGCGAAATACACAAATGCGTCATGGAATTTTCTCGGAGGCAATTACGCGTTTTACGAAAGGTGTGCCAGAAATGATATCGCGAAAAGTTCTTGATTTGTTTGGCGTGCGAATTTTGGCGCTTGGCGGAGAATCTTTGAGTGAGGTTGTAGATTCAAATGGTGATTTTTATTACAATAAAACTGAAATTTCAGTTTCGAAAGATAAAATTAACCAAGTTTTGGGAACGTATTTTTCGAATGAAGAAATTCAGCAAACTTTAGAAAATGTTGGAATTTTAGCAAAAAATGAAAATCCTGAAACTTTTATGATTCCATTTTGGCGAAATGATCTACAAATTGAAGAGGATTTAATTGAAGAAGTTGGGCGATTGAATGGTTATGATAATATTAAATTGCAACTGCCAAGTCGAACTTTTAAAGCGGTAAAAAAAGCAAAAATCGACTTGCTTCAATCTGAAATTC
The DNA here is from genome assembly GCA_963532115.1 of uncultured Saccharimonas sp. (SeqCode). GTDB lineage: Bacteria > Patescibacteriota > Saccharimonadia > Saccharimonadales > Saccharimonadaceae > Nanogingivalis. Next base: position 12,006 of record CAUSJG010000004.1, read on the forward strand.
GTGATATTTTAGCAGCAAGCGGTGCAAATGAAGTTTTGACTTATAGTTTTATTCACGGTGATTTGCTTGAAAAGGTTGGCCAAGATCCACAAAACTCTTATAAGATTATCAATTCAATTTCGCCAGATTTACAATATTATCGCCAAACTTTAATGCCGAGTTTGCTTTCTAAAATTAGTCAGAATATTCGTGCAGGTTTTGGTGAATTTGCAATTTTCGAAATAAATAAAATCACTGAAAAATCACTCGGTTTGAATGATGAGAATGTGCCAGTTGAACAGAAGAAATTGGCGTTCGTTTATGCAAAAAATAAGGGTGAAAATGCATTTTATGAAGCAAAGAATTATGCAGAATTTCTATTTAAAAAGCTTGGTTTAAATATTGAATTCGTGAAATTTGAAACTGAAAAATCACCACTTTCAACTGAATTTGAACCAAAACGTTCGGCTTTAATGCAAATTTCTAAAAATGGCAAAAAGATAATTTTAGGCGTGATTGGTGAGTTTAGAAAATCAGTTCAAAAAGCGCTAAAACTACCAGAATCAACTGCTGGATTTGAGCTTGATTTGCAAATTTTACTTGAAAATATTGAAAATTCGAATGTGAAAATTAGGGATTTTTCGAAATTCCAATCTGTTGAGCGCGATATTTCGATTAATGTTGAAGAAAATCGCAAATTTGCTGAAATTTTTAGTATTTTTGAGAATATTTCTGATGAATTTAGCAAAATTGATATTGAAACTTCACCAATTGATATTTTTAATAATTGTGATGGATTAAAAAATATTTCAATTCGATTTAAGATTACGCCTTTCGAAAAAACTTTGAATGGCGAAGAGATTCGAGAAATTATGCAAAAAATTGAAGAAAAAGCCATAAAAAATGGCGGAAAGATAATTTAGGAGAAAATATGGCAATAAAGAAAAATTCATTACAAACTGGTACACCAGCTTGGCAGAGATATTCAATTTGGGTGATTTTAATTTTAACGGTTGTTTCGACTGTGGCACTTTATGTCGGTAGTTTTTTAGCTAATAAAAATGAAGCCGCCGATACTAAAATTCGGCAAGATAGAACGGCTAAATATCAAAAAGCTTATAAAGAATATCGAGCTAAAGTTGAAGAGCAGGCGAAAGAACTTTCGGCCAAATATTACGACAGTTTTAAGGAATATGAAAAAGCTCCAGTTGCATTTAACGCTGCGAGCGTAAAAGAGCTTACGAAAAAAGATTTAAAAGAGGGCAATGGTGAAGAATTTACAGATTCGACAACGAAATTCCAGGCTTATTATATAGGCTGGAAACCTGATGGCACAGTTTTTGACGGTAGCTTTGAAAACGGTAGATTAAAATCACCAGTAGTCTTTCGTAAAGAGGGCAAAAAATGGGGCTTAATTGAGGGCTGGAGTGAAGGCCTAAAAGGAATGAAAGTTGGCGGAATCCGTGAATTGTCTATTCCTGCGGATAAAGCTTATGGCGCTCAGGGCTCGGTAAATCAGGAAGATTCTTCAAAAACTATTGGCCCAAACACACCTTTGAAATTTATTGTAATGCTAATTCCTGAATTTAAAGAAATTCCACAGCCAAGTCTTGAGGAAAACCAAAATGACTGATTTGGTTATTGTTGGTTCAGGCCCGTCTGCGTTGAGCGCGGCAATTTATGCTGCACGAGATGGCTTGAGTGTGCGAGTTTTCGAAAAAGCGGCTTTTGGTGGAATTGCAACAACTTCAGATTTAATTGAAAACTATCCAGGTTTTGATGAAGGAATATCTGGGCTTGAGCTTTCAAAAAAAATGCGAATCCAGGCTGAAAAATTTGGTGCAAAATTTGATTATGGTGAAGTCTTAAGTTTTGAAAATCTTGGTAATTTTGTGCGATTAGACATTGATGGTGAAAAATTTGATTCAAAAACAGTTTTGATTGCAACGGGAAATTCATATAGAATGCTTGGTCTACCACGAGAAGAAGAGTTTTTTGGGCGAGGTGTTCACACTTGTGCAACTTGCGATGGTCCATTTTATGCTGGAAAAGATTTGATTGCAGTTGGTGGCGGTAATTCTGCGGTAACTGAAGCTCTGTTTTTGAGCCGATTTTCAAAAGTTAAGCTTTTAGTTCGGGGCGAAATTTCGGCGCAAGCGGTCTTGCAAGAGCGACTTTTTGAAGCGGTTAAATCTGGTAAAATTGAGTTATTTTTGAAAACTGAAATTGAGGAATTCCTTTTCGAAAAGACTGATTTTGGTGAAAAAATTATTGGTGCTCGCATAAAACAGCAAACTGAAGAAGGTGAAAAAACTTTTGAAATTAAAGCTGCGGCAATTTTTGAATTTATTGGATTGATTCCGAATTCTGGTTTTGCAAAAAAATCTGGCGTTGAAGTTAATAACTATGGTGAGATTGTTGTAAATAACAATTTTGAAACAAATATTCCAAGAGTTTATGCTTCTGGCGATATAATTGAAAATGCACAAAAACAGATTGTGGTGGCTGCAGCAACCGGTGCTCAAGCGGCAATACAAATCTCAGAATTTTTACACAATGAAAAATAGGGTTTTATCGCCCTATTTTAGTTTTTGAAAAAAGTGAAAAATATCCTCAAGCGTGATATAATAGAATATAATGAAAAAGTTAGTGATTATTGACGGAAAAAGCGTATTTTATAGGGGATACTACGCTATGGGTAATTTGAGTCTTGAAGACGGAACACCAACAGGCGGTGTTTATGGTTTTGCCAGTTTAGCTTTTGAGATTATTCGAAAATTAAAACCAGATTATGTGGTTGTGGCTTGGGATAAAAAAGGAACTTCAACCGCAAAAAGAAGTGTGATTTATCCTGAATATAAAGCTGGGCGAAAAAAAGCGCCAGATGATTTCTATGAACAGATTCCGCTTTTAAAGGATTTTTTGAAGACTTTAGGCTGGCCTCTTTTTGAGATCGATGGTTATGAGGCTGATGATATTTTGGGGACTTTAGCGGTTCAGGCAAATAAGCTTGGAGTTGAAGCAAATTTGATTACTTCCGATCTTGATATGCTGCAATTGATTGATGAAAATACTAAAGTTTTTGCAATGAAGCGCGGATTTTCGGATATTGAAGAATTTGATCTTGAATATTTTGAGAACAAATATGGCTTAAAACAATCTCAATTTTTAGATTTAAAAGCACTTCAAGGTGATTCTAGCGACAATATTCCAGGTGTGCCAGGGATTGGCCCAAAAACCGCTACGCAACTTTTGCAAGAGTTTTTTACGCTTGAGGGAATTTATGAAAATCTTGAAAATATCAAACCAGCTTGGCGAAAAAAACTTGAAGACGGCAAAGATTTGGCGTTTATGAGTAAAAAAATTGCTGAAATTTTTCTTGATGCACCAGTTGAACTTAACTTTGAAGATGCCGATATTCATAATTTTAATTATGAAGAAGTTTTAAAAATGCTTCGAAAGCTTGAATTTAACTCTTTGGTTCGAAAAATTCCAAAAGAGATGAAAACTGGCTCAGAGGATTTTGAAATAAAAAATGAAAACCAAATTGGGCTTTTTGAAGAAGTTTTAAAACCTTCTGAGATTAATATTTTGCCAGAAATTTCTGCTGAAAAGTTTTTCGAAAAACCGCAAGATTTGGTTTTCTTTGATTTTGATACTCAAAAATCAAAAATTTTAGTTTCGAATTTTGAAAATATTGCAGAATTTAATTTTATGGAATTTTCGAAATTTGCTGACTTCTTCAGAAATACAAAAACAGTTTTCTTTAATGCGAAAGAAACATTTCATAAAATTTTTAACGCTGGCGTTGATTTTGGAGATTGGGGTGGAATTTATGATATTGAGCAATTGGAATTTTTACTAAATCCTTTAATCCACGATAAAAGTTTGAGTGGAATTTACGGCGAGAAAATAGATGAAGATGATTCGAAAGTTCGAATTTCAGCGATGCGGATTATCTTTGAGCGTCAACAAAAAAAGCTTGAAGATTTACCAAGAATTCGTGAAATTGCTGAAAAATTAGATTTCCCAATGAGTTTGGTTCTATTTAAAATGGAAAAAGCTGGTGTTGAAATTTGCCCAGAGATTTTTGCTAAGATGAGTGTGGAATTTGCTGGTGAAATTTCAAAGATTGAGAAGGAAATTTTTGAAATTGCTGGGCGGGAATTTAATGTTGCGAGTCCGCTTCAGCTTTCGAAAGTTCTTTTTGAAGATTTAGGTTTACCGACAAAAGGAATTAAAAAATCAAAAAATGGCTTTTCGACAGGGCAAAAAGAGCTTGATAAATTACGAGAATATAGCCCGATTATTGAAAAAATTGAGCAATTTCGTGAATTTTCGAAATTAAAAAGTACCTATGTTGATGCTTTGCCAAAATTAGCAGATGAGAAAAATCGGATTCATAGCAATTTTGCGCAAGATGTAACAACAACGGGGCGGCTTTCTTCAAGTAATCCTAATTTGCAGAATATACCGATTCGTTCCGAACTTGGACGGCGTATTCGTGAGGGATTTGTGGCGAAAAATGGAAATCTACTCGTTTCAGCAGATTATTCGCAGTTTGAATTGAGATTGGCGGCAGTTTTGGCAAACGACAAGCCTTTGATTGAGACTTTTGAAAAAGATTTAGACATTCACGCAAAAACTGCTAGTGAGGTTTTTGGCGTTCCGATTGATGAAGTTTCGAAAGATCAACGACGCGTTGCAAAAATTATTAATTTTAGCGTTCTTTATGGTGTTGGAGCTCATAACCTTTCTGGCACGATTGGAGTTGGTTTTTATGAGGCGAAAAAATATATTGAAGAGTATTTTAATGCGCACAAACCGATTCGTGAGCTTATGGACGATACATTGAAAAAAGCTCAAGATGAAGGTTTTGTGGAGACATTTTTTGGGCGAAGGCGACCAATGCCAGATATAAAATCTAGTAATTTTATGATTCGCGAGATGGCAAAGCGAGCAGCTCAGAATATGCCAATTCAAGGTACTGAGGCAGACTTAATGAAACGAGCGATGTTGGCTGTTGATGAAAAAATTGTAAAAGCCGGGCTTGGTGAACAAATTTTGCAAATTCACGATTCGATTTTAGTAGAAGTTCCAGCTGAAACTGCTGAAAATGTGGCAGAAATTTTAAAGCGAGAAATGGAGAACGTGGCTCCAGAATTAAATGTTAAATTAAAGGTTGAAGTTTCTATTGGTAAAGATTGGTTAAATATGTAATAAATATATTGTAAAATATATTTTTGCGGTGCAGTCTTGATTTTTAAAACGCTTTTGTTTATAATTATTTTAGGAAATATTTTTAAGGTGGAGGGACTTAGATAATGAAACATAAAATATTATTTGGCGTAGTTTTAGCCATTGCTGTTTTGAGCGCAGGGCTAAATGTAGTGCAAGTAATTAAAAATAAAAATGATATTGCTGCAATGAAAAATCCTGTTGGTTCGGTTTGTGGGGATGATATTATTAATAGATATAATAGCCTTGAAGAAAAAATAGATGAATATGATAGAAACGCAAAAGCTTTAGGTGATGAGATCGCGAAGAAAGCGGGTAATGAGAAGGATACTAATTGTGTGGCGATAAAGCTCTTTATTGAAAACAATAATAGAGAGAAGGTTTTTAAAGACCTCAAAGCCATGGTTGATAAAAATCAAAATCCGAGCTTGAAAATTAGAGGCATCAGATATATAGACTATATGAAACCTTCAGATTTAAAAGATTAATGCAAGAGAGGTTTTATTGACTTATGAATAAACAAAAAATTATACTATACGCAATTTTAACATTTTCTATTTTTAGTGTTGTGTTATCTTCAAAAGATACATATGCAGATTATGTCCCACAACCGGTAATAGATCGTCTCACTGATGCTTGTCGGGGTATGGATATATGGGAAAGCGTATATGATTCTTCTAAACCGAAGTGGTTTAGTGACTATACTGGTAATAGTGCGTCGCTCACTGGTAACTGGATTTCTTCAGATCCGGATGGTAGAGATCTTGTTAGCTCTATCTATAAGAAAGAAAAATCTTTCGAAATTAGTAAAAACAATAGGAGTTTTTACCTTAATATTGCTGCAAGGGCTTGTCGTGGAGCGGCTGAGGCTTCAGCTACAAATGTCAGAATTCAAAGAGGGCAATTAGATGCCGATAAACTTGAAGTAAGTGGTCCTGTTAGCATTGGTAGTGAGGGGCAAGGTGCTTATTTTGATTTTCAATTAAATTCCCGCCAGACAGATCGTATTGCTCCGCCTACTAAAATAACTATTAAAGAGTCTGAAATAGATAAACTTTCAGATGGAGACTTTATACAATTTAATGTCTGGCAGTGTTGGAATATCTATGGTGAAGGAAACTATGACCGAGGTAAAGACCATGCAGGTAAACCTGGCTGGTGTTATGATCATAAAGTTACTATAAAAATCAAAGCTCCAGTTAAATTTAATGTTGAAGGAGATACTAAGGCGGCAGTTTTGAATTCCAACCAGAGAATTAATTCAGATGATTCAAGATTTAAGAGTAATGGCCGCTATAATCCTCAGACTGCTAAAGTTGGCCAATGGGTTTCTTTTAGGCACAAAGTTACAGGCAAGGATTTTAATAGGAAAAGTGTCAGCGGTAGTGGTTATTATCGAACTGTCAGAAATGATGGGTATGGTGATTATTCGGTGAATAGTAACTCTAATTTTAGATGGAATAAAGAATCGTGGGATAGTAGGCCTACAATAATTAACCAAGGTAATATTTGGGATACGATTAATGCAATAGGTACAGATAGAGAGATTTTTAGGGTAACCAGAGATATGGCCGGAAAGATAATATGTTCAAAAATGTCATATGGAGTTGCTGCTGGAGATATTGATAATACTAATAGGTATAATAAAACTACTAATGATGCATGCGTCTATGTTCCTTATGATTTCGAAATAACACCTTGTGTTAAAATTGACAAAATTAGAAACTGCTCTGGTGGTGATTTAGATGTTCCTACTAATGGTAAAGTACCAAACGACCCTAATGATGGTGAAGAAATTAATATTCCAGGAGGTGGAACTGAAACGTCATCAATAAGATATAAAATTACAACTTGGCGTGTTCCTTCAGATAAAGAGAGTTTTGTAACTCAAAATAATAAGAGAGATAATACGAATAGCGATACTTGCTCACCTTCAAACTTTTATTATCAAGATTATCAAGGAATTGAAAAATGTCGTGTTGTTAAAGAAGGAACTGGAAAATTTAATAAAGATACTCGAGTTGCTGACTTTATACCTTCAATTGAAGATGGTGCCGAGGCGGGAACCCGTTATTGTGTAGCGCTTTCCATCTCGCCATACAAGATGAATTCAAACCAAAGTCAGGCTGAGCAAGCCAAGCAAGAACGAGAAAATTTAGACTGGCGGCACGGTGCACCAATTTGTATTAAGCTGGTTAAGAAACCAAAAGTTCAATTCTGGGGAAATGGCGTCTATTCAAAATCGGGTATTCGAACAAGTTTATCCACAACTAAACAAGGAGTTCTTGGTTCTTGGGTTGAATATGAAGCACTCTCGGGTGTGAAAATTAAAGATTTTCGAACTGAATCTTCGCAAAGCACTCGAAAGTTGGCAATTGAGGATTATTCTTCAAAAAGTAGTTTTGGCCAAGGTAAATCAAGTATTAATTCATTAATTTCAAATATTGCTTCAAAATTTCCAAAAAAGAACTTCGAAGATGCGAACACTAAAGTTGAAGTCTATGGCGATGCGAACAAACAGCTTGGTTCAATTTCAGCTGATAAGCAAACTCGAGTAATCTATGGTAAAAATATTCGAATTTCTGGCGATATTGTGAATGCTGATAGAGCTGTAAATAATGATTCGGATTTTCGTCAGATTATAATTATTGCTGACGGAGATATTACTATCGATCAAGGAGTGAAAAGAGTTGATGCGTGGTTGATTGCTCAAGGTATAATAAATACTTGTGCAGTCAATGGTTCCCAAAATGCCAATGATGTTAATATGAAAAATTGCGACAATCAATTGCGTGTGCGCGGTGGAACAGTTTCGAAAGGATTGCGATTATGGCGAACTGCCGGTTCTGATGGAACTGCTAAAGATACGCTAGCTGATCCTGCTGAAATTTTTAACCAATCGGCAGATACCTACTTGTGGGCTCAGTCTCAATCTGGTAGTGCGGGTAAAATTGTTACAACTTATACTAAAGAACTTCCGGTGAGGTATTAAATATGACAAATAGAGAGTTTAAAAAAGGTGGTGTTTCAATCTTTATTGTTATTATGGTTAGTATTTTGGTCTCGATTATGTCTGCAAGCTTTTTGCGGATCATGCTTCGAGACCAAGAGCAGGCCAGTAGGCTAGACCTTTCACAGAGTGCTTATGATAGTGCTCAGGCGGGAGTTGAAGACACTAAAAGATTTTTGCGAATTTATAAAGGTGCCTGTGGTGGTGCAGATGTTGGTAAGAAAGTTTTCGAAGGTAAGACATATGATTGCAGTGAAATGACAAAGGCAATTTTGTCTGGTAACTGTTATGTTTTAGCGACTGCCGGAATCGGCACTAATGGTAATGAAACTATAGTGCAAACCAAAACAAGTTCTGGTGGAGGAAATACCGATCGAGATTTAAACCAAGCCTATACTTGTGTTAAAATTAAAACAGATACTTCTGACTTTTTGGGCCAAAGTAATGAAGGGGCACCCTCAGTTATTAGCTTAAAAGGCGTTTCGAGCTTTAATCAGATTCGTGTTAAGTGGCATACCAAAAATAATATGGCGAATGGTTCAAAAATATCATTAGATTCAATAAATAATCCCAATGCTCGCCCTAATATTCTGAAAGATTGGCAAGCTCAAAATAGACCAGCCATATTAAAAACCCAACTATATGGTTATGTTCCCGGACGGAATGGAAATTCGTCAACAAGCATGGATACACCTTATCCAGATGATGGAAATGGTGCGAGTGAAATGCTGTTATATCCTGCTTCAGGCTTGGATTCTCGAGTTGTGAATAGTTCGAATCTACCAACTGTTCGCCGAGATGAAAATTCTACACAGTCAACAAATGACTATACTTTTACAAAATGTTCAGATGATCTTGGGGCTGGCTCAAGTACCTATGCTTGTGAAATGGTAATAAATATTGGGCGAAACGTTTCTCCAACTGATGTTTTATATGCTCGATTGACACCTTTAATGAATAATGCTGAATTTAAAATTGAGCTTATGAATAATGGCAATATTGTAGATTTTAAGGGCATTCAACCAAAAGTTGATTCAACTGGTCGAGCAAATAGTCAGTTTAGAAGAATTGAAAGTCGAATTGGATTCCATGATAGTAATTTCCCGGTTCCTCTATTTTCTGCTCAAACTGAAGGGGATGAGCCAATTTGTAAAGATTTCTCAACAACTAAAATTAAAAATGGTGGATTAAACTGTAAGATGTAATATAAAATAGCCTTTATGAAGGCTATTTTATTATATTTCGAAATTATTATTTTGCATATTCGATTGCGCGTGTTTCACGAATTATATTAACTTTGATTACGCCTGGATATTGCATTGTGCTTTCAATTTTATCTGCAATATCTCGTGCCATTTTTATTGCGGAAAGATCGTCGACAGATTCTGGTGAAACTATTACACGGATCTCTCTACCAGCCGAAATCGCATAAGCCTTATTTATGCCCTTAAAGCTAGTTGCAACATTTTCAAGCTCGCGCATTCTCTCTACAAAGTTTTCAGCGGAAGGGTTTCGAGTCCCTGGTCGAGAGGCACTCATTGCGTCAGTGATTTTAACAATAATTGCCTCAACCGTTGTAGCTTCAACATCTTCATGATGTGCTGCAATTGCATTTACGACTCGGGGATCCATTCCATATTTTTCAGCAAGTTCAGCACCTATTTGGGCATGTTTTCCTTCAATCTTATGAGTTACGGCCTTTCCGATGTCGTGAAAGAGTGCGGCAGTTTTTGCAATTTTAACATTTGCACCAATTTCTTCGGCAATTAAGCCTGCAACATTAGCCATTTCCGTTGAATGCTTTAAAACATTCTGGCCGTAACTTGTTCGAAACTTTAATTCACCAAGCAATCGTAACATTTCATGCGGTAAACCTGAAAGTCCGACTTCACGAGCAGCATCTTCGCCAGCACGATTAATCTCCTTGTTTATTTCACGTTCAGCTTTTTCAACAACTTCTTCAATTCTTGCCGGATTGATTCGCCCGTCTTTCATTAAAAGCTCAAGTGAAAGTCGTGCAACTTGGCGGCGAACAGGGTCAAAACTTGAAAGAACAACCATTCCAGGGGTATCATCAACCAAGATATCTACACCAGTTTCACGCTGAAGTGCTTGAATGTTTCGGCCCTCTTTGCCAATAATCCGACCTTTCATTTCATCATCGGGTAGTTTTAAAGCGGTAACCGTTCGTTCAGCCGTTACTTCGCTTGAAATTCGCTCCATTGCTGAAACCAAAATAGCCTGAGCTCGTTCTTCGGCATCTTCGGTTGCATTTTTTTGGAGCTTTGCAACTAGATTAACCATATCTTGAGCCATATTTCTTTCGGCAATTTTCATAATTTTTTCAGCCGCTTCTTTCTTTGAAAGCTTTGCAATTTTTTCGAGTTTTTCATCTTGCTTTTTGCGAATTTCTTTAATCTCATTTTTGAGTTTTTCAACTTCAAGCTCATTGTTTCGAAGTTTCTCGGTTCGTAAATCAATCTGATCAAGTTTCCGGTCGAGGGATTCTTCTCGTTCTGCGAGGCGGTTTTCAGTTTTTCGAATTTCTTTTCGCCGTTCTGATTCATCCTCGTTAGCCTTTTCGGTAATTTTTAAGGCTTTTTCATTTGCGCGTTCTAAAATTTCAGCTGATTTTTTTCGGGCTTCAGCGATAATTTTATCTGAATTATTTTTTGCATTTGCGGTTTTTACTTTTTGATATGCAAAAGCGCTACCACCGCCAAACAAAACGCCAAGCGTAGCTATAATTATTTCCATATTTTTCCTTTCATCAATAAATTAAATAAAAATTCAACGGCTAATGCCTTATTTAATTATAACATAAAAAACAAGATAAGGGCAGAATTTGGCACAATTTAAAAAGCCCCGAAGGGCTGATTCTATTTCAGTTTGAAGTCTAATCTTGCAGAATATTTTTCAGCAACTCCAGCTCTGCTTTTTTAGAGTCGCGTTTATTCAATTCTGGAAGAGTGATGGTTTTACGATCTTTGATTTTTTGATTGAATTTTTCTAACCATTCTTCCAGCTCTTTTTTCAAAGACTTCAATATTTTTAGTATCTCTGGATACTTATCTTTGGCATTTATAATCCTATATCCAAGCATTGTAGCATAATACGCTTCTGATGTACATGGATCGAGATGGAAAGACTTGTCCATTGCGGAATAGGCACGATTTAAGGTCTCTAAAAATTTATCTAACGAGATTATCTGTTGTATAGTACAATCTTGTTTGTTCAAGATCAGTATTTTGTTATTTTCTAGTATAACAATACCTTTAAAGATGACTTTCTCGGTCTCTCCAGTTTCGAAACACATATTAGTTTCTTCAGACACTGGCTCAAAATTTTTGCCGATAAAATCGACTTCGCCCACGTTTTTTACAAATTCACCTTCGCCATAAATAGCAATAGTTATATCAGTTATCGGATATAACGTAAATGTTCCGAATGAGCATTCGATTTCCTTGCTATGTTCAAGGCATTTTCCTATTGGTTTGGAAATACCTTGAATATCGCTACTTAATGATATTTTAGTCATGAAATGTTCCTCCTATTGGACTTGATAATATAATTATAACATATAATATAAAAAAGTGGTAGGGAAAATATGTATATGAAAGTTTATAGAGTTTTTTGAAGAATCAATCTTGCTTTATTTTTTGGCGAGTTTAGCTGATGCGAGCTTGTAAAAATTTGCAGATTTGTGTATAATTTAATTATGTTTATGTCTTTTTTAACTTGGTGGTATGGGAAAGGGCTAGCTTGGCGGGCTGAGAAGATTTTAGATGGAATCGAACGTTCGATTGATACTTTTTCGCTTGGTCTTTTAATAAAAACTTGGTTTGCGCCTTTTCGACAAATTGATGCTTTAGGTGTTTCGAATGCTTCGATTGAAGTTCGAATTAAGAAGTTTTTTGATAAGCTTTTTTCTCGGTTTATTGGTGCTTTTTTGCGAACAGTAATAATGATAATTGGTGTATTTTTTATTAGCTTCAAAGCAATCTGGGGTCTAATAATGTTAATTTTATGGTTGATTTCACCGGTTTTACCGATTATTCTTGCTGTAATTTTTACAACTGGCTGGACGCCAAAAATTATTCCAAAAATTAAGGACGATTTTAAAAATTGGCAAAAAAATACTCCATCAAAAGAAGTTAAACCAATTAAAACAAAAAGGAGTTGGTTCTTATGATTTTTGATTACAATGATTTGCGCGCAAAAAAATCCCGTTTAATGAATGGGCTTAGGGGTTTTTTATTTCTACTTAAGATTTTGAAAATTGTTGGAATTTTGAGTGGATTCTGTTTAGTTTTAATGGATTCGGCTCTTGGCTGGTTAATTTTAGCATTTTCATCAATAATCACAATTTTAGTTCATTGGTGGAATGGAGAACTTCATAGATTGGAGCCGTCAAAAGATTTAAATATTGAAGGGCAGCTAGCTAGTAATATTTTAGGAAAACTTTCGAAAAATCCAACAAGCGAGCGGATCGCAAAAGCAGTTTTAGAAAGTTCCGGTGGAAAGTTTATTATTTCACGTTTTGGGCTTGGAAAAACTACGATTGAAAGTTTGGTTCAGATTCCACAAAATTCACCTGAGAATATTTTTCAAACTGCACTACAAATTCAGCAAAAGTTAAAAACTAAAACCGTTTCTGGTTCGGTTTTAACTCTTGCGATAATTCGAAATTTTCCAAATTACGAAACGCTTCTTGCGCAGTTTTATCTTGACTTTGAAGATTTAGAACGTGGTGTTCTGTGGCATGATCATATTTTTTCACTAATAAGTCAATCTAAAATTCCAATGAAAACTGGTGGAATTGCCCGCGATTGGTCGTTTGGTTATACTCCAACCTTGAATCGTTTTGGAGTGAATATTACAAATCAGGTTTCGAACAATATTTTAATGTCTTCAAATTTAGAACAACATAAAGATTTAGTTTCGAAAATGGTTGAACAATTCGGTGGTAATGGAAAGCAGAATATTGCCCTGATTGGTGCCGATGGTGTTGGTAAAACTACTGTTGTAAATTCTTTCGCTGCAAAAATTGCAAATGGTAGTGAGAAAATCCCTTCAAATTTAAAATTTAGACAGGTTGTTTCTCTTGATGCTGCATCTTTGATTGCGGCAGCGCCAGGGCGAGGTGAAATAGAAAATTTATTGAATTATGTTTTAAACGAGGCTTATGCTGCTAAAAATATAATTATTTGTCTTGATAATGCCCAGCTATTTTTTGAAGATGGTGTTGGTTCGGTTGATGTTTCGAATTTACTCCTTCCTATTATTCAGGCTGGTGCTTTAAGGTTAATCTTAACTCTTGATGAGCAGAGATTTTTGCAAATTTCAGCAAAGAATTCAGCTCTTGCTCAGGCAATGAATAGGTTGCAGGTTAAACCAGCTAATTATGATGAAACATTGGCGGTTATGCAAGACAAGCTGTTGATTTTCGAACATCAAAATGGCGTGTTTTATCAGTTTCAAGCACTTAAAGAAGCTTTTAAGCTAAGTGAAAGATATATTTTTGATTTAGAAATGCCAGGGCGGGCAGTACGCTTGTTAGAGATGGCGGCAGGATTTGCTGATAATAAAATTGTAACGGCGAGCTCAGTTGAAAAAGCGATTGAGCAAACAATGAATGTAAAAATCGCTACTGCAAATGTTAATGAAGAGAAAGAAACTTTATTAAACCTTGAAGATTTATTACACGCCAGAATGGTTGGTCAGGAAAAAGCAGTTTCGGCTGTAGCAAATGCTTTGCGTCGTGCGAGAACTGGTGTTCGAAATCAAAACAGACCAATTGGAACATTTCTATTTCTTGGTCCAACTGGAGTTGGTAAAACAGAGCTTTCGAAAGCGCTTTCAGAAGTTTATTTTAATGGTGAAAATAATATTGTACGTCTTGATTTGAATGAGTTTGTAAACCTTGACGATGTCTCAAGATTGATTGCAGATGGTGCGCGTGATGCGAGTTCTCTAACTGCTCAAATGATGAAAAAGCCTTTCTCGGTTGTTCTTTTAGATGAAATTGAAAAAGCTCACCCAAATGTTCTAACTGCTCTTTTGCAGGTTTTAGATGAAGGTATTTTGAGGGATGAAAAAAACCGTGAGGTTTCATTTCGAGATGCGATTATTATTGCAACATCAAATGCTGGCTCTGAGCGAATTCAAGAGTTGATTTCTCGTGGTTATGATTCGACAAGCGCTGAAGAAATCATCGTAAATGACTTAATTGCAAGTCGTGAATTTCGCCCTGAATTTCTGAACCGTTTTGACGAAATTGTCGTTTTTGAACCACTCACAAAAGAAAATCTGATGCAGATTATTGATTTGATGATTGTTGGGGTAAATAAAACTCTTGCTGGCCAAAAAATTACAGTTTCTGTTACGCCAGAAGCTAAAATATTGCTTGCAAATCTGGGTTATGATCCAAAACTTGGCGCTCGACCAATGAGAAGAGTTATTCAGCGAGTTGTGGAAAACACTATCGCACGAAAAATGCTTTCCGGCGAAGCTCAAGCCGGTTCGAATATTGAAATTACTACAGAGATAGTTCGACAAAGCTAATATAAAATAAAAATCAGCAGATAGATAATTCTTGCTGATTTATTTTTTCAAATTCTGGAGGGCCAGGAGGGGCTCGAACCCTCGACACCCTGCTTAAGAGGCAGGTGCTCTAACCGGCTGAGCTACTGGCCCAATATTCACATTATAGCATATTTAATTATGAAAAAAAAGACTTTTTGATTATTTTTTTGGCTGAATTTTATAAATATAATGTGCGCCTGATACTTTAAAAGGTTTTAAGTTTTTAATTTCGAAACCATAGCTAATAAAAAATAGAGGTATTTTTTGAAAATTTGCCTGAATTTGAGCAAGCTTTAGCATTTTTTCAATCCTCTCTGCGTGGCCAAAAGTATAGAATATGGTAATGTTTGGAATTGGGAAGGCTCTCCAAAAATTTTTAAGATAAATTTGGCAGTTTTGTTGTTTTTGAAGTTTAATTTTTGAAATTAGAACCAGAAAAGGGTTAATTTCAAAACCAATAGCTTTTGCGTTAAAATTATTTGCAACCTTTAAAACAACTTCATCACCAGAACCGATATCTACGAGTATATCTTCTTTAGAAAGATTTATTGTTTCGAAGAGTTTGAAAAGATCTGATTTATGTGTAGGGACATATGGTACACCAAAAAATATAGTTAAAAGAAAAGCGGCAATAATTATGCCGAGAATGAATGATATCGAGTAAAAAATAATTTCCATAAAATAATTTGGTACCCCCGGTAGGACTCGAACCTACGGCCAGGAGGGTAGAAACCTCTTACTCTAATCCACTGAGCTACGGGGGCGTACCTAAAACAATTATATCAAGTTTTTTTAAAAAAGTCTATATGATTATTTTCTAAAAGCAAAAACCTCCAGAAAATGGAGGCTTGTGCTAAAACAAAAAAGATCAAATGGTGCGGGCGGAGAGAATCGAACTCTCATCACTTGCTTGGAAGGCAGGTATATTAGCCGTTATACGACGCCCGCATGAGATTATTATAACAAACATTTTTTATAAAAGCAAGACTTTTTTGAAAAAATAATGTGTTTATGTTAATATAGTATTATGAAATTAAATGATTATGTTGTAAAATCAAGTCTTGAAGAAGTTTCTCATTCTAGCGGATACGCTAAAGCTCAGTCTGGTGGAAGAATTGGCGCTGCAAGCTCACAAAGTTTTGCACAGCGCCAAGCGATTGATTATAGAAATTCGAAAGTGCGGTCATATCGAGATTCTCAACTTGGTCAATTAAGGATGGCGCAAAAAACTAAAATGGAAAGTTCAAGATCGGCTCTTGATCAAATTAGATCCAAAAGAGAAGAAAGGGTTTCAAATTATTTGCAGCAAAACTTAAATAGGCAAAAAAATACACTTTCGAATGGTCAAATTGATCAATCAACAAAAATAAGAATGACGAAAAGTGGTTTTGGTGAGGTTCAACAAACTGGAATGGCGGGTTTTTACGGTTTGCAAACTCCAAGTTCTCAAAATGTTATGCGAAGTTTTCGCCCGCAAATTAAGCCAAAATTTTAAAGCTTGATTTTCAAGTTTTTATGTGTTAAAATGGTTGAAGTTATGGCGGATGTAGCTCAGCTGGTTAGAGCGCTGGTTTGTGGCACCGGAGGCCGTGGGTTCGAACCCCATCATTCGCCCCAAGTAAATTTGAGCTTAAGGCTCTTTTTTATTTGACTAAAATTTAAAAGTGTGATATGGTATTAGATAGATTTTTGCCAAGGAGGAATAAAAATGGCTAAATTGAACCTTACAGAATTTAGATCAAAGAAGATGGATGAAGCCTTTCGAGATACTCTTGATTGTTTTAGGGCTCACCACCCAAGCTTTTGCAGTAGTCTTAATGATCAAAATGAGAATAATCTCTTAGAGGCGATTAAAAGTTCACTAATTCAGACTGCTGAAGATCTGCTTGGAGAAGATTGGGTAGAAGCTTCTGACGTAGATATTGAATTAAAAACAATATTTGAAATTTTAAGCGGTGAAAAACCGAGCGGGAGTTCTTGTGTCAAATTTAACTTGAAGTTTATTTATTTTCTTGTTAAAAAACTTGAAGATAGATCGATATTCGAGTTTCCTGCTGCGAATATTATTCGAGAGAATGCTATGAATTATTTTGCAGAGAACAAAGACCATCTTGGATTTAGATAAAAATAACTCCCAATTTTTGGGAGTCTTTTTAATTATGAAAATAAAGTTTCAATTTTTGCGCCGAGTGAATTTAATCTTTCTGCAAAATCTTCATAGCCGCGATTAATATTGTAAACATCTCGTAAGGTTGAGACTCCTGGCGCAGCAAGCATTGCAATTAAAACTACAACACTTGGGCGAAGGGCACTTGGCGCAATAACGTCTGCAGGTTTCCATTTTGTTGGGCCAGAAATATAAACACGATGTGGATCAACAAGTTCAATTTTAGCGTTTAATTTTGAAAGCTCAGTAAAGTAAATTGCACGGTTTTCGTAGCTCCAGTCATGAATCAAAGTTCGACCTTCTGCGACAGTTGCAATTAATCCAAGAAAAGGCAAATTGTCCATATTTATACCAGGAAATGGTAGCGCGTGAATTTTATCTTTCGCGGCATGTAGCTTTGATTTTTTAACTTTAATATCCACGAGGCGCGTTTTTTTATTTTTCGAAAGATATTCTGGGCTGATTTCGAAATTTGCACCCATTTGTTCAAGGGTTGCGAGTTCAAGCTCGTTGAATTCGATTGGCGCACGTTTGATAGTAATCTCAGAATTTGTAACCAGCGCAACCGCCACGAAAGTTAAAGATTCAATAGGGTCTTCGCTTACGTAATATTCAATATCTTTCTCAATTTCTGTTAATCCGTGAACTTTTAGGGTTGTTGTTCCAATTCCTTCAATTTTAACACCAAGTTCTTCAAGAAAAAAACACAAATCTTGCACCATATAGTTTGGGCTAGCGTTTCGAATTGTGATTTCTTGGCCAGAAAGTGCTGCGGCCATGATTATATTTTCGGTTGTTGTGTCTCCGCGTTCGGTCAAGAGTATTGGCCTTTCAACTTTTTTGGGTTTGTTCGAAACTTTATAAAAATCATTTTGCGCCGTAACATTTGCGCCAAAATACTTTAATCCAGAAAGGTGCGGCTCGACTGTGCGTGTTCCTAAATTGCATCCACCAGAAAAAGGTATTTCGAAATATGAATATTGGTGGAGGAGTGGGCCAAGAAACATTAAGATACTGCGTGTTCTTTTGGCAGATTCAACATTCATATTTTCGAAAGATAATTCTTTTGGGGGTATAATTTCAAGATCGTTTTCATCATTTAGCCATTTAGTTTTTACACCAATCGAATTTAAAACTTCAATAATTCGATTAACTTCTTCAATCCGAGCAACGCGGCGAAGGGTTGTTTTTCCTTTATTCAAAAGAGAAGCGCAAAGCAGAGCAACGGCGGCATTTTTTGAGGTTTTAACTTCAATCTCGCCAGAAAGTTCGCGGCCGCCATGAACACGAAAATTAGTTTTTTTATTTGAATTGACAGATATAATTTCGCTGGAAAGTTCTTCTGAAATTCTTGCGAGCATTTCAATAGTTATATTTTGTTTCCCACTTTCAATTCGGTTAATTGCGCTTTGTGAGGTGCCAATTTTTTCGGCAAGTTCAACTTGGGTTAAATTCTTGTGTAGGCGAGATTCTTGAATAAGCTTCCCGATTTTTTCTAAATAGGCCTGTTCTTCGTTCATAAAATAATTATATCACTTATGGTATAATAAAAACAAGTTTTCTGAGAACTTTTTTGTTTTTAAAAGATATGGTATACTTAAAAACATGATATAGCGACGGTTTTTATATTTTTTAGTTTCGAAAAGTTTAATTTTTAAGGAGAGTTTTTATGTTTGATGAAAAGATTTTTGACGTAATCGAAAATGAGGAAAACCGTCAGCGAGAAGGCTTGGAATTAATTCCAAGTGAAAATTATGTTTCAAGAGAAGTATTAGCGGCGCTTGGTTCAGTTTTAACTAATAAATATTCTGAAGGCTACCCAGGGAAAAGATACTATGGCGGTCAAGAAAATACAGACATAATTGAAAGTTTGGCGATCAGGCGCGCAAAACAGCTTTTTAATTGTGATCATGCGAATGTTCAGCCGCACAGTGGCGCGAATGCTAATGAGGCGGTTTATAATGCTTGGCTAGAAGTTGGCGATACTGTTTTAGGTATGGATTTATCTCAGGGTGGTCATTTAACACATGGCTCACCAGTAACGCGTAGTGGTAAGATTTATAATTTTGTGCGTTATGGTTTAGATGAAAATGGTGAAATCAATTACGATCAAATTGAGGAATTAGCCGAAAAATATAAGCCAAAAATTATTCTTGTGGGATTTTCTGCTTACCCTGGCGAAATTGATTATGCTAAAATTGCTGAAATTGGCAAAAAATATAACGCCATGCTCATGGCTGACGTTGCTCATATTGCTGGATTAATTGCTGGAGGTGTTTCGAAAAACCCATTTGATTATGGTTTTAATGTTGTGACAACTACAACACATAAAACCCTCCGTGGCCCTCGTGGTGGAATGATTCTTTCGAATGGAAAAGTGGGAAATCCGCTCAAAAAACCAGAAAAAACTCTCGAGAATCTCCCAACTCTAATTGATCGTAGTGTCTTTCCAGGAACGCAAGGTGGCCCACAAATGCATTCAATTGCAGCAAAAGCAGTTTCTTTTTATGAAGCACTTCAGCCCGAATTTAAAATTTATGCTCAACAAGTGGTGAAAAATGCTCAAATTTTGGCCGAAGAGCTTTCGAAAAGAGGTTTCAAACTTGTGACTGGAGGTACAAAAAATCATTTAATTTTAATTGATATTTATGCGAGTTTTGGAATTGATGGGAAAGTTGCTGAACGCGCAATGGACGCAATTGGCTTAACTTTGAATGCCAATTCAATTCCTAATGATACTTTGTCTATGTTCGCGCCAAGTGGGATCCGGCTTGGAACGCCGGCTGTAACTTCGCGTGGAATGAAGGAAGTCGACATGGCGAAAATTGCTGAATGGATGGATCTTGCGATTAAATACCGTGAAGATTCTAAAAAACTTGCCGAAATCAAAAAAGAAGTTGCAGATTTTGCTATAAATTTTCCGCTACCGAGCGATTTATAGATAATTTTTAATATTTCGAAAAGCTAAAAGCTATGATATAATAGACTTGTCATGGGTATGGTTTTTTCGAGATTTAAAAAGTGTCGTTCTAAAATTGCTTTTCTGGGAATTATTTCAGGATTTTTAGCCATTGTTTTTTTAACAATTTCGAAAGCCTCAATCTGGTTCGATGAGGCTTTTTCGGCTTATATAATTCGTTTTAATTTTGCTGAAATTTGGCATTACACATCTGTTGATGTCCATCCGCCACTTTACTATTTTTTATTGAAAATTTGGAGCGTATTTTTTGGCTCTAGCGATTTTGCATTAAGGAGTCTATCTGCACTTTTTGGTGTTTTAACTATAATTTTGGCATATTTTTTGGTAAAAAGACTTTATAATAAGAAAATTGCGCTATTGGCGAGCGGTTTTCTTGCAATTTCGCCGATGTTAATTAGATATTCTCAGGAATCCAGAATGTATACGATGGTAGCATTTTTAAGTATTTTAACGGTAAGAGCCTTTTATGAAGCTTGGGTTGCTGAAAATACGATGGAAAATAAGAAAAAATGGCGAATAATTTATATTATTGCTGTTTGTGCTGGAATTTGGACACAATATCTCTATGCTTTGATTCCAATTTCATTATGGATTTTTAGAGTATTTTATATTTCGAAGAATCAAGACAAGAACAATAGGTTTAATCTTTTTAGTTATTTGAAGTTTCGAAAGCAGAAGCATAATATAAAAAAGTTTTTTAGTAATTTTTTTGCTGAGAAATGGCTTTCTTCACATTTGATCGTTGCGTTTCTATATATTCCTTGGATTCCATTTTTTGTTTCGCAAGCTACTTATGTTAAAGCTAAGTTCTGGATTCCTGCACTTGATTTTACGACAATACCAAATATGGTATCGAATTTCTTTTTTTATATTGATGCTGGTAAAACTAACGGTTGGTTATCTTTGATAGCTATGGTTATTCTTCTGATTATTGCAATTTTTGCATTCGAAAAGTGGAGGAATGGAAAAAATAATAGTATTTTTTGGCTGATTTTTTCAGTCTCGGTAATTCCTATATTTTTGCTTTATATCGCAAGTTTACCACCATTTAGTTCAATTTTTGTTGACAGATATTTGCTTATGGCTGAAGTTTTTGTGTCGATTTTAATGGCAATTATTGCGGTTAAAATTTTCGAAAATAAAAAGAGTGTTTCAATTTTATTGATTATTTTGATTATTTTTTCGCATATTTTTGGAATTTTTCAGCTTAATTTGCAAAAGGGTATTTCTAAAAATGGTGGAGAAATTACTGAAATTCGGCAAGCTATTGAAAAGGTTCGAAATGAAAAAAATAATGCAGCAATCGTTGTTGGCGGATTTTTATATTATTCAGCAGCGCAATATTCCAATAATGAAAGTAAAATTTGGTTTTATGGTGAACCCCCAATTTATCGTTCTGGTGATATGATTCGAGCTGATTACACGCCAAAGATTGAGAATAACAGTAACTTTTTGGATAATAAAGAGTTTTTTATAATTTCCCCATATAACAGTGCTGATAAAAAATCGCCAATTCCTGGTTATAATTTTTCAAAAGAAATGGATTATAATAACTCATTAAACGGTGATCCTTTATACAAAATCTTAAAATTTATTAAAAAATAGTCTTCACAAAATAAAAAAAGTGTGGTATAATTTATTTATTAAGCACCCGTAGCTCAACTGGATAGAGTACCTGGCTTCGAACCAGGCGGTTGTAGGTTCAAATCCTGCCGGGTGTACCACGAATTTTCTCGCTTTTGGCGGGTTTTATTTTTTATGATATAATTGATCTATATGAAGGAAATAATTTTCGAAAATCTAAAAATTCAGCAAGATATTGATTTTGGTAAACTTACTACTATGAAAATTAGTGGAAAAGCTCATTTTTTTACAGTAGTAAAAAATATCGAAGATTTTAAGAATGCGATTAAGTTTTCAGAAAAAAATAATTTGCCGATTTTTATTCTTGGTGGTGGAAGTAACACGATTGTGAAGAATCAAAACTTTGCAGGAATAGTGATAAAAAATGAAATTAAAGGTCTTAAAAAGGTTTTCGAAAATGATGAGAATGTTGAATTCTGCATAAAATCTGGTGAAAATTGGCATAATTTTGTTAACTTTGCGGTTTCGAAAGGCTTTAGTGGTTGTGAAGCAATGGCGATGATTCCTGGAACAGTTGGAGCTCTACCAATCCAGAATGTTGGTGCCTATGGCCAGGAAATTGCTGATATTTTGAAAAGTGTTAAAGTTTTCGAAATATCAACTAGTAAAATCAAAACTTTATTAAAAAGTGAATGTGATTTTGCTTACCGTGATAGTATTTTTAAGAATGGTGCTAAAGGAAAATATTTTATCGTTTCGGTAAATTTGAAGCTTTCAAAATCTAAACCAGAAATGCCTGAATACAAGGTTTTAAAGGAGAAACTTGAGAATATTGGCAAAAATAAAGAAAATCTAACAGTGAAAGATGTAATGAACGCGGTGGTTGAGATTCGTCTAAAAAAATTGCCAGACCCAGAGGAAATTCCAAATTCTGGGAGTTTTTTCAAGAATGTGATAATTTCGAAAGAGAAAGCTGCAGAGGTTTGCAAAAAATATCAAAATGTACCACTCTTTGAAGTTGGTGAAAAATACAAAATTGCAACTGGCTGGCTTATTGAGCAAACAGGCTTGAAGGGAAAAGAATTTTTTGGAATAAAAGTTCATCCAGAAAATGCTTTAGTTTTAACAAATATTTCAGCTAAAAACTATGATGAGCTGGCTAAAGCAAGAAAAATGATTCAGGATAGGGTTTTTGAAAAATTTGGCTTAAAAATTGAACAAGAACCGCTGGAGATTTAATGAAAATTAAAACGACATTCTCGATTCGAATGTCGTTTTAAGATTTAAAAAAGAATTATTCTTCTGTTTTTTCTTCTTTAGCTTCAGTGTCTTCTGCTTCTTTATCTTCTTCCACGATTTTATAACCAAGGATAGTTCCTTTTGCAAGGCTTTCTTTACCGGCTATATCATTCCAACGAGAACTATCTAGACCAAGAATTAAGAACCAAATAGGGGCTACAAATATGAAAAGAATAGACCAGTAAGGTGATTTATCGAGTTTTTTGCTGATTTCAATAACTGCAAGAACTTCAAAAACAAATGAGATTATTAGTCCAATATAAGGAACGAAAGTTAAAAGAGATTTCCAACCTTCTTGTCCACCGAGTTCGAAGAATATCCATCTGTTATAGAAAGGAATCCAAGCCTTTTTAGCATCGATTCCAGCCTTTTTAAAAATTAGCATATAGAGAAGAGAGCTAATAACATATCCTATAACTGCAGCAACTAGTGCGAAAATTAAAAAGAATGCAATAGATATTCCAGCAATAGCTTCAGTATCTGCGCTATGGTTGTAAGTTCTATACCCATATGTGTTGTAACTATTATAATTATACATTCAAAAATCCTTTCTTTAATTAACTTATGTAATGATTATATGTTAAATTATATATTAAAAAATTGAATTTTTCAATATATTTGCGTATAATAAAAGAATGAGAATTTTAAATGGTGCAGAACTCCGTGATTTTATTAAGGAGCGTCAAGCTAAGCAAGTGCGGGCTTTGCAGCAAAGCTGGCGGGTTTTTCCAAAATTAGTAATTTTTTACTCTTCGAAAAATCCTGTAACTGAAACTTATATGCGGCTTAAAGAAGAATATGGTGAAGATATTCTAATCGAGGTTGAGCGGCGAAAAGTTACTGTTGAATTCATGAAAAAAGAAATTCAAAAAGCAAATCTTGATGAAAATATTCATGGAATTATTGTTCAACTTCCACTTGAAGATGAAGACGGTGAGAAGATTTCGAAAGAGGAAACCGAGCAAATTTTATCGGAAATATCTAAAGAGAAAGATGTTGACGGTTTGAACGGTGGTGCTTTTGTGCCGGCCACAGCCCAGGCGATAAATTGGCTTTTGGCAGGGTATAACATTTCGTTAGAGAATAAAAAAGTTGCTATTGTTGGCCAAGGTAAGTTGGTAGGTGCACCGCTTTCAAAAATACTTGAGGCTTCTGGTGTGCCAGTTTCGAAATTTGATGAATTTAATTCGAAAGAAATGAAAGAGCAGCTTAAAGATTTTGACGTGGTAATTACAGCTGTTGGAAAGCCAAATTTAATAACTTCAGAAATGTTAAAAAATAAAGCTGTGGTTGTTGATGCTGGAACGGCAAGCGAAAATGGTAAAATTAAAGGCGATGTAGCTGAAGAAGCTCATGAGTTTCGAAAAGACTTAATAATTACCCCTGTGAAGGGTGGTGTTGGTCCGCTTACGGTGGCTTCATTAATAGATAATGTAATTATAGCAGCAAGAAAAATTGCTAATGAAAAAGGCCAGCAAGATTTATAAAAATAAAATAGACCTCCAAGTGGAAGTCTATTTTTTTTTAGATTTGAAGCTTGATCGCTCCATTGAGAAGCGGTCAGCTTAGAATCTTGCAGCTTTTCGGCTAGCGAAGTAGTAACCAAAGGCGGTCACCATTGAGGTTAATCCAAGAATTGCAGAAAGGCTATTTGCACCAGTTTGTGGCAATTCTGTTGGAATATTTGGTGTTGGATTGTTTGGTGTAGGCGTTGGCGGAGTTTGTTTCTTTGGAACTTCCACTTTCGCGCTATCACAACCGTCATTATCGCCAGGAATTGTTGGCGTGTCTACGCAAGCTGTATTTACGGCAGTTATTCCTGTTGCTATTGCTTGTGATTTAATTGTGATAGTTTTACTTTCACCAACTTTCAAAGAGCTAATCTTTAGAGTTAAAGTATTGTCTTTGATCTCACCGCTATCGGCACTTACAAAAGTAATATTTGCTGGTGCACGGTCGGTTACAACAACATCTTTCAAATCAACATTTCCATTATTCGAAACTGTAATCTCGTAGTTAAAATCAGTATTTGCTTCAATTTTAGCATTTTTCTGATTATTTACAGTTTTCTTGATAAGGATTGAAGGTTTTTCTTCATGTTTAACTTCAAAAGATTTTTCACAATTTGAATTTGAGTTTTCGCCATCTTTTGTGATAACTGTTGAAGAAATAGTGAATTTACCAACCATTTCAATGTCGAGTGTTAATTTTGAGCCGTTATTTACAGTTTTCTCGATTACAATTTTACCACTTTGATCTTTTACGATATATTTAACGCCAACGAATGTTGTGTTATTTACAGTATAAGAAGTGTTAAATTCGAATTTTGTTCGAGAGATTTGGTTAATTGTAATATTTCGACATACCAATTCCGGTTTAGATGGAACTGGTGCTGGAGCTTTAGTTTCGAAAGATTTTTCACAGTTAGTATTTGAATTTTCACCGTTTTTAGTGATGATTGTTGAAGTAACTGTGTATTTTTCGTTCACATTGTTTGGAACGGTAATTTCGAATTTAGTTCCACCATTTACAACTTTTTCGGCAACAACTTCATTTTTTGAATTTTTTACTACATATTTTGTGCCAGTAAATTCTGTATCTTTTACTGAATATTTTGTGTCAGCCGCATAAGTGATTTGCTTTTCGTCTTTTCGAACAATGTTTAAACTTAAAGCTTCACATTTATAGACTGGATTTTTAGGAGTTTCACATTTTTTTGTAACTTTTACGCTTGCAGTGTCGTTTTTAACGATTTTTTGGTCACTTGCTTGAGCGATGTTAGTTAGAGTGTTTTCTCCACAAACTGGCAAACTATTTTCAGCTGAAACAGTTGCGTCAAACCGAACATAAGCGTCGCCATTTGGTTGATATGAACCAATATTGATTCCAGAATTTTGAATGACATTGTCGCTGACTTTCAATCCTTTTGGATTTGATGTGTTGTAGAGCTTTGTTGAGCCTGCAACATAATTCAAACCTTTTGGTAGAATGTCGCGAATTACAAGATTCTGAATCCCTGCAGAACCTGTATTTTTAGCGTGAATTTGGAATTGAACTGTGTCGCCAGATTTTGCGTTTGCAGTTTCAACCCAAGATTTTTCGCCATTTGTTTTATTTCGAACTGTTTTCGCAAGGTCGATATTATTTTTTTCTTGCGGTTGGCTAACTTGAGCTTTAACTTTAACGGTTACATAGCCTGCATATTGGAAACATCCAGGGATTTTTCCGTCAAGTTTATCATATCCAAGTTTTGCTCCAGTATTATTTACAATACTGTCTGGAAGTTTAGTTGTACCCATTCCGTTGTTTTCGAAAAGGGCAGAACCGGCAACATAAGCTAAGTTGAAGTCATTATCGCTTGAAAAAGTTGCTTCGTCCCAAACTGTGTTAGGTTTTGCATTTGAAGCTGAAATCTGACCTTGAACAGTTACATTTTTTGCTGTTGTTGTTGGAACGTTAAGTTTTGCTACTACGTTTTCGGCAACAAGATTTAAGTTCGAAGCTGCGTTGTTGTGAACGTACATTCGAACGTAATATTCTTTGCCATTTTGGACTTTCATATTGTTTGTCCATTTTGCGCTTGAGCCAACTTCACGGATTCCAACGAAATCTTTTTCGTCTCCGCCAATCACAGGGTTATTTGTGATTGAGTTGAACGTAATATAATCTGCTGGTTTTTCAATAGTGAATGATGGTCGAGCTGGACCCCAAGCCCAAACTAGAGCCGGAGCTATTGCTGCCACCAAAACTGAACCAGAGATTATTGAATGGTTTTTAATAAAATTAATGAGTTTTTTCATTTGGTCCCTCATTTTCTCCCTTCTAATCTCCACTTATTAGAATTTATTATTAGTATCATCATAATTCTGTTTGTCAATATTTTGTTTTCTTCGCTTTAGCCGAATTGTTAAAACTTAAAATCGGGTTATTAAGAAGTATCAATGTAAAGCCGGGCGGTGGAAAACCGCCCAGCGTGAGTTCAGAAAGACTTTAATCTTTCACAAAGTGCAATCGTTAAAATCAAAGTTACTAGTCATCAATCGCAGGCTCAGACATTGAGCCATTTGCGAAGTCAGCCGAACTGCTTGGAGTTGTAACTCCGTTGCCTCCAGCTTCAACTGCTGGAGCAGATCGACCTACTAAGCCATCGTAATGACGGTTATCAGGAGTGGTCACAGACCCATCATTGGTCACTGTTGTGGTACCATTGGAGTCTGTTATCTTGCCAGCGCCAGACCATTGAGATGGCTCGCTAATACGAGCATCTTGTGCTGGTGCAGATGAGCTTGCTGGTGTAGATGGAGCTGTTGGTGCAGAGTAGCTTTCAGGCAATTTTGCCTGAGAGGTTTCTGAACCATTTGAAGATCCGTCATTTTGACCTCCACCGATCAAAGCTTTACCTTGATTGGCGGGGTCCTTACTAGGATCTTTCTTCTCAACCTTGCTTTCGCTTGGCTTGTCAGGTTTTCCTGGTTTTGCAGGAGGAATCTCGATCTTTTCTGTCGGAATTCCAGGAATGTTGTTGCTCTGCATTACTGTGTTGCCACAGTAAACCAGAACACAATAGATGTACTTCTCAGCTGAACCCTCAGGGTTCGAAACTTCAACGTACTCTTGACCTGAAAGATCAAGTGCATTTTTGCTGATAACTACATCACCTTTGTCATTGACGCCAGTAGTGTAGTAGTTTGAATTATCTTCCATTTTCTTGGAAGAAATTCGACTCCGGGAAAGAAATGCCTTTGTTTGGTAAAAAACATCCTTTCCCTTGCTATTGTAATAAACTTTTCCTTCCTTCTTTTCTAGCCAGTCTTTAACGTCAGCTTTTGCGTCAACGATACCGAAGGTCATAGCCTTCTCTTTCAAGGCAGTTGCATTATGGCTCATATACTGAACCATCTCATTAACCGCGTTTTCAGCGTTTGCTGAAAGAGTGTTTGCATCTGACCCATTTGCAAATACTTTGTGTTGCGTATTTGCAATTTGGCTGTCGTAAACTACAGTATCACCGTCGACCTTATAATCGATGACTTGGAAATCTTCTTTTGTAAGGTCTGATTTTACAAATGTGCAAGGAGCAGTAGTCATACTGCCATTTGTAGCATTCGCGCTTTTTGGCGCCAAAAACAAAAAGTACAACGCCACTGCACCAATTACGATGACACTGCCGATAACTATTCCTGGCCAAATATTTGGCCTTAGATCAGCTAGAATACCTTCAAGGTATTCTAGTTCTTCTTCTTTGGTTTTGAAAGTTGAGGCTTTAGCTTCAACATCATTGTACCAGTCTCTATCCACTTTACTACTAGGATCAATATATGATACTATTTTGTTGAGGACTTTGTCGATTTTCTTGTTAGTGTTCATTTTTTCCACCTTCCTTTCGTTTGATTTTTATTATCGGAATAATAAATGAACACTGAGGTATCACGATTCATACCTCATAATAACCCGATTTTTAAGCTTCATTGACAGATCTGCTGATTATGATATGTCAACTGCTAGAATTATAGCACAAAAGTATAAAAAAGTCAATAAGCATATAATATATATTAAATAAACGCAAGCGCTTTAACTTTTTTCGAAAAAATAAAGAAAAATCGCCTCATTTCAAAGGCGATTAACAAAGGCTATACTGGAGGTAATTTTTTTCTAGGTTTCTGCTTTGCATCCTCTTTAAATTCTTCCACTATAACATTTTTTAATTTTTGGAATAGGGAAGATTTACCCTCTTTTGGTTTAATAAAATAGGCTAGAATAATCAGAATTATTCCGACAAGCCATAAATACCATTGGGGCAATGAGTTAAGGATAACTCCGATAAACAATAGTACTTTGATGAATTTCCCTGATTTTCGCCAAAAATCACAAATCTGTATTACTGAATCAAGTTTTAAAATCACAAAAAAAGTTGAAAAAACTAAGATTGATTAAACCGTTGTTATATTATCTATAGCCCCCAGGGAGATTACGTTAAGTAATCTTAGCATGAATAGTACTAAGTACATGAGAAGGTTAATCATTTTTAACCCTCCTTTTCTTTCAAAATTTTCCAGCATCAAAAGGTGCGAGAATACTTATATAATAACATAAAAAGCTAAAAAAGTCAATGAGTTAAGATTTCGAAAAAAGAAAAAAGCTCCAGAATTGAAGCTTTTTGATATAATTTCAATTGGTGGGTGATTAGGGACTCGAACCCCAGACCCTCTCGGTGTAAACGAGATGCTCTAGCCAACTGAGCTAATCACCCGAACAATTACCATTTTAGCAGACTTTTTTTGTAAAGTCAACAACTTTTTTCATTTTTTGAAAAAATATTAAAGTTATGTTAATATTATTTAGATGAATATGTAAAATCGAAAGGTAAAATAAAAATAATGGATACGCGAAAACCTAATGGGGTTGGTAAAAAATATGAAAAATACGCAGAAAATAAAAAACACGAGGGCGAAGATTATAATTTTTATGACAGAGTGATGCGTGATGACTCGGTTGCAGAAAAATTTGAGCATTTTGTGCTGGTTGAAAACTTGTTTCCGTATCAGATTTGGGATGGTTTTGAAGTTGAAAAACATTTGCTCCTGATTCCGAAGAGATTTACAGATACAATTAGTAATTTTTCGCCAGCAGAAAAAGAAGAGTATTTTGAAATTTTGTCAAAATATGAAGCCCAAGGTTTTTCAATTTACGCTCGTGCAGCGCAAAATGTTCGAAAAACTGTTAAACATCAGCACACGCATTTGATAATTTTAAATTATGATCGGCGAGTGCGTTGGCTGTTTAATATTACAAATAAAATTCTTTGGTGGAGTAACTTCTCTAAATAGTTTGGTTGATTTTTAACGAAAAAAATGGTAGAATATTTAAAGTTTTATAATAATTTTTAATAGAGAGAAAATATGAAATCAGAAAATATTCGAAATGTAGCGATTATTGCTCACGTTGACCACGGAAAAACAACTTTAGTGGACGGTCTTTTAAAACAGAGCAATACTTTTCGTGAAAATCAGGCTGAAATGAGTCAAACACTTTTGATGGACTCAGGCGATCAAGAATCAGAGCGCGGAATTACCATTACCGCAAAGCAGACATCAATTTATCACGGTGATTATAAAATCAATATTATTGATACACCAGGGCATGCCGATTTTTCTGGCGAAGTTGAACGCACGCTAAATATGGCGGATGGCGTGATTTTGGTGGTAGATGCTCAAGAAGGCCCAATGCCGCAAACAAAGTTTGTGCTTTCGAAAGCGCTTGAACTTGGCTTAAAACCAATTGTGGTGGTGAATAAGATTGATAAACCAGCTCGTCGAATCACAGAAGTTAATGATGAGGTTTCAGACTTATTTTTGGAACTTGCTACGAATGATGCTCAATTGTTGTATTCAACTTATTATGCGATTGGGCGCGATGGCAAAGCTTGGCCTGAAGTGCCAGAAAATCCTGAAGCAGATGCAAATTTTGAGCCGATTTTTGATGCGATTATTAACGAAATTCCTGCACCAAAAGTTGAACTTGAAGGTGATTTCCAATTGCTTGTGACTTCTTTGACTTACGATAATTTCTTAGGAAAATATGCAATCGGGCGGATCTCGCGCGGAAAAGTAAAATCTGGTGAGCAAATTGCGTTAATTAAGCGAGACGGCACGGTTAAAAAGGCTAAAATTGATAAACTCTTTGCATACCGTGGTTTGAACCGTGAGGAAATTCAAGAAGCCTTTGCTGGAGATATCGTGGCAATTACGGGCGTTTCTGAAGCTGAAATTGGTGAAACTTTGGCAGATGCAAATAATCCTGAAGCTTTGCCGACAATTGAGGTTGAAAAGCCAACTCTTTCGATGTATCTTGGCCCAAACACCAGCCCGATGAAAGGCCGTGAAGGTGAGTTTACAACTTCACGTCAAATTGGCGATCGACTAAAGAAAGAGCTCGAAACAAATGTTTCACTACAAGTTGAAGAAAGTGGAATTGGTTTTATTATTTCAGGTCGTGGTGAACTCCACCTTTCTGTTTTGATTGAAACCTTGCGCCGTGAGGGCTTTGAGTTTGAGGTTGGCCGCCCACAAGTAGTTACAATTCAAGAAGATGGTATTGAAAAAGAGCCAGTTGAAGAATTGATTATTGAAGTTGCGCCCGAATTTGTTGGTGCGGTGAGTCAAGAAATGGGGGCTCGCCGAGCTGAAATGCGTGCTCAAGAAAGCCTGCCGACAGGAGCTACTCGCTTAACTTATATTATTACAACGCGCGCTATGATTGGTCTTCGAAATCTAATGCTAACTGCTACAAAAGGCACGATCATTATGAATAGCTTGCCGTATGGTTATCAAGAGATGGGAGCTAAAATTCCCTCAAGCCGAAATGGTGTATTGATTGCTTTCGAAAAAGGAACTTCAACACCATACGCGCTCCAAAGTGCGGAAAGTCGTGGAGAATTATTTATTGGCCCGGGAACTGAAGTTTATGCCGGAATGATAGTGGGGCTAAATAACCGCCAAGAAGACCTTGAAATTAATGTTGTGAAAGAAAAACATCTCACAAATATGCGTTCAAAATCTTCTGATGGTGCGGTTCAATTAACGCCATACACAGATTTAAGCCTTGAACAGTGCATTGATTTTATTGAAGATGATGAACTTCTTGAAGTTACGCCGCAGAATTTACGTCTTCGAAAGCGCTATCTCGACTCGAATGAGCGCAAACGAATGGCAAAATCTACTAAATAATAACGCTTGACAATTTATTGAAATATTTAAAAATCGCCCCAAGGACAGCGGGCGATTTTTTAGATTTTTGAAAGTCTTAATTATTTTTCGCGACTTGTTCGAACGTTTACTGAATAAGATTCTTCAGATTGGTTTACTCGAATAACTTTAAACAAAATGTTTCCTTTCTATAATCATTTTTTATTTTGATACTTTTTATTTTTGGATGATTATGTTATGATTATAGCACAAAATTATTTATATGTCAATAGTCTAAATTAGTTTGACAAAAATAATATAGTATATATAATAGTGCCTATGGTTATAAAATTTTTAAGAAAAATTAGACAAAAGCGAAATTTTTGGTTTTTAGCTAAATTTGACGAAATGAGTATTTTATATATTGCAAAAATGTTTCGAAGTTTTGCGTTGAATCTTTCGGCTGGCTTTGTGTTGATGTATTTTTATAAGATTGGATATGGTTGGAATGGAGTTTTATTATTCTTGATTTTGTCGTACGTAGTAAAATTGATTAGTGTTTGGGTTGGTGGTGCTTATATCGCGAAGCACGGGCCAAAACATGGTATTTTGCTTTCGAATATTCTAAATATACCTATGCTGATTATGGCGTCTTTAACTTCGAAATTTGGAGTATCTATGGCAATTGCAACAATGATTATTCAGGGATTGGCTATTTCGATTTACAACGTTTCTATTTATGTTGGCATGTCTAAAGTGAAGAATAATAAGAAAGCTGGTGGGCAGTTGGGAGTTCTGTATAGTATTGATAAAATTGCAGCAGCATTATCTCCGATTATTGGTGGCTGGCTGGCGATTTTTATTGGAATGGAGTCAGCACTTTATATCTCAGCAATTCTTTTTGTTATGTCAGCTATTCCTTTACTTTCAACTAGGGAAGTTATGAAAAACGATATTAAATTAAATTTCAAGACATTTCCAGTAAAAAAATATCTTAATAAGATTTTTATTCCACAGATTTTAACTTCAGGCCCATCATCTACTATTCATTTTATATGGCGTATTTTTGTGCCGGTATTTATTTTTTCACAAGCAAATTCTTATGGTGTGATTGCGTCTTTGGCTAGTCTATCGGCGATAGTTTCTATTATTGCGGCAATTGCTTTCGGAAAGATAGTTGATAAAAACCAAGGCGGAATAATGCTCAGAGGATCTATTTTTACTCGTGGTCTAATAAATCTTTGTCGTGGATTATTTATGATGAACCCATTGGCGGTTGTTTTGACGAATATAGTAGATGAAGTGTCGGGAGTTGGCTATTCTCTGTCGAATCAAAAAGGCGCATTTTTTGAAGCGGATGATTCAGGCCGACGAATCGAATATTTTGTGATTTCGGAGACTTTTTTCTTCATAGGTTCAACTTTATATACTATTTTAGCATTTGTTCTGTTTTTGGCTTTTGGAGCAGAAACTGGCCTTAGAATATTTTTTGCCATACCTGGAATAATTCTTATTCTCTTAGGTAGGATAAAATACACAGTTTATGAAGCAAAATAGTTGATTAATCAATAAGCTTGTGCTAAAATTGTATCAAATATTTTCAAAATAAAAAGGAATAAAATGTTTAACAAAAAAACTATAAATGACGCTGATGTGCAAGGAAAAGTAATTTTGCTTCGTGCAGATTATAATGTACCTATTGAATACTCAGAAGATGGTTCAGCGAAGATTTTGAATAATTATCGAATTCGAGCGAGTTTACCAACAATAAAAAATCTGATTGAACGAGGGGCTAAAAAAATAATTATTATTTCGCATATGGGGCGACCAAAATCGGTTGAAGGAATTGCCGATTTGGATGAACTTGAACATTTGCCTAATGGAACTCGAAAATATTCTTTGCGGCCAGTTTTTAATAATTTGCGTGAGCTCCTCCAGGCTGAAGGCTTGAATTTTCCGATGAATTTTCACACTACACCAATTTTTCCACGAACACGGTATTCGGTTTCAATGAAAGATGCCAATGATGATTATAAGATTGAAATGTTAGAGAATTTGCGTTTTTCGAAGGCTGAAAAAAATAATTTACCAGAATTTGCGGAAGCGTTAGCACAGGTTACTGGTGCGGACTTATTCGTGCAAGATGGTTTTGGCGTTATCCATCGTGAGCATACCTCAACTAGTGAAATTGCCAAAAAAATGCCAAGCGTAGCTGGTTTGTTGCTTGAAAAAGAATACTCGACGATCTTGCAAGCTTTTAAGAATCCCGAAAGACCATTTGTGGCGGTAATGGGTGGTGCGAAAATATCTGATAAACTACCATTAATTGAGAAATTTATTGAGCGAGCTGATAAAATTATCGTAGCTGGAGCTATGGCGAACACTTTTTTAAAATATTTAAATGTTGAAGTTGGAAAAAGTCGAATTGAAGATGGCCAAAATGAGATTATTGAACAGATTTTTAAACTTGCGGAGCGAAAAGTTGGGTTTAATGGTTTGCGAAGTTTCATAATTTTGCCAGAAGATGTTGCTGTGGCGAGTGAGTTTTCAAAAGATGCTGAGAGAATTGAAAAACCTGTTACGGCTGTCTTAGAAAACGAAATTATTCTTGATCTAGGAGGAGAATCGATTCAGCGAATTGAAAATGAAATTTTAAATGCAAAAATGATAGTTTGGAATGGAACGATTGGTTATGCTGAATTTGAGAATTTTGCAAAAGGCTCTTCTCGAACTTGTTCTGTAATTTCGAAAGCCACAAAAAATGGTGCAAAATCAATAGTTGGCGGTGGTGACACTTCAGCTTTTGTTTTGGATTGGTCGAGTCAAAATGTGGAGAATGCAGATTTTTCATTAATTTCAACTGGTGGCGGTGCAGCTCTTGAATTGATGAGTGGTGAAATTTTACCAGGATTTGAAGTTCTAGAAAATAAAGCATAAGAATTTACAAAAATAAAATAAAATGATAAAATAAAAGTATTATGGATAAAAAACTTGTTATCGCCAACTGGAAAATGAACTTAAATATGCAGGAATCGAGTATTTTTTTGCATAAATTGAGTGATAGAATTCAAGCTCATCGTGGAATAGAAATTGTTCTTGCGCCATCAACTTTCACTCTACAATCTTTAAGCTTGCAAGTTAATCATAGGCAATTTAAGTTAGCGGCACAGAATTTTTACTGGCGAGATCACGGAGCTTTTACTGGTGAAATAGCAATTTCACAGCTTCGCGGAATTGTCCAATATGCGTTAGTTGGCCATTCTGAAAGGCGAAATATTTTTCACGAAACAGATAAAGATATTCGTGCAAAAGTAGCTGCAGCAATTCGAAACGATATTCGACCAATTTTATGTATTGGTGAAACATCTGATGAGCGAAATCATAATGAAACTGATTTAGTTCTGAATGATCAGCTAATTGGTGGGCTTGCAAATGTATCGAGTGAAGATATTACGAAAGTGATTATTGCGTATGAACCAGTTTGGGCGATCGGAACTGGCGTAAATGCTAACCCTGATGATATTCGAAAAGCGGTGAAAGTTATTCGAAATCAAATAAAACAACTTTATGGCGCAAAAACTGCTGAGAATATTCAAGTAGTTTATGGTGGAAGTGTTCAGCCAGAATTCGCAACAGATTATGCAAATATTAAAGGAATAGATGGTTTGCTAATTGGCGGAGCAAGTTTAAGCGTTGAAAAATTCGCTAAAATTGCAGAAAAAGTTTTTGAAACAATAAAAAAGTAAAAGGAAAAATATGCGAGATATAGATTTTGAAGAATTAGATAAAGCAGTTGGAAGCTATCTTGAAAATGGTGTTGTGCCAAATTCGAAAGAGAAAAATAATGAGGTTTTTTCGAAAATCGAAAGCCAGATTGAACATTCTCGTGAGCAACAAAAAATGGTTTTTGCGCGAAAAGCTCCGCAGTCAGCAAACCAATTGCATCAAAATAACGAAAAAGTACAAATTCGAAATTTTGAAAAGGTTATTGAAAAACCAAAAAATGAGAAAAAATCTGTTTATAAAAAACCAAGAGTTCGAATTTTGGATGATTTTAGCGCGCCCGTTCCGCCAGAACATCACCGCGACAATTTTGGTGTTTCACTTTTGGCGAGAGAAGAGAAAATTGCTTTCGAAAGCCCAATTTTAGAAACATATGGCGGTGAAAAACCAATTCGAAATATTAAAAAGCTTGAAAATTCACCGATTCGAAAAAAAGTTGTTTCAAAAAATGAAAAAATTCAAGCAAGAAAAGAAACTGAAGTTCAGCCTCAAAAAAATGAAATTAATATTGCGGAGCAAAAAACTACCACGCCAAGTCGGGCAGAGTTTTATGCTGGTGTCTATCGGATTGGCGATGATAGCAATAAACTTCGAGTTTTCCATGGCGAACATACGGTTGAAATTCCAGAGCGAAAAGTTTCTAGTTCAAATTTTGAAAATCTAAATCTTGAAAATGAGCCAGAAAAAGTTATGCCAGAAATTTCAAGCTTAAAAGCTGGTGGCAATACGA
The DNA here is from genome assembly GCA_963532115.1 of uncultured Saccharimonas sp. (SeqCode). Classification (GTDB taxonomy): domain Bacteria; phylum Patescibacteriota; class Saccharimonadia; order Saccharimonadales; family Saccharimonadaceae; genus Nanogingivalis. The sequence goes on from CAUSJG010000004.1 coordinate 48,045, forward strand.
TTACTCTTGATAATTATGAGGAAATTAAAAAAGAGATAGATAGTAAAGCTGAGACCGAAGCTTCAAAGATTGAAGTTAAGACTGAGCTAAAAAATCAATCAGGGCAAAACAAAGAAAATAATAAAAGAATAGATATTTTTGAGTTTGATGAAAGAGTTGAAGAAAATTCAAAACAAAATGAAGTCTCGGAAAAGGTAATAATTCAGCCTGTTGATGAAATTGAAAAGCCAAAAACACCTTTCGTACGAAATCCGCAAATTGAAAAAAGACCATTAGGTACAAATCAAAATCAGGCTAAAAGTTTCGAATTTAAAAAGCCGGTTTCTAATTATGAACAAAAAGCTGCAACGATTACAAAGGAGCTTCGGCGAGCAAAAATGTCGGCACCGATTCTTTCGAGTGATGAATATTCTGCACCTATTAAGCATAAAAAGAAATCTGGCTGGGGTGTTGTGCTAGCTATAATTACAATTCTAATGCTTGGTGCTGGTGCTGGATTAGTAGCGTATCTGGTGGCATTTCAATAGAGCTCCATATTAAGATATTGAACCACTTTTCGAAAATTGAAGAGTGGTTTTATTTATTATAAAAAGGAAAAGCCAGTGTGTACTGACTTTCAAAAATAATTAAGTGTAGATTAGTAGTTTTCTTTCACTATTTCAATTCTTTGTTCATTTTTGGGGTTATTGGTCTGATTGTTGATAGGCTCGTTATTTAAAATAACGAATATGAGCATACCAAAATAAATCATTATAAAAATTGAAAGTAAAAAATAAACTATAAATGCGCGAGCAGTTTTTATTCCACTCATAATGTACCTCCGATAATATTAGAATACCTAAATTATACAAAAATATAATTTCAAAAATCAACAATTTGCTAAAAAGGCTAAAATTTGGTAAAATGAAAGAATATGAATGCACAAGAAATCCGAAAAGCTTATCTAGAATTTTGTCAAAAAAATGGCCACGAGGTAATCGAGCGCGCTTCTTTAATTTTAAAAGATGACCCGACAACTCTTTTTACGGGGAGTGGAATGCAGCCGCTCTTGCCGTATCTTTTGGGTGAAAAACATCCAAAGGGTGTGCGATTAACAGATAGTCAGACCTGCTTGCGAGCGCAAGATATTGATGATGTTGGTGATAATCGCCACACGACATTTTTCGAAATGCTTGGAAATTGGTCTCTTGGTGATTATTTTAAAGAACAGCAAATTCGGCAATTTTTTGAATTTTTGACAGATGTAGTAGGCCTTGACCCTTCGAAAATATACGTTTCTTGTTTTATTGGTAATGAAAAATATAATATTCCACGCGATGATGAATCGGCAGAGATTTGGCGAAAGGTTTTTGCTGAAAAAGGGATTGATGCAAAAATTGTTGAGCTTGACACGGCCGAAAACGGTGATAAGCTCGGTCTTCAAGGCGGACGAATTTTCTTTTATAATGATAAAGAAAACTGGTGGAGCCGTGGTGGCGGTTTAGATTCAACACCGATTGGTGATCCTTGTGGACCGGATTCAGAAGTTTTTTATGATTTCGGTGAAGAAAATCATGATGCTAGTTTTGGGGAGGCCCACCCAGCGAGTGACAGCGGTCGGTTTATGGAAATTGGTAATCAGGTTTTTATGCAATATCGACGCCTGGAAGATGGCTCTTTCGAGCCACTTGAAAAGAAAAACGTAGATTTTGGCGGCGGTTTAGAAAGGATTGCTGCGGCAAAAATTAATAATCCAGACGTATTCCAAATTAGCTTAATGAAGCCAATTATCAAAAAGCTTGAAGAAATTAGTGGTAAAAATTATGATGAAAACAAAATTTCGATGCGCGTGATTGCCGACCACTTGCGAAGTGCAACGTTTTTGGCAGTTGATGGCTGCACGCCTTCAAACAAAGAACAAGGCTATGTGATGCGAAAATTTATTCGTCGCGCGATGGCGAAGGCTTTCGATTTGGGTGTAGAAGATAATTTTGTTGAACAGATTGTGCCAGTAATCGTTGGTATCTATGCACCAGATTACAAGGAAGTTGCTTTAAAATCTGATGAAATTATTGCAGTTATGACGAAAGAAGAGAAAGTTTTCCGTCAAACTTTACGAAAAGGATTAAAAGAATTTGATAGGATTGCACATAAATATGCAGATGATAAAAAACGTAATAAAATCCCTGCTGATGGAAAATTTCACTATGTTGGATTAGCAGGTATGAGTGGTGAAGATATTTTTAGTCTTTATGATACTTATGGATTTCCATCTGAGCTTTCTATAGAGGAGTCTAGAAGGCGAGGCATTAATCTTTCTACTAATTGGCGCGAGGAATTTGATGCTAAAATGAAAGAGCAGCGTGAACGTTCACAGACAGCTTCAAAAGGTAAGTTTAAAGGTGGGCTTGAAGGGCAGACGCTCGAACACCGCAAGCTTCATACAGCTACTCATTTGATGAATGCGGCGCTTCATAATATGTTTGAGGGGCAAATTGCTCAAAAAGGTTCAAATATTAATTCTGAGCGGCTCCGTTTTGATTTTACTTTTGATCGAAAATTAACCGATGAAGAAAAGCAGCAAATTGAAGATACGGTTAATGATCAAATTTCGAAAGGGTTAGAAGTTTCTTGGGCGGAGTATCCAACGGATTACGCCTTGAATGAATTGAAAGCGATTGGTGTGTTTGGTGATAAATACGGCGAGACAGTTAAAGTCTATACGATGAAAGCCGAAGGCGAAAAACCGTTTAGTATTGAAATTTGTGGTGGGCCTCATGTTGATAATACGCGAGAGCTTGCTGAAGGCGGTAAAAAGTTTAAGATTGTGAAAGAGCAATCTTCGAGTGCTGGCGTTCGGCGAATTAAGGCTATTTTGCGATGATTAAAAAAATTAAACGCGGAACTATTGTTGTTGGCTATCCTGGCGTTGGAAAAAGTTCAATAAAGCATAAGGACTTTATAGATTTGGAAAGCTCTGATATTATTTATGTTGATAATTTAGCTTGGAAATATGGCAAAGAAAACGCAAAAGGGCGATTTGATAGAGTTCGAAAAGATAATTTTATTCAGATTTATTGTAACGAAATTGTAAAAAATTATTCACCAGATAAAATTATGGCGGTTTGGAACAATAAGAAAGTTATTGATTTTTTAGCTCAAGAAAAAATGCCATTTTGTGTGGTCGCTCCAATGAATAATCCTAAAAATATAAGTGAGTTTGTTAATCGATACAAAAAACGAGGTAATAATGAATCTTGGATTTTTGGAGTTGACAGAAAAAGCGGTGTAAAGGGTTCTCTTGAGAGGTTTAATGCTGATGAATTTCGAAAAAAGTATGACTGCGAGGTTTTCGAACTGGATAATAAAACTTTTTTGAGCGATATTTTGGAATTAGAAGACATAGAAATAATCTTGTGAAAATTTGCAAAAAAACCTTAAACGGTTTATAATAGTGTTAGTATGTTATTCAAGAATAAACAAAAAGAAGATTTAAGCGATAATCATATCGTTGCCCTTGATATTGGAACTGAATTCGTGAAGGCTCTTGTAGCTGAAATTGATGGTGATGAAATTCGTGTTATTGGTGTTGGGCGTGCATGGCAGAGTGTGGCGGATATGCATTCGGGTGCGATTGCTGATATTGCTAGTGTTGTTCAAAATTGTGAGAATGCCTTGATTGAAGCGGAAGACCAAGCGGAGATTCAAGCCAAAAAAGCCGTAATCGGAATTGCTGGTGAGTTGGTTAAAGGAGCGACAAATACAATTAAATATCGTCGTCCACAGCCAAATCGCCCTCTTGATGAAGCTGAAATGGAATTTATTATTGATAAAATTCAAGAAAGAGCTCAGCTTAAAGCTCAAAGAGAGATTGCTCTTGAGACGGGGAACCAAGAAGCTGAAATCAAGCTTGTTAATTCAGCAATTGTTGGGATTCATATTGATGGCTATAAGGTTTCGAATCCGATAGGTTTTCAGGGGAAAGATGTTTCAATTCAAATTTATACAGCTTTTGCACCAACTGTTCATATTGGTGCTATTGAGCGTGTTGCGAATGAACTTGCGCTTGATTTAATTGCGGTAGCGGCTGAACCTTTTGCGGTTGCTAGAAGTGTTGTTGGTTCAGATTCTTCAAGCAATTTTACTGCAATTTTAGCTGATGTTGGTGGTGGAACAACTGATATTGCTGTCGTGAATGATGGTGGTGTTGAAGGAACTAAAATGTTCGGAATTGGTGGTCGAAGTTTTACAAATCAAATTGCGAACGAACTATCATTGTCTTACAAGAACGCTGAAAAACTAAAGATAAACCTTTCGAATGAAAAACTTAAGTCTACTATTGCAAAACAGGCAATCGATGCAATTGATAATACTTTGGATGTTTGGATTTCTGGCGTTGAACTAGCTTTAAGTGATTTTGAAAATGTTGATTATTTGCCAAGTAAGATTTTATTATGCGGTGGTGGCTCAAGCTTAAATTCTCTTGTTGAAAGATTGGAAGATGATGATTGGTGGCAGGAATTACCGTTCAATAAAAAGCCTATAGTAAAGCATATTAAGCCTTCTGAAGTTTCGGGAGTTATTGACGAATCTGGAAAAATTAACGACCATACATTTATTACAGCAATGGGGCTTTTACGGGTCGGATATGATACTTACAGCACTGATGAAAATGCTAGCGAGAGTTTTCGTGATAAACTAAACAGGATTTTACGAGCTTAAAAGAGGTAAGATATGAGTGAAAAAGTTAAAAAAGATGTAATCTATGTTGATGTTGAAGATGATATTACGGATGTTGTTAATAAAATAAAATCTTCGAAAGAGAGAATTATTGCAATTGTTCCACCGAAAAGTTTGGGTATTTTTAGGAGTGCTGTAAATATTCGCTTGCTTTCTCGAGCTGCGCAAAAAAATGATAAGAAAATCGTTTTTATTACTAATAATTCTGCATTAAAGACTATGTCAGCAGCGGCAAAAATTCCAGTTTCGAAAACCCTTCAAAGTAAGCCAGAGGTACCAGAAATTGATATTTTAGAAGTCGAAGGAGATGATGTTATTGATGGCGAAAGCTTGCCAATTTCGGAATTTAGCGGTCCATCTTCTGATGATAAGGAAGCTGAAATTCTTGAAGGAATTGATATTGATGATAACAAGAATTTTAACAAGATTAATCCAGAGCTTAAAAAAGAGAATACTAATAAATCTAGAAAGGGATCGAAAGTTCCAGATTTTTCAAAGTTTCGAAAAAAAATTCTCATTATTGGTGGGGTATTTTCTGTATTTTTAGTATTTATGATTTGGGCGACATTCTTTGCTCCATTTGCGGATATAACGATTGCTGCAAAAACCTCGACTACTAACGTAAAAGGTGTTGCTTCAATTTCTAATAGCACAAGTGAAAATTCGTTGCTTTCAAAAACTGAAACTATTGAAAAAAAACATGAAATTACTTTTGAGGCGACTGGAACTCGTGAAGAAGGCGAAGCGGCTTCAGGAACTTTAAATCTTTCTCAAAGTGGTGATAGTGATCCTGTTACTGTGGCACAAGGCTCTGCATTTTCGGCTGGGCAATGTAATTTTATTACAACCTCATCTGTTACTATTCCAGGAGTAAAGATTAAAGGCGGTGTAATTTCTAACGGAAAAGCGAGCGTTAAAATTAAGGCGACGACTATCGGCGAGCAATGTAATCTGCCAGCGCAAGAATATGTTTCATCAATTAAGGGTGTTTCGGCAAGTGGCGGTCAGCTTTCAGGCGGCTCGAAAAAAACTTTAAAAGTTGTTTCGCAAAATGATATAAATGCAGCAAAAGCTAAAATCAATACAGAAAATGCAGACTCTATTAAGAGTTCTCTAAAAGCTAAATTTAGCTCAGATTATACTGTGTTGAACGATAGTTTCTCCGTAAAAGATGGTGAGATTTCTTCTTCTGTTGCTGTCAATCAAGAGGCTCCAAACGGTAAGGCTACATTAAAAGCAACTTCTCTATATTCAATTACGGCAATTGAAAATAGAAGTATTGAAAGAGCTATCTCTTCTCTTGCTAAAAATAAAATGGGTGACTTAAACAGTCAGAAAATTTATGATTATGGCTTGAAAGATGTCTCATTTTCGAAATTTAGTGGTAATAGTGTAGAGATCTCATCAAATGTAAAAATTGGTCCAGTTATTGATATAGATAATCTGAAAGATAAAATTAAGGGTAAAAAATCTGGCGAAGTTCGAAGCTTAATTGAAGCGAAAGAGGGTGTAAAAAATGTTGATGTGAAGTTTTCATTCTTTTGGGTAAATACTGTGCCGAACGATGATAAAAAAATTAATATCAAGTTTACGGTTGATAAATAATGAGATCTTTAAAGTTAATGGCGCTTGATGTTGGCACTAAGAGAATTGGTATCGCTTTGGCTGACTCCTTTATCAAAATAGCCATACCATTTACTACTGTTGAAGTGAATAATGATGTAGACTCTGCAATAAAACAAATTATTGAGATAATTTCGAAAGAAGAAATCGACGTTCTTGTGGTTGGGTTACCACGAAATCAGAGTGGTGAAGAGACTTCGCAAACTGCTTATACTAAAGAATTTGTAAAAAATTTTGAATATTCAGTTGATAAAATTTGTTTTCAAGACGAAAGCTTAACGAGTATTCAGGCTGAGGATAGGCTAAAAAGCTATGGAAAGCCATATTCAAAAGGTGATATCGATATGAATGCGGCTTCAATTATTTTACAAGATTATTTGGAGGAGAATTTTTAATGGATGGGATTATAAAACCGCCAGTAAATAGAGATAAGCAGGAACTAATAGAAGATCGTGCTGAAAGGGTTATTGAGGAAATATCTAAGCGCGAAAGGGAGAATGCTGCTATTTTGGACACAAAAAATAATAAAAAAAGAGTTTTTCGAAAGAGGATTTTAGTTGTTTTTACGGTTTCATTGTTTTGCTTTATTTCTTTTTGTGGAATTTTATTTTTAAGCTATAATAGCGCAATAAATTATAAAACTAACGATTCTAAAAAAGTTAATTTCAATATTAGTAAGGGCGAATCTTTAGATGTAGTTGCTCAAAGATTGGCTGATAAAAAAATAATTATTTCTAAAAACTCGTTTATTTTTTATGCGCGAATGAATAATAAACGAAATATTTTAGCTGGCAGTTATCAGTTGTCTTCGAGTATGACAATTCCTGAGGTTTTGGATATTTTAAATAAAGGCCAAGCTGTTGATAATTTTAATATTACCTTTTTACCTGGTGGAACGGTAAAAATGACCAAAAATGCTCTTTTTAAAGCTGGTTATTCGAAGAATGAAATTGATGATGCTTTTTCGAAAGATTATTCTGGGGAATTTCCAGCTCTTTTCTCTGGTAAGCCAAAAAATACAGATCTTGAAGGATTTTTTTATGGCCAGACTCACAATTTTAAGAAAGGTACAAAAGTTGAAAATATTTTGCGGAGATATTTTGCAGACTTTGAAGCGAAAATTAAAGATTTAAACCTTGATAATAAATTTAAGCAAAAAGGTTTGAGTTTATATGAGGGAATCACGCTTTCTTCAATTGTTCAGAAAGAAACCTTGAACGATTTCGAAGATCAACAAAAAGTTGCAGGTGTTTTTTATAACAGAATTAAAGCTGGAATGACGCTTGGCTCAGATGTAACTTATCAATATATTGCGGATAAAACAGGGGCTGAAAGAACTCCAAATTTAGATAGCCCTTACAATCTACGAAAATATAAAGGTTTAACACCTACTCCAATTGCAACACCAGGGCTGTCTGCTCTTAAGGCAACAGCTTCTCCGGCTGAGCATAATTATTTATTCTTTTTGAGTGGAGATGATGATAAGACTTACTACGGTAGAACAGATATAGAGCATCAAGATAATATTAAAAAATATTGTGCAAAAAAGTGCTTGATTTTGTGATTAAGCTTGACAATTGTATTAATATTTGATAGAATTTTATATGTAAATTAATATAAAAATGATGTTTTGTGTATTTTTATATTAAGGCACCTACCAGAAAATACTTTATAGCATTCGTTTAACTCTATAATATTAATTAAAAAGGTCGACATTATGCTAATTTTCGAAAAGAAAGGGTATTATTAAGGTAGTGCATCACAGTAATGTGTTTGCGGGAGAAAAATTATTTGTAGTCAAAAACGAGGAGTTAAATCTCCTAAAATTGAAATTATACAAAGTAGAAATAATAAAGTTTCTAATTCTACTTTTTCAAAGATAGTTAATATATTAAGTTTAAAATCAACTGTTGTTTATTCTTCTATTTTTATTATTGTGGTTATGGTTGCCATATTTGGTGGTAATCAGCCAGATATTAAAAAAACGACCGAGCTAAACAATCAAATTAATTCAAAGTCTGTTGAAAATACTCAAAATAGTAATGAGAAATATTCTGTAGCGGACAAAGTTACAGAGTCTGGTGTTGTTGCGAATCTTGCGGAGTCTGCTGATTTAGCAATCGCATCTTCTGTGGCGAGCCTTTCAACATCTACTGCGATACTTCAGGATTCACCTCAAGCTGCTGCTTCTGTTGAAAAGCCTAAAGTTCTTGAGGTTTCTTCTGAAAAACGCGAAATCATTAAATACACTACAACTTCAGAAGAGGTTATTCAAACAATTGCTGATAAATACGGCATCACTGCTCAAACTATTAAATGGGTTAATGGCTTGAAGGGTGATAAAGTTGAAGCTAATAAGGAGCTAAGAATTCTGCCTGTAGACGGAATTATCTATCGATTTAAATCTGGCGATAGTATCAAATCCGTAGCAGAAAAATACCAAGCCAGTTTAGAGAGATTGATTTCTTATAATAAGCTTAAAGATGGCGAAGAGCCTAAAGAAGGCGTTGAGATTATAATTCCTGGCGGTATCTTGCCTGAAGAAGAGCGACCAGATTACAATCCTAAATCCAAGGTTTTCTCAACTTCTACGGCTTCGAATTCTCGAAAATCTTCTAGTTCTGTGAATGTATCACCAGTATCTCTATCTTCCAATTACAATGTTAAGGCTGGAAATGCTTATGCCTGGGGAAACTGTACTTGGTATGCATATAATCGCCGTCCAGATATTGGAAGCTTCTGGGGAAATGCTTCAACTTGGGCAGTTAGCGCTAGAGCTGCTGGGTATAAAGTTGACCAAAATCCATCTGTAGGTGCAATTGCTCAGTGGAATGCTTACGCAAACTCATACATTTGGGGCTACGGGCACGTTGCTATTGTTGAGTCTGTGAACTCTGACGGAACAATTACTGTTTCAGATATGAATTACGCTGGAAAACTGAATGTTGTAACAACTCGAACAGTACCGGCAAGCAGTGTCTCGAACTATATACACTAAAATATTTAAATGAGCGTTACTATTGAGCGCTCATTTAAAATTGGATTTTTTATATTTTTTGTGTTATTATATATGTATGTTTGTAGATACAGCTAAGATTTTTGTTCAAGCCGGCCGTGGCGGAAATGGTGCGGTTAGTTTTCGAAGGGAGCTTTACATCGAAAAAGGTGGCCCAGATGGTGGTGATGGCGGAAAGGGCGGCGATGTTATCTTTCGAGCGACTAAAGATCTAAATACACTTTTGAATTTTCGTTATAAGCCAGAAATTAAAGCTAAAAATGGTGAAAATGGCTCAAAAAGGAATAAGACTGGAAAATCCGGTGAAGATTTAATTGTCAAGGTTCCTGTGGGAACTTTAGTTAAACGTGATGGAGAAATCTTAGCTGACTTAAAGTTTGATGGCGAAGAAGCTATTATTGCTCGTGGTGGTGATGGTGGTTTTGGAAATGCTCACTTTAAATCTTCGGTTCGGCAAACTCCGCGTGTTGCTGAACTTGGTGAAGCTGGTGAAACTTTCGAAGCTGATTTAGAGCTAAAACTGCTTGCCGATGTCGGGCTGGTTGGTTTTCCGAATGCTGGAAAGTCTACATTTTTGAGCGTTGTTTCTAATGCGCGACCAGAAATCGCTAATTATGCTTTTACTACATTAACTCCAAATCTTGGCGTAGCAGAAATTGATGGCTTTAATCTTTTGATTGCGGACATTCCAGGTTTAATTGAAGGTGCGAGTGAAGGTAAAGGTTTGGGCGATGCATTTTTGCGTCATGTTGAACGAACTAGTGTTTTGCTCCATTTGATTGATATTTATGAAGAAAACCCAGACGAACAATATAGAATTATTCGCGAAGAATTAAAAAAATATCAACCCGAGCTTTTGGATCGATCTGAAATCATCGCTTTAACTAAAGCGGAGGGAATGGATGCTGAAATGATTGACTTTCAAATTTCGAAGCTTCGTAAGGTTGCTGATGATTCGCAGATATTTGCGATTTCTTCGAGTGCGCATCAAGGCTTAAAGGAGGTTCTTCGTGCGCTTCGAAAACAGGTAGAAAATTTTAGAAACTCACAATCTGAAATTGATGCCAGTGAGGAAGAAAATGAAGATATTGCCGTGATATCTCTATCTCAAGATGAAATTAATAAGGCTTGGTCGGTTGAATCTAATGAAGAAGAAAATATTTTCGAAGTTTATGGTGAAAAAATTGAAAAATTTGCTCGCCGAACTAATTTTATGAATATACACGGCGTGAATCGCTTGCGTGATATCTTGCGAAAAATGGGAATTGAACATGAACTCCGCCGAATGGGTGCGGAAAATTCAAGCATAATTTCAATTTCTGGTAATCAATTTGAGCTTGTTGATTCGAATTGGGAAGATTAAAATATAAAAAGTTTAACACTTTACAATCGTATTTTGTTAGAAATGAAATTTTTTCGCAATACGTGTTAAGTCTTTAGTTGATATCGTATCAAGAATTTTTAAAGATTTTTGATAATTTCGAACTCTTCCGTAAGTAAAAAATTCTTCACGATAAAAATTTACGATTTTTTCGGTTGATTCGCGAGTTATTTTTTCGCTATTTCTGATATTTTGTTTAATTATTTCAAAAGTTTGAACGTTAATTTCGCCATTTTTGATTTTTAAAAACTCCTCATTAATTATTTTTTTGAGATTATTTTTATTCTCTGATTTAATTTTTGAACCAATCACAAAAAAAGGATGGTTTCGGATTGTGTTAAGATGGGGTTCAAAATTGATCCCATATAAAATACCTGCGCTTCTCCCTCGCAAAAAGGCTTTGCCAATTTTTGGGCGAAAAAGATACGACATTAAAATATAAAATG
>CAUSJG010000005.1:0-59207 GCA_963532115.1 uncultured Saccharimonas sp. (SeqCode)
TGGAGTTGGATTTTGGTTTTGACCTTGTCCTGGATCTGGCGTTGGCGCTGGAGTTGGATTTTGGTTTTGACCTTGTCCTGGATCTGGCGTTGGCGCTGGAGTTAACTTTTTATAGTCCAAATAGAAACCACGATAACCATCTGGGTCACCATGGAAACGCTTAGCTACCATATCGTAAGTCATCTCATAGTTTGGCATCCAGCTATGCTTGGAGGCTATTTCATACCCATCAATATTTCTGTGGATATTGATGGTCTCCCCAGGTCTTATGATACCTGTCATTTCAGCAGCGATTTCCTCTCCCGTCTCTTTATCGTAAAAAGAGATGCGGAATTTTAATGGTTCTTGCTGCTCTTCAGCTTTTACAATAGAAACCCCAAGAACAGGGTTATTAGTTAAAGCTGGCGCAACAACACCAAGAGCGGCGACAGAAAGTAAAACAATTCCGAATTTATTCAATTTGTTCATTATATTTTTTCCTCCATATGTGGATATTTTTTGCCTTTCTAGGCATGTATGTACGAAAAAAGGCTCCCATCAAGACCACAAAAAGGAAAAAATATGAGTAAACAAAACACTCATAATCTTCAACTTTTAATGTTCTTGATAGAAGCCTCATATTTTAAGTTTATCTATCAACTAAGCAATAGTCTATCATATTTATATATATTTGTCAATAGTTTTTAGTAATTTTATAAAAACTACAAGCCATCTCTTTTATTGAAAGCTACTTCGAAAAGTGCTAAAATATAAAAATGGAACTAAAAGATTACACTTATGAATTACCTGAAAATAAAATTGCAGCGCATCCGCCAAAAGTTCGTGGCGGTTCAAAATTACTAGCTCTAGATCGAAAAAGTGGTAAAATTACTGATAGCTTTTATAAAAATATCGCAGATTTCTTTGAAAGTGGCGATTTGCTCATTTTAAATAATACGAAAGTTATTAAAGCACGACTTTTCGCCACGAAAGAGAGTGGAGCTGAGCGTGAATTAGTGGTTTTAGAACGACACAGTTTTGATAGTGATTGGCACAAACATAAAGTTATGTATCGTGGAAAAATCAAATCTGGCGACAAGCTTTTTGTAAAAGATTCTTCGTTAAAAGATCTAGACCAAAATAATTCTAAAAAAGCAGAAATTAAAGTTGAAGAAATTCTTGGCGACGGACTCGCAATCGTGAGCTCAAAAATTGATCTTCGTGACCTTTGCGAAAACTTCGGCACCGTTCCCCTTCCGCCATATATGCGAAGAAACGCCACACCACTCGATATCGAACGCTATCAAACTGTTTTTGCGGAAGAAAAAGGATCAGTCGCAGCACCAACTGCCAGTTTAAATATGACTGATGAAATTTTAAATTCATTAAGAGAAAAAGGCGTAAGAATTGCATATTTAACACTTCATGTTGGGCTTGGAACTTTTATGCCAATTCGAGTTGAAAAAATTGAAGAACACCGAATGCATCAGGAATATTTCGAAATTCCAGCAGAAACTGTTATGGAAATTCAAAAAACCACACAAAATGGCGGTAGAATATTCGCACTTGGCACAACAGTCGCTAGAACGCTTGAATATGCCCATAATGCAATTTTCGAAAAAAGCTTAAACGGAAATTCTGGCAATCGTGAAGATTTAAGCAAGATTTCGAAATCTCAAAATGGCGATTTATCAGGTGAAGCAGATATTTTTATTTTTCCAGGATATGAGTTTAAAACAATTCAAGGTTTAATTACGAATTTCCATGCGCCAAAATCAACAGTTTTAATGCTTGCGAGTGCTTTTGCTGGCTGGGAAAATCTCAAAAATGCTTACAATCATGCAATTCAAAATGGTGACTATAAATTTCTATCTTATGGCGATTCAATGATTATCTACCAAAATAAATAGAGCGAATTAACGCTCTATTTATTTTTTCGAAAGTTATTCACCAAGCGAATATTCGTTCAAAATATTAAGGTTTTCATCAAACTCAAAAACGAGTGGCGGAAAGTTTGGAATTTCGACGCCCATGATTTCATCATCACTCAAGCCTTTGATGTGCTTTACGAGCGCGCGAATTGAGTTTCCATGAGCACCAACAAATACATTCTTTCCACTTTTTAGAGTTGGTGCAATTTGATCTTCCCAAAACGGTAAAGCACGTTCTAGAGTAACTTTCAAGTTTTCAGCATCTGGCACAACCGAATCATCAAGCAAAGCATAACGGCGATCATTATGTGCAGAATATTCATCGTCTCGTGGCATTTCTGGTGGGAGTGTATCATAAGAACGGCGCCAAATATGAACTTGCTCTTCACCAAATTTTTCAGCTGCTTCAGTTTTATTTTTGCCAGTTAAGCCACCGTAATGCCGCTCATTCAAACGCCAAGATTTTTGAACTGGAACCCAAAGTTGATTAGAAAATTCCAAAGCCAAATTCGTTGTTTTAATTGCACGTTTTAGAACTGATGTAAAAGCCACATCAAACTCAATTCCTGCCTCTTTAATTAATTTTCCAGCATCAATTGCTTGTTGAACACCTTTTTCACTCAAATCAACATCAGCCCAACCGGTAAAAAGGTTTGCTTTATTCCACTCACTTTCACCATGTCTTGCAAAAACTAATTTAGCCATTTTTCTCCTTTCAAAAATTCATTTTATCTATTTTAATTTTAACATTTTCAAACCATTCCTTCAAGCCTTAGCTTGCAGCTCCTTCTTGACTTAGGTATTAAAATATGTTAGAATTTACCACAATCGAATGATAGCTCTTTTAAAAAGTTAGGTAAACTATTTTTGGGTTATTTTTCGAAATTTTTTATTAAAGGAGGCTCTTAAATGGTTAAAAAGAGCGAATTTCAAGACGAATTGAAAAAATTTGAGTCTATTTTAGAATCATTGGAAAAATATCCAGATTTTAAAAAACTATTTCTGCCAAAAGATCTTGAGGCAATGAGGAGAGCACTCGAGAACCAGACCTCAATATCTGGAGATTCTTTATCAAGAATAAAAGTAGCATTAGTACTGTTCAATGCAAAAATTAACAAAACTCGTAAGAAGCCAAAATCAGAACTTAAAAAACCAAAAACTAGTGATTCGAGCAATAATAAGCCAAATAACAACAAGCTTATTAAAAAGTTGCAAAAGAATATTGTAGATAAAGATACACAAATTAAAGAGCTGGAAGGTAAAATTGAAGAACTTAAATCAAGTTTCGAAAATCAAATTGAAGAGCTTGAGAAAAACTACCATAATACTTTAGATTCAAAAGATGAAGAAATCTCAGAGCTTAAAAGAGAAAAAAACAAGCTTGATCTTAATAATAAATCCCTAAAAGCTCAAAAAAAGGAACTCGAAGAAAAGCTCAAGAATAAAGATTTCTCGGAGCTACAATCAAAATACGATTCTTTAAAAGAAGAGCTGGAAGAAAGCAAGAAATCCGATAAACTTCTTACAGAAGCAAAAGCGGAAATTCAAGAACTTAATTCGAGAATTGAAAATAAGGATAAAACCATTAAATCTCTCAAAGAAGAAATTGATAGCTTTAAAGATCCTGAAAAACTTATTGAGACTTTTGTTTCAGTCGTGCAAGAAGATGCTAGATTCTTAGCAATAGAAGCTGCAAAAGACTTACTCGAAAAAGAACGAAAGCAAGATTCTGGAAAAATTTCTGGTTTAACCGAAATTATCAACAGTCGCCTTTCAGATTTTAATGATAGACTCAATAATCTACAGGCACTGGTTCAGCAAAAAGACATTGAAGAAGAAGTTCATAAATCAGATCCAGACTTTTCTGAAGAAGATTTAGCAATTATGAAAAACTTGAGCATTTTGCTTATTCAAAATGCGGATTATAAAAATAGCCAAAATCAAGAAAAATTGTTAAGCTATTTTAGTAAGGATTCCGAGTTATACACTGAAACTCAAAAAGTTTCACAAACAAGAAAGGTGATAGAAAATTCAGTTTTAGGAAAAAGATTTGATTACATTGTAATTCATTTAGATAGAATTAGCCACGCTTCAACCGACGGAATTCCACTCTATCAAGACCCAAGAATAATCACCATTCGAAGAGGTCAAGAAAATCCTTTGCTAATAAAATATAGTATTCTTGAACGATTCAAAAATAGAGCCAATTAGCACAAGCCTAATATAGAAAGCTCCTTACGGGGCTTTTTCTTTTTGAAAAAATAAAAAACGCCAGCTTTCACTGACGCTAAAATAAAATACTTACATTGTCGAGCCGTTCATGTGTTTGACACGCGCAGCGATTTCCTTGTGGCGTCCGTTAACCATCGGACGCGCTTGAGGATTTCCCAGATAACCACACGTACGTTTGACCACATCTACTGTTTTAGGGTCGCTATTGCCACAGTTTGGACAAGCAAATCCTCGCTCAGTCGGTTCAAAATCCCCTTCAAAGGCACACTTGTAGCAACGATCAATCGGAGTATTGGTCCCTAGATAGCCGACACGGTCATAGGCATAGTCCCACACTGCCTCCAGAGCCTTCGGATTTTGCTGAAGAACTGGATACTCACAATAGTGGATAAAGCCACCTGACGCACCTGCTTCTGGATAGACTTTTTCAAAGTCTAGTTTTTCAAACGGTGTTGGATTTTTACGGACATCATAGTGGAAAGAGTTGGTGTAGTATTCCTTGTCCGTAATATCAGGAATAGAGCCAAACTTCTCTGTATCTAGTCGACAGAAACGGTCTGTCAAACTTTCAGATGGTGTTGAGTAGATAGAGAAATGATAGCCATATTGGTCGGACCACTCTTCTACACGGCGTTTCATATCGCGAATGATGTCTAGCGTGAATTCCTTGGCTTCTGGATTGCTTTCCCAGCTATTGCCAAAGAAGACCGTCGCTACTTCATACAAACCGATATAGCCCAACGAAACTGTCGCTCGACGATTCTTGAAGAGTTGGTCTACACTTTCTTCTTTTCCGAGACGGCGGCCGAAGGCTCCATACTGATAAAGGATCGGAGCATTTGCTGGTGTTGCTTCCTTGGTTCGTTCGACACGATAAACCAGAGCATCTTCTGCGATGTTCATACGCTCATTGAAGATTTCCCAAAACTTGTTCATGTCACCTTCGGATTCGAGGGCGATACGAGGCAGATTGACTGTCACAACACCTAGATTCATACGACCTGCGTTGACTTCCTGACCATTTTCATCCTTCCAGCCTTGCAGGAAAGAACGGCAGCCCATCGGTGCCTTAAATGACCCAGTCAAATCGATAATCTTGTCGTAAGACACTACGTCTGGATACATACGCTTAGTTGCGCATTCTAAAGCCAGCTGCTTAATATCGTAATTAGGCGTTCCTTCTTCCAAATTGAGACCACGTTTTAACGTAAAGATGAGTTTAGGGAAGATGGCTGTTCGATGTTCTGAACCAAGACCCTTGATACGATTCATCAAGATAGCTTTCTGAATCTCACGTTCAAAGCGGTTTGTCCCCAGACCAAATCCTACCGAAGTAAATGGTGTTTGCCCATTTGAAGTAAAGAGTGTGTTGATTTCATACTCAAGAGATTGCATGGCATCGTAGATATCTTTTTGCGTTTTCTTCCAAGCGTAATCTTCCCGTTTTTCAGGCAAAACCCATTCTTCTGCATCCTTGAGATGCTTTTGGTAATTCTTCTCTGCATAAGGAGCCAAGACTTCATCAATACGGTCAGCAGTACAGCCACCATATTGGCTAGAAGCAACGTTAGCAATGATTTGTGCAATTTGAGCTGTCGCAGTCTGGATAGACTTGGGACTCTCTACCTCCGCATTTCCAATCTTAAAACCATTTTCCAACATGCCTTTAAAATCAATCAAACAGCAGTTGGTCATAGGAGTGTAGGGACTATAGTCCAAATCATGATAGTGGATATCCCCTTTTTGGTGAGCATTGGCTACGTGCTTAGGAAGCATTTGCAGTCCGATTGATTTCCCAACAATCCCTGCTGTCAAATCACGCTGGGTATTAAAGACATCACTGTCCTTATTAGCATTTTCATTGACAACTGCCTGATCTTTATTGAGAAGCTTATGGATACTAAAGTTGATATCTGTCGCTTTTGAGCGCTCAAAATCCCTTTGTGTCCGATAAGTGATATACTCCTCAGCCAGCGCATACTCTTTGGCTTCAAGGAGTTCATGTTCTACGACATTTTGAATTTCGTAAATCTTAACCCCTTGAGGGAAGCGGCTGTGAATTTCCGCAACAATACGCTCAAGCAGTCCATTTAGACGTTTTTCGACCAAGGGTGTCACATCCATGACTTTGTCAGCCGCCTTGTGGAGAGCTTTGTCAATCTTGTCTATATCAAACACTACACGTCTACCATCTCGTTTTTCAACGAAATAAATATTTATTCCTTCGAATTGTAAAGATTTTAGTTGCTCCCTACTAAATAGTGATAATTGTTCCATTTTTTTCACCCCGTATTTTCTATAAAATTGAATTGTAAGTATTTTTAAAGTTCTTCTGCTCGACTATTTAATTATAGTGCTTTTGTTTATAAAAATCAATAAAAAACGCTATATTTAGCGTGTAATATTTACAACAAAAAACCGCTTCTTTCGAAACGGTTTATTTTTCTGTTGTGCGTTTCCATTCTCTGCAAGCTAAACTCGCCATACAGAGATAGACAAAATTAAAAAATATTCCTCGCCATAGGTTATAACTCACTAATTGAGAAATGACCTCCGGATAATCCATGAGTGCTTGAGTTGCAATAAATGCCGCCCCAATTAAGGCGAGGTCTTTTCTAAACTTTGCAGTGCCAGTTGACTTTATTAATATCGCCAGACTTATTACTATTTCCAATGTTATTCTTATTATTGAAATTTGACCAGAGTCATTTTCAATAGCTAAGAAAGAAAACAACTCCATCTCTTTTCCAGTAATCTGCTTAACTATTAGTAAAATCGCATTCAGCACGATGAGAGAAGAAAGGAAAATCAGTAGTTTTCTATTTATCCTTTCCCTACCAACAGAATTAAAAAGAATTAGAACAATTGCAAACAAAATAATAATTATTTTTTGTAGCATAATGTACTCACCTCCAATATTGTGATTTATACATTATATAACTTTATTTCAAAAAAGTCAAATCAAAAAACCAATTGGCAAAAAGAAACTTATAATCCCGCAAATTAGAGAAATTGCATAAAATACTCGCCGATTTTCTTGCCGATTTTTAAAAAAATAAATTAGCAAAAAAGAACTAAAAACTCCAATCGGAATACTTATATTTGTTTTAGTTTTTAGCCAGATTAAAGCAACTAAAGTACACAAAATAAGTTTCACCAAAAAAGCTGAATCGCTTTCGGGATTTTTTTCGAAACCACGACGGCTTAATTTTGTGCGGTTTCGCGCATAAGCTCTCTGTTTGCTATTTTTGCTCATATTGCTTATGATTATATCATATTTTTGACAAAAATAAAACCGCCCGAAGGCGATTTTGAAAATTACATTTTGATTTCTGCATCAACCCCAGCTGGAAGGCTAAGATTCTGCAAAGAATCAATTGTTTTTGGTGTTGCATTACTAATGTCAATGAGGCGCTTATGAACACGCATTTCGTAAGCTTCACCACCCATTTTATAAACATGTGGGCTTTTTACTACCGTAAAAGTGCTTCGTCGTGTTGGTAGAGGTACTGGTCCTGCAACCGTTGCACCAGTTCGAATTGCTGTGTCAACAATTTGCTTTGCGCTTTGGTCGATAACTTTGTGGTCGTATGCCTTTAGGCGAATACGAATTGTTAGGCCTTGTTCTGCCATTTTTTACTCCTTATATTAGGCTTGTAACTTCTTTCGTAACTTTAAGATAACTACGAACGAATTCTCAAGCAATTTGTATTACCACAATATTTTAACATAAAGTTATCTAAATTACAATAGAAAAAGTCCTCACTTAAACAAGAACTTTGATTAAAGAGGGATTTTTAACAATTCCCTACATTTTTTGTACAGCAAAAGATACAAACGATAGGTTTATTACAAATTATAGCTACTAAAATAAAAAGCACCAAACGGTGCAATTTATTAACCTTTTCGTGGTTTAACTTCATTTCGACCAAGAGACTTCTTAGTTTCTGTGAAAATTTCATGTTTTCGAGTTTTTGGATTATATTTTCGCAAAGATAATTTTTCAGGTGTATTCTGAGTATTTTTGCGAGTGTAGTAAATTCGGTCGCCAGTAATTTCACTTACAAGACCAATAATCTTTCGTTTCGTATTCTTTTTAGCCATAATCTCTCTTAAATTTATTATTTACGTTCTGTTCTATTCTATCATAAGATTTCGCAAAAAGCAAGACTTTTAATCTCTTGTTGACTTATTTTATTTTTTATGGTATAATTTTAATCATGGATAATTTTTTAAAATTTATACAAAAAACTTTAAACAATTCGAATGAACGCATTGTGCTACAAAGATTTTATTTATTTATAGCATTATTCGGCTTTGTTATCGCAAGTTTTTTAAATATTTTCGAAAATTCAATTAGTAAAATTATCTTAATGATGGTTACTGCTGCAATTTCCATATTTTTTGTAAATGCAATAATATGGGTTATCGGTGAAGCTTTAAAGAGTAACTTTCTAAAAAATAATAAGAAATAGTTATATTAAACTTTTATTATGCAACTAAAATAGGACCGTTTCTTTAATCCAAAGTTGTTCGTAATCTTCATTTTCTAAACCGAGCTGGTTTGAAATTCTAATCATTTCATCAAGGCGTTCAACTTCATCTTCAATATCAAACTTATCTAAAACTTTAAAGAAATATTTATCTCCAATTCGATATTTCATTATCGTTACTGTTTTCATAGCCCTCCATAAAAATTATTTTTAGATAAAATATACCTAATTATTATATATTAAAACCCTTAATTTGTCAATAGAAGCCTTAATTTAATCGCCAGTTAACCATATTGACATTAATGTAATTTATATGATATAATTTATTTATTCGCCGCGATAGCTCAGTTGGTAGAGCGCATCCATGGTAAGGATGAGGTCTCGGGTTCAAGCCCCGATCGTGGCTCCATTTTTTGTCTAAACAGTAAAATTCACACCTTTTTAGTCAGAGTGCGAATTTTAATTTTCAGATTTTTAGCTTTCAATAATTTTAATAAATTCTTCTAGCTCTTTTTGTGCTTCTGGTGTGGTGCCAACAAGCTTCTTCATTGATGCAATAATCTCATCCAAGACTTCTTTAATTTCCCTGTCAATTTCTTTCATTTCTTCTGCAATTTCCGTAAGCGGTTTTACCTCATCCTCTTCGAAAGTATCAACATATCGTGGAATATTTAAATTATAGTCATTGTCGCGAATCTCTTCAATACTTGCCACGTGCGCATATTTTTCAATATCTTGCCGTCTTGAATAAGCCTCTAAAATCTTTGAAATATCTTCTTTTCTCAACTTATTCTTGTTTTTAGCTTTTTCGAAATGACTTGAAGCGTCGATAAACAAAATATCTTTCGTGTTTTTTCGTGCTTCACGGCCTTTTATTACCAAAATACATGTTGGAATGCTCGTGCCATAGAACAAGTTTGCTGGTAAGCCAATTACAGCATCAACCAAATTTTCATCAATTAATTTTTTGCGAATTTTAGCTTCAGCAGCACCACGGAACAAAACTCCGTGCGGCAAAACAATTGCCATTGTTCCGTCATTCGCCAAATGGTGCAAGCCATGCAAAACAAAGGCATAATCTGCTTTCGATTTTGGTGCAATTCCAAAGTTTTTAAAGCGAACGTCTTTATTACGATCAATATTTTCAATATCCCACTGTTGCGAATATGGCGGATTGGCCACCACTGCATCAAACCTCAGCGGGCTTTGCACACCGTTTTCCTCAATCGAAGGCCAGTCAACAGCGCTCAAAGTATCTCCTCGCTTCAATTTCATATTACTATAATTCACGTCGTGCATCATCAAGTTCATTCGCGCCAAATTATATGTCGTAGCATTCAATTCCTGCCCGTGAAATTCAACTTTTCCAGAATCTCTCTCTGAGGTTAATTCTTTTTGAACGGTCAAAAGCAACGACCCCGAGCCCATTGTTGGGTCATAAACTCTAAATTGCTCGCCATTATTATTTTTGTGAAGCGTTGTAATTTTTGCTAAAATCTGGCTCACTTCGTGTGGTGTATAAAACTCGCCGCCCTTTTTGCCTGCATTTGCCGCAAATTCACCAATCAAATATTCATAAACATCACCTAAAATATCATGACCAGATTCATCTTTAAAGTTAAAATCATTAATCATCAGCACGATTTCGTTCAAAGCTCGTGCGCGCTCATTAATATCAGAACCAAGCCGTGTGTCGCCCAAATTCATGTCCGAGAAGATATCCGCCAAAGATTCCGCCTCACCGCTATTCTGTGTAGCATTCTCGCGAAAAGCATCAAACATATCTTGGTAGTCACTCGCCTTAATTTTATAATCTGCAATTTTCGAAATCAACTCACCCCAAGAATACTCCGGCAAAACCGCATAACTCAAATTTATTTTCAAATCTTTTAGATATTCTCTTAGCTCTTCACCGCTTGCAGTATAAAAATCCTCAAGGCCGTTCTCTTTCAAGTAATTGTCTTGCTTTTCTGAAAGATATCTATAAAACATAAACGGCAAAATATAGTTTTTATATTCGCTAGCGTCCATTGTGCCACGCAATTTATTCGCCATATCCCAAAGCTGAGCTGAAATTTCTTTTGATTTATTCATAATATCGCATTCTCCTTTCTTTTATATTTAGATAAACATTTTTCTAAGTAGGGTTTGTTTGCTTTCTTTGAGCTGGTTGACTTTTTCCTCTTGCTTGGCAATGGCCTTGTCTAGGTCTTGGAAGAAAGAGCCAATGGCAGTTTGCTCGGGGAGGGAGGGTACCAAGATATTAAACGACTGAATTGTAGGCAACCTTAACGAATCAACTGTCGCTTTTACAGTATTTCTCATTGCATGTTGTTTAAAATCTTTTTTCATCTGTTGTAGTACAAACTTAGCATTAACATCTGTAAAATTAGAGATTTTATATACACGTTGATGAACATCGAACTTCCCATTTGCATAATGAAAAATTTCTCCTAATCTTCCTTCTCCGGGTATTAAGATAGCCTCCCCATCAAAAGAATATGAATTAATTCTTTTTACTTCTTCGGAACGAATGTAAAATGGATATAATCCATCCTCAACAGAATCTTGAACATCTCTACCACCAGTTTTTATGTACGTAACTTCCCCCAACTTCACTTCCTTCCACTCATCTTCAAATCCTGCGAAGCGAAGGGCTGGTTTGGTTTGTCCTTTGGCTGGGAAGAGGAGTTTGAGGTAGGTTTTCTTCTGCTCTTTGAGCACCTCTAACTTACGCTGTTGAAGGCTAATAAGCTGGTCAATATCTTGAAAGAAAGAACCAATGGCAGTTTGCTCTGAGAGCGAGGGTAGGAAAACTGGCATTTCCATAACTTTTTTCTTGGAAATATTATACCTAGAAATCCCTTGCGCCAAAAGCATAAACTCTCGTCTTATTGCAAATGAACGAAGCATAAACGCTAAATAATATGGATTAAATATTCCTTTTTCTGGTCTATATCCAAAGCAAAAACTGTTCAGATAAACATTCTCTTCGTCCCACAACCAAACTGAGCTCATTCCTACTTCTTCTGGAGTTTCAGATGAAGTGGTAAATAATACATCTCCGAAATTGACTTGCGATTGCTTTTCGTCAATCTCTATTTTATCAACTCCTTCTAAGGTAGCTAACGGATTATTAAAAACATTGACATAAGTGATAAATTTAGCGTCACCGTGCCCGAAATCTTCTTTTGTTTTTCCAGAAAGACCAGCGAATGTCTCACCAATTTTCCCCAACTTTTTATCATCCCAAGATTCAGTATATCCTGCGAAGCGATAACTTGGTTGTTTTGTCATCTTGTTCGCCTCTGTTTCCATTTATTTAGCCCTCACAATCTGGTCTGCCAAGTTATAAATTTCATCTGTAAAGCGGTTTCGCCACGCAATCCATTTCAGCTGGGCGAGTTCTGCGTTCTGATTGGTTTGATAACTCGTTTTATTTCTATTCATAATCTTATTCAATTCGTTTTGTTTGTTCAAATCCTCTCTACTACCAACGCGATGCTTGTTGATCATCTGAGTTAGCTCAAGGTTAGTAGTGTTTTTGCTAATCCCCCAGCGTGCAATAAAATTATCAATTTTGCTGTTTGCCGTTTGCTCTTGCGATTCGTTCAGAGCCTCGATAACTTCTTCACGATTGTTTGGTGCTGGGTATTTATTAAACTTATACTCGCCTTTAATAATTTTTCGAACGAAGTCTCTGAATTTAATTCTATCTTGCTCGTTCTCAGCTTTTTCAAGCTCACGGTGAATTTCTTCTTTAAGCTTCTCGGCGGTTTCGATATTTTTTTCATGAACGGCGTTTGCCATTCTTGCAATCAAATCTGTTAGATAGTCGTAGTTCACCCGCACGTTGTGAATGTGTGCCATTTCAAGCTCAATATGCGAAACATCAATGCCTTCAGCCTTTGAACGGCGTCTTTTAAGGTCGTTTGCTATCACCGTTGTTAGGCGAACCTCTTCATCTTTGGTGATTCCAATTGTTTTATAGAAAAGCTCCGGATCTTTATCAACCGAGATTACTTCTTCGCCATTAACATTGCCCGCAGTGTATTGCTTGGCCGCGTTCACCAATCTTGAATATTTTTTAAGGTTTTCGAAAGTTGCATCTTGAACAGCCTCACTCGGCGAAAGATAGTTAAAATCTTCTGTTTGCGTTCGAAGCTCCGTAATAACATCTTTTAGTTCTTGAACCACACTACTAAATGGTTTCGAAAGAACTCCGCTATCAGTTAACGAAAGCTGTATTCCGTCAACATTCGCAGAGTCACGATTTGAATAGATACTCAACGCTTCTTCCATTTCTGCTTTATTCAATTCTGGCCAGCGATAATTGATAATGTTTCCAAAAGGCTTATAGTTAAAATTATGGACACGATTCGTGCGTGAATAAGCTTGAATCAGCGACGAGCCTTTAAGCGTTCTATCAACATATAGCGTGTTTAACTCTGGCGCATCAAAGCCAGTCAAAAGTTGATCAACCACAATCACAAGATCAAGATATTTGCCGTCTTTGCTATTTTTCGAAAGCCGGTCTTGAATACTTTCAGCGTATTCCTTAACTGTTGTCATATCAAAGTTCTCGTTAAAAAGCTTATTGTATGATTTTATTGCACGAGCAAGGTTTTGGTTGGTTTGAAGCTGATTATCGCCGTTTGAAGTGTCCATTGAGAAGCTCACAGCTACTTTTAAGCGTTCTTCGGGTGGTAGGGTTTTGTTAATTTCTTCAAACTTATCAAAATATTGCATTGCGCGCGGTGTTGACGCTCCGCCGCCACCGACATGAACAGTGAGAATAGCGTTATATCTTCTCTCAGCCGAACGCTCTTGCCAATATTTAAAAATATCCTCAACCACCAATTCTAAATGATTATTGCTTTCATCATATATAGCTGTTTTAGTTTTACTGTCATATTCTTCTCGGTTTTCTGAAACTTTAATCGTCTCTCTAAATGCAACATTAAAGCCTAGAACATTGCGATCAGCGATAGCTTCTTTAATCGTATATGCATGCAAAAGTCTACCAAAAGTATTTTGAGTTTGTGGGAATTTTGGCGTTCCAGTATAGCCTATCCAGCCCGAATTTGGGATTTTATTTCGAATAACTTCAAGCATCGCCTCGTTATCTGCACCGTCTCCAGTTGAGCGATGAGCCTCATCAACAATAAACAGAATATTTCCGTCCAATTCCTTGAAATCTGGGCTTTTAACATATCGCGCCATCTTTTGGATACTCGTCACAATAATATTTTTGTCCGTACGCTTAAGAAGTTTGTTTTTAAGATCTGTAACATTTTTAGTATCACTAACAACCCCAGAATCGCTCGAAGTTGGGTCGTAAGCCGAGTATTTATCTGCAGTTTGTCTTGTTAAAGCAATTCTGTCGACAAGAAAAATCACTTTCGAAACATTCGGTAACCGACTCGCCAGCCATGCAGTCTTGAAGCTTGTTATTGTTTTACCACTACCTGTTGTATGCCAAATATAACCAAACTTACCGTCATGATAATTAAAATTTGATCTTCGTATCGTATCAATGATTCTCTTGGTTGCATAAACTTGATATGGTCGCATAACTTTAATTGATTCGCGATCTTTTGTTCCATCTAGAATCATATATTGCGTTGCAATGTTGTGTGCCATCGGGATCGAAAGAACTTTATCTGCAAAAGTTCTCCAGTCGTTAACAGGCTTTGAAGTCTCCTCGTCTTGCCAAGAAAAAGCAAAATCTCGGTTAAAGTTTCCAGCCGTAGTGTTCGCCATATATTTAATATCATTTGGCGTCATTGCTACCAAAACTTGCAGGGTTGAAAAAATACCACTGTATTGGTTTTCTGCAATATATTGCTCCATTTGGTTTAAAGAATCAGTTACAGTATTTGTTGCCTTTTTTAGCTCAATCTGAATAATTGGTAAACCATTTATCAGCAACGTAACATCAAAACGGCGACTATTTTTTCCATCTACAACAGCTGGTCTTTTAATTTGATTCACCACTTGATATACAGTATTTCCAGCGCCAATTTGTTCTTGATCAAATATCAATAATGTTGTTGAGCCACCTTTATCAAGATTAATTGAAATCTCCGACACTCCATTTGTCCCATATAAAAACTGACCAGCTTGATATGGCGTTTTAAGATTTCTAATTTGCTCTTTAATTTGAGCAAACTCACTTTTCGAAAGAGGCTCTTCCAGCCTTGCTGTATTATTTTGTTCGATAATTCGCTTAAAATTATCCCACAAATCTTGTGTATCTTTTATATCTTTTGCATATTCCCACTGTTTAACATTTCCAATTTTTGTAAGGTATTCAATAACTTCTTGCTCAAAAGCTAACTCTGATTGTACTTTATGCATTTATCTCCTTGCATTAATATATATTAAATCAGTTCATTCTATAAGTTCATTATCAATTCTATACTCTTTATATTCAAAAATCAAGGTATTAAAAATATTTTAATACGATAGTCTATAATAAAAAACAACCGCCCGAATAATTCGAACGATTGTTTTTGAAGTTTTAACGTTTCGAGAACTGTTCTCGTTTTCGAGCTGAGCGCAAACCATATTTTTTGCGTTCCTTTTCGCGAGGGTCGCGTTTTAGGAATTCAGCTTTCTTTAGAACTGGTCGCAAGTCTGCATGAGCAACTGTTAGAGCTTTCGAAATTGCAAGCTTAATTGCGTCAACCTGACCAGCCAAACCGCCACCGTTAACCTTTACGGTAATATCAAAATCAGCTTGTTTACCAACTAAGGCAAGTGGATCTGTAATCTCAGCAAGCATAGATTTATTACCATCAAGATATTCGATTGCAGTTTTACCATTAATAGTTAAATCACCTTTTCCAGTATATAGTCGAGCGCGAGCTGTTGCAGCCTTGCGTCGGCCAAGACCGTAGAAATATTTAGCTTCAGCCATAATTATTTAACCTCAACTTTCTCTGGTTTTTGTGCAGCGTGATTATGTTCAGCACCAACATAAACTTTCAAACGCTTCATTCGATCTGCTTGAAGTTTGTTTTTTGGAAGCATTCCATAAACTGCTTTTTCAATAATCATTGCAGCGTTCTTTTCGCGCAATTCTTTTAGTGAAGCTTCACTCAAACCGCCAGGAAAACCACTGTGTCGGTAATACATTTTAGCTTCTTCCTTATTACCAGTAACTTTAACTTTTTCGGCATTAATAACGATCACATAGTCTCCACCATCTGTGTGTGGGGTGTATGTTGGTTTATTCTTACCTGTTAGTAAAGTTGCAATTTTGGCGCTAAGCCGACCAAGAGTAGCTGATTCTGCAGCATCAACCAATAGCCACTTTCGTTCAACTTCAGTTGGCTTTTGTGAATAAGTTTTCGCATTAACAGCCATTTACTTATCCTCGCTTTCATGTTTAATCTCATCAACAAACTCAATTGTAGCCATTTGAGCAGCATCACCGCGACGAATTCGAGTTCGTTCAATTCGCAAATGACCACTATTTCGCTTCGAAAGTTGTGGAGCAATAATGTCTACTAATTTATTCGCTGCGTCAATATTACCAAGTTTGGCCATAACTTGACGACGGTTATGTAAATCACCTTTTTTAGCTTTAGTGATAAGCTTTTCTGTGTAGCGCAAAGTCTCTTTGGCTTTTGGCAAAGTTGTTTCAATTTTGCCATGAATGACTAACGAAGTCGCTAAGCCTTTGAGGAGCGCACGGCGTTGGTCGCGTTCACGACCAAATTTTCGCCCTTTATATCCATGTCGGTGCATATTATAAATTTAACTCCGCTATTTTATCTTTTACTTCATCCAAAGCTTTGCTTCCAAAGCCTTTAAGTTCACGCAAATCTTGTTCGGTAAGGTTTACTAAGTCGTGAACAGTACGAATGTCATTATTAACAAGCGCATTTGTTGTTCGAGCTGTCAAGTTTAAATCTTCAATTGATGTGTGAAGTTCACTTGCTTCATCTTCAAATTCTTCACCTAAAGCTGGAGCAGCTTCAATCGTTGTAGAACCAGCAAGTGCCGTATATTGATTTGCTAAAATTGCCGATGCTTGTTCGAAAGCTTCCCGTGGAGAAAGTGATCCATCAGTCTCGATAGTTAGATCTAATCTATCAAGGTTCGAAACCTGACCAACACGAGTATTATCAACTTTATATCGAACTCGCAAAACTGGCGTGAAAATTGCATCAACTGCAATCATATCACTATGAATTCGGTCCTCACTTGATTCTTCAATAGTTTTATAACCATGACCAGATTCAACCACAATATCCATCGCAAATTTAGTCTTTTTATCGTCAATAGTTGCGATAACTTGATCTGGATTTACTACTTCCATATCAGCATTTGCTTGAATATCACCAGCAGTAATTACGCCAGCACCAGTTTTTTCCAATCGAAGTTCAACAGGCGAATCAGTGTAAGCCTTAAATTTTACATTCTTAAGATTCAACATTATGTCAACCACGTCTTCTTTTACACCTTCAATTGATGTAAATTCATGGCTAACTCCGTCAATCTTAAAAGCAACTATTGCTGCACCATTAATACTCGAAAGGAGCACTCGGCGCAAGCTATTTCCAAGCGTATTACCGTATCCAGGCTCAAGTGGTTTTACAACAAAAGTTGCAACATTTTCGCTTAAGTCTTGAATTTCAGCAAGCGCTGGATTGTGAATTAATTTTGACATATAAACTTTTAGCTCCTTACCTTTTATCGTGAGTAATATTCAACGATTAGCTGTTCATTAATTCCAGCTTCTGCTTCTTCTCGTTTAGGAAGACCTGAAATAGAAACTGTCATTTTCTTACTGTCAGCTTTTAGCCAGCTAAGTGGAGCTGGGGCTGCATCAGCAACAACATCTTCAAGATTTGTGAAATAGCCAGATTTTTGGCTCTTTGGTCGAACAATAATCTCGTCGCCAGCTTTTAATCGAATTGAAGGAATATCAACTCGTCGACCGTTCAACAAGAAATGTCCGTGACTCACCAACTGGCGAGCTTGTCGTCGTGAAGTTGCGAAACCTGCTCGATAAATAGCATTATCTAAACGAAGTTCCAAAAGCTGTAGTAGGTTTTCACCAGCCAAACCTTCACGGCGTGACGCTTCTTTCATTAATCTTGCGAATTGCTTCTCAAGAAGTCCGTAAAGTCGTCGAACTTTCTGCTTTTCGCGCAATTGAACTGCATATAGACTTGGCTTTCCTTGTCGAGAACCTGAATGTTGACCAGGAATTCCACTTTTACGTGCCATAATTTTAGCAGCTTTTCGATGAAGGGCATAGCCTTCTCGGCGTGATTGTTTAACAATCGGAGATCTATCTCTCGCCATAATTAAGCCCTCCTTGCTTTCTTAGGACGAACGCCACCATGTGGGACGCCAGTCACATCTTTAATACTTTCAACGTTAATGTTTACATTCGAAAGTGAACGAATCGCTGAATCGCGACCAAGTCCAACACCTTTAACGAAAACATCAACTGATTTTAGCCCATAAAGAGCTTGTGCATTTTCGGCTGCTTTTTCAGTTGCAACCTGCGCTGCATAAGCTGTACCTTTTTTACTTCCTCGGAAGCCACAAGCACCAGCACTTGCTGCCGCTAAAGCATTACCTTTTTTATCCGTAAAAGTAATGATTGTGTTATTAAAGGTCGCTTGAATATGCATTTGACCTGATGGAACAGATCGGCGCTGTTTTTTACGACTAACTTTTTCTGCCATTTTTCTATCCCTTTCCTAAATCAAGTCTTGCTTGCTGCTTTTGGCTGTGCTCCACCAACGGCGATTGCGCGACCCTTTCGAGTTCGTGCGTTCGTTCGTGTGCGCTGACCGTTTACAGGCAACCCTGATTTGTGTCGCATACCTTTATAGTTGTTAATGTCTTTTAGACGTTTAATATTATTTGCCACGAGGCGTTGCAGATCACCTTCTACGGTATAATTATTATCAATAATTTCACGTAGCTTCTGTTCTTCAGCCTCGGTGAGATTTTTCACCCGAGTGGTCGGCTCAATATTAGCCGCCGCAAGGATGGTTCGCGAAGTTGTTTCACCAATACCATAAATATAGGTAAGAGCAATCCAAACTTGCTTTTCTGCTGGGATTGTTACCCCTGCGATTCGAGCCATACTTAACCCTGCCTTTGCTTATTCTTAGGTTTTTTCTTATTGATAACACGTAGTCGCCCTTTTCGACGAACTAGAATGTCATCTGGACTGATTTTTTTAACACTTGCACGAACTTTCATAAGTGTATAAAAACTCCTTATCCTTTAGGTTTATATTATCTGCAAATCCCCATAGAAATAATAAGCCATTTTGAAAGCTGGCTTTTTCTATTTCGAACTTGCTAATCTCTTAGGCGGAAGCTGATTCTTCCCTTAGTAAGGTCATAAGGGGTCAACTCTACTTCAACCTTGTCGCCCGGTACCAATCGAATATAATGCTTCCGCATTTTTCCACTAATGTGAGCGATGATTGTATGCCCATTTTGAAGTTCAACTTTAAACTGCGTGTTCGGCAAAGCCTCCACGATTCGTCCTTCCAATTTTATTACTTCCTTTTGAGCCATAAATCTATACCATTCTACATTATACTAATAAAAAAGTCAAGCCCTTTTTATTATTTTTTCATAATTTTAAAAGCACCCTTTCGGGCGCCTAGAAACTAAAACCATAATGATTTTCTATATTCAAGAAAGAACCTAACATCTTGAATTTTACGAATTAAAGGAGTGCTTATTTCTACTCCATATTCGATAAAACAACCATTAATATCTTTCGTTGAATAAAGCTCCTGAACTATCGGTCTCCTTTTTCTTTCAGAGATAATCGTAAATTTTGAATATCTCAGTTTACACAATTCCGGTGAGTTATTCCGTACAAAATTAATGATACTCGAAAAAAAGCTTAAGGAAGGATTTATTACGAAAGTTTTATCTGCGTAATCCATCATCGAAAAATCACATTCCGTGTCGCCAACTGCAATAATAAAGAAATCGCTACGATGGAATTCTCCATTCGTTCTTTGTTTGAGAAGTTCTTCGACAAAAATATGTTTATTCTGAAAAGTTCGAATTTCAGTTTCTTTAAAAATTCCAGCTGATTCATCTTTGATGTATTCCTGACCAATCCCTTTTGAAAAGCCATATTCCTTTACAAAAGCGTCAACTAAAAATTTTGGCGAACCAGAAATTGCAACCAATTCAAAACCCTCTTGTCGCAAAAACTCAATAAGCTCTTTCGAAAATATATAATCCTGATGGTCTCGATATTCAGTCGCAACCCTGCGACCAATTTCTCGAACCTCCTCAAGAGAGTATTTTTCAAGAGCAAACATCGAAAATTCGACAACTTTTTGGCAATATTTGCCAAACAAATCATCTGCTTCATCACCAGAAGATTTATATGCTTTTCGAAGCTTAGAAGCTTCATCTTTAAGTTGAAGATATTTTTCTTCATTAGCTCCACGATAAGGATAATCTTGAACAAGAATTTCAAAAAGAGATTCCGTCAAAGATTTATTTCGAATCGTTCCATCAATATCAAAAAATGCAATCTTGTGTTTTGGCATATTCTCCACCCCAATCTAAAAATGTACTACCAGTAAATGATAGCACATTTTTTATTATTATGTCAAATTAAGACTTTCGAACAGCCCTTAGCATCACTCGTTTATTAAAGGTATTCTTCGAATAATCCCAATCACCAACACATGTTATAATATTCAATCCTTCTTTTGAAGGTTCAAATGAATCAAGCATCGTGCTCATTCCAAATTTGTTATTTTCATCATTAATTTCATCAACATTCATTTCACGAACATCTTTAACTTCATAAGTTATTTTTTGCCCATCACCCCTTTCAACTATTATGTCTGAGCCTTTCGAAAGATTACCAAGATTTTCGAAAATACCCCCTTTAGTCGGACCTCCATTATGGCCATCTATGAGAAGTGCGCCTTTAGAGTTTCCTGGTAGGGCACTTTTTACATACCATCCAGCATCATGAATTGAAATTGGCGAATCTAGTTGGTTGGTGTTCTTTATTAATCCTAATTGAACAACACGAGCATTTGAGATTTTTAACTTAGGAATTGATAAAAATCTTGGAAAAAGTGGATTAGGAACTTGATAAGAGTTCTTTTTCTCTTCTGTAACTTCAGTTTCATCAACTTGGTGAGTTAATGTCGAGCCGCCTGGAATTTGCTGCTGATTTTTTTTAGGTTGTAGAAAATTATTATATACATAAATTCCGGTATACCCTATTAAACAAACCCAACAAATTACAAGAAATACATATAATATTTTTTTAGCTTTTTTTTGAGAATTTTTAATCTTCATTTAAAGATCTCTTTATTTGTAATCGTCGTAAGTAACCATCAACGCTCGTGAATTTATCTGTCTAATAGTTTCGAGAGCAACGGTCACAATAATCAAGATTCCAGTTCCACCAATTGAAAGATTACTATTTTGGATTGAAGCCAGATTATATAGTAGATAGTCGGCAACAAATGGTAATAATGCAATCAAACCAAGAGCCACTGCTCCAAACAAATTTAAGCGATTAACTACTTTATTTAAATATTTTGCTGTCGAAATTCCAGGGCGTATACCTTCGATAAATCCACCTTGTTTTTGAAGATTATCAGCAATTTCATTCGAGTTAAATACAATTGAAGTATAAAAATATGTAAATACTACGATTAAAACAAAATATACAGCTGGATAAATAAACGATTCAGGAGAAGATCCCGTAAAAGTTCCTTGGTTTGGAGCAGAAAACCATTTGATTAAGTTTTCAGCCAATGAAACATTAACTTTAGCATTCTTCATCACCTGGCCAATAAATGCAGGAAGACTTAAGAATGAAACAGCAAAAATTACTGGAATAACACCGGCAACAATAAGTTTTACTGGCAATATACTTTTTATTCCGCCATAAGATGAATTCCCATGAACTCGTTTTGCATAATTAATAGTAATAACTCTTTGCGCTTCATTAATCTTAACCAAAATATAAAGAAGAATTAAACTTATTGCTAGAAGTATCAATGTAACCATAAATGCAATACGATTAACAGGCAATGTGAACCAACCGAAAACATCAAAAGCACCATCTTTAGTATCTGTAATTGAAGAAATTAGAGTTGCTAATGTCGTTGGCAACTGTGAAATAATACCAGCAAAAATAACTAAGGAAGTTCCATTCCCAACACCTTTTTCTGTGATAATTTCACCAATCCACATCAAAAGAACCGAACCAGCGACCATTGCAGTAACAGCAACAATCCAGTTAGATAAACTCATACCTTTGAAGCCTGCAGAGTTAGACTGAAGAACGGTTGTTTGCAATATGAAAATATAAGCAATAGATTGAATGATCGCCAAAGGAATAGTTAAAATTCGTGTCCATTGATTAATCTTTCGTCGACCAGATTCGCCGTCGTTATTTAATTCTTCGAGTGATGGAATAGCTTTCGTCATTAACTGAGTAATAATTGAGGCAGTAATAAATGGACTTAGGCCAACAAGCATAATTGAAAAGCTTGTCAAAGCACCACCAGTTAGCAGATTAATAAATCCTCCTAAATCAGTGCTCTTAATAGCAGATTCAACAACCTCTTTCAAGTTTCCCGCATTAGCGAGAGGGATTGGCACATGTGCCAAGAATCTAAAAATTATTAAAAGACCAACCACTCCAAAGACACGCTTTTGCATATCTTTATTTTTCATCGATTTAACTATTATTTTCCAATTCATAATAACTATTTTACCATACTTTCAATCTTATTTAAAGATTCAATTCCTATTTAATTAAAAAATACCCAACTATTAACGTCGCTAACAAAATTCTATACCAACCAAAAATTCGAAAATCGTTTTCCTTAAGATAGTTCACCAGAGACTTTATAACAAACATTGAAACAATAAATGTTAAAATTAAAGCAACTGATAAGTAGAAAATCTCAGCAGCAGAGTATTTAAAGCCATATTTGACAATCTTGAGCGTACTCGAACCTAGCATAATAGGGATACCCATAAAAAATGAAAATTCTACTGCGATTTTTCTTGAAACTCCCGTCAATAACCCACCAATTATTGTAGATCCGCTTCGAGAAGTTCCAGGAATAAGTGCTAAAATTTGGTATCCACCAATCTTAAATGCATCTGAATAAGTCATCTCTCCAAAACTTTCAATTTTTGGCTTTATATTTTTATTTTTTCGAAATTGCTCTATAACAATAAATAGAATACCGTAAACCATCAGCATTGCTGAAATAACCCACATATTTTCGAAATATTTTTCTATAAAATTATTAAATAGTATCCCCATAACTCCCGCAGGAATTGCGCCAATTAATATTTTTTTCCATAATTCAATTGTATTCTTTTTTTCACGAAGATTTTTATGTTTATCAAAAGGGTTTAAACTAGACCAGTAGGTAAAAATAACCGCCATTATAGCTCCAAGCTGAATAACAACCATAAATACAGACTTAAACTCACTCGAAAAATTAAGCTTGGCAAATTCATCAAATAGTAGCATGTGGCCAGTGCTTGAAATAGGCAGCCATTCGGTAACACCTTCAATTATACTAACTATGACAATTTTAAATAATTCCAAAATATCCATAACTCTAACATTATATCACGCTTTCGGTTAAATTAAAATAATAACAAATTTGATTATTTTAAACAAAATAAAGAACACCCCTCTTGGAGTGTTCTTTGAATTATAAACTATTATTTGATGATGTTTGTAACAACACCAGCACCAACAGTTCGTCCACCTTCACGGATAGCAAAGTTCAAACCTTGTTCCATGGCGATAGGTGCTTGCAATTTAACTTTGAAAGTTACATTGTCACCAGGCATAACCATTTCTTTATCAGCTGGAAGTTCAACTTCACCAGT
The DNA here is from genome assembly GCA_963532115.1 of uncultured Saccharimonas sp. (SeqCode). Classification (GTDB taxonomy): domain Bacteria; phylum Patescibacteriota; class Saccharimonadia; order Saccharimonadales; family Saccharimonadaceae; genus Nanogingivalis. Next base: position 23,539 of record CAUSJG010000005.1, read on the forward strand.
AACGTCAGTTGTTCGGAAGTAGAATTGTGGCTTGTAACCCTTTGAGAATGGAGTATGTCGTCCACCTTCATCTTTCTTCAAGATGTAAACTTCAGCTTCAAATTCTGTGTGCGGAGTAATTGTGCCAGGAGCAGCAATAACTTGTCCACGCTCAATTTGATCTCGGTCAATACCTCGAAGAAGAAGACCAGCGTTGTCACCTGCTTGACCTTGATCAAGAGATTTTTTGAAAGCTTCAATACCTGTAACAACAGTTTTTTGCGAATCTTTCAAACCAACAATTTCAACTTCGTCGTTAAGCTTAACAACACCTTGCTCAATTCGTCCTGTAGCAACTGTACCACGACCTTTGATTGAGAAAACGTCTTCGATAGGCATCAAGAATGGTTTGTCCATATCGCGAACTGGTTCTTCGATGTATGTATCCATAGCATCAACCAATTCCATAATAGCGTCTTCATATTTTTCATCGCCTTCAAGAGCTTTAAGAGCTGAACCTTTAATGATTGGAGCGTTGTCGCCATCAAATCCGTTTGCTGAAAGTAGTTCACGAACGTCCATTTCAATCAATTCAACAAGTTCTTCATCGGCCATATCCATTTTGTTCAAGAAAACAACAATCTTAGGCACACCAACTTGTTTTGCCAAAAGAACGTGTTCACGAGTTTGTGGCATAGGACCATCTGTAGCTGCAATCACAAGAACAGCACCATCAACCTGAGCGGCACCAGTAATCATGTTTTTAACATAGTCTGCGTGTCCAGGCATGTCAACGTGAGCGTAGTGTCGGTTTTTTGATTCATATTCTTGGTGAGAAGAAGCAATCGTAATACCACGAGCTTTTTCTTCTGGAGCGTTGTCGATTTGATCGTACGCGATTGGTTTGTTAACTTCTGATGGAAGTCGTTTTGCAAGAACTGCTGTGATAGCCGCAGTAAGAGTTGTTTTACCGTGGTCAACGTGTCCCATTGTACCAACGTTTACGTGTGGCTTTGAGCGGTCAAATTCTGCCATTTTTAGAATTTCTCCTTTTATTAATAATATTATGCGCGTCGCACGAGTCACTGTTTTAGCAAAACACACGACGCGACGCTACCTATAATTATACCTAATCTTCAATATTTTGTAAAGAGGTTTTATAAAAATTATTTTGAAACTTTATATAAACCCTCATGCCTCTGATTTCCATAAATCAAAGTCGGAATACTCTTTGTCTTAATTTCCTCATTTACAACTCGAATATTCTCCTTAACACGCTTTAGGATTTCATCACTTTTAGCTTTTTTCGAAATTTCCTCAATTTGTAGATCTGAGTATCCCGCATCTTTCAGCCAACCTCGCAAAATCTTTTCAGTTTCTTCCGCAGTTGTTGAAGTTTGGCTTTCTCCATTAAATTTATCTTGGAACAAAATTCCTTTTTCATCTTTTTCGGTAAAAATTTTCTCAACAATCATCCATTCAGCCGAAATCTTCTTGCCATTTTCAGGCTGAACTCCTCGAACGGCTTCAAGATATTTCGAGATCAACTCAGAATTTTTAAACTTTCCATCAATTACATATGGTAAAAGATAAGTTTTGTGGTTTTTAAAGAATCCACTATTTTTCTGATTTATAAATGAACGTCGGCAAACAATACAACCAGGATCGAAAATATCAACCGCTACGCTTGCATCTTTCGAAACTTCATTCGAGAATTCACCACGATAAGTTGAATTCTTTACAACGTAATCTTGAGCATTCCAACTTCGAAATTTTGCAGGCATCGCATTAAAGATTTGCCCCCAATCTGTAAACCATGAAACTATTGGGCTTTCTGTATTTCCGCCATCAATCGAGCAAGCCTCGGTTGAATTTAACGCACAAGAAGCTGGTCGTTGAATATCGCAAGTTCCAAAAACAAATAGTGCTAAAGCTGATTTAATCACTGTTAGAACAGACCAAACCGTAATTAAAACAATCAAGCCAGCCACGGCTTCAATCGCCCAAGAAACTGGTTTCACCCATCTTTTATGCTTTACAATTACTTTTCGAAGAATTGAATTTTTAATTTCATCTTTAAAATTTGAATCACAAGCACGCAAAGTTACTCTTCGCGAAAAACAATGCATCGATTTTTTAAACATTTGATTGATTGATTTTGCTTGTTTTTTAAAACCAAAAAGCTTCAAAGCGGGCGTAAATAACCAAATAATTAATAAAATAATAAACGCAGCGACACAAATCATCAGCTAAAAATCCTTTCTAAAACTTCTTTCAATTTCGCAACATTAGCTTCAGTATTGTGCAAGCCAATTGAAATTCGCACTAAGTGTGGTAATTTTCGAACTTCTTTTAAATAATAATGTGCGCAAAAATAACCACTTCGCACCATAATTCCCTCGTCGCTCAAAGCTTGCGCAATCAAGTGCGCATCAAGCTTGTCATGATAAAAACTAATAACCGGCGCTGATTTTTCGTTAATTACATGCACACCTTTTTGTTTATTCAAAAAATCAAAAATATCTTTCGAAAACTTATCAGTTTGTGAAGTTTTCTTTTGCTTTTTTAGCCAATCAATTGCTGTTTTTAAAGCAATAATTTCACCCCAAGCTTGAAGCCCTGGTTCGAAAAGTGCATAAATATGTTCGCCGTCTAACACCTCATAAGATTCTTTCGAAACGCTCGAAACCATTCCACCGCCAATAAAAGAAGTCTTTACGAATTTTGCAAAATCTTTTCGCACAATCATAATTCCAAGGCTCGCTGAATACATCTTGTGCGCGCTTGAAACAATTGCATCAGCTGGAATCTTTTGGAGTAATTCGTAGCTTGAGCCTAACGCTTGTGCCGCGTCAATAATCACAAATCCGCCTTGTTTTTTAATTTTCTTTACCAAATCTTTAATATTTTCAAGTCGCCTTCCATCAATATTTGAAGCCGCATTAACCACAACCAAAGCTTTCGAAAAATCATTTTCGAGCGAAATCGAGCCATCTTCTTCACGCTCAAGCACGATTCGTTCAATTTGGTGCTTTTTAGCAAACTCAATCGTTGAAAGAAAAACCGAATTATGTTCAATCTCGCTCGTTACCACTTTCGAAACGGGCAATTCAAGTTGCGAAAGCAACAAATTTAAACCATAGGTTGTGTTAAGCGTAAAACTCACGAAATAGTCTTTTTCTTTTAGCTTTAATAAATCTAAAACCGCCTCGCGAGTTTCTTCAACCTTTTCATCAACTTTTCTACCCCAAGCATATTTTACACGCTCACCGCAAGAATTAAAATTCAAATAGTAATCATTTAAAGCATCTAAAACTGGTTGCGGGCGCAAAGACTGACACGCCGAATCAAAATAATGAGCATTTTCTGGCAAATATTTAAAATCGTCCAAAACTCAAACCTCCTTCTTTAACTTTTACTATTTTAACATAAAAAACTATAGGCGTAAAGAAAAAACCGCTCATTTTGAGCGGTTAAAATTTTACATAAAAGCATATCTTCCTGCGCTTTTATTTACTCTTGCAATATCACGATTGCGTTTATAAGGTTGGTCAGAGCGTTTCTGGATGCGACGACCATATTTCTTATCTTTGTAGTTAGAGCTCTTAATTTTGCTAACTCTTTTAGCGTCTTTTTTATCTATATCCTTTAAAACACGGATTATTGATCGTAAACTTGGAATAACTTTACGATCGGCAAGGTTGATTAATTCATTAACTCTTTCAAAGTAATTTAGCAATTTATAAATCTCGCCATACTGGTCATAGGCTAGATCAGAAAGATAATCTGAGATCTTCTTAGATCTGTCAATCAGATCATGCCGATATTTTATAATATCGGTGAGCTTTTTCTCATAAAGCTCAATCTCATCTTCTATTGAACAGCTCCCAAAACAATTCAAAGCTTTCTTAATTCCTGGGCGAGTTCTCTCTTTTGAGAACTCTTTTGAAACCTGCAATCTACGCAAAGCTTTAGCGCGTTTTTGTTTTTTACAAACACCTCGCCAATTAGTTAATTCATCTATAGCACTGATACACTGTTCAATCACTGATGCAAGATCAATTTTATAAACAGCAATCTGCACTAAACATGTACCATGATCTTGATTTAAAACTTCCGTTGTTGACATAGGCGCCAACCTCCTTGTAAAAGATTCATCTAAAGCTCCAGCTAAAGACAAAATATATTCTAACATAAAAAATAATTTCAGTCAACAAAAAATCGCCCTTTCTGAGCGATTTTTAAATTTTAAGTACTATTCCAGTCATGTTCACTAAAAATTCGAGAACTAAGCAACCGCTTAATCTCTTATTTCTCCCATTTTAGCTTACTAGTTTTAGTATTAGTCTTCTTATAACTATTTTCGAAAGATTTTTGCTTTAATTGCTCGCACCAAATAACGTTTGCGATATTCGCCAGCATATTCAACCGCCACACCACGAAAACCAGCTTTAAAACGCAACAAACTTGCCTTTGGTTCTGCCGTAATGCCATAAAAATTATATTTCGAAGCCCCTGCACGAATCGCCTCTTTAATCATATAATCTTGCAAAAATGTTGAAGCTGGAATTTTGCGATATTCCTGTAAAGATCCGCCTTCAAAATAAACAACTTCATTTTTCGAAAAAATAAACACGCCAGCAGAAATTAGTTTTCCTTCAAATTCCACACCCATAAAACGCACTCGCTCACCAAAACAAGTTTTTAAATTATGATAATATTTCTCATCACGCGTACCAACACCATTTTTCTGGTTTGAGCTTTTTAAGATCGCCACAAAATCAGTAAATTCACCCTCTTCAATCTTACGAACATTCACGCTTTTTTTTATTGCCGCGCGCAAATTTCGGCGTGTAGTTTGGTTATAAGTTGAAGCCACATCATCTTCGCTTAGCCCTGTTAGATCTTTCAAATAAACGTGCATATTTACGTCCATATCAAACTCGTGCTTAAAGCCAGAATAATATTTAAAACCAGCTTTTAACAGCGGTTTATTCAACCAATCAAGATTATTGCTTTCAATAATTTCAAGCTTATCATTACGAAGTGCACGCACCATTTTTGGTAAAATCCGATACGAAATCGCTCCATGCTCGCGTGCAAATTCTTCACTCTTAACCAAAAAATCCACAAAATCAGCTTGCGAAACACCATTTTGCTCAACCATCACCAAATCGAAACGCTTATTTTTGCTAGAAATCAGCCCAGCAACTTCAATATTTTCATCACTTTTTAACGCCACAAAATAGCACTCTGCGCCACGTTTCTTGCGCATTTCGGCAAATTCTACACTTTGTAACCAGTCAATGTTTTTATCTTGACAATAGTTTTGATATTCTTCTTTTAAAATCTCTACAAGGCTTTTCATATATCCTCTATTTTAACACAAAAAAACCAATTTTAGAACCAGCCCGATAGCTCTTTTTTCCATTCAAAGCTGGTTTTAAACTTTTTACTTTAACTAATTTTAAGCTCCCGCCGGCTTGTTTTCAGTTGGTTTTGTATTAGTAGTTTTGACTTTTTCAACCTTTTCAAAGTGTGCTGATTTTAGTTTATCTTTTAAGGCCTCACCCGCCACAAAACGAACTTTCACACCCTCAATCGAGCTTGCTGTTACATCAGATTCTTTAGCTTGACCTTTAGATTGAATAGTTGTATGAAAATAACCAAGTTTTCCAAGATGAACACTTTCGCCTCGCTCTAATCGTTTTAAAAGCTCATCTGTTAGTGCTAGCAACACCGCATGCACATCAATATGGCTCACCGTGGTTGAGGTTTCTGAAATACTATTAGCAATTTCATCTAGATCAACACGGCCAGCTTCAGCCAGTTGAGCATAAAACTTTTTTGGCTCTTCTCGTTTTGCAGGGTTTATAAGTTGAACAACTTTATATTTAAGACTCATTATTCCTCCTTAAAAGGCTTTTGATTTGTTTTGCTATAGTATTTAATTAAAAATACTATAGATGATTCTTAAATGTGCTTAGCAAATTTTTAAAAGTGATGTAGCACTTTTGTTGGTTTGCTATAAGGGTTTAAAGATTCCTCCTTTCACCTTGCTAAAATCACCAAGTTATTCTCTTAAAAGTGCTTGATTTCCTGCTTTAATTATAGCACTTTGAACGGGTTAAGCGCAAGCGGAATATAAGCTTTTATCGCTTATTTACATTTTTTAGTCGCAACAATCCTTTTATCTGCATACTTAACAACATCTTTAATCGCTAACTTCGTAACGGCTGAAAAGAATTTATTATTGATAAGAAAATTTCAGCTATATCAAATACTATAGAATAAGTTCATACCGTAAAATCATATCGCCAAATATATCTGTAATACAAGAAAGATCCATCAGATAAGTCTTTTTTCAAGAACACGCGTCAGAAATAACACTATATGAAAATACCCTTTCAGACCTAAAAAAATCTTACTCAAAACTTCCAAACCCCAAGGATATTTTGAAAGAGCTTGACTCATTGCATGAAAAAAGAATACCCTAATGCAAGAGTATTCTTCTGTAAAATCTGATATGAAAGAACTGTATCAAATCAGAAAAAATTATGAGAAATATATGGGTAAGGAGATGGGGAGATAGTTAAATTCACTTTTCCCCTATCTCCCAATTCATAAATAATGAAAGCTCTTCATATTCAAATTTATACTTATTTCTATCTATATTGTTCTTCAAATAAGTCTCATCAATATCATAAATTATGCCTACATTATTTCTTTTAAATGCATCCAAATATTTATCTCTTAAAAAAATTGCAATATTTCTTGGAAAGCCTAAGTTTTGAATTTCAATTATCTTATTGTCAGTTGTCCCATATTCGATATAGCTTTCCCAATCAGATACAGATACATTCAAATTCAAAATATCCTTATCCTTATCCTTATCCTTTAACAGGGCTTGATAATTAGAGACATAGTTTTTAATCTTAAATCTCAAAATATTATCTATATCGCTAACAACATCATTAATTAATTTATTGATATGAAATTCATTTTCTTTATCAAATTTAACATACTTTAGCATCCCGTCGTCTTCTCTAATGCAGATATCTCTCTCATTTCCATTATTATAATGATAAATGATAGTGTTTTGTATAATGACTTTCAAGGGTTTTGTATTAATCCACGATTCCATTAAAGTTGCATAATATCCAAGTTTATTCTTGCGTTTAATCATTGGATTTCTACCACCAGATTCAGTTTCAGTCCATTTATATTGTTCATATAATATATTTAGGACTTCTAAACAGTCCTCTTTTTTAGTACTAGTTGGCAAATATGGCACATCTCTACTAGCTATTTTATTCTGATTTGCTATATTTATATCTATACTTGTTGCCAAAATTTCTGGTGAGACTCGTAATAAATCTCTTGTTTTCTTTAATAATGTAATAGAATCTTTATTGCTATCAAGAAACCTATCTTTCAAAACAGAATCATTGTTTATTGAATCATGAAAAAGCAAGATATTTCCATACATCTCTATTGTTTTCTTTTTCTCATTACTTAATTTTTTATTGCTGTATTCTTTTTGCTCAAAATAATTACTAATATTTTTGTACAAATTTTCATTCTTTTTGGACAGTATTTGCGGTTTAATCTCACCTATCTCTTTTTTCCTAAGGAGTTTTATATCTTTTGAATCCTTCCAATACCCTATTTGATTATAAAGATTAACACAGAATATGTTTCCTGAAATATCTTTTCTTAATCTTCCTGCTCTTCCCGCCAAGTTCCAAAAATCAATATCGCTCATTTTACCATCACCAATTTTTTCGCTTAAAATAAAAATATTTTTAGCTGGTAAATTGACACCCTCCAAAAGTGTTGATGTACAGAATAAAAATTTAATTAATCCATTTTTGTATAGATTTTCAATTCTAAATTTTATCTCTTCAGGTATTCCTCCAAAATGATAAGCGACACCCTTATCTAAGCATTTTTTTAAATAATATTGGTGATGAACTTTTTCGTCTATAAGTTCTATTAATTCATCAATTTTTTGTGATTCAACCTTATCAAGCCGAGTTGCAAAATTAATAGCCGTTTGGATAGTCTTATCTACTGTATTACAATAAATAATACTTTGTCTATCTTCAGAAAATAATTCTAAAACCAATTGCAAATTACCAATAATATCATTCTCTTTGAAATCAAATTTAGGAAAAACTATATCATCTCCATAATCTGATATCATGAAAGATTTGTTCTCTATGGTATCAATAAAAAATCTATTTTGAGTAACTGGTGATTCTATTATAGACATACTTTCGTCAGTGCTATTATTTATCATCTCTAAAAAAACATCCGCATTAGGTATGTTAGGAGATGCAAAATATATATTGACACTTTTCCTCTTGGCTAATACTAAGGCATGATAAAGTAATGGCGTTCTCGTATCCTTTTTACTAAGCAATTTGTGAGCCTCATCTACAAAAAGATAGTCAATTTTAGGATTATTCTTATCTATAAAATACAAAATTAATCGCTCAGCAGTAAAGACAAAAATATACTTATTGTCTTGGTTCAAGAAAACTTTAGGGATTACTGGAGTAGTAATAACCTTATATCCAAACTCATCTACAATTTCTTTTAGTCTATTGCCAACTTGATTTATAAGTGCTTTGGTTGGTACAATAAATGCAATATTGTCTGTCTTATTATGTTCCTTTATTATGTATTTAGTGAAAGCTTCAAATATAAATGATTTTCCAAAAGATGTACTGCCAGAAAAACTATAATGATTTCTTTTCTTCATCTCTTCAAAAACATTATATTGTGCATCTGTAAATGGCATACCTAACGGTGATTCTTGAGCCAATTCTTTTAGAATATAATCATTTCCAATTTCATCCACTTTAAGATAATTTTCATCATTATCAATTATCGGTAGCGATGGGAAATTCCCTAATTTTACCAATGTATTAGCAGCAATTATTCTAAAATATTCTGTCGAATTAACTTCATTAAATTCTAAAAGCAAACTTATTATTTTTAAAGAAAGATTTCTATGTTTGCTTTCACCAGATCTACATAAAATATCCGAAAAACGCAACAAGTGTAATATTTCTGTTTCGCTCAGCAATAACTGATTTGAGCCTTCATATAATTTTCTGCAATAATCAGTTTCTAATTTATAAATTAAGTTATTTAAATATGGATCTTCATATGCCCTATTAGACATTTTCTGCATTATATTCATTATTCAAGCACCTTTTTTAATATCTTTTTCCTATTCTCGTCAATATTAGTAAATGGCATTATAAATACATAAAAGGTGTATCCCATTAAACCATATTTTTGAATTAATTTGTAAACATTACCTTTATAAGTCTCTATCTGATTTACAATTTTCCCCTCTATTTCAATAGGAAATTCATCATTTGAGCATTTCTGTTGCTCATCTTTTATGTCTATCTCGTAACCAATAAATATTGAAAAAGCATCATCTAAAGAAAATTTGTAGTTTCCTTTTTCTTCCGGATATAAAAGCACATCCAAAATTTCTTCCTCATCTTTTTCAAAAATATCCGACTCTACATGGCTAGATATTAATCCCTTTTCAAAGTTTATACCACTTTTACCATTACCTTTTGCATTTATCTCATTAACAAACTCACCAATTGATTTAAAAGCATTATCAAATGCATTGCTTAAGTCGCTGTAAGTCTTTGATTCTCCAAAAATTAGTTGATATTTCTGTTCTGCTATTTTTTTTAAATGAACTCCATCAGAACCATTTACATATAATTTATTAGATGTTTTTAATTCCAATTTCGTTAATATTTTCGGAGCCTCCAAATGTCCCTCCAAAAAACAAAACAGTAATAATTCTCCTAACTCTCCATCATTTTTCGTAGCTTCTTTGAATTTCTCTCTAGCTTTTTTACTAAGAGCCATTGCCTTATCTTTATATTTATCCCTAATCTTCCATGACAAAGCGTAATCTGCAACAGATTCTATCAAGTTGTCAGAAACAGAATTGTAATCAAAATTCCTAGCATTAATAGGAAGTAAAAATAAATCTAAAAATCCATCATCTATATTTTCAGATATAGATAAATGCTTAATATGTTTAAATTGTTTGATTGCATTTTTAGAATTTGGATTTAATTTCATTATTTCAATTCCTTTATTATCTTTCTTCTACTTATTAAATTACAAAACGATTATTTTGTATAAAATCACTGTATTTATTATTAACTAATTCCTCACAATAAAAATAGTCTATCTTATTTACAATGCTTACAAAATCCAAATAACCTATTTCAGAAAGCTAAGTCATCATGAATTCTTGTTGATTTTGCAATTAGACAAATATATTGAAAGTCTTTATCAATATACTGTGCATTATTATTTGGATGAGCCATAGAAAAATGTTGATTTAGTGTAAGCATAATTAAATTTTCAATGAAATCCACAATGCTAGGGTGGTCTGATTGTGCAAAAATATGATGTGCTTGCGTTGCGTTTACAATCTCAGAATTTAAAGTTTCTTGTCCTAATTTATAATCTAAACCATATGACTTCAACCAACCATTAACTAAATCTGCTACCATTGGCTCAACTGATTGAATACTTATTTTTGCTATATTTAAAAGCTTACCTTTTTATTATATTCCATACTATTATATCATACATTAATATAAAAAACCACCTCCCGAAAGAGGTAGTTTTTAAGTTTTCGAAATTATTATTTAGCGTTTCGCTTTTCGATAATTTCTTGTGCAACATTAGGTGGAACTTCTTCATATTGCGCAAGCTCCATTGTTGAAGCTGCACGACCTTTACTCATTGAGCGTAGGTCTGAAGTGTAACCAAACATATTTGCAAGAGGCACAAAACCTTTAACAAGTTTTGTTCCACCCATCAAATCTTCCATAGCGTCGATTCGACCACGGCGTGAGTTCAAGTCTCCAATCACATCACCCATGAATTCTTCAGGAGTTGTAACTTCAACTTTCATCACAGGTTCAAGAAGAACTGGATTTGCTTTCTTGATACCTTCACGAGTTGAAAGCGCACCGGCCAATTTAAAGGCTAATTCGCTTGAGTCGACATCGTGGTAAGAACCATCGTAAAGTGTAGCTTTAACATCAACTACTGGGTAGCCAGCAATCACGCCACCTTCAAGCGTTTCAAGTACACCTTGTTCAACTGGTTTGCGGTATTCTTGCGGCACAACACCACCTTTAATTTCATCAAAGAATTCAAAACCTTTTCCTGGTTCATTTGGTTCAAAGCGAATCCAAACATCACCATATTGACCACGACCACCAGACTGTTTTGCGTGCTTACCTTGAGCTTCAGCAGTTCCACGAATAGTTTCACGGAAGGCAACTTGTGGCTCACCAACATTAGCTTCAACGTTAAATTCACGCTTCATTCGGTCAATCAAGATATCAAGGTGAAGTTCACCCATTCCCGACATAATAGTTTGACCAGTTTCTTCATCTGTGTGAACTCGGAAAGTTGGGTCTTCTTCGGCAAGTCGTTGAAGAGCAATTCCCATTTTTTCTTGGTCGGCTTTAGTTTTTGGCTCAACTGCAATCGAAACTGGAGGTTCAGCGAACTCAATACCTTCAAGAATTACACCGTGATTCAAATCACAAAGAGTTGCACCAGTTGTAACTTCTTTCAAACCAACAACAGCGGCGATGTCACCAGCGGCAACTTCTGAAATTTCTTCACGCTTATCAGCATGCATTCGAACAATTCGTCCGATTCGTTCTTTTTTACCAGTCATTGTATTAAGAACATATGATCCAGCAGTAATTTTACCACTATAAACACGCACGAATACGAGTTTTCCAACAAATGGGTCAGTTGCAATCTTAAACGCAAGTGCAGAAGTTGGTTCATCTACAGATGGTTTGCGTTCAATAGCTTCACCAGTTTTCGCATCAGTTCCTTTAATTGAAGCAATATCAAGTGGGCTTGGAAGATAGTCATTGATAAGATCAAGAACCTTCTCCACGATCACACCACGGCCATCACCACCAGTTACCAAGAAGAAGTCACCAGCAAGAACTCGTTTTCGAAGAGCAGCTTTAAGTTCAGGAATTGTAATTGATTCCTCACCTTCTTCGAAGAATCGCATCATCAATTCATCGTCAGCTTCAACCGCATTTTCAACAAGTAATGAGCGTGCGTTTTTAGCTTTTTCAAGCATATCTGCTGGAATTTCATCAACTTTTAGCTCATGGTCAGCGTAGTTATCATAAGTGTAAGCTTTCATATCAATCAAGTCAACAACACCGTTGATTTCTTGTTCGAAACCAATTGGCAAGTGAATCGGGAAAGCCTGCTTGCTTAAACGGTCATGAATTGATTTAATTGATTTGTAGAAATCACCACCAGTTTGGTTAATTTTATTAATAAAACAAACGCGTGGAACACCGTATTTGTCGGCTTGTCGCCAAACAGTTTCAGACTGAGCTTCCACACCCATTTTACCGTCAAAAACAGTTACAGCACCGTCAAGCACGCGGAGTGAACGTTCCACTTCAGCAGTGAAGTCGATGTGCCCTGGGGTGTCGATAATATTAATTTTGTGGTCTTTCCAGAAACAAGTAACAGCAGCAGAAGTAATTGTAATACCTCGCTCTTTCTCTTGAGCCATCCAGTCGGTTGTTGCACCATCACCTTCACCACGAACAACACCGATTTTATGTGTCAAACCAGTTCGGTAAAGAATACCTTCAGTTGTTGTAGTTTTACCGGCGTCAATGTGCGCAATAATACCAACATTTCGGAAATTTTCCAATGGAGTATTTTTATTCATTTGATTCCTCTTAAATTTATTATTTTATTGCTGTTTCACGCTAGTTTTGTTGTTTTTTCGAAACCAGCACAAAAACAGCGCTTCGCTAACAATTTTATCATATTTTTTAAAATCTGTAAAGTAAAAATAATCAAAAGAAAAAGCCAGATTTTTCTGACTCTATCAGTTAATAGCTATCTTTTTGAATAAGCATTAACTCGAACAGGAACAGTATTTTTTGGTTTAAAAACTTTTGGAAGCAAAAAGAGCGAAAGCCCAAAAAATCCAAACATAAATATTCCAAAATTCCAGTGTGTCAAAATTGTTAAATATAACGATACACCATAAACTGTGATAAAGTACAAAGAGACAAGTAACGGCTCTTTTGCGTTTGCAAAGGCTTTTTTCATAAAAATGAAATCCTCCAAATTTTTATTTTCCACTTTTGAGCGGAACTTTTATTTTATCACAGCCTACAATAAAAGTCAATGGTTAAATCGTTTCGCCGTTTCTTGCCCGATTAGCCCATTCATCAGCCATTTCGTTAAATTCATGACCAGCGTGCCCTTTTAGCCATTTTAGCTTAACTTTCGAATTTTTATAAAGCTCAAAAAGCGGCTTCACAATATCAAGATTCTTAATTTCACCATTTTTTTTCTTCCAGCCATTTTTCTCCCAAGCTGGTGCCCATTTCACTAAAACATTAACCCAAAATTCGCTATCTGTTAAAATTTCAGCTTCTTCACCATCTAAAATTTCGAGAGCTTTTTTCAAAGCTAATCCTTCCATTCGAATATTTGTGCTTGGATTTTCAGCACCCAAAGCAATTGGTTTACCGTTTTCAATCACGGCAAAACCACCAGGGCCAGGATTCGGTGAAGCACTTCCATCCGTAAAAATTGTTCGCATTACTTGCTTTCCTGATTATTTTGCGGAACAAAATTCTGCACAAAGGCTGAAGCACCTGCTTGATTTTGCATCTTTTTAGTTTTTTTCATTCTTTCGAAAGAAATTATTGCCAAAACCGCACTAATAATTCCAACAATCAACAGTCCACTCGGAGTAACTATTTTAATAATTTCAAAATCACCTTCAACGGCAGAATTTGGATCTTTCTCATCATAAAAAACTTTTACCTTTTCACCAATAACTGGTTTTTCATTCTTTAGTTCTGAGTGAAATTCAATTGTTTCGTTCTCTTTCACTGAAAAATCTATAACCGCAGAATATTTATATTTACCGGTTTTTTCATTTACAACCTTCTTTTCGAAACCGTAAATCTGCCCTTCAGTTTGTTTCCAAGTTTGTCTTTTTAGAAAATCATTAAAAGGTTTTGCAATCCAAATTGAGCCAGCAATAATTAAAATAATCGCTAAAATTGCAAAAATAATCCCACGATTTCGAAAAGCTTTTACGCCAACTTTTTTAGCTTCATTAGAACTCATATATTCTCCTATTTCGTTTATGCTAATATTATATCATTTTTTATTCTTTAAAGCAATTTAAAACACTGACGATAAAGCCAGTGTTTTAAGTTTTTTATTCTTCTACTATAGAATCGTTAGTTTCGTTTTCGAATTCTTCTTTACCTTCAACAGGTTCAGCTTTTGTGTTAACCCGAGCGCCAGTTCCAACAGGAATTTTGCGTCCGATAATCACATTCTCTTTCAATCCACGAAGTTTATCAATTCGGCCAGAAGTTGCTGCGTTAATCAAAACACTTGTTGTATTCTGGAATGATGCAGCAGACAAGAAACTATCGCTGAAAATTGAAACTTTTGTAATTCCAAGGAGTTGCTGCTTGAATTCAGCAGGTTTTTTGCCTTCAGCTTCAAGAAGTTTGTTTTCTTCAACAACAGCAGCTTTCGAAACGACATCGCCAATGATAAACGATGAGTCTCCGGCATCTTCAATTTGAACTCGGCTGAACATTTGGCGAACGATGATTTCAAGGTGCTTCGAAGCAATATCTTGACCTTGAGCGGCATAAATTCGCAAGATTTCGTTCATAATGTAGCGTTGAGTTTCTTCAACACCCTTAAATTCCATTAAATCACGAAGATTGAGCGAACCAGCAGTCAAACGGTCACCAGCTTGCACAACATCGTTTTTCGAAACAGCGAGAGCTGCAACATTTGGAATTTCGTAGCGAACTGGGTTTATATTTTCACCATCTTCGGTTTGTTGTGGCGTAATTTGAACAATATTCATATTACCATCTTCCCAGATATCAACCACACCAGAAACTTCAGTCATATAAGCTTGCCCCTTTGGTGAACGAGCCTCAAGAAGCTCTTCAACACGTGGCAAACCTTGCGAAATTGCACCAGAACCAGCAACACCTGAGCTGTGGAATGTATTCAAAGTTAGCTGTGTTCCAGGCTCACCAACAGATTGAGCAGCAATCACACCAACTGGTTCAGCTGAATCAACAAGAAGCCCAGTTGCCATATCAATTCCGTAAGACTTTTGAGGAATTCCTGCAAGGTCCGGAGTTGAAAGAACGCTTTGAATTTTAACTTCTGTAATATTTTCATCTTTTTCAATCGCGTCAGCAATTTCTCGAGTGATTAGCTGATCAGCCTCAATATATCCAGGAACAGCTTCAGCTGTAAATCGACCATAAAGTCTATCACCGAATGAAATCATTGTCTCTTCACTTTCTGAGCGATAAATCGCAAATCCTGGATCAACTTCGTCAGCTCTATCTTCAACAGAAAATACATCTTGAGCCACATCAACAAGACGGCGAGTTAGATAACCAGAATCAGCAGTTTTAAGCGCAGTTGAAATCAAACCTTGACGCGCACCACGAGTTGCTACGAAAGCTTCAAGCGAGCTCATTCCGTGAGTGTAATTTGAGCGAATTGGAAGCTCAATTTCGCGGTTAGTTGCATCCACCATAATTCCAGTCAAACCAGAAGCAAGGCGAATATTTGTTGCATTACCACGTGAACCAGAAACAGCCATCAATCCAACAGGTGAATCTGCGCCTTCATGAGCTACACGCTCAGAAATTTCATCAGAAACCTCATCAATAACCTTGTGCCAGTTATCAATAATTAAGTTATAACGCTCTTGATAAGTCAAAAGACCTTGGTCATATTGTTCCTGAATCAAAGTTGTTTTAGCGTCACCGCTAGCAATGATTTGAGGAATTTTTTCGCTTTCATAAACAGTGTAATCTTCCTTACCGATCGACAAACCAGATTTTGTAACAAATCGGAATGACAAACCTTTAATTTTGTCAGCAATTTTCACAGTCATTTCAGCACCATAATGCGCAAACATATCGGCCAAAATTTTGTTAATTTGTTTCTTAGTTTGTGGGTTGTTGTCAAATGGATAATCTTCTGGTAATAGTTCGTTAAATAACACACGGCCAAGAGTCGTATTTCGAATCTCACCTTTTACGAACACACGAATTGGCGTTTGGAGTGCAATCTCACCTTTGTCATAAGCCATTTCGGCTTCAAAAACATTAGCGAAAGGACGCGGTTTTTTGTTCATTTCAGAATGCTTGTCGTAAGTGATGTAGTAATTTCCATAAACAACATCCTGATCAACAGAGAGTACAGGTTGACCATCTGCTGGCTTTAGCAAGTTGTGAGAAATACTCATTAAGTCACGAGCTTCTGCCTGAGCAGCATCAGAAAGTGGCAAGTGAACCGCCATCTGGTCACCGTCGTAATCGGCGTTAAATCCATTCGCTACAAGTGGGTGAAGCTGAATAGCTTTACCTTCAACAAGTTTTGGCTGGAAAGCCTGAATCGAAAGTCGGTGCAAAGATGGAGCACGGTTCAAAAGAATGTATTTTCCTTCAACTACAGCATCCAAAGCATCCCACACTTCTGCCTCACGAGCATCAATCAAACGAGTTGCCGAACGAATATTATGCGCATATTCTTTTTCAATCAACCAAGAAATCACGAATGGTTTAAAGAGTTCAAGCGCCATTTGTGTTGGCAAACCACATTGGTGAGCTTTCAAAGTTGGACCAACCACAATCACTGAACGACCAGAGTAGTCAACACGTTTTCCAAGCAAGTTTTGGCGGAAACGACCCTGCTTACCTTTTAACATATCGCTCAAAGATTTAAGCTTTCGGCGACCACCGGCCGTATTAACTGAGCGACCGCTTCGTGATGCGTTATTATCAATTAGCGAATCAACTGCCTCTTGAAGCATTCGCATTTCATTACGCTTAATTACCATTGGGGCATTAAGTTCGATCAATTTCTTCAAACGATTGTTTCGGTTAATTACTCGACGATACAAATCATTTAGATCTGACGTTGCAAATCGACCACCAGTCAATTGAACCATAGGTCGCAAATCTGGAGGAATCACAGGAAGAACAGTTAAACATAAACTTCCCGGCTTAATTCCAGCAGCTTTCATTCCCTCAATTGTTTTTAGTCGTTTAAGAATTTTCTTCTCTCGCTGACCTCTTGCTTTTTCAGACTCTTCTTTCAAACTTTCAATAAGATCATCAATGTCAATTTCGTCAAGCAAAGTTTTAATTGCTTCACCACCCATTCCAACTTCAATGATATCCTCATACTCTTCAGGAAGATTTCGAAAATCAGTTTCGCTCATTAGCGAGCCTTTCACAAAACTGTCAAGTTGATTCTTTTTCGAAACATAATTTGCGTTAAGCTCTTCGATTTCTTTAGTTTGCGCTTCAGCCAATGCTTTAATATCAGCGCCAGCTTCTTCAGCGGCCTTTTCATAACGAATTTTAATTGCCATTCGAGCAGCTTTGTCTTCAGCTTCAAGGTCGGCAATCATTTGATCGCGTTTTTCTTCATCAACATTAAGAATTACATAACCTGCAAAATAAACAACACGTTCGATATTTTTAACCGTCATTCCAAGAAGAAGACTCATTGCACTTGGAGCTCCACGCATAAACCAAATATGCGCAATTGGAGCCGCCAAAGAAATATGACCCATTCGTTCACGGCGAACGATTGATTTTGTTACTAGCTCACCGTTTTTATCAACAGCGGCCTCACGAGAACGAACACCCTTTAATTTATTATCATAAGGGTTGATATCTTTAGTTGGACCAAAGATTTTTTCACAAAACAAACCATCACGCTCAGGTTTTTGAGTTCGATAGTTGATAGTTTCTGGCTTAGTTACTTCGCCGTAAGACCAGCTCAAAATATCTTCTGGGCTAGCAACCGCGAGGCGAACTGCGTCGAAATCAGCAATCTGGTTTGAATTCACCACTTTTGCCATTTACGCTTCCTCCTTAATTTCTTCAATTTCATCAATATCTTGAATATTCATATTGTCTTCAAATTCACCGTCAGATTCATCTCGAACAGTTTCGAAATTTTCATCTTCTTCGATTATTGAACTCTCTGCATCTTTATTTCGTTCTGCAAGAAGTTCATCAGCGTCAATGCTTGAAGCATGTTGATCAAGCAAATCAACGCGCAAGCCAAGACCTTGCAATTCTTTCACAAGCACATTGAATGATTCTGGTAATTTTGGACCAACAATTTCATTATTTTTAATGATACTTTCGTAAGCTTTTGAACGACCAACGACATCGTCAGACTTAATTGTGAGCATTTCTTGAAGCATGTTAGCAGCACCATAGGCTTCCAAAGCCCAAACTTCCATCTCTCCAAATCGCTGACCACCATTTTGAGCTTTACCACCCAAAGGCTGTTGAGTAACCATTGTGTAAGGGCCAGTTGAACGAGCGTGGATTTTATCGGCAACCAAGTGGTGAAGCTTAATCATATGCATGAATCCAACAGTTGTGCGCTGTTCGAATGGCTCACCGGTTTGACCATCAAACAATTGAACTTTTCCATCTCGAGGGACGCCTGCGGCTTCAAGCTCATCACTCAAAGTTTTAGCATCAACACCATCATATGAAGGAGTTGCAACTCGGTAACCTTGAGTTTTCGCAGCCATTCCAAGGTGAACTTCGAAAAGCTGACCAAGGTTCATACGTGAAGGCACACCAAGCGGCGAAAGAATTACATCAATCGGAGTTCCATCTTCCATAAATGGCATATCAGCTTCTGGCAAAATTTTTGCAACAACACCTTTATTTCCGTGTCGTCCAGCCATTTTGTCTCCAACCATAATTTTGCGAGCTTCAGCCACAAAAATCTGAATTTGTTTAAGTACGCCAGCACGCATTTCATGACCATTTTCTTTCGAAAAGATTTTCACACCAATAACTTTTCCAGAACCAGTATTTTTCATTCTTTGAGAAGTATCACGAACATCTTTTGCTTTTTCACCAAAGATTGCACGCAAAAGTCGTTCTTCGCTCGAAAGTTCTTGTTCACCTTTTGGAGTAATTTTTCCAACAAGCACATCGCCAGGTTTTACCTCTGAACCAATTTGGACAATTCCATCTTCGTCCAAATGTCGCAAACTGTATTCGCTAGCGTTTGGAATATCACGAGTGACAACTTCTGGCCCAAGCTTAGTTTCACGAACTTCAACCATATAATCTTTAATATTAATATTCGTTAACATATCGGTCTTAACAAGACGGTCAGAAATAATCACAGCGTCGTCCATGTTGAATCCGCCCCAAGACATAAATGCCACACGGAGGTCACGGCCAAGAGCAATTTCTCCATCCTTGATACTTGCACCTTCCGCCAAAATATCACCTTTTTTAACTTTTTGACCACGAGAAACCACAACTTTTTGATTGTAGCATCGGTCGTCAGCAGTTTTTTCGAAATGTTTTAGTTCGTATTTTGCTGTGCCAGACGCATATTTAACCTCAACAGCAACAGAATCAGCACGAATAACTTCACCATCATCTTCAGCAACAATAATTTGGCTTAAGTTTCGCGCAATATCAGCTTCAACACCAGTACCAACAGTTGGGGCTTCATTCCAAAGAAGTGGAACGGCCTGCTTCTGCATGGCTGAACCAGTTAAAGCACGGTCGATTCGGTCACGTTCAGCAAAAGGAATAAGGGATGCCGCTGCGCCAAGAACCTGCCTGTGAACGGCGTCCATGAATGTTACTTCGCTTGAACTCACCTGCGAAGGAATTAAATTCTTTCGAGCAGAAACCTGAGATTCAACAAAGCTTCCATCTTCGTTTAATTTCGAACCAGCATCAGCGATAATTTCGCGCATCTCATGATCGGCATCAAGATAAACAACTTCATCGGTAACTTTTCCGTCTTTAACCCGAAGATATGGAGCCTCAATAAAGCCATATTCATTAATTCGGGCAAAAGTTGCGAGGTTTGTTACAAGTCCAACGTTTCCACCTTCTGGAGTTTCAACAAGACAAATTCGGCCATAGTGAGTTGGGTGGCTGTCACGAACTTCAAGACCAGCACGGTCACGAGTAACACCACCAGGACCCATTGAACTCAAACGACGCTTGTGAGAAAGTTCTGAAAGCGGGTTAGTTTCATCCATAACCTGAGCAAGCTGCGATCCAGCAAAGAATTCACGCACTGCAGCAACAACTGGGCGAGCATTTACTAATTGGCCAGGAGTTACAGTTTCAATATCAGTCATCGACATTCGATCCATCGCATTTCGTTGCATTCGAAGCATACCAACACGGAATTGTCGCGCGACAAGCTCACCAACCAATTTAACTCGTCGATTATCAAGACTATCGATATCATCAACTTCACCCTGCGAATTATTTAAGCGAATAACTTCTTTAATAATTTCGAAAAGATCTTCCATTTGGAAAGAACGATTTTCAGTTGTATTTGGTGTTTCAAGCTTCAAGCGTTTGTTAATTTTATATCGACCAACACGACCATAATCAAATCTCTTAAAGTCGAAGAACATTCGCTCGATCATATTTCGGGCATTTTCAATAGTCGCCAAATCTCCTGGGCGAAGACGGCGGTAAACCTCAATCAAAGCTTCATTTGGGCCAGCTGATTGATCTTTTT
The DNA here is from genome assembly GCA_963532115.1 of uncultured Saccharimonas sp. (SeqCode). Lineage (GTDB taxonomy): Bacteria > Patescibacteriota > Saccharimonadia > Saccharimonadales > Saccharimonadaceae > Nanogingivalis. Next base: position 44,209 of record CAUSJG010000005.1, read on the forward strand.
CAAGAGTTGATTGAATAAATTTAACATCTCCGTTATCAACATCAGCAAAAATCTCTCGCATTTCAGCATTAGTCATTCGACCAAGCGCACGCAAGAAAGTTGTTACTGGAAGTTTTCGGCGGCGGTCAATTTTCACATAAATCACACCAGTTTTAGGGTCGGTTTCAAATTCTAACCAGGCACCACGAACTGGAATCAACTTTGCACCATAATATTTTTTTCCGTCACTTCCGGTTTCGGCATTAAAATAAACACCTTCAGAACGAATCAACTGCGAAACAATAACACGTTCAGTTCCGTTAATGATGAAAGTTCCTTGGTTTGTCATCCAAGGGTAGTCACCAAGGTAAATTTCTTGTTCTTTAACTTCGCCAGTAACTTTATTCGTAAGCTCAACTTGAACATGCAGCGGAGCTTCAAAAGTTAAATTATTTTCTTTCGCAAAATCTTTTGTTGTTTTTGGAGTTTGAAATTCATAACTCTTAAATCGTAGAGCTAATTTTTGACCAGTATAGTCGTCAATTGGGTTAATCTCTTCGAAAATTTCACTCAAACCATTATCAACAAAATCTTTCCAAGATTCTTTTTGGTGAGCGATTAAATCTGGTGTTTTAAGAATAGCGTCTTCTTTCGAAAAGAACGCTCGTCCTGCAGCATTAAAGTGCTTTTTTGCCATTTTTCTCCTCGCATTTAAAGTGTTATTAGAATCGGCCCGAAGATTCTCCGCCTGCGACTTTCGAAATTTTGCCATCAATTTCGAAGTAAAATTCTCCGCAAGCACACTACTTCTTATAGCTCATTTTAACATATTTTTTAAAAAAAATCAATAAAAAACCGCCCTAAAAGACGGTTAAAATTATTAGTGCATTATCAATACATATGATTTTATACTCAAATTAGCCTCCCTAGCAGCTAGAATAGCTCTATTATCCTCCTCACTAATAGCTCGTTCATCATGATGAATATGAAAAACTTTTTCGATTGTTTCTTTCGCACCCATAATTTATTACCTCCAAAAAGTACTTTTTGCCCAAGGCTTGTATATTTTACACCCTTTCATAGAAAAGATCAACCCCTTGATTTTTTATTGTTTTTATGCTATTATGTGGCTATTAAAATTATTTACGCACCTTTCAAAACTATTTTAATGTTTTATTGAGTGCGTTAGAAGTAGTTTAAAATGAAGAAAATCTTCATTGCTACTGCGATTTTTATCGCTTCACTTTTTATTTTTGCGTCAAAGACAGAGGTTTTTGCACAAGAGAGCAAAGGCAACATCACTCAAGTCGGATTTAAAGACTATTTCCAAAAAGGGAAAGAGTTTTCGAAAGATAAATGGGAAAATTTTCAAACCATTAGAGATGATTATTTCGCCAAGCCGATCGAGGCAAAAGGAATAACTTTTATAGACGAGGACGGTAATAAAATAAATAGAGCTTACTTCTCAATATCCTCAAAATTCCGAATCAACCCTTCAATTAATATTGTAAATGAAGATGGTCGAAAAATTAGAGTTTCCTCTTGGGTAGCACGTGGAAGAGATTCTCAATTCCTTTTTGTCGATACAATTGGTTTTACTCGTGCTAAAACAAATTTCGCTTCTGGTGATAATTTATTATTGCCAAACGATAATTTTTATGTTTTGGCCGTTCGAATTCCAGAAGGCGGAAGGAATTCAGGAGAGATTTGGCCAATTCCAGTCTCTCAAAGTGAATTTAAGCGACTTAAAGCATTAAAAAAATCCGCCATTAGCGAAAAAGTTAAGCCAATTGACGGATATAATTACTAATAGTCTCGTTTGTGAGGCTATTTTTCTTGCTGGATTATTTTATCAGCTAAGCCGTATCCTACAGCTTCCTCAGCACTCATCCAATAATCTCGCTCCATATCATTTTTAAGCTTTTCCAAATCCTGACCACTATTTTTGGCCAAAATTTGCGCAAGTTTTTCTTTAAGCAATAAGCTTTCTTTTAGGTCAATTTCTTGGTCTGTAACTTTTCCGCGCGTACCACTTGATGGCTGATGAATCATTACTCGAGAATTCGGTAAAATCGCACGCTTACCTTTTGTTCCAGCCGCCAGCAAAAATGCCCCCATTGAAGCTTGCAAACCAATCCCAATTGTTTGCACATCTGGTTTGATAAATTTAATCGTGTCATAAATTGCCAAACCATCATAAACACTTCCGCCAGGACTATTGATATAAAGTTTAATATCTTCATCTGGATTTTCAAAAGCCAAATGAAGAAGTTGCGCAACCACAACATTCGCCGTGTGTGAATTCACGTCTTCGCCCAAAAAAATAACTCGTTCTTTTAAAAGCCGTGAATAAATATCAAACGCTCGCTCGCCTCTATTAGTCTCTTCAACAACCGTTGGTACTAAATAATTCTCTGTTTTTCGCATTTTCCCTCCTTAATCTTTCGAAACTTCAATTATAATTTCACCATTTTTCGCACTCGCCACAAATTGCGTTCCTTTTGGTGGATTTTTCTCCAGAATTTCCTCGGCTAATTTGTGTTCAAGCAAATCCTCAATTGCGCGCCTAAGTGGCCTTGCTCCATTTTTAGCATCATAGCCCTTTTCAATAATAAAATCCTTCGCTGATTTTCGAACTTTCAAATTCAAACCTTTTCGAAGCAATCGATTATTTAAATCAGATAAAAGAATATCAAAAATCTTGCCAATTTCAGTTTTTGAAAGTGATTGAAATGTAATAATTCCGTCGAATCGGTTTAAAAGCTCAGGTTTTAGAACTTTTTCAAGAGCCTTTCGAGCAAATTTTTCATTTTTTGAATGATTCTTTTTTGAAGAACTTTCCGCCTCAAACCCGAGCGATTTTTCATTCATCATTTCGCTTGCGCCAAGATTACTTGTTAAAATTACAACAGTATTTTTAAACGAAACTTTTCGCCCTTCCGAATCCGTTAATTCACCATCTTCTAAAAGTTGTAAAAGTAAATTAAAAGTGTCGGGGTGAGCTTTTTCAATTTCATCAAAAAGCACTACGGAATATGGCTGACGGCGAATTTTCTCTGTTAAAGTTCCACCTTCACCATAGCCAACATAACCAGCTGGTGCGCCCAAAAGTTGCGAAGTTTTATGTTTTTCGCCAAATTCGCTCATATCAATTTTAATTAAAGATTTCGAACCGCCAAAGACCTCGTTTGCAAGCTGGCGTGAAAGTTCGGTTTTTCCAACACCAGTCGGGCCAAGAAAGATAAACGAACCAATTGGACGATTTTCATCTGAAATCCCAGATTTATTACGGCGGATTGCTTTCGAAATTTTCTCAATCGCCTCACTTTGGCCAATCACCTTTTTCGAAAGGTGTTTTTCAAGATTTTGTAGAATTTTTGCCTGATTTTTTGAAATTTTTTGAACCGGAATATTCGTTTTTAAAGAAATCGCTCGCGCCACATAATCGCTCGTTAAATTAATTTTTTTCGAACTTTTTGCTTTTTGCTCCTCTTCACTAAGTTTTTTTCTAAGTTGTGAAATTCGCGTTTTATAGAGAGCCGCGCCTTCGAAATCTTCATTTTCTGCCGCTCGAATTTGCTTTTCATTTAATTTTTCAATCTCACGCGAGAATTCTAAAATTTTATTCGGTTTCGACACCTTCTCGCTCGCAGCTAGCGCACCAGCCTCATCTAAAATATCAATAGCTTTGTCTGGCATTTGGCGGTCAAAAATATACCTTGCGCTCATATCAACGATTTCACCCAAAACTTCATCAGAAACTTCAATATTATGATATTTTTCATATTTTTCTCGCAAACCTTTTAAAATATCAATCGTTTCATTCAAGCTTGGTTCTTCAACCTGAACAGATTGAAAACGCCGATTCAATGCAGAATCTTTCTCAATTGATTTTTTAAATTCATCAAAAGTTGTGGCACCGATTAGTTTAATTTTTCCACGAGCGAGCGCTGGCTTTAAAATATTCGCCGCATCCATTGCGCCTTCCGCCGAGCCAGTTCCTGCTAAAAGATGAATTTCATCAATAAATGCAATGATTTCTTGATGTTTTTCAAGCGCTTTAATTACATTTTTTAGCCGCTCTTCAAATTGACCACGAAATTTCGTACCAGCCAACATTCCAGCTAAGTCAATTTCAAAAATTCGCTTTCCAATTAGCTGTGATGGGACTTGTTCTTTCGAAATTTTTTGAGCAAGAAGCTCAACTACAGCGGTTTTTCCAACTCCAGCCTCACCAATCAAAACTGGGTTTGATTTCGTGCGACGAAGCAGAACCGTAATTAATCTATGGACTTCAGTTTCACGCCCAATTACTGGATCAAGTTCGCCATTTTTAGCTTTTTCTGTCAAATCTTCACCAAATTTCTTCAAAATTGCAATTTCACGGCTGGATTGTTGCTTCTCTGAATTCTTTCGAAAGCTTTTTTGCTCAATTTCATCAATTCCCTCAGCTGAATTTTCGTTCGAAAATAAAATATCAAAAGCATTCACTAACCCCTCAATATCAGCCCCAGTTTGCCGAAGTACAACCTGCAATTTTAAATCTTTTTGCTTTAAAATTGAGAAAAGCAGGTTTTTTGTGCCAATTTCATTATCGTCACCAGAAATTAAACTCGCCATTTTTAATGCAAAAACCGCACGGTCGGTTAAAGCTCGCACGTTTGGATCTTCAAAATCTGGCATACTTTTCGAAATTGGCGGATTTTCAATAAAAAAATCATATAAATCTTCAAACTTTAAGCCATATTCATATGCTAAAGTTGCCGCCGAAGATTCGCGATTTGCTAAAATTCCTAACAAAATATGTTCAATTCCAATGTAGCCAGTTTTAAATTTACGAGAGAAAAATTCTGCTCGCTCCAAACTTTTGTGCGAATTTTCACTCATTCGCGAAATAATTTCTTGAAAATCTTCAGGTATCATAACTCTATTTTATCATACTTTTAGCACTCTTACAATATGAGTGCTAATAATTTCTTATTTTATTTGACTTTTTAGGCTTTTTTATATATAATTGTCATATTAAAATGCGTGAACTAAAACTTTCTAAAATTCAAACACCACTTGGCGAAATGACGGCAATCGCTCACGACGATGCTTTGGTTTTTTTGGAATTTCAAGATAATGAAAATTTCGAAAAAGATTTAACTCAAATTAAAGAGTTTTTTGAAGTTGAAAATATTGAAGAAGGCGAAAATCTACCAATTAAACAGATACGCATTGAACTTGAAGATTATTTTAAACACCCTTTTGCAGGCTTTAAAACACCGATCGAAATGATTGGAACGGATTTTCAAAAACAGGTTTGGGAGGAGCTTCAAAATATTCGCTCTGGCTCAACCTCAACGTATTCTGAAATTGCCGAAAAAATTGAAAATCCTAATGCCGTTCGTGCGGTTGGCAACGCTTTAAACGCAAATAAGCTTTCCATAATTATTCCGTGCCATCGAGTTCTTACAAAAGATATGGATTTTGGTGGCTACAACGGCGGGCAAAATCGTAAAAGTTGGCTACTTCAACACGAAGGAATTTAAAAAACGCTCATTAATGAGCGTTTATTTTTTCTAGAGGCTTTCAAAATACTCAATAACTTTTTTCAAGTCTTTAACATATTTTTCACGGTCTTTGGTCATCATCATTGCTGGAACCGCTAGAGCATAATCGTAGCAGTTTCCTGTGTCACAATAGAATCCGTTAATTCGAACTGCATAGAATTTCATTCCATCATTCATTGCCTTCTGTACAGGAATCTGATACATCAACTCACCGTTTCCGTCAAATTTTTTTGCATAACCACTCATATATTCAATGAGTTTATTTTCGAAAATCGCTCCACGGACACTTGCAAGTTCGCTTTTGGCTTTTTCGAATCCCGGTTTCTCGTCAATCTTATTGACTGACAATACCAAGTTGTCTTCTTTATTTTTTGGATGATGAATAATTTCGCCTACGACAATTGCGTATTTTGAATATTCGACACAATCTTGCACTTGTTTAACCGGTAGAATGCTTCCACCGTATTTTTCGTAGGATTCAAAGATCTGTTCGAATTCATTTTTGCCCATTGTAGCGAAAATATCATCAGGGAAAAAGTAACCAAAGTCATTTTCCCCGATAAACTCCAACGTTTCTGGGGTTGAAATCGGCGCTTGATTACCATAGAATTCACAATTTTGCTGGATGAATTTCGCTGGCGCTAAAAATTCAACTCGTTCAACTTTTTCGGCAAAATCATGTTTATTCTTACTCTTAAGCCCTTCGATAATTGATTTTTTACTTTCGAAAATACTTTTTATTGATGTTTTTTCAGGGCTAATAACAATTGCAATATTTTTAGGATTAATTCCGGCCTGAACCAGTTTTTCTACCAAAACCACAATTGAATTTTGCAAATAGCCATCAAATGGCAACGGTAGTAACTCTTTAGCAAATCCTGTAGTTGCCGGATATCCGCGTGTACCGTTTCCTGCGGCAGGGATAATAACTATCAGGTCTTCACGTTTCTTCTGCATATCTAAATGCCTCCTTTTTTTAAGTACTTTGGTCGCCCAAAGCCAATATGGTAATTATAGCATAAGAAAAGCTAGCAGTCAACTTCTGCTAGCTCTTAAAATGTTTATTGTTCTTCTCCACCGAATTTCTCGCGGTCACTTTCATCTCCGTCGAGGTTTTCAACAACTTCGCTTTCAGTCGCTTCATTTAAAGCACTGAACAAGCCATCTTCAACATTTCCGCGTGGTTTTTTCTTGGTAGATTTAGCAAGTTCAATATCAAGCTCATAGCCCGTTAGTCGACTTGCAAGGCGAACATTCTGCCCAGCGCGACCAATTGCAACACTTTGCTGATCTTCACTCACAAGCACAGTTGCTCGTTTGCGTTCGTTTTCACCAGTTTCTTTAATTTGAACTTCAACAACTTCTGCAGGACTTAATGCCTCACGGATAAATTCGCTTGGGTTTTCGCTCCAAGTTACAATATCAATTTTTTCACGTTCACCAATTTCATTCATAACAGATTGAACTCGCACACCGCGACTACCAACGAAAGTTCCAACTGGATCAACACCGTTCATAATTGAACGAACCGCCATCTTAGTTCGGCGACCAGCCTCGCGTGCAATCGCCACAATTTCAACCATTCCAGTTTCTAGTTCTGGCACTTCTTGTTCGAAAAGAATTTCAACGAATTTAGCATCTGCACGTGAAAGAATCAATTCTGGTGCACGACCATCTCGTTCAATTTCTTTAATAAGAACTTTAATCCGCTGGCCAACACTAAAATATTCACCATTAATTTGCTCGCGGAGTGGCATAACTCCATTTGCTTTTCCTAGGTCGATTCTCACAAATCGTTGGTCAATTTTCGAAACCGAACCACTTACGATAGTGCCAACTTTATCTTCGAATTCTTCGAGAATAATCTCACGTTCAGCTTCGCGAAGTCGCTGTAAAACAACTTGTTTAGCAGTTTGAGCGGCCACACGGCCAAAAGTTTCAACCGGGAATTTCTCCTCAACAATTTCGCCAATTTCAGCATTCGCATCAAGTTTTTTTGCATCTTCAAGAGAAATCTCGTTATTAATATTATAAGCTTCTTCGCCGTCAACAACTTCATATTGAACAAAAACTTCAGCATCACCAGTTTGAGTATTCAGTTCTGCTCGAACATTTTGGTCGCGATTTCCGTTTTCGCGTCGCCAAGCAGCCGCAATTGCCATTTCAATAACTTCTAAAACTTTTTCTTCTGGTAAATTTTTTTCAGCTGCAATTGTTTTTGCCGCCAACATCATTTGTTTAATATTTAAATCTTCCATTTTATCCTTTCGAAATAATTTCTTATGAAAAATGCCGACCTGCTGGCCGACTACCTTTCAATTTTAGCACAATTTATTTTTTTCGTCAAGCTTCTAATTTAATAAAGTTAATCTTTGGTATTTTTCAAGTGATTTTGGCTTTTCTCTCAAATATTCTTGCCAATCTTTTTGATTTTCGAACAAAAAATCCACCGCAGATTGCGCTCGCAAAATCATTTTCGTATCACCAATGCTTGCAAACTCTAAATTAATTTCACCAGATTGAGACTTACCGTAAATTTCGCCAGCGCCACGAAGCTCTAAATCCTTTTCCGCCAATATAAAGCCATCGTCAGTTTTCGAAATTTCTTGGAGCCTCTGCGGCGGTTTTGCATTTGAGCTCATTACAAGATAACAAAAAGCATCATAACCGCCACGACCAACTCGCCCACGAAGTTGATGAAGCTGTGCTAAACCAAAACGATCAGCGTTTTCAATCACAATTACACTTGCATTTAGAACATCAATTCCAACTTCAATAACGGTAGTTGAAAGCAAAATATCAGCTTTTTTCGCCAAAAAATCTGCCATTATTTGTTCTTTTTCTTCCGACTTCATTTTACCATGAAGCTGTAAAATTCTAAATTCCTTAAAATCACGTTTCAATCGTTTAAATTCTGCCTCAACACTTTTAATTTCCTCGTTTTTTCCTTCTTGAATTGCTGGAACAATTACAAAAACTTGCCGTCCATTCGAAATTTCAGTTTTAATCCTTATATTCATTGGCGCACGAGAAGCTGGTGAGATGATTTCAGTTTGAACCGGCTTTCTCCCTTTAGGCTTTTCTTTCAATATTGAAATACTCAAATCACCAAAAAGTGTTAATTGCAACGACCTTGGAATTGGTGTAGCGGTCATCGCAAGTAAATGTGGCATTTTTTGGTGAGATTTTTCAAGAATTTTTTGCCTTTGAGCAACACCAAAACGGTGCTGTTCATCAATAATCACTAAACCGAGATTTGAAAATTCCACTTTTTCTTGAATAATCGCACTCGTGCCAACTAAAATATCAAGATTGCCATTTTTTAGATTTTCGAAAAGTGTTTTACGAGCCTTTCCTTTTACCTTCCCTGAAAGAAAGCCAATCGAAATACCACAACAAGCCAAAGTTTTTGAAAAATTTTCAGCTAATTGCTGTGCAAGAATTTCAGTTGGCGCAAAAACTGCCACTTGATAACCATTTTTTACCACATTTAATGCCGCAATTGCCGCCACGGTTGTCTTTCCGGAGCCAACATCTCCCTGTAAAAGCCGGTTCATCGGAAAATCCTGGCTCATATTTTGCATAATCTCCCAAGAAGCAAGCCTCTGTGATTGTGTCAAATTAAAAGGTAGCTTTTCAACAAATTGCTTCACATCTTGAATTTTTGGCTCGATATTATATCCACGAAGTTGCTCATTTTCAATTTTATTTAATTTCGCAGCCAAAATTAGCTCAAAAATTTCATCAAAAGCAAGCCGTTCAAGTGCTAGATTAAATTCTTCTGCCGAACCCGGAAAATGCACCCACTCAATCGCTTGCGCACGTGAAATCAGTTTTTCTTTTCGAACAATAATTTCCGGCAAAGTTTCAGGCAGAATCTTCATCATTGGTTTTAATTCTGTTAAAATCTTTCGAATTGTTTCAGTTTTTAAACCTTTTTTTTGCGGATAAATCGGTACAATTTCGCCATCTTTACCTGAAAAATTTTGATTTTTTGGCAATTCTTCACGCTTCATTAAACTCGGATTCGTAATTTGATAACGATTATAGTTAAATTCATATTTTCCCGAAAAGAAAAATTCTTCTTCATCTTGAAGCTGTTTTACGCGGTATGGCTGGTTAAACCAAATTGCTTTAATTTTCTCTTTTCCATCAGTTAAAATAGCCTCGGTTATTGTCATTCCACGCCGAACTCGACGTATCGAAACTTTCTCGACATAAGCTTTAAAAAGAACCTTCCCAGGCTTAATTTCGCTCAGACTGGTTAAACTTGCGAAATCCTCATATTTTCGTGGAAAAAACTCCAAAATATCACCAACGGTTCGCAAATTAACACTTTCGAGTTTCTCGAGCGTTTTTTCACCAACACCCTTTACCAAACCTAATGAAGAATTTAAATTCATTACTAAATTTTAGCATCTTTTGGAGTTTTTTTCAATTTTAGTTAATAATAGAAAATCGCCCGTTTTGAGCGATTTTCGAAACAGATTAAACTTTATTTACAACAGGAATAACAATTGGCGTATGACCAGTGCTATCAAAAAGTAGGTGCGAAATATCATCTTTAATTTCTTGTTTCATGTCAGCAATTTCAACTTTTCGTTCAACTTCACGGTCGATTTTAATTCGCAAATAATGACGAATCTTGCCAATCAATTCTTCACTATCTTTTAGATAAACAAATCCACGCGAAATTACATCTGGCGTTTTAAGAAGTCGGCCAGTTTTCTTGCTAATTGTTAGCACGATAATAAAAATACCTTCAGTTGAAATATGCAAGCGATCTTTCACAACCGCATCATGAACCGTATTTCCAGTGTTATCATAAAGAATTGAACCAACATGGACACGGCCACCTTTTTTAATTTTCTTTTCTTTTGTAAGCTCGATGATATCACCACTATCAGCAACAAGAATCTCTTCTCGTTTTAACCCAAGAACTTTCTGCGCCATTTCAGCATTATGTTGAAGCATGTAAAATTCACCATGAACTGGGAGGTAATTTCTTGGGCGAATAGTTTCCACCAATCGAACGTGGTCATCGTAATAAGCGTGCCCTGAAAGATGGAGTGGGCCAATGCCATGATAATGACCGCGACCGTGCTGAATTACGCCAGCACCCTCCCGCAAGAGCCCATCAACAGTCGAAGCCACACGAGGCTCATTCCCTGGAATCGGACTTGAAGAAAATACCACAACATCTGTTGCTTTAATTTTAACAAATCGGTGAGCGCCAGTTGCCATTCGGTTCAAAACAGCGTTTAATTCACCCTGTGAGCCAGTGCAGACGATCGTAACTTTCGAATCATCAAGCTTCACGATATCTTCCATTTTTACAATAACATCTTTTGGAACTTTAATTTTTCGTGACCTCAATGCAATTTCAATCGCATTAATCATTGAGAATCCAGCAAACGCAACCTTGCGGTCGTGCTTTACTGCTTCATCTAAAATCAATTGTAGGCGGTAAATCTGGCTTGAAAAACAAGAAAAAATCAATCGTGCATGCGGATACGCCGTCATCACTTCACCAACACTTTCACCAATTGAATACTCACTGTGTGGGTGCGTGCCCGGTGTATCAATATTTGTACTTTCATTCATCAACAAATCAACACCTTCGGTTTGCGCAATTTCAGCAAGCCGTGGGAGATCGAATTGAGTATCAACTGGATCGTTTTCGAAACGCCAGTCACCCATATGAACAATATTCCCATTTGGCGTACGAATAACCATTGCTACACAACCAGGAATCGAGTGTAAAACATGCACAAATTCAAGTGTCATATATTTCGAAATTCTAATTTGCTCATGCTTAAATGGATCAACAATTTGATAATTTGGTGAAACTTCAACAACCGCCTCTTCCATTTGGCGTTTAATCATTCCAATCGTGAAATCAGTTGCATAAATTGGAATATTATTACCGAATTCAGGCAAAAGCTGGCGGACAGCGCCGATGTGGTCAAGGTGAGCGTGCGTAAATGCAACAGCCTTAACTTTGTGCATGTTATCTTTTAGATAAGTGATATCTGGCGTCATGAAATTTACACCAGGGTAGTCTTCATTCGGAAAAATCGAACCCATGTCAATCACTAAAATTTCATCCATATATTCAATTGCGAACATATTTTTACCAATTCCAAATTCACCCAAGCCACCGAGCGGAATTACTCGCACACTATCCTTTTCTGGGCGAAGTTTTTTCAATTTCGAAGCTGTTAGCTGCTCACCATTAAAACCGTTAAAAAGTGATTTATTAACAGGAATATTAACAATGTGCTGAGTTGCACGCATATTGATGTCATTCGAAATCATTCGTTGAGCTCGCACAACCGCACCACGACGCGTTGTTGTTGGTAAATTCACCTTTTTAGCGTCAGATTTTTGAACTCGAGTTTGCTTTGAAATATTCTTAGCTTTTTGAGCGATTTTTGCGTTCTTCTCGCTACTTTCTTTTTTAGCATTCCCAACATATTTATCTCGATTTTTTTGCAAATCTTGAGCTTTTTTCTGCAAGTTAGCACGCTTCCGAGCCTGCTTCTCATTAAAATTATCAGTCATTTTTCTCCTTAAATTAAAGCGTTCGAAAAGTTATTTTTAGGTCGGATTTTTCGAACAAGTAATATTTTAGTATTCTTATTTTATCAAATTTCAAGTTTAAAGTCAAATAAAAAAGAGCCCGAGGGGACTCTAGATTATAAAAACAAAGCACGGTATCTCTCGACTAGACTAAACCTATATTTTTTTTCAACAAGAGCTTTATAGGCTAGTTTTAAATCTTTTTTTAATTTACCGTCAAGTTTTTTTATTTCTTTCTTCGAACCTAAAATCGAAGAAATACCATTTTTAACTATGTTGTCAAGACGAGGATTACATCCTCTTATAAAATACTCGATAGACCATTTGCAATTGCTACTGATAATAATCGCAAAATTCATACCATAGGTATTATATCTTTCACAGATATCCAATCCTGTGGAATAAATATTGGCCATTGGCTCTTCACTTCTAATAACTAGCCTATCAACAATAGGCTTTAATGATTGGAGAATTACCACGGTCTCTTCAAATCCAAGCTGATCATCTTGCGTGATTAAGCTGATGATATTTTCAACAATGGCAGATTCTTTATATTCCAGAATCTTCAGAGAGTTTTTATCAACACTTCTATTGAAGTGTTCATTAAAGTTTTTTATAAAGTTCCAAATTTTTTGTAACTTCTCTTCCATAGCTTCATATTTTTCATCATACTTTGTGTCGCTATGAAATTTTTCTGCGATATTTAAAATACCCTGCAACTCTTGAATGTCGCATTCGCTAATGGCTTTCAATGCCATCTTGACATCCCAAACTAACGGATAGAGATGCTTTTGGGCTTCAAAATAGTCCATGCTTTCTTCATTGAAAAGAGCTTCATATAATAACATTTTATTACCTCCAAAATGTATAGAATATAAATATTATACCAGATTTTCGAAAAAAAAGAAAACCCCACATAATTAGCGGGGCCATTTTTTATTAACTAAAATGCAATCTTTGATGAGCGAGCTCAACCTATTCTTCAATGACATAATTGCCATTTAAAGAAAATTCTAATGCATTATCATTGTCAACTCTTGGAGTAACATTATAGCACATTCTTGCTTTTGTTTTAATGAAACAGCGGATTACCCAGAGGTAAAACTCCGTAAAAATCCATGCCGCTACGACAAAAATAGATGCTCTTTTATCTGGCTGATTTTCAACCATTAAAAGCATTGTTGCTATGAGCAAAAAAGTTAAAGCAAAAGCTAAATGAGAAAAATAAAATCTAATTGCGAATTTATTTATCTCTTCGAAAACTTTCTCTGCAAAGCTATAATCTATTTCCTCCGCTTCCGTGCAGTTCTTAGGTTTAACTTCTTTAATGGAAGCCCACATCCCGCTGGTTATTAACCTTTTCTCGATGTTGCGATTTTCCTCCTCACTAAAGAAGTATAATCTAGCGATTTGAAAATTAGCAACAATCGTTATGGTTATTAAACTTATCAATATTAATATTGATAAAAATCCATAACTCTGACTGATTTTTTCAAATATTAATAAAACAATCAAAATTAAAAACCATATAATAAGCGCAATTTTTAGCCACAGATTATCAATAAATACCTTATTAATAATATAATCCTTTTTCGGAAAGCTAAATTCACGAATTTCTTTCGTGTCTAATTTAACTTCCTTATTTTCGCCAGCATCCAAGTCTTTCATCATCACAATTTTTGAAATCTTCATAAGATTTCACCTCATCTTTCTAATTTTCTTTGCAAAATGCAACTTTCGAATTATACCATATATTCTCTAAAAATGCAAATCTTGCAGGCTTTCTAAAAATCTGTTAAACTGGTTTTATGAATAATGAAGATTTTGACATTTCAAACTTTTCGAAAGATATTTTTGATGATTTTTCAAAAACAGAAATTAAAGCAAAAAAACAAAAAAATCGAAAAATTCCAGTTATAATGATTTCTGGCTTTTTGGGTTCAGGCAAAACTACACTTTTAAACCACCTTTTAAAATCAAGCCCAAATCTTAAAATTGGCGCAATTGTAAACGATTTTGGCATAATAAATATCGATAGTAAATTAATCTCTAACGGAATCAATGAGCAAAAAATTGAGCTTAGCAATGGCTGTATTTGCTGCATGATTGGCGATAACGGATTAAGCGAACCACTTTCGAAATTAGCAAATAAAGATTCGCTACTTGATGCAATCATAATTGAAGCCAGTGGAATTGCTGAACCTTACGATTTGCTTAAAACCCTGCAATATTCTGGAAATAAATATTCTTATTTCGGTGGAAATATTTATTTAATCGATGCTCAAAATTTCGAAAATTCCAAGAAAGATTTTCCAACACATTTTAAAAAATGTCTCAAAGCTAGCGATATTATCGTTTTAAATAAAACCGACTTAATTTCAAAAAATAAAATTCAAGAAATCCGTGAATTCATTAGAAAATTAAACCCAAATTCACCAATTATTGAAAGTCAAAACTCAAAAATTAATCCTGATTTAATTTTTTCTTGGCAAAAATCCGAACAAAAGAATAAAGAGAAAAGTAAAGATCATAAGCATGATCACAAAGATCACATTCATAACCAATTTCAATCTTTGGCTTTCGAAACATTAAAACCACTAAATCCTCAAAAATTCCTAAGTTTTCTTGATAATTTGCCTAAAAATCTTTTTCGAATGAAAGGAATTTGCTACTTTGGAATGAAAGGATACGAGCAGAAATATATAGTTCAGCTGGTTGGTAAAACTATTGATATTTACAGTGAAGAATGGAAAGATGAAGTGCCAAAAACCGAACTCGTTCTAATCGGTTCTAAAATCAATAAAGCTGAAATTCTTGGAAAGTTGAGAGATCTAGAAGATAAAAACCCAGATGAAATTACGCCGCAAAATATGGTAAATTTCG
>CAUSJG010000006.1:0-33072 GCA_963532115.1 uncultured Saccharimonas sp. (SeqCode)
ATATTTATATATTATCATAAATTTACAACAATGTCAACAATATTTTAGAATTTTATGGAAATTATTAAAATTAAACCTACGTCATTAGATTATTTAAAAGATTTACAACATATTCCAGACTCACCAAAGCATCTTTTTATGCGAGGGCAGTTACCTTCAAAAAGGATTAAAACTGTAGCGATTGTGGGAACTCGCAAGCCGAGCGCTTATGGTAAAGAAGTTGCGACCAAAATTGCCAGCGAATGCGCAAAAAACGGTATTGTGGTTGTGAGCGGTTTGGCTTTAGGGATTGACTCGGTTGCACATCGGGCAGCTCTTGACAGTGGCGGAATTACTCTGGCGGTTCTTGCAAATGGCGTTGATAAAATTTATCCACGTTCACATGAAGCCTTAGGGCAGAAAATTCTTGAAAATAATGGGGCAATTTTAAGCGAATATCCAAATGGAACGCCAGCCCAACCTTGGCAGTTTTTAGCACGTAACAGAATTGTTTCGGGTCTTGCCGATGCTGTAGTAATTATTGAAGCTGCCGCCCGTAGCGGAACTCTCTCAACCGCAAATCATGCCCTCGACCAAGGAAAAGAAGTTTTTGCAGTTCCGGGAAATATTACCTCACCACTTTCTGCAGGCTGTAATCAGCTTATCAAGAACGGGGCAAATCCTTTAACTTCAATTGAAGATCTGCTCGATTTTTTAATTCCAGACCGTTTCGAAAAACAAACCAAGCTCTTCCAGGGTGACACACCGGCCGAAAACATAATTCTCGAAATTCTTTCAAAAAATGGCACAACAGCTAGCGATTCCATAATTAAGCAATCTGGGCTTTCTGTGAGTGATTTTAATCAAGCTGCAACAATGCTCGAAATTAAAGGGCTAATTTCAAACAATGGCGGAAATATCTGGAGCTTGAAGTAGATTTTTAGAAAGAAATGTGATATACTAAAAAGAATGAAAAACTTAAAAATTAGCGATTTTTGGATTTATAAATTTCGTTACCAAATTGGAGTTGGGATTTTATCACTCAGCTATCTTGCAATAATTATTTATACTTTATTTTTTGCACCAAATGGATTAACCGCCGGGGAAATTGAGAGCGCTAAAAGTTCAGTAAACTTAAACTTTTCAAATATTTTTTCGAAGAATATTCTAGATTTTCCATTTAGATTTTTACAAAAAACTAGCATTGATATTTTTGGTTTAAGCAATTTTGCAATTAAATTGCCGTCAGTTTTGATTTCTCTGTGTTCGATATTTTTTATAACGAAAATCTCAGGAATGTGGTTTTCGAAACGCGCCTCTATTTTGGCTTCCATCATCGCAATCACATCAAGCCAGTTTTTCTTTATTGCTCAAAACGGAACGAGCGAAATTCTTTATATTTTTTACCCAATTTTGCTAATTTGGAGCGGAATGGAATTTCTAAAAGAGCCAAAAAAACGCCAAATTTTCACTTTAATTTCAATTTTAGGGCTTAGTTTTTACACGCCGCTCAGCTCTTACATTGCACTAGCATTTTTAATTACAATTTTAGTACATCCACATTTACGGTTTATTATTAAAAAATTGCCAAATTACCAAAAAATCATGGCGCTAATATTATTTTTAATAATAACTTCACCACTCTTAGTTTCGATCTTTTTCGATTTTTCAATTTTGAAGATAATTTTCGGAATTACAAACTCGTTAAAACTTTTCGAAAATCTCAAAAGCTTAGTTTTAGCACTTTTTGGTTTTTCAAATCCAATCAGTAACGGAATGATTTCGCCAATAATCAACCCAGCAACTTCAATTTTAATCGCAATCGGGCTATATTTTACATTTATCGCAAAATATTCCGCAAAAAGTTATTTAATCAATATCTGGACAATGATTCTGCTTTTAGTTTGCATTATTAACCCCACAACAATCACAATTCTTTTTACGCCAATTTTAATTTTAACAATTACAGGTCTCCAAGGTTTGATTAACACTTGGTATGCGCTCTTTCCAAAAAACCCTTATGCTCGAATTTTTGGGTTGATTCCAATTTCGATTTTTGTTTTCAACCTATTAATTACCAATCTTTCAGTCTTTGCTTTAAGCTATCGATATTCGCCACAACCGCTCGCCGCTTTTAGCCAAGATTTAAATATTTTACTTGAAAAAACAGATTCAAACCGTATTTTAATGGTTTCGAAAAATGAAGAAGATTTTTATAAAGCACTTGAGCGTCAAGGAAGGGCAAAAGTAAAAAATAAATTCGAAGATTCTGAAGTAATTCTTTCGAAAGAGGCCTACCAAAACGCAAAAATTCCAGCAAATTATAGCGTAAAAAGAATTTTAGTTTCAAACCGTAAATATAATGCTGATAGATTTTATGTTTTGAGGCGAGATTGATTTTCAAGCATTTTTTTGATAAAATTAGAAGAGTAAATTATTTTAAATGGAGGAATTATGGCAGGAATTAAAGACCAAATGAAAATGGTGCGCGAACTACAGAAAGCGCAAAAAGAACTTAAAAAAGAAATTATTGAAGTTGAAGCTGGTGAGGGTGCAGTTGTAATTCAGTTTACCGGTGAGTTAAAAGTGAAAAGTGTAAAACTCAACCCAGAATTGATTGATTTTGAAGACACCGAAGAACTTGAACATTGGATTCAAATTGCGATTCGTGATGGCTTAGAAGAAGCTCAAAAAGTTGCAGCCGAAAAAATGCAACCCCTAATGGGCGGTTTGGGAAACTTAGGACTTTAATCTTTTTGAAAGAGAAAAATGTCACAAATTCTACCTCAAGCATTAACTGAAACTATCGAAAATCTCGGCAAACTCCCTGGCGTTGGCTCGCGAACAGCCGAACGCTACGCTTACTATTTACTAAAAAATAATACTACTATAAGTGAAAAAATTGCCGATAGTCTTTTAAATTTGCACAAAAATGTTAAAAGTTGCCCTATAACTTTTGCATTGATTTCAAAAGACGAAGAGATTTCACCCCTTTATACTGATGAAACTCGCAATAAAAAACTAATTGCGGTCGTTGAGGAGCCACTAGATATTATCGCCCTTGAAAAAACAAAGCATTTTAACGGAACCTACCATGTTTTAGGCGGGGTTATTTCGCCAATTAACGGAATCACACCTGATCAATTACATATTCGCGAGCTTGCTGAAAGAATTTCGAAAGATGAGGTTCAAGAGATAATTATTGCAACAAACGCTAGCGTTGAAGGCGAAAGCACAGCACTTTATATTCAGAATTATTTACGCGAAAAAGGCTTCGAAAACTTAGTAATTTCACGACTTGCGCGCGGTCTACCAGTAGGTGTTGACTTAGAGTATGCCGACCAGATCACTTTAAGTCATGCTTTAGAAGGACGAAAGGCAATTTAATGAATTTCGAAAATGCCAAAAAATTAGTTGATAATGCAGAAAAAATTTGCGTTATTCAGGCTGAAAACCCTGATGGCGATAGTTTGGGGTCAGCTTTAGGATTGGAAGAAATTTTAGGCGAGTTGGGTAAAGAAGTTAAACTTTTTTGTCCAGTTGATATCCCTAAATATTTGCGATATTTTAAGGGCTGGGATAGAGTGGAAAGTTCAATTTATGAAAAATTTAACCTTTTTATTATTGTTGATACAACCAGCAGTATTCTACTATCAAAAATAATTGAGGATCCGCTTTATAAAAACTTGCTTGAAAAAACGCCAGTTTTAGTTATTGACCACCATACCGATGCGACACCAGATTTATTCTTTAAACACGAATTAATTTTAGAAGAGGCTAGCTCAGCAGGTGAATTAATTTTCGAAATTGCAAAAGCAAATCGGTGGAAAATTAATAAAAACGCCGCACAAAATTTACTTGGGGCAATTTTTAGCGACACGCTTGGGCTTTCAACGAGCAATACTTCAGCCAGAACTTTTGAAGTTGCGGGCGAATTAACAAAACTTGGTGCAAATTCAGCCAAGCTTGAAGAGGATCGCCGTGAACTTTCGAAAAAAGTACCTGAAATTTTAAAGTATAAGGGAGAACTAATTCAGCGAATTGAATATTTTTTAGATGGAAAATTGGCAGTTGTGCATATTCCATGGAACGAGATTAAAGAATATTCTGATAAGTATAACCCAAGTGTTTTGGTGATTGATGAAATGCGAATGGTTGAAGGAGTAGAGGTGTCTGTGGCTATAAAAACTTACCCAGACGGTAAATTGACAGGGAAAGTTCGGACAAATTTACCAATCGCCGCGGATATTGCAAGCTATTTTGGTGGGGGTGGTCACGCTTATGCTGCAGGTTTTCGAATTTATGAGAATTATGATGAGACTTTGCAAGAATTAATCAGTTGTTGTTGGAAAATTCTGAGTTAAAAATATATGAAGCTTAGCTAAGATTATTGATAAATATTTTTTCAATCTATTAGTTAAGCTTTTTATTCTACATAAGATTTCTTATCTTCGAAAATCTTCATAAAGGAATTATTTGAAATTAGTGGAGTAATTACTACGGCATTTACCTGGTTGAAACCAATTTTTAAGTTGGGAGTTAAGAAATACTGACTAAGTTAGTTTTCATGTCTAAATAAAGATTTTGCTCCACTATTTCTCGTAGCGGTTCGATTGGACATATTGGAATAATAACTTCTTCCGCCAGAGGAACGAAAAAACAAGGATTGAGTTTCCTAAAGCGTTTAAAAATCCACCAGCTGTAGCGGTTCAGATTTTGAATGCAGGGATGAACCCACTAACTGTATTTAGCACGGTGGTGACCACGACTTATGTTGAATTTACGATGGCGTCTCTAGCGAGAGTTAATCAGGAGCTTGATGTTACTGTTTCGGTGATTGCAACAGGGGAGTTGGCTTAGCAAATAAAAGCACAATAGAAAACCACTCGTCATGAGTGGTTTATTCTGCGGCTTTGATCCAGCCGTCTTTAAAAGTATTTAGCTGAATATCATTCGGAAGGAACTTATAGTGTTTTTCTACTCCCTTTACTCCATCAACTAAATAACTGAAAGTGCTAAACTCTGCCGTCCGATCTCCTGAATAAATCAGTACAACTGGCTTAGTTTCGTCGTCTTCATGAAAAAATCCGTAGACTTTATCATGACGCATTAATAGTCCTAATTCCATAGCGACCACCTCTTTTTTCTTTTATTATACCAGAAAATGCGAAATAAAAGAACCCAGAACGGGTTCTTTTAGCTATAAATATTTTGGAATCAAAAAAACAATAGTTTATTCCACCACGAGAAGACCAGCTTTAAATAATTCATCTAATAATATAGGTAATATTTCTTTGTTAGCGGAAAGCGTTAGAGCGTATTTTTGTTTAGATTTAGGGTATAGTAAGCCTCTATCCAGTAAGTTTTTGAGCTTTCTGGTTTTCTTTTTTTTATTAGCTGGAGTGTCTGCACCAAAAACTGATGTTATATCTTTTGCTTGTATTATATCCTTTTTGGAGGCGATTTTTAGTATTTGCTTTTCTTCTTCAGTTATAATTTTTCTGTCTAATGCTGTTTTTAGCACCGGTGCTATAACAACCATTACTTCATCTTTATTTAATAGTCGAGAGGTGCGTATCATCTCATTTTTAATACCTTCTGCAACATATAGACACCACTCCTCAAGGAGAGAATCGTCATTATTTACTAATGATTTATCTGCTAAGCCTAACATATCATAGTATTTTTTTCTATCAACACAAAAAACAGAAGAAGGGTTTAAAGTCATAGCAGTATTAATGAAACCTTTTTGTATTAACATTGCATATGTAAACAATCTCGCTACTCGTCCATTACCATTGTCGAAGGGATGTATTAGTGTGAATTTATGATGAGCTATTGCTATATTTAGTATATCAAATTGAGGCTCTGTGGCAGTATTGATATAGTCAAGTAGTTCTTTCAATTCATCCTCTACGTGCAAAAAACTTGTCGTCTTAGCTTCACTTCGAGATATTTTATTATCTTCTGTTTTAAACACTCCTGGAGTTTTAGATCCATCTTTTTTTACCGGTAGCTTGTCTACTATTATCTTGTGAAATTCGCGAATCATAGAAAGTGTTATTTTACTACCATAAGACACATTAGATTCAATAAACTCTAGCCCTCGTCGAACATTTAAGAATTGTCTCACTTCATCAACCTCTTCTTTATTGTCTTCAAGTGAGCTGATTGCCGCCGAGACCATGGTTGTGTGATTACCTTCTATTCTGGCAGAAGATACACTCTCAACAAGGTATATAATATTTTTCATATCATAAAAAAGCCAGGGCGGCGTAGAACCATAAATACTACGATAACGCATATTTTCTATTTCAAAAATAGTTTTAGTTATGGGTGAGTTAAAACTTGGATTTATCATAATATATACCTTATCATACAAGACAATTTATGTCAATATATTGGGACATTTTATGAACTAAATAAAGTGTAAAAACTGCTATATTGTCTTTATTATTTAGGACAAAATGTCTTAAGTAGTTGAGACATTTTAACCAAAAATAACACCCGAAGGTGCTATTTTGATATTTTCGTTAGTTTATATTTATATATTTACTATCTATTATCTCCGCTTCCGTGAATTTTATTGCGTTTTTGCCGACTGGCTAATTTTTCAAGATTAGTTTTTGCAATATCTTCGAGTTCAATATCATTATAATAGGCAACAGCAGAAAGATACCACAAAACATCGCCAAGCTCTTTTTTAAGTTTTTCACGGTCTTCTTGTGTAGTTTCAAAAACTCCGCCTTTGTCTCGAATCATTTTCTTAATTATTTCTAAAACTTCACCCGTTTCACCAGCCAAACCTAAGGCTTTTTCCATATAGCCGTTGTAGCGAGAGGATTTTGTAGTGGCGTTATATGCAACATCTGTTCGGATTGCTTGATTTTGATATTCATTAAAATTCATTATCATTCCTTAATCTATTTTATATCAACTTCTTTAACTTTATAATAACATTTACCGTCGATAAAATCTATATCGTTCTTCATATTTTTATTTTTAAAATTCTATTTTCTACTTTATACACATCTATTATTATACCTTCCTATCTTTTTAAATCATAGATAATTTACCTCAATCGAAGCAATAAAAATATCCCTGCAGAATTGTATCTACTGCAGGGATATAAAAAGACTGCTTCGTTTTCACAAAACAGTCTCAATTATCAAATTGGTGACCTCACGGGGAATCGAACCCCGATTACCAGGATGAGAACCTGATGTCCTAACCGTTAGACGATGAGGCCGATGTTATAATTTTACCAAATTCAACCAAAAAAGTCAATTATAGTTTTTAAAACAAAGATTATTATATTTTAGGGTTACTTTTCATTTGCCTTATTTGAAATAATCTCAATCGCTTCGGTTAATAGATTCAGTTCTTTTAAAGAAATATCACCAAAGGTTTCTTCACACCATTTAACTAGAATTTGCTGCCGAATGTTCAGTTTTTCTTTACCCAGTTTTGTAATTTCAATTTCACGAATTCGCTTATCTTTCTGTGAGTTTTTCTTTAAAATTAATTTTTTCTCTTCCATTTTAACTAAAACTCGCGAAATATAGGCCTTATCAACACCAATTTCTTTAGAGATTTCATCTTGCGGAGCAGAAAAATTATAAATCTTGGTTAAAATTGCAGCCTCAATAGCCGAAATATCATTTTTCGAAAGCTCGCGTGTTGCATATTTTTGTGCCGAGCGATAAATTGTATTAATTTTTTGCAATAAATCAAGAATCTTTTCTTCCATAAAATAAGTATACCAAATATTGTTGACTTTTACAACAATATTTTATACAATAGAGTAATCATTGATAAATACAACTATTTTGTTAGGAGGAAGATGAAGAAATATTTTAGAAAAATAAAGCAAAATCGTGTGCTTCTAGCCACTCTATTTATAGTAAGTTTTATTCCTGTTATTTATGCTGGAACTTTTTTGGCATCAATATGGGATCCTTATTCAAAAATCGAAAATATAAAGATATCAGTAGTAAACGAAGATGAACCTGTCATTTTTAATGGTCAAAATATTGAACTTGGCAACAAAATTAGTAACAACCTTAAGCAATCAAGAACTTTAAACTGGCAGTTTACGGATTTAAAAACAGCCGAGAAAGATTTGACCGATGGCGACACTTTCATGATTGTATATATTCCAAAAGATTTTTCGAAAAATTCAGTTAGTTTTTTGGGAGAAAATCCACAAAAAGTAAATATTTCATTTAAGACAAATGTTTCAAAAAGTAAATCTGGCGAAGTGATTTCAACCAACGCTGCACAAAAACTGAGCGAACAGGTTCGAGTGCAAATTAGTGAAAACTACAGTAAGATTTTACTCTCTCAACTTTCAAATGTTCAAAATGGTTTTTTGAAAGCAGCGAACGGTTCAGAACAAATCTCAAACGGGATTGGTAGTTTAGAGAATGGTTTAAATTCGGCAAATTCTGGAGTTATAAAACTAAAAAATGGCGCAGAAAAATTAAATTCAGCAAACCAGAAAATGGCCGAAGCGAGCGATAAACTTGCTTTTAGTGCAACTGAAATTTCAAACAAAACCAATCTCTTAAGCCAAAATAGCGAAAACTTACAAAAGGGATTACAAGATTTTTCAGCCAAAAGTGAAGAATTTTCGAATGGTTTAAGCACACTAAACTCTGCAATAAGCGACAATTCTGACACAAAAAATCAAAGTGAACACTTATTGGAATTAAATCAAAAAGTGGCAAAAATGCACATTTTGGCTGAACGAACTAATGATCAGAATATTAAAAATCTTGCCGACGAGTTGGCGGTTTCGGCAAAAAATATTACCGCTGATGCCCAAAAAAATGCTAAAAAATCGCAAAACTTACAAACGCAATTTTCGCAAAAAATTGTTCCAGCCGCACAAAGCTTGGCGCAAAATTCACGCAAAATACAAAATTCGCATAATTTAATTCTAGCGGGAGAAAAACAGCTTTCAACTGGAGTTGCAACTTTCTCGACAAAAATGAACGAATTCAATGCTAATGAACAAAAAATCTCTGAAAGCACAGCTCAACTTTTGGGCGGAATCAATACTTTAAATTCAGGAATAAGCACACTAAATTCTGGCGCCGCAAAACTACAAGATGGTTCAAATCTATTAACTTCGCAACTTTCATCTGGCGCAGAAAAACTTTCGAAAATCAATTTCTCAGATGAGTCTGCTAAAAATATCGCAACACCTGTTAAAAGTGAAATTTCAAATAATTCTGGAGATGCAACATATGGAAAAGCAATGGCTCCATATTTCATCGCATTAGGTTTGTTTGTTGGGGCGATTTCGTTTAATATTGCGTTTCCAATCCAAAATAAGCCAAAAAAGAATCGTTCAGCATTTAAATGGTGGCTTTCAAGGGTAGGGATTATGGCTGGCTTTGCTGGAGCTGAAACTTTAGTTCTCACAATTATTTTTAGTGGGATATTCAACATTTCGCCTGCAGATATAAATTCTTTCGTTTTGAATTCTTATGTTTCAGCATTTTCATTCCTTTTGATTGTTCATGCATTAATGTTTGCTTTCGGCAGAGTTGGTCAGTTTGCCTCAATCGTTTTCATGATTTTACAACTTGCAAGTAGCGGAGGAATGTTCCCAATTGCAACAACACCTCAAATTTTCCAAAACATGGCGCCATTTATGCCACTTTACTATTCACTAACAGCTTTCAGGCAAGCAATATTAGGCGGATTGTCTCAACCAATTTTCGAAAGCTCCATCTTTAGTTTAATTATTTTTGGTTTAATTTTTAGTGTTATAAGCTTATTGGCATATTATGTTAAAATGAGCTCTAACGAAAACAAAACTCTTTCTAGTAATAAAATTTAGTTTTGACTTTTTCTCAAAAAATTGTTATAATTAAAAAGTTAATAATCAATGTTGGGAGGCGCAAGCCGTTATTACCACAGAAAGGATAAGAAAATGGCAAAGAAAAAAGCTGATCTTATAGAAGAAGCTAAAGCTCTTGGGCTTGAAGTTTCTGAAAAAATGACAATTGCTCAAATTAACGAAGCAATCAAAGGTGCTAAAGCTGCCGAGATTGCAGAAGAAATTGTTGAAGCAGTTGAAACTGTAGAAGTATTAGAAGAAGTTGTCGAAGAAATTGCTGAAGAAAAATTCGCAAAAAGCGGAAAACGAAGCAAAAAACATGCCGAGGAAGTTGCTGAAAAAGAAGCAAAAGAAGCTCGAAAAGCTGCTGGCGATACAACTCCACTTGATGGTTCTGAAGCAGTTGTTAAAAAAGGTCCAAAACCAATTACACGACCACGAATTGAACGACGAGGTAAAAAATACCAAGAAGCTGCTAAAAAAGTTGAAAAAGATACTGTTTACAACCTAAGCGAAGCTCTTAAACTTGCAACAGAAACTAATCCAGCTAAATTTGACGCTTCGGTTGAGATTCATGCTCGACTTGGCGTTGACCCACGACAAGCTGACCAAAATATTCGTTCAACAGTTATTCTACCAAATGGAACAGGCAAAGATGTGAAAGTTGCTGTTTTTGCTCCAGAAAATGAGCACAAAACTGCAAAAGCTGCTGGCGCAAATATTGTTGGTGATGAAGAATTCCTAAAACAACTTGATAAAGAAGAATTGAATTTCGACGTTCTTATCGCAACTCCAGCATATATGCCAAAACTTGGTAAATATGCACGACTTCTTGGCCCACGCGGATTGATGCCAAATCCAAAAGCTGGAACTGTTGCCGCTGACGTGGCAAAAGCCGTTTCTGAAGCTAAAGCCGGTAAGGTTGAATACCGCGTAGACAAGCAAGCAATCGTTCACCTTTCAATTGGTAAAGTTTCATTCGGAGCAGAAAAACTCGAAGAAAACGCAAAAGCATTCTTTGATAGTCTTGCTTCACAAAAACCATCTTCAATCAAAGGTGCTTACGTGAAAAGCGTTTCAATCGCAACTTCACAAGGTCCAAGCATTAAAACTGAAAATCCAATTGCTTAATTTTAAGCCTTTCGAAAAGCTCGCCCGTTCGGCGGGTTTTTCTTTTTGATTTCGAAAGCTAAATCTGATATAATAGTTTCAATATGCTAAAATTCTACAATACGCCAAATCGAAAACTTGAAGAATTTCACCCAATAAACCCAAAAAATGTTAAAATTTACACTTGTGGGCCAACAGTTTACGCCAGCCCACACATTGGCAACTGGGTAGCATTTATCTATTGGGATATTTTAGTTCGAACTTTGCGTTTAAACGGTTATAATGTTACTCGCACGATGAATATTACTGATGTTGGACATTTAGTTAGCGATGAAGATGATGGCGAAGACAAACTAGAAAAAGGCGCAAGGCGAGAAGGGAAAACAGCTTGGGAAGTTGCTGAATTTTATACGGCAGAATTTTTAAATGGAATACGAGAACTCAATTTAATCAAACCTGACAATCTTTCGAAAGCTACCGATTTTATTCCTGAACAAATTAAAATTATCGAAGAACTTTCGAAAAAAGGTTTTACCTATGAGACCAGTGATGGAATTTATTTTGATACAGCAAAATTCCCTCGTTATGCCAATTTTGCACATCTCGTCTTAGACAATTTAAAAGCTGGCGCACGCGTAAATTTCAACCCTGAAAAGCGAAATTTAAGCGATTTTGCACTTTGGAAATGGTCACCAGAAGGCCAAAAACGCGATATGGAATGGGAATTTCGTGGGAAGATGGGTTTCCCTGGTTGGCATTTGGAATGCTCAGCGATTGCGATTAACACTTTAGGTGAAACGATCGATATTCACACTGGTGGAATTGACCATATCCCAGTTCACCACACAGATGAGATTGCTCAAAGTGAAACTTTCACAGGCAAGACTTTTTCGAATTATTGGCTGCATTGCAATCATATGAAAAGTGAAGGGCAAAAAATTTCGAAATCGCTTGGTAATGGCTTTAACCTTGAAGAACTGAAGTCTCGCGGGTTTTCGCTAATAGATTTTAAAATGTTTGTTTTACAAAGCCAATATCAAACTGAAAGCAACTTTAATTTTGAAAGCCTACAAGCAGCTAAGAATCGGCTCAAAAATTGGCAGAATATTGCAAATATGCGTTGGCAAATTAAAGGAAGCGAAGGGGAAATTCCAAGCCTTGCTGCTAAAAATGCAATTCTTGAAGAAATTAATGAAAATCTCGACACGCCAAAAGCTTTAGCAAAAATTGATGAGGTTTTTAGTGAAATAATTAAAGCAAACCCCGAAAAACTAAATCACCAAAATCTAATTGAACTTTTAGAATTTATAGACGATCTTTTGGGGCTAAATCTGCTTGGTTCAACGCCCGATATTCCAGATGAAATTAAACAGAAGATCATCGAAAGAAATGCGGCTCGCGCTGGAAAAGACTGGGCGAAAAGCGACAAAATTCGCGATGAATTGCTTTCGAAAAATATCGTTTTACGTGATACGCCAAAAAAGAGTTTTTGGAAATATAAATAATAAAAATCAGCCTTCGAATTTGAGGCTGATTTTATTAGTTGTTTTTAATTGCCAATTTTCTTAAGAAGCTCAACAAATTTTTCTGAATTTTCTTCACGCGTACGGCGTTTTCGAGATTTTAATTGCTCTTGAACGAGAATTTTTATGCAAGCTGCTAAAGGAATTGCAAGGAGCGCTCCAAGTAGGCCAAAAGCATAAACGCCAATTGTAAGAGCTACAAAAATTATTAGTGCTGAGAGCTGATTATTCCGAGCTTGAATCATTGGCGAGATTACATTATTTTCAACTTGCTGGTAAATTAAGAAGTAAATTAGGAAGAACAATCCCGCAGTCGGAGCATTTAATCCTAAAATTACAGCAGAGAGCAACCCAGCAATTGTGGCACCAACCATAGGAATCATTCCGAAAATGAAGAGCAAAACTGCAATTGGTGGAACTAAAGCGATCGGTAATCCAAAAATTAAAGCTAAAATTGCCGTCGCAATCGAACCGCAAGTTGCACTAATTGAACAAATTGTAACAATGCTTGAAACATAGCCTGAAACTGTTCCATACATTCGCGAAAGAATTCTACGGTGATCTTTTTCGAGCATTTTATTGATATAGAAAACTTTAAAGATTTTATCTATTAAGTCTGGTCCTTCAACAAGCATTAGAAATGCCATCGCAAGAATCATAAACAGAGAAATCAGCCAACCAACAATTGAAGCGATGCTTCCGAAGAAGAAGTCGCCAAGCTTTGAAACTGAAGAATTAATTGATCGCGTAATTGAATCAACTGCTTGCGAAATCATTCCTTCAAGATGATTTTCAACAATAAATCTGCGGACTCCAGATTCCTCACCGGTGTAATTTTTCACAATCTGTGGTAAATCTTTCGAAAAATGTTTAACTTGGTCGGCAATAATTGGCGTAAGAAGCGAAATTAACGCACCCAAAATTAGAACAATCGTAAGATATGCGACTGCGGTTGCCGCCACGCGGTTTTTATTTGAACCGGGTAGAATTTTTGTGATTCTCGCTACTGGATCATTTAAAGCAAGAGCCAAAAAAGCCGCAATTATTATCATAATCAGAACGTCTTTTGCAACCCAAATTAATCCTGCAAAAATAATAAAACCAAAAATCACCAGCCAAAAGCGAATTAATGTTTTTGTATCGATTTCAATTTTAACTTTCATAAGAATAATTATATCATATTTTTTAAGTTTTCGAAAGTTGGTTTTTATGTTATACTATTATCTATGAAAAGTGAATTTTGGAATAAAATTATTGAATCAACTGGCGAAGAAAACGGTAAAAAACTACCATTTTTCTCGTTAGCACCAATGGAAGCTGTGACCGATGTAGTTTTTCGACACGTAGTTTCGAAAGCAGCACGACCAGACATTTTTTACACCGAATTCACTAATTCTTCAAGCTTCACCAGCCCAAAAGGAATCCATAGCACACGTGGGCGGCTAACTTTCACACCAGATGAGCAACCAATTATTGCTCAGATTTGGGGCTCGCGACCAGACGATATTAAATTTATGTGCGAAAAACTGCCAGAACTTGGGTATCAAGCGATTGATATCAATATGGGTTGCCCAGATAAAGCCGTAATTAAAAGTGGTGGCGGAAGTGATTTAATTCGAAACCCTGAGCTTGCTGCCAAAATCATCAAAAACGCAAAAGCTAGCAGTTTGCCAATTTCAGTTAAAACGAGACTTGGTTTCTCTAAAGTGGAGGAGTGGCGAGAGTGGCTCAAATTTTTGCTCGAGCAAGAAATTACAGTTCTAACAATTCATCTTCGAACAAAGAAAGAAATGAGTAAAGTTACAGCGCATTTCGAATTGATTCCAGAAATCTTAGCGCTACGCGATAAAATTGCGCCAGAAACCCTGATTCAGATTAATGGCGACATTAAAACTCGCGAGCAAGGCTTGGAACTTTGGCGAAAATTCCCAAAAATTGATGGAATTATGATTGGTCGTGGCGTTTTCGAAAATCCATTTTGTTTTGAAAAAAATCCGCCAGAGACCTCTAGGACTTCAAGCGATTATTTAAACCTGCTTGAACTCCAACTTGATTTATTCGAAAAATATTCTCGCGAGCTTGAAAAACGCCGTTTTGAGCCTTTAAAGCGATTTTTCAAAATTTATGTGCGAGAATTTGCTGGCGCGAGTGAACTTCGGGCAAAATTAATGGAAACAAAATCAGTTAATGAAGTTCGTGAAATTTTGAAGGATTTTCGAAATGCCACGCAAAAATAATAAGCAGAAAGTGAAGTTTGAACGTTTCGAAATGCAGCTTTCAAGTTCAAAAAAGAAGAGATATGCTTCAAAGTTCGAAGCTGAGAAAGCTGCGGATTATTTGATGGCGATGGATTTTTCACTTGAACTTAAAGTTTATCAAGATTTAGATGGCGGATGGTATTTGACCAAGAAAATTTAATATTTTGTAAATTTTAATGATTTTTTAAGCTTTTTATGCTAAACTATATTTATGGATAAAAAAGTTATTGTTTACTCAACAAGCTGGTGCGGATTTTGCTCGGCTGAAAAAGACTGGCTCGAACACAACGGTGTAAAATTCGAAGCTAAAGATATTGAAGAAGATGCTGAAGCTCGCGATGAGCTCCTTGCAAAAATGGGTGGGGAATTCCGCGGCGTGCCAGTAACAGATATAAATGGCGAGATTGTACTCGGTTTTGATCGCGCAAAACTTTCAAAATTGCTTGATATTAAACGATTTTAACTAAAAAATTGTAGCGAAGGGTTGAACTTTCGCTACTTTTTATTTTTAATATTCAATGAAAAATTCATATCATTATAAAGCAGAAAAGATTCGGCAGATTTTTGAGTAAGCGTAAAATAAAGCAAGGACCATTTTTACTTTTAATTTCCGCAAATTTCTACAGTCTGAAAATCCTTTTCGGTAGATTTCATTACTTTTCGAAAATAATCATCATGGCTCACAAAAATAATCGCACCCGAATAATTCTTCAAAGCCCGTTCGAGCTCTTCAATACTTGGTAGATCCAAATGCGAAGTTGGTTCATCTAAAATCAAAATTTGCGGTTCATTCGAAAGCATTTTAATCATTTGAAAACGTGCCTTTTGCCCGCCAGAAAGCTCACGAATAGGCGTTTCAAAATCTTCAACAGAAAATAGATATTGATGTAAAATTCGATAAATTTTTTCCTCCGTGATTGAAATATTTTGGTCAAGGTAGATTTTCTCGATTGCGTCTTTTAGATTCATTTCGAAAAATTCAGAACCAATTTCTTGGCTATAAATTCCAATTCTCGCGGTTTCATCAAGAAAAATATTACCGTTGTAGATTTCCGCTTTTTCATTTTCTGCGCCAAAAATCGTTTTAATTAAGCTGGTTTTTCCAACGCCGTTTCGACCAAAAATTTCCAAAATTCCGCCAACTTTTAAATCAAAATTTACATTTTCGAAAAGAATTTTTGCACCGTTTTTACTTTCAAGCGCATCTTCAAGTGAACCGTAGCCAAGCGCAAGATTTTCTGTCCGCACCAAACTCCGTACAGAACGTGTTTCTTCATTTTTAATACCGATTTTAACATTTTTGGCCTTAAATTTTTGATAAGATTTTGCCGCCTTAAAACCTAGATTTTCAACATTTGCTTGATCAATCCAAAAACTCGGTTTTTCAATCAGCTCCAGATCCGCGAGCTCTTCGCGCGATTTATTTTCGAGCCGCTTAAACCGTTGAATCGTGCTCGGATCACGAGCTTTTTCCTTCATCCGTTGATATTCACGAACTTTATCTTTCAAATTCGCAATTCGGCGCTGAATACTTTCAAAATCTTGAATTTGATTAGTTGTTGAAAACATATTCGCCCGCAAATAATCGTCATAATTTCCTTTAAAAATATAAGTTTTACCATCACGAATTTCGATGATTCTATCAACTTTCGAAAGTACATCACGGTCGTGCGTAATCACTAAAACCGCTTCGTTAGAATTATTCATCCAGTTTAAAAAACGATTTTTGGCGTGCGAATCCATAAAGTTAGTCGGCTCATCAACGAGTGCCAAATCAGCTTTCGAATGGATAATTTTAATCGTATCGACTAAGCGCTTCTGACCGCCCGAAAGCGTTTTCATTTGGCGATTTTCAAAACCACCAAGGCCAAAATCACGAAGTTCAGCCTTAATTTTATCTTCAATGAAATGGAAATTTTTCTCCTGAAAACGATTCAAGGCATCAGTGTATTTTTCAATCAGCTCCATGTTTTCGCCCATTTTTCCAGGAAGTTCACGCAAAAGTTTCGAAAGATGAGCGTATTCCGGCAGATCATTCAAGATAAAATTAAGCACAGTTTGCTCACCAACGCTGGAATATTCCTGTTGTGTGCTAGCAATAACTGAACCTTTTCGAAAAATTACTTCACCCGAAAAATCTTGGTCACGACCAAGCAGAATCGAGAAGAGCGTTGACTTGCCAATTCCATTTCTCCCAATTAAACCAACTTTTTCGCCTTCATCAATGCTAAATTTTACATTCTGAAGAAGCTGTTTATTGCCAAAAGATTTTTCAGTAATTTCTACACTAAGAATCATATTATTTCTTTAATTTTCGCGAGAGTTTTTCGAACCAATTTCGCGGTTCTTGTTTTTTCTTTTCGATCACAAAATTATAAATTTCTTCAAATTTCGAAATTGTAAAATTCAAATCGTGTTTTTTAATAATTTCAAGCCCATTTTTTGAAAAATCTGCTGCAAGTTTTTTATCATCAAGAATTTTCGAAATACTTTCGGCAATTTGTTCAACATTATCAGTTTCACACAAAAAACCATTAACGCCATCTTGGCAAATTTCTTTAACTGCACCAACATCAACACCAATCACAGGTTTACCGCAGGCTGCGGCTTCGAGAAAAACAATTCCTTGAGTTTCAGTTGGGCTAGCCGACACAAACACACTAGCTGCACGGTGAAAATTCACCAAATCTTCACCAAGTTGCGTGCCCATAAAGCGCACATTTTTTGAAATTCCCAGTTTATAGACCAAATTCTCAAGATTCGGGCGATCAGTGCCGTCACCAACAATCACGAGCTGAGCTTTTTTGTTGTTTTTCAATACTTCATTAAACGCTAAGATCAATGTTGAAATGTGTTTTTCGGCGTCAACACGGCCAATATTCATTACAATTGGTGAGTTTTGTGGCAAATTAAATTTTTCAAAAAATTCTTTTGGCGGTTTTTCAGGAGTAAATCGGCTTAAATCAATACCGTTTGAAACAGCCTCGATCGGCATTTTGGCTTTTTCCGGATTTCGAAAATGGCGCTCAATCGCTTGCTGAGTTGGCATCGTAGCATAATCTGCTTGAAGCGCAAAGCGTTTAGTATAAAGTAAAACTGTTCGATTAATAATCGGCGATAATGGCGCAAGCATTTTTAAATTATCGAATAAGTTTTCGGGGCTGGAATGATTAGTGATTACCACCGGAATGTTATGCTTTCGCGAAAAATCGATCATCGCCTGGCCCACAAAAAGTTGCAATTGAATATGTGAAACATCTGGCATAAAATTATTTTCTTTGCAAAATTTGCGGATTTCACGGATTGGCAAAAGTGAAAGTCGATAACCATTATGAAGATAAATTCGTGGAATAGCAATTCGGCCACCAGCAATTTTGCGAGGCTCAGGCAGAGTTTCGGTTTGATTCGGGTAAAAAGGGAAGTTGGTCGAACTTAAACGAACTACACGGTAGCCGTCAACTTCTTCAACATAATATTCACCAGTTTGACTTGGCGCAAAAACCACAACTTTATGGCCACGAGCCGTCATTTGTTCGGCCAGGTTTTTCGAAAAGACCGAAATTCCGTTAATCATCGGCCAGAATAAATCAGATGCAATTGCAATTTTCATAAGCTTGATTATAACAGATTTTGCAGCAGATTTCAAACCAAATTAGTTATGCTTAAAAATTCAAAAACAACTTTTAATCGTTTCTGGTTAGGCGTGTGGAAGAATTGCAATTAACTTATATTTTTATTTTTAATTAAAAAACAATTTTCTTTATAAAAAATCTGGAATTCTATCAAAAATTATAATTTTAAAATTTGCAGAAAAACTTTGAAAATGTTAAAATAAATTAAGCTTATGAAGAATTTAGTAATCGTAGAGAGCCCCGCCAAGGCTAAAACTATTGAAAAATATCTAGGCAAAGATTTTACAGTGATGTCCAGCGTTGGGCATATTCGCCAGATTGCCAAAAAAAATAAAGATGGTGGGCGACCAATAGAAACAAAAAATAAATATAAAATTACTTTTGAGGTTGACCCTGGCAAGAAAAAAGTTGTCACAGAACTTCGAAAAGCCGTTAAATCCGCCGACGAAGTTTGGCTTGCAACCGATGAAGACCGCGAAGGAGAAGCGATTGCGTGGCACCTTTGCGAGGTTTTAAAATTAAATCCAAAAACAACCAAGCGAATTGTTTTTCATGAAATTACTAAAAATGCAATTGAAGAAGCAATTAAAAATCCACGAAAAATTGACATGAAAATGGTTGAAGCTCAACAAACTCGGCAAACTTTAGACTGGCTGGTTGGTTTTGACCTGAGCCCTGTTGTGTGGCGGAAAGTTCCCGGCGGCAAAAGCGCTGGCCGTGTGCAAAGCCCAGCAGTTAAATTACTCGTGGAACGCGAGCGCGAAATCGAAAAGTTCGGAGCAAAAAGTTCGTTCAAAATTACTGGGGAGTTTTTCGTTCCAAGCTCAGGTGAAATCTTAAAAGCTGAACTTAATAAAAAATTCGAAAGCGAAAAAGCTGCCACTGATTTTCTTGAAAGCTTAAAAAATGCTAATTTTAAAGTGGCAGATATTTCAAAAACTCCCGGAACTCGCAACCCAAGTGCGCCTTTCACAACTTCAACACTTCAGCAAGAAGCTAACGCGCGGCTTGGATTATCAGCCAAAAGTACGATGGCGGCCGCACAAAAGCTTTACCAATCTGGTAAAATTACCTACATGCGAACCGACAGCGTAAATTTGAGTGGATTCGCAATTAAATCTAGTGAAGAATTTATCAAGAAAACCTTTGGCGAAAAATATCACAAAGCACGTAATTTTGCCACAAAATCGGCCGCAGCGCAAGAAGCACACGAAGCAATTCGACCAACCGTAATAGCGAATGAAAAAGTTTCAACCAGCCAAGATTTACAAAAGATTTATACGCTGATTCGAAACCGAACACTCGCTAGCCAAATGGCGCCTGCAAAAATCGAAAAAACCACTATCAAAATTGAAATTTCTGGTCAAGAAAATTATTTTGAAGCTAAAGGCGAAGTGGTTGTTTTTGACGGATTTTTGAAAGTTTATTCAAACGGAAAGAAAGATGAATTCTTGCCAGAGCTCACAAGCGGTGATAGCTTGAATTTTAATGAAATCATTGCAAAAGAAGTTTTTTCACGACCACCAGCGCGCTACACAGAAGGCTCACTCGTTAAAAAACTCGAAGATCTTGGAATTGGCCGCCCATCAACTTATGCTACGATTTTGGATACAATTCAAGCTCGTGGCTACGCCCTGAAGGGCGAAGGCGAAGGAAATCCACGCGACGTGATTCAAATTTCACTTTCGAAAAATAATATTAACCGCGAAGTTATTCAAGAAAAAACTGGATCAACTAAAGGAAAACTACTGCCAACTGCGAGCGGCGAGGTTTTGAGTGATTTTTTGAATGATTATTTTAATCAGGTTGTTGATTATGGCTGGACGGCAAACCTCGAGAATGACTTCGACAAAATTGCTTTAGGCGAAGAAGATCGACTTGAAGTGCTTGACGATTTCTATAAACCATTTCATAAATTAATTATGGATTCGGGCGAAATCGACCGCAACGCTGTAGCGCCCGCTCGCGAAATTGGAGTTGATCCAAAAACTGGGCGAAAAATTTTTGCACGATTCGGTCGTTTCGGACCAATGATTCAGCTTGGCGATAATAAAGTTGAGGGCGAAGAAGTTAAATTTGCACCAATGCCAGCTGGCGAAAAAATTGAAACAGTTTCACTTGAGAATGCCTTAAAAATGTTCCTTTTGCCACGAAAAGTTGGCAAAACCGAGGACGGTAAAGAAATTACAGCCAACATTGGCCAATATGGCCCATATATTAAAATTGAAAATACTTTTGTGAGTATTAAGCCAATGTCGCCTTTTGAAATTACTGAAACCGAGGCGCAAATGCTTTACGAAGAAAAACTGAAGGCTGACGAAAAGCGAATTTTAAAGAAATTTAAAAACGGAATTACGATTTCTCGCGGCGGATTCGGAAGGAAATATATTACCGATAACGAAATTAAAGCAATTCTGCCAAAAGATTTAGATATTGAGAAAATTACCGAGAAACAAGCCAGTGAATTAATTGAAGTTGCAAAATCTCGAAAATCTGGCAAAAAAACTACAACTAGAAAATCGACTAAACGAAAAACAGCTTCGAAAAATACTAAAAAATCCGTTTCGAAAACGAAAAAATCTGAAAAATAGTAGTTAATATTTTATTATAAGCGCAAGCATAATGACATAAAAGTTTAAAAAATAAATTTTTATGTCATTTTTTATTGTTTTTTACAATTTTGTGGTATAATATAGATAAAGAAGAGATAAATGGTATTGACAATACTCAAGTGTTATTGAAAAAATAATACTTGGTTTTTATAAAGTATTAATTTTAATCAAGGGAATTATGGAACAAGAAACTCAGATTCAGAATGAAAAAATCCAGTTGATTCAAACGGTTATTTCGAATGCTTTGCAAGTTATCGACCAACCGCGAGAACGCGAAATTATCAACCGCCGCTTTGGGCTTGGTGAGCAAAAAGAAACTCTCGAACAAATTGGCGAAAGGCTTGATATTACTCGTGAGCGAGTTCGTCAGCTTGAAAAAGCCGCGCTTATTAGGTTAAAAATTGCTGCCGAAAAGGGAAATATCGAACATCTTGCTGAAATCGAAAAAACTATAATTCGAAATCTTGCTGAAGTTGGGCGAATTTCGAAAACTAAAAATCTTGTTGAAAAAACTATTGAATCTGAGTCGAGCGATCAGCAAATTTTTAACTTTTTATTTATTGCTGAAATTAGTTCGAAATTAGTTTTAGTCCAAGAAAACGATAAATACAACAGTGCAATAGCCAACGCAGAATACGGCGACGAACGAAAGATTAAAAAATCAATCGATGAAATTGTCAATATCATCAAAAAGAATAAAAGTCCAGTAACTTTGGAACAGTTAGACGAGCAATTGAGCTACGAACATCCAAGCCAAATTAGTGCGATTGCCAGTGTTTCAAAATTACTTGCAACCTTAAACGGGCTTTGGGGCCTTGAAAAGTGGCCAGCGGTAAATCCGAAAAATATTCGCGACAAAATTTTTGTGATTTTAGAGAGCCAAAAAAAGCCAATGCATTTCTCGGAGATTGCTGAAGAAATTCGAAAGAGTGACTTTAGCCGAAAAGCTGTTACAACTCAGGCAATTCATAACGAACTAATTAAAGACAAACGTTTTGTTTTGATTGGCCGCGGAATTTATGCACTCGACACTTGGGGTTTCAAACGTGGAACTGTGGCCGATATAATTACTGCGGTTCTTAAGGAAGCGGGCGAACCACTCTACCGAGATGAAATCGTAAAACGCGTACTTGAAAAACGCAAAGTTAAAGAAACAACTGTTCTACTAAATCTTCAAAGCAAAAAAGAGTTCAAGCGCGTAGCAAAAGCAACTTACACTTTAGCTGAACTCGCCTAAAAACTAAAATTCGCTCAAAAATTTGGGCGGATTTTATTTTCGAAAAGCCAAAAAGCATAACCACCATCTTGATTTTTTTGCAGTTTTATGCTATTATTTAAACACTATGACGGCATTTTTTTCAATCTTATTTAACCCTTTAGTTTGGCTAACAATCGTGGCGATTTTAGCTTTTCTAACTTGGCAAAATTATAAAAAAATCGATAAATTAACCGTAATGAATACCGACAGCGTTCTTTTAGCGTTGGAAATTCCAAAAACTAATGATAAATCTGAGCTTGCCGCCGAGCAACTCCTTGCCAGTTTGCACGGAATTTTGCGAGACCCAACCGAACTTAAAAATAACAATGGTGTTCAAGAACATTTAAGTTTCGAAATTGTATCTGTTAATGGTGCAATTCGGTTTTATGTTTGGATGCCGAGAACTTTACAGAGTTTCGTGGAAGGGCAAATTTATTCACAATATCCAACAGTTCAAATTTATGAAGCAAAAGAAGATTACGCAGAGAATCTCGAAAATAAACACGTAATTTATTCAACTGAAATCGACTTGATTGAAAACGAAGCCTTGCCAATTAAAACTTTTGACGGTTTCGAAGTTGATCCACTTGCGGGAATTACTGGAACACTCGCAAAATTAGACGGAACAAATGACCAACTTTGGATTCAAGTTTTAGCACGACCTGTTGCCGATGATTGGCATAAAAAATCAGATGAATGGGTGAAAAAAGTTAAGTCTGGCAAAAAAGCTTTCAAAATTGATTGGAAATATATTTTGCGAATTTTAGAAGCGCTTTGGACACCGCCAGAAGGTTCAGAAAATGCTAAAAAAGAACCGTCCGACCGCGATAAAACTCGTATTTCGAAAGCTGAAGAGAAGGCTACAAAACTTGGTTATCAAGTTAAGATTCGCTTAGCGTATTTAGGTGAAGATGAAGATACTGCGCGGCTTCAAATTCAAGCTTTAACTGGAACTTTCAAACAGTTTAATAGCACAAATTTAAATGGTTTTAAGGCTTCAAATTCTTCACTCGATAAAGATAAAATTCGAGATTTTCAGTCGCGAATATTCTTTGATGACGGCTATATTTTAAATATTCAAGAACTCGCCAGTATTTGGCATTTACCGCACACAAACGTAGAAACTCCAAACATTGTTTGGGCTTCAAGTAAAACCGCCGAACCACCTTCAAAATTACCAATAATTACTGGCGACCGCGCACATGATGAAAATATTTCAGCTTTCGGTTTAACAAACTTTCGTGGAATTAATCACCAATTTGGAATGCTTCGCCGAGACCGTTCGCGCCACCTTTATATTATTGGTCAAACGGGAACTGGAAAATCTGGATCACTTGAACTTTTGGCGCTTTCGGATATTTTTCATGGCGAAGGATATGCAATTATCGACCCGCACGGCGATTTTGCGCAAAACAACATGCGATTCATTCCCGAACATCGTCTTAATGATGTAATTTACTTTAATCCTGCCGACACAGAATTCCCGCTTGGCTTCAATCCGCTCGAAGTAACTGACCCAAGTCGAAAATCAAACATTTCTTCCGAGGTTATCGGTGTTTTAAAGCGTATGTTTGGCGACTCTTGGGGTCCTCGCCTTGAATATATTTTGCGTTTCACGCTTCTGGCACTTCTCGACCGTCCAGAAACTACAATGCTTGATATTTCAAGGATGCTAACAGATGGCGATTTTCGAAAAGAAACTTTAACTTATTGTAAAGATGACTCCGTACTTCAATTCTGGAAAAAGGAATTTGGTCAATGGGGTGAAAAACAAGTAAATGAGGCAATTGCACCAATTTTAAATAAGGTTGGGGCTTTCACGGCTAACCCTATTATTCGAAATA
The DNA here is from genome assembly GCA_963532115.1 of uncultured Saccharimonas sp. (SeqCode). Taxonomy (GTDB): domain Bacteria; phylum Patescibacteriota; class Saccharimonadia; order Saccharimonadales; family Saccharimonadaceae; genus Nanogingivalis. The sequence goes on from CAUSJG010000006.1 coordinate 24,067, forward strand.
TTATTGGCCAACCAAAATCAACATTTAACATTCGCCAAATCATGGATGAAGGCAAAATCTTGGTTGTAAATCTTTCGAAAGGCTTGATCGGTGAAGATAACGCCTCAGTTCTTGGTTCCTTTTTGGTAACTAAAATTCAGCTTGCCGCCCAATCGCGCGCAGATATTGAACGACTTGAAGATCGCCGGCCATTTCATCTTTATGTTGATGAATTTCAAAACTTTGCCACTGATTCTTTTGCGGTAATTCTTTCAGAAATTCGAAAATATGGCTTAACTTTAACCGTTGCTAATCAATATGTTTCGCAAATGACCGACAGTGTTAAAAATGCGGTTTTTGGAAATGTTGGATCAATCATTTCGTTCCGCGTTTCGGTTGAAGACGCTCCAGTTTTGGCCGAGCAGTTTAAGCCACAATTCGACGCTTCAGATTTAATGAGCTTAAATAACCGCCATTTTGTAATGACAATGATTATTAACGGCGAAAAATCAACACCATTTAGTGCAACAACTTTGACTTTGCCAAAACCTTTCAATGATTTGAGTGCAAAGATTATTGAAAATACACGCCGAAATTACAGCACGCCACGGGCCGTCATCGAACAACGCATCCGCGATATTCTGGTGCCGCCAAAAGAACTAATGACAAAAGCTTGGGCGGAACGAAACGGGCTAGAATTTTCAAAAAAGGTTGCGGAAAATGTTTTTGCACCAGTTAAAAATCAAGGAATTTCGAACCAAAAATCCCCGAACATAAAACCAATAGCAAAACCACAAAACTTTACGCCAATTCAACCAATGTTTGAAGCGAAAAAAATTGATTTTTCGAAAGCACCAATTGATCCAAAAAAGATTAGCCCAAATTCTGCTGAGCAAAAAGAACCAAGTTTAGGCCTTAAGGATCTTTCGAAAGCTTTTGCTGAAAAAGGAATTGAAATTCCACAATTAAAAAAACGCCGTAAACCGCGTTCGCGAAATTCAAAACCGCAAGCTCGAGAAGCTCAAAATACAAATAATCTTAAAATTGAGCATTAGAATTTGACAGTGAAGATTATGATTGATAGAATTAAATAATTACAGGAAAGGAATTTAATGAACAAAAGTAATTTAATAGAAGTTAAGAATCTCGTCAAAGTCTATCGCGACGGCAATACGTATTTTAAAGCACTAAACGGCGTTTCTTTTAGCATTCAAAAAGGTGAAAGCGTTGCAATTATCGGTAAATCTGGTAGCGGAAAATCAACACTTATGCACCTTTTAGCAGCACTAGACAAACCAAATGAGGGCGAAATTTTAATTAATGGCCAAAATATTGCTAAAATGAAAAAACGCGAGCTGAATAGACTTCGAAACCAAACCTTTGGCTTTGTTTTTCAGCAATTCTTTATGAATCCAAAAGACACAGTTTTGCAAAATGTGATTCTACCGCTTAAAATTGCCGGAGTTAGCTCAAGAAAACGTAAAGAAATTGCCCTAAAAGCTCTCGAAGCTGTTGAACTAACCGACAAAGCTAAAAATAAAGCCTCAAATCTTTCTGGTGGTCAAAAACAGCGTGTTTGCGTGGCTCGCGCAATTGCAAATTCGCCAGAAATTATTTTTGCCGATGAACCAACAGGAAATCTCGACTCAAAAACAAGTAAAAAAATTGAGGATTTACTTTTTGGTTTAAATAAGGAAAGTGGAATTACACTAATTATTGTAACGCACGATGAAGCTTTGGCCGCAAAATGTGATCGCCAGATTAGAATTCAAGACGGACAAATTGTTTCGAAAGGAGAAAAATAATGAAATTTTTAGACATGGTTGGAACCTCAGCATCAAATTTGTGGCGAAATAAAGGCCGAACTTTCTTGACGATTATTGCGGTTTGTATCGGCTCTTTTACCATAGCATTAACTTCTGCTGTAAATATCGGCGTGAATGATTATATCCAAAAACAGCTTTCGGTTTTTGGTGACGACTCTATAATTTATTTTAAGCCAAAGCAGGATAATGGTGTAGCTTTTGGACCACAAGAATATAAAGAAGGTGATTCTAAAAAACCTGATTCGCGGTATACACAACAAACCTTGAATTCTAAAGATCTTGAAAAAATTAACAAAATTTCAAATGTTAAAAATGCCCGCTTCTATAAAATGGCGACGCCAGATTATATTCAATACAAAGACAGCAAGAAACTTACAATCACATCTCTTATAGTGGAAGTTGAAGGACAAAAATTTGACTTTGATTTCCTGGCTGGGGGTAAACCAAAAAATAGAGATGAGGTAACAATTTCTCAAGACTATCTTGAACCTCTAGGCTTTAAAAATACCCAAGACGCGATCGGTAAAAAAGTAACCTTTCGAGTTTCAGATTCTTTGACCGGCGAGACTAAAGCCTTTACTCAAAAAATTTCAGGCGTAACAGCTAAGAGCTTGATTCAGTCAGCAATGGTGACAATTAATGAACCAACCTTTAATGAAATTTATGACTTCCAAACAAAAAGCTTACCACTAGAATCAAAAGAAAAAAGTATTTCTGCGCTAGCTCAAATTGAAGGAAAGGTAACTGAGGATAAATTAAACCAAATCAAAGAAGATGCTAAAAAAGCGGGCTATTCAGCATTTACAGCTAAAGACCAAGTCGAAACTATCATGAATGTTATAAATGGAATTACTGGCTCTTTGATTGTTTTTGGGGCTATTGCATTGCTTGCCGCTAGCTTCGGAATTATTAACACACTTTACATGAGCGTGCGTGAACGAACTCGCGAAATTGGTTTAATGAAAGCAATGGGGCTTTCGAACCGAAAGATTTTCCAACTTTTCAGCATCGAAGCAATTCTGATTGGTTTAATTGGTTCAATTTTAGGAATCCTACTCGCATCTTTAGCAGGAGACGCTTTAAATAGTTTTGCCTCAAAAGATTTCTTGAAAGGGCTTGAAGGATTTAATTTAACTAAATTTACAATCGAAAATAGCATAATTATAACTTTAATTATTGCGGTTGTAGCATTTTTGGCCGGAGCTTTACCGGCACGAAGCGCCAGCAAAAAAGACCCAATCGAAGCTTTGAGATACGAATAGATGGCACGAAAACACCGAATTTCACAAAATTTCTTGCGTTCGCCACGGATTGCACTAATGCTTGTTGGACACAGTAATATTCGAAAGCGAGATTTTACGCTGGATATTGGCGCTGGAAGCGGTGTTTTTACTTTTGCTCTTAGCAAAAAATCTGCGCAAGTTTTAGCAATCGAATTTGATCGCGAAACTTTCAAAAAACTCCAGAATAACACTAAAAATCTAGATAATGTTGAAGTTTTATGCGCAGATTTTTTGCGCTTCAACCTTTCGAAATTACCAAAAAATTATAAAGTTTGTGCAAATATTCCTTTTCACTTGAGTTCACCAATTATCCAAAAGCTTATAAATGCTCAAAATTCACCAAAAAGTATTTATTTAATTTTGCAAAAACAATTCGCCCGCAAACTAATTGTGAGTGATAAAAATTTCACTTCTGCGCTTGGTGTAAAAATATTTCCGTTTTTCGAAAGTAAAATTAAAAAACCTCTTCAAAAATCTAATTTTACACCACCGCCAGCTATTGAAACGGTATTTTTCGAAATGAAACGGCGAGAAACTCCACTAATTTCGAAGGAAGAACAGCCAATTTTTAACGATTTTATTGAAAAAATGTTTGCTGTGCCAGAATTTTATAAAAAAAATTGCCAACCAAAATTTAAAACTAAAAAACCAAGCGAATTAAAAGGTGAAGAGTGGTTGGAGATATGGAATTTTTGGCAAAATTCTGATAAAATAGAATAATTATGGCACGGAAAATTAAGTTCGAAATAGCTAAATTTGATAAAATTACGCCTGGCGGGCAAGCCTTGGGCACGCTTGAAAATGGCAAAAAAATCTTTGCTTGGGGAGTTTTACCAAATGAAACCGCAAAAATTCAAATTACAAAAAGTAAATCGAGTTTTGTAGAGGGTTTTGCGGTTGAAATTTTCGAAAGTTCGCCCGAGAGAATTGAGCCAAAAGATAAGGAAAGTTTTCTTTCGACTAGCCCGTGGCAGATTTTTAACTTTGATTTCGAACAAAAAACTAAACAAGAATTAATTTTCGAAAGCTTTCGCCAAGAAAAAATTGAGCTCAAAAACCAAGAAGATTTTTATTCTGACGGTAAAATTTTTGAATATCGCAATAAAGTGGAGTTTTCATTTTGGTGGGAAAAATCTGAAGAAAATGAAAATGATGGCGAGCTAAGTTTAGCGTTTTTTAAGCGTGGAGGCAAAGGAAAAATACCAGTTTTCGGCACAAGTTTAGCTACCCCAGAAATCAACCAAGCAGGACAAAGAGTACTTGCAATTTTACGAGATAGAAAAACTGCAAGTCGAGATTTGAAGACTTTATTAATTCGCGCAAACCAAAAAGGTGAAATTTCGGCCCAACTTTATGTAAAAGATGAGAAGTTTGAGCCATTTTCGAAAAAAGAAATAGCTAGCCTTGGTTTTAAAAATTTTGAGATTATTTTTTCAAACCCAAAATCGCCAGCCAGTGTGATAACTAAAAAGATTCAAAGCCAAAACCAAGAGAATCTGCAAGATTCAGTTCTTGGTGTGAATTTTAATTATGCAACCGAGAGCTTTTTTCAGATAAATTTGCCAGTTTACGAACAGGCTTTGCGCGACATGGAGAAATTCATCGATATTTCAAAGCCAACAGTTGATCTATATTCTGGCGTAGGATCAATTGGTTTAACGATCGGTGCGGGTGATCTAACTTTGGTCGAAATTAATGAGCCAGCAGTTGAAGAAATGCGAAGAAATATTGCAGAGCTTGGGCGAGAAAAAACCGCAAAAGCTATCTTATCACCAAGTGAAAAAGCTTTAGACTTTATTAAAAAAGGTGCAAATTTAATTGTTGATCCACCGCGAGCCGGAATGAACCGTGAAGTTTGCGAAAAGATTCTTGAGATAGAGCCAGAAAAGGTAATTTATTTGAGCTGTAACCCAACAACGCAAGCACGCGATGCAGCAATTCTGAGCAAAAAGTATGAGATAATTTACGCTCGTGGCTATAATTTCTTTCCACGAACACCACATATTGAAAACTTAATTATTCTAGAAATTAAAAATCAATAAAATATTTGAAAATATTGATTTTTTATCTTGCTTATGGTTTAATGGTTGCATACGGACAGACCGTAAATAAAAATAACAACAATAATCGTTCATTAGAAAGGTGGATTTTCAGTATGAACTCAATTAATAAAAACAATAAAAAAGGTTTCACAATCATTGAAGTCGTGCTTGTGCTTGCAATTGCCGGACTTATCTTCTTGATGGTATTCCTAGCATTACCTGCTCTACAACGAAGCCAACGAGATACGCAACGAAAGAATGACCTAAGCAGAATATTAGCGGCGGTAAATGAGTATAGAGCAGCTAATAAAGGAAAACTGCCTTCCAATCAAGGAGAAACCACTTTAGGAGATTTTCCAAAAGAAGATAGAGATGCAACAGGATTTGTAAAAAATTATTTATTCAAAGATGGCGAAGAAATGAAAGATCCAAGTGGGCGAAACTATGCATTATACGACAGAACTCCGCATAAGCTAGAATATAACGACTATGCACGATATATAGATATTGAATGGTCAGCAAATGGAGTATGTGATCCATCGCAACCGAATGGAGTAAGAACAGAAGAAGGAACTAAAGGTAAGGTATCACTTCGAATAGTTCTAGAAGCCGGTGGATTCTACTGCGTAAATAATTAAACATAATCTTAAAAAAACAGCTCTTTATTAAAAGGCTGTTTTTATTAAACTCAAATTTTAGTTCTAAATAGTTAGTCTAAAAATCAGATTATTACTAAACCTGATTAAGCAAATGTTATATAAAAATTAAATAACTCCCCGAAGAGAGTTATTTAATTAAGTTTTATAGATTAAACACTAACCTTCAACGCAGTTTGCAACACCATTTTCAGTTTTAACAGAAACAGCGATTCCACTACCAGCTATAATAGCTCCGTCTGTGCCACATTTAGCTTGGTTAGAAACTTTCATCTCACCGAGTGTAGTTGGTGCAGTTGTTTCTCCAGTAGCAGTATTAACTGTGTATTTAGAGTTTGTTGTAGGATCGTTAAATGTTGTTGTATCATTCGTTGTGATATATTTGCTAATGAAGTCGCTATTTAGACCACCTCCATCCCAAGGTAATTTTCCTCGGTTGTTTGAAGTATAGTCAGTCACTGCTGCGCGCAATCGTGAAGCATCATTCTTTCGTTGCGTATCTCGTTGGCTTCGTTGTAGGGCAGGTAGTGCTAAGAATACCATCAAGAAGATAAGACCTGCGATAGCTAGCACAAGCACAACTTCAATAATTGTGAAACCTTTTTTATTGTTTTTATTAATTGAGTTCATACTGAAAATCCACCTTTCTAATGAACGATTATTGTTGTTATTTTTATTTACGGTCTGTCCGTATGCAACCATTAAACCATAAGCACAATCATTTTGCAAGCATTTTTTTGAGGATTTTTTAGTTTTCCACAATTTTAATTTATTTCATTAAAATTTTTTTGTAAGAATACCTTTGAGCTGTTCGCCACGAACCAATAGAATCAGCATTAAAACAGCGAATTTCACCATCACGGATTTCAGAAATTTCAACAAGGGCAGGGTTATAAAGCACGCGTTTTTTGTAATATCGCAATTCTTCATCTTTCACATCATGGCGCCCCGGGAATACCTCTAAAAATTGCACCTTGGCACGGTCGTAAAAATAGTTTTCGAAACCACTTGGCGGAAAGAAATAAGCAGGTTTTAAATTCATTTTTGAAAGAATATATTGAATATCGCCCAAAGTTGCACGAGCTTCAAGCGAGATAAAAGCGTAAACACGACCTTTTTTGCTTTTAAAAATTGTGGCTTCGGCTGAATATCCAACCGAAAGATTACGCGAAATGACTTCTTCAATTCCAAAATTAACGCCAAAATGTTTTTGCAAAAATTCTTCAAGATTCTTATCAGAATAAGCGTGATTTTCCATAAAAATATTTTAGCACATTTTCGAAAAAAATGGAAATTTAAAAGAAAATTTGTTATAATCAAAAAATGGAAATTACGGCAGGATTAAATAAAAACCAAAAAGAGGCGGTGGAAACATTAAGCGGGCCGATGCTAATTTTGGCTGGCGCAGGAAGCGGAAAAACCAAAACTTTAACACACCGAATTGCGAATATAATTGCGCACGGTGTAGCGAGCGAAGAAATCTTGGCGGTAACTTTTACTAACAAAGCCGCAAGAGAAATGCGTGAGCGACTTGCTGAGCTACTTGATCGAAATGCAAACGACAGATTCTTTATGCCTTGGATGGGAACTTTTCACGGAATTTGTGTGAAGATTTTGCGGCTCAAAGGCGAGGCGATTGGCGTTGCAAATAATTTCGTAATTTATGACGAAGATGACCGCCGAAATTTAATTAAAAAAATAATGAAAGATCTAAAAATCGACGAAAAAAGCTTAAAGCCACAAAGTGTTTCAAGCACAATTTCGAATGCTAAAAATCAGCTTTTAACGACCGAGGAATTCTCGAACGGTGCAAATTGGGGTTTTGAACAAAAAGTGGCTGAAATTTTTTTGCGTTATGAAGAAGAACGAAACAAAGCCAACGCTTTAGATTTCGATGATTTACTTTTCGAAACGGTAAAACTACTTCAACAAAATAAAGAAGTTCGTGAATTTTGGCAAAATAAATTTAAGCATATTTTGATTGACGAGTATCAAGATACGAACGCCGCACAATATGCAATTATTAAAATGATTGTGAATGCTGAGCGAAATATTTGCGTGGTCGGCGATGATTGGCAGAGTATTTATTCTTGGCGTGGGGCAGATTTTACGAATATTTTAAATTTCGAACGCGATTATAAAGGTGCGAAAGTGATAAAATTAGAACAAAATTATCGCTCAACTGAGAATATTTTGAACGCTGCGCACAATGTTATTTCGAAAAATCGCAATCGAACAGACAAAAAACTTTTCACTGAACTCGGTAAGGGCGAGCCAGTTTTAGTGCAAAGCGCAAGAGATGAAAGTGAAGAAGCCGCTAAAATTGCAGGGCAGATTTTTAGTTTTAAAACTGTTGGTGCGCGAAAATTTAGCGATTTTGCGATTCTTTATCGCACAAATGCACAAAGCTATAATTTTGAAAAAGCGATGATTCGTTTTCAAATTCCGTATAAAATTTTTGGCGGAACACGTTTTTACGACCGCAAAGAAATTAAAGATATTTTAGCATATTTGCGCGTGATTTATAATCCGCTCGACCGTATAGCTTTTGAGCGAATTGTAAATGTGCCGGCACGCGGTTTAGGCGCGGTGAGCCTTTCGAAATTCTTGGATTGGCAAAGTTCAAACGGTTTAGATTTGATTTCAAGCCTACTTCAAGCAAACGAACTTTCAACTTTAGCCTCACGAGCAAGAAAATCTTTAGAAAATTTGGGTGAAATTTTTAGAGAATGTCAAATTCTAAGCGAAAATTCTTCAAACCCGAGCGAAATTATTGAACGAATTTTGGAACGCACAAATTATGGCAAAAACGAAAAACTAACCGAAAGCGAAGCAACCGAACGCAGTGAATATCTTTCCACATTAGTGAGTGAAGCAAAAAACTACGCAGATTTAGCAAGTTTTTTGGAAGATGCTGCACTAATGAGTTCAAGCGATGCACAAAGTGGCGATGAAGTAAATTTAATGACACTTCACTCAGCAAAAGGTTTGGAATTTCCAGTCGTATTTCTTGCCGGAATGGAAGAAGGCATTTTTCCACACAGCCGAGTTTTTGATGCGGGTGAAGATGATCTAGAAGAAGAACGCCGCCTTTGCTATGTGGGAATGACACGCGCGCGAGAAGAGTTAATTTTAAGCTACGCCGGATCGCGAGCGGTTTTTGGACAAAGGAATTATTCAAGCCCGAGCCGATTCATTACAGATGCCGAGTTGGAATTAC
>CAUSJG010000007.1:0-28091 GCA_963532115.1 uncultured Saccharimonas sp. (SeqCode)
ATCAGTGAAGTTTCGGCACGACTTTTACCAAAAGAAGATGAAGAAGTTGGAATTACTCTTGAAAATATTTTAGTTGAAGAGAATCATGTTTATGTTTTGCCGCAAACTCGAGTGGTGGCGGTGCAAAAAGACGGCTTGATGAAGCGAGTGATCTTTCAGCGAGGCGGAACCGAGAAATTTGTGCGAGTTGATGAAATTCTGGTTGTAGGTGAAAGAATGCCGAATACGGATATCGGCTTAGAAAATGCTCATATTGATTTTTCAAAAGATGGAATTATTGTAAATGAATTTTCGCAAACTTCTATGAAGCATATTTTTGCGGTTGGTGGTGTGGTTAATCCACAAGCTCAAACGGCAGAGATCCTACTTGAAAGCCGAACGGTTGCTCATAATATTTTACATTCACGCTCAAAAATTGAGGTTAAATTTCCGCTTTCGCCTCGTACAATTTCAACTTGGCCAGAAATCGCCACGGTTGGTTTAACTGAAGATGATTGCTTGAAGAGAGATTTAAAATATAAAACTGCAATTGCACCACTTAATTTAATCGCAAAAAGCAATGTTGAGAATTTCAGTAGTGGATTTGCTAAAATTATTTGTGATAGGAAGGGGAAGGTTATTGGCGGAAGCATTGTATCGCCAGATGCAACAAACTTGATTTCGCAGATTTCTTTGGCAATTCGAAATGAAATGACAGCACACGATTTAGCTGAAATTCCACAACCATTTTTAAGCTGGAGCGAGATTATTCGTGTGGCAGCCCATAAAATTAAATAAAACTAAACGCTCAAAAGTTAAAATGGGCGTTTTTATTTTTTGAAATTTGAATTTTCAAGCAAAAAATGGTAAAATTAATATAGATTTACAGATAAAAATTAAGGAGAACTATGGCTGGTCATAATAAATGGTCAAAAATTAAACGACAGAAAGGTGTAAATGATGCAAAACGGGGTGCAATTTTTACACGAATTGGAAATCAAATTGCAATTGCAGCTCGTGGTGGCGCCGATCCAGACATGAACCCAAGTTTGGCACTGGCAATTGAAAAAGCTCGTGCGGTGAATATGCCAAACGCAAATATTGAGCGTGCAATTGCTCGCGCGGCAGATAAAAACTCGGCAATACTTGAGGAAATTACTTACGAAGGTTATGGTCCAAATGGAATTGGTTTGATTATTGAAACCGCAACAGACAATCGTAATCGAACTTTTCCAGAAGTTAAAACTGCTTTAGTAAAAAATGGTGGCCGAATTGCTGACGCGGGTAGTGTGATGTTTCAGTTTACTCGCAAAGGTGTAATTTTGGTTGAAGCAACGGGTGAAGACGCACTACTTGAAATTCTTGATGCTGGTGCAGAAGACGCAGTTGAAGAAGATGGCGAAATCGTGGTTTATACCGACCAAAAAGATTTAATGAAAGTTCGAAAAGAACTAATTGAAAAAGGTTTAACCGTAAAAGAAGCCGAACTTCAATACGTGCCAAATATGGAAGTTGAAATCATTGACGACGAAACTCGTGCGAAAGTTGAAAAATTGATGGATGCACTTGATGACGTTGATGACGTGGTGAATGTTCATACGAACGCTAAAATAGATTAAACAATAAAAAGCTTTCGAAGATTTCGAGAGCTTTTTATTTTTTAAAAATTTACTTGACATTACTATAGCTATTTGTTATAATAATAAATGTCTAAGCGATACTGGTAGGCGTTTAGTCGTAGTTTTTCTAATATTGTTGTGAAATAAAATTAGAAAATTACATTTTTACCAGAGTTCATTTGAATTTTTATTTTTTGTGGAAAGTGATGGTGCTGTTATTATGACTAAAGAAATTAATGGTAGTTAATGAATCAGCTGTAACAAAAATTGAGATATCTTTTCATATCTGGGGCAAAAGCCCCTATTTTTATAGGTAAAAATATGTTTAATTTAATTTTTAATTCAGATATAAGTAATTCACTAAAAGCTAAAATTCATAATTATTTCAAAAAATACAACAACACTTTTTTGAAATATTTTCCAAAAATGAGTGATGTTGATATTTATTTTTCGCACGCTCAAAAGGCTAATCCAGAAATAAGTAAAAATCAAAAAGTTTGGGGTGTTGCCCACCTTAAAGATAATTTTATGGAGTTTGTAATCTTTGAAGATGATTTTTCTGAAGCGGACTTTATTCAAAATATTTTTCATGAGCTAAATCATGTCTTTCGAGGTTTTTATGAACGTGATTTTTGGTTAATAGTAGATATTGTCTCTGAAGGTTTGGCGGTAAGTTTTGAGAAGCAAGTTAGAAATGAAACCGGCATTTTCTGGGAAGATAAGCCGTTTTATTATTTCGAAAATGAAAAGGTGATGATTTTGAAGCAGCTTGCTGAAGCAATTGATATTTGTGAAAATAAAAAAGACTGTGACTATAATGCATGGCTGTATAACTTTAATGGTGAAAATCCTGATTTTCCACACAATTTGGGCTATAAAATTGGTGATTTTCTGGTTGGTGAATATTGCAAATTTCATAAAATTAAACCAATTGATGCTGTGCGAATTTCAACGATTGAATTTATTAAATTTGCTAAAAAGGATATTTTAAAATGCAAAAAATAATTTTGGGAAATTTCAAAAATAATAAAGTTTTCCGCAAGAAATTGCGCTCTAGCTATAAGCAAGCAATGCGAATTTTACGGCTACAATTTGGTGAGAACAAAGGCTATGACTTGGTTTTTTATCGAAAAATTTGGACTTATTCAGATGATGGAATTGATTTTTATAGAAGGCAAAATCATGCTGTTTTTGAGATTTGCGAAGTTTTTAGAGATATTCGCAATATTGATATTCGAAATGCAATAATTCGAGCTGTTGCGAGCGAGAATTTGCGGAAATTAAATTTTAAAAACGATTTTTTAATGGATATCTTGGCGGTTGGCGGAGGATTTTATTTGGCTAGAATTTCGAAAAATATTAAACTTTCACCAGAGATTAAAAAAGATTTCTTGGAATTTTCTAAAAATACTGAAAATTATGATTTTGATAAATATATGAATAGCGAAAATAAGATTGAGCAGGATTTTCTTGGATTTTTTGCAGCTGAAATTATTTCGAAAATTATAAAAAACCGAAAATTAAATGAAATTTCTGAGCAGGAAATTTTTGACGAAATCCAGAATATATAGTATAATTTTAAGATGAATAACCTTGAATTTCTTGTAAAAAACTATCAAACGCCACCTGAAGCTATTACTTTAGTTGAAAATTCTCGTATTTTACTACTTGCGGGAATTTCTGGCGCAGGAAAAGACACGACCAAAAAATATCTTTTAAAAAATGAAGAATATCGTGATATTGTCAGTCACACAACGCGCGCTCCTCGTGAAAATAATGGTAAAATTGAACAAAATGGAGTTGACTATAATTTTATTTCGATTGAAAAGGCTGAAGAAATGCTTAGAAATCGTGAATTTATTGAAGCAAAATTTGTTCACGGCAGGATTTATGGTACAAGCGTTGCAGAGATCGAAAAAGCGAACCGAAACGGGCAGATTTCTGTAACGGATATTGATATCCAAGGAATTGCAGAATATAAAAAAATGAGCGATCGGGTGGTGGCAGTCTTTATTTTGCCACCAGATTTCGAAACTTGGCGAGCACGTTTTGCAAACCGATATTCAAGCGCAGAAGAATTTGAAAAAGATTTCGAAAAACGTTTGCCAGAAGCGATTTCTTCATTAGAGCAGGCGCTCGAAGTACCATATTTTCACTTTATTTTGAATGATGATTTTCGAAACACGGCGCGAATTATTAACCAAATTATGCACCAAGATGTTGAATTTAACTATAAAGATATTGAAGTGCGTGTGCGAGCAAGAAAACTTTTGGAAGATATTAAAGCTAAATTCTTAGAATTATCAAAGTAGACTAAAAGAAAAGCCTGTATTTTTGCGGGCTTAGAAGAGTTATAGTCTGCAGAATATCGCCTTATCTTTATCTATTTTTGAGTTTATTAATATTCTGTAACTGTATGTAAAAGATAAAAAGTCAAATATTTTTAGAGATATTTTGGAAATATGATACTAAAAATATAGAATTAGCACTCTATTGACCTAAGTGCTAATTTGTGCTAAACTTAAAATATGAATATTACACCACGACAAACGCAAATTTTGGTAGCAATTATTGAGCAATATGCCGAAGTTGCCAGCCCGGTTGGTAGTGTTACTTTGGCGAAGCTTTTTAATGTTTCAAGCGCGACAATTCGTTCTGAAATGGCAAAACTTGAAGATCTTGGTTTAATTATGCAACCACACACTTCTGCTGGGCGAATTCCAACTGATAAAGGTTATCGTTTTTATGTAAACCGTTTGACTGCTCGAAGTGAGGGTGAAGATGAGCAAATTTTGCTAAATGCTAATAATTCGAAAGATAGCTTGCGTGGATTTCGGGCAATTTCTTCACGAGTTTCAGCTCAGAATGACCGAGCCGACCATGCAATTCGTTCAGCTGTAGACTCTTTAGTTGAGCTTACTGGTAATCTTGGTCTTGCTACAATTGGTGATCAACTTTACATTAATGGAATTTATAATCTTTTTTCTCAGCCTGAATTTGAAAGTGGTGAAGCGGTTCAATCTGTTGCACAGCTTCTTGATAATCTTGAACCATGGCTTCGTGAAGTTACTCCAAATGAACCGCTCAATGTTTATATTGGTAGTGAGAATCCAATTGGCAAAAGTTCGGGTGCGAGTTTGATTATTTCAAAATTCGAAAGCCCATTTTCAGAAAATTCTTACATTGGCGTACTTGGACCAACTCGCCAAAATTACGGTAAAGTGGTGCGATTGGTCCAAAAAACGGGTGAATTTTTAGAAGAGATATTGTAGTTTAAGGAGGAAAAGATGGAAGAAAATAATGTATTAAAAAATCAAGATAATACAAAAGATAAGAAACAATCAGGATTCTTTAAAAAAGATTCAAAGTGTGAAAAGCTTCAAGCGGAGAATTCAGAATTGAAAAATGATTTGCAGCGCACGCGTGCTGATTTTGAAAATTATCGCAAAAATGTTGAGAGCCGAATTTCTAATGCGCAAAATTTGGGTGAGAAAAAGGCAATTTTGGCATTGATTCCGATGATTGATGACATTGAGCGCGCAATTTCACATTTACCAACAGAATTGGCGGAAAATTCTTGGGCACAAAATGTGGTTAAAATGAGTAAAAATTTGGAAAAAAACCTTTCAAAACTTGGAGTTGAAAAAATTAATTCTTCGAACGGCACTATCTTTAATCCAGAACTTCATGAGGCGATTCAATTCGATGAAGAATCTGACGGTGAAGAAGAAGTTATTGCTGAAGAGCTTCGAGCTGGTTATACTTTAAAGGGCGAAGTTTTGCGGGCCGCAATGGTTAAAGTTGGGCGAAAGTAGTTTTATTTGTTGACATATTCTTGGCAGTATGATATTATTATAAGCGTTGATTCGTTTCACCTTATTCTAGAAGGTTGTGACTCGCGGGTTAGCCTAATAATAAATAGAAAATTAGAGTCAGTAGTATTTGTTAGCGAGGATACCTCCTCTTGTGAAATAGAGCCGTCTAGTATTAGGCGGTTTTTAATTTTAAAAACTTTAAAATTAAGCATAAATATGATAAAATATAACTTATGAATAGTGGGCAAAATCTTGAAAATATTAAGAAGTTTATTCGTGCGGCGAATTATTTAACGGTTTCGCAAATTTTTTTGCAAGATAATTTTTTGTTAAATCGTTCTCTGGAATTTAATGATATCAAACCCCGACTTCTTGGGCATTGGGGGAGTTGCCCTGGTGTAAATCATGTTTATGCACATCTTTTAAATATTCAAAAACAGCTAGAATTTGCAAAAAGCGGGCTCAAAGCTGCTTTTATGCTTGGGCCTGGACATGCTTTTCCAGCGCTTCAAGCAAATTTGTTTATGGAGGAAACACTTTCGAAAGTTGATAAAAAAGCCACGCGAAATGCCCAGGGGATTGAATATATTTCGAAAAACTTCTCTTGGCCAGACGGATTTCCGTCGCACGCAAGCCCTTTTACGCCAGGCGTAATTCTTGAAGGCGGTGAGCTTGGTTATTCGCTCTCGACTGCTTTTGGGGCAGTTTTAGACAATCCAAATCTTGTAATGACTACTTTAATTGGCGATGGCGAGGCCGAAACTGGCCCAATTGCCGCAGCTTGGCATTTGAATAAACTAATAAATCCAATTGAAAATGGAGTAGTTTTACCTGTTTTACATTTGAATGGTTATAAAATTTCTGGACCAACAATCTTTGGATCGATGAGTGATTTTGAATTGATTCAATTTTTCCATGGAGCAGGTTGGGAACCAAGAATTATTGATGAATATTCTGCTGAAGATTTCGATTTGGAGCTTTCGAAGGTCTTTTCAGACGCTTTTCGAGATATTTCGCGAATAAAATTTGGCCGAAAAAATGGTTTTGTGCGGCTGCCGATGATTATTATGCGGAGTAAGAAAGGAAGCTCTGGTGTTGCTGAAAATAATGGCGAGAAAATTGAAGGGAACTCGCTCGCTCATCAAGTTCCGCTTTTAAATGCCAAGAGCGATGAAAAAGAGCTTAAAAAACTCGAAGATTGGTTGAAATCTTATAAATTTGAAGAGCTCTTTGATTTCGAAAAAGGCGAATTTAAACCTTGGCTTGATGATTTTTTACTAGAAAAATTAAGCAGAATTGGGCAAAATCGTTTTGTTGATGCGAATTTGAATTTTACAGAATTGAAATTGCCAGAAATTCATGAAAGAGTGGATGAAAAATCACTCGCAATGAATGCAATTGGTGATTTTTTGAAAGAAATTTTCGAAAAAAATCCAGAGAATTTCCGATTCTTTAGCCCTGATGAAACTTATTCAAATAAATTAGATGCTATTTTTGAGGTAACTTCACGTTCTTGGCAGAGAGAAATTAAACCTTGGGAAAAAGATTTATCAAAAAATGGCCGCGTGACGGAAATTTTGAGTGAACATTCTTTGCAGGGGCTTTTGCAGGGCTATATTTTAACGGGGCGACACGGAGTTTTAACTTCTTATGAAGCCTTTGCACCGATTATTTCTTCAATGATGGATCAATATGCGAAGTTCTTGACTCAATCTAAAGAAGTAAAATGGCGAGGAGATCTAGCAAGTTTAAACTATGTTCTAACTTCAACTGGTTGGCGACAAGACCATAATGGATTTTCGCACCAAAATCCGAGTTTTATTGATGAAGTTTTGCGCCGCGAAAATGGAATTGGGCAGATTTTTTTGCCAGCAGATGATAATTCAGCTGTCGTAGCGATTTCAAAAATGCTAAAATCCCGTAATAATATTAACGTTTTGGTTGCGGGAAAGACGCCTGAACCAAGGTATTTTTCTCTTGAGAGTGCGCAAACGCAGATTAAAAATGGCGGAATATTTGTTTTTGACAGTTGGAAAAATCAGGAAATTACAGACTGGGACTCAATTTTAGAAGATGATGAGCCAGATTTAATTTTGGCGGCAAGCGGTGATTATGTTTTTAAAGAAACAGTTGCAGCGCTCCAAGTTTTGCTTCATGACGCACCGCAAATTAAAATTCGTCTAGTTTATATTCAGGCGCTATGTGGTGAAGGAATTGGAACTTTCGAAAATACACTTTTGAAAAGCGATTTTGTGAAGATTTTTACTAAAGATAAACCAGTTGTATTTGCTTTTCATGGATACGCTAAAACTCTCAAATCAATTTTATTTGATTATGAAAATCCGTCAAGAATTAAAATTAACGGATATGAAGAAAAAGGTTCAACAACTACACCGTTTGATATGCTTGCGAGAAACAAAGTATCGCGATACGATATTGCAGTTAGAACCTTAAATTCAGTTAACAAAGGCGATGAAGTTTTCGAAAACCTTATAAAAGAATATCAAAAACGCCAAGAGGATGCTTTGTGTTTTGCACGAGAAAACTCAGTGGATGTACCAGGAATTGAGAATTGGGTATATTTGAAGTTTAGTTAAAGTAAAAAATCACACCTCTAATTGGTGTGATTTTTATTGTACATTATTTCTGTCCAGATAAAATCTTGACCTAGCAAATTCACATTTTTGTCAACAAAAACTCCATCTTCATTAACTAAATTCCCTATAAAATTTGAAGCGTCATTTACTAATTTGTATTTTTCGCCCTTATTTTTTGGGAATTCAATTAAGCATATTTTTGAAATTTCTTTAGCAATCTCCTCCCTGTAAAGAGAGAAATTCTTGCAGTCGAAAGCTGTTAGTATATAGCCAAGAGTTGAGGGCGCGAATTTTTTACTAGAAAGAAAATTTGTGCTTATATCAACACCCTCAATTGTTTTAACTATTGTTTCTGGGTTTGAATTTTTTATATCTCTAAAAATTTGATAAAAATTTTTATGCTTTGAAAGTCCTTGCAGATCATCCATATCAATCCAATGCGAAAAATTGTTGAGGTTTTTCGAAAGAAGTTTAGCTATTTTTTCAGAATTTTCGCTACATATTTCTATTTTCGAAAGTTCACTATTTAATTTTGGCAAAATTTCCCATTTATAATCTTCGTCGTATTTTTTTATATCTCCAGAGTTTCTACGAGAATAATAATCTTCTTTATTTTGCTCGAAAAATTTTTTTAATGCAACTTTATTTATCATATAGTCCTCTTATTTTAACAGATTCTCACTTTTAAGTTTTGCAATAAAATTATCAATAATCCGTGATTTTCTTTCAATAATTTCATTTTCATCAAATTTGTCAAGATTTGTAAGTTCTATAATTTCTGCGATTTTACTTGGCTCTTTTGAACTTCCGCGCCGTTTTTTACCGAGGTAAAAGTCTTTCTTAACATCAAATTCAAAATCTGAAGCTTTAATATTTATTGAACTTTCGAGAATAATTTTATTTCCAATAGATTCAATTAAGTTTTTGTCGGAAATTCCGTTAATTTCGGCACGTTTTTTGGCAAAAATATGTTCGATTTGAAGTGGTTCTTTCAAACCCAAGAGTTGCTGATTTTCATTCGAAAAAGCAAACCAAACAAGAAATGATTTCGTAATTCCTTTCATGTTGTTGAATTCAAAATTATCGAAAGCCGTGCGGAGAGAGATTTCATCAAAAAGATGATTTTCGAAAGCTGGGACAAGGTTATTATGGTTAACTATTTCACTCATTTCTTTAAAAATTGGAGTTCGAAGTTGGTTTACGCCAGGATTTATTAAGCTATAACCTAAAATAAAGTTCGTTATTTTTGAAAGAAAATGACTGAACACATCTAAATCAATTTCATCGTTTGAATCTCGATTTTGCAAGAACCAAACCGATACGATATTTTCCCACATTGTATTTGGGGAGTATCGCAAAACAAAGAGTTTTCGAAGAATTTCATCGCCAAAACTTTCGTTCTGTGAATATATTTTCTTCCAAAAAATTGCTAAATCACTTAAATCGTCCATGGCTTTTTCATTCTTAAAATATGGAAAATCTTGTTTTTCGCCGCGGAAGAAATTTCGAAGAGACTCTGTTGTGCTTCCGGTTGTGCCATTTTTTGCACGCAAGAAGTACATATATTTTGTGAAAAGTTCATCCATAGGTGTCCCTTGTGATGGATGGAAAATCTCATCAGTAACTGCTTCAAGTTTTTTCCAATCTTCAATAAAGTCGTTCTTTTGATTTTTGTCAGAATAAAGTTTGTAGAATTTCGACTTAAAGATATCTGCGTCAGCAAGAGGTAAGCCGCGATCGTTTAATGTTGAGAAAATTCGAAGGGCAGAATCTTGTGTTTCAGCTTCAACAAATAATACTGCACAGTTTTTTAATAAACGAGTGACGATATATTGATTGTTTGCAGAATTATAATTGCGCATTTCTTGAATTTTATTTTCAAAAAATCGAAAATTCTCGGCATATTGGCTTTTATATTCTTTTGGTGCGTTACCATTTTTTAGTATCGATAGAAATTCATCTTTATCATCGTCACCGGCAACTTCTGAGGTGATTTTTAACTCATCTTTTAAAGGATTCTCGAATTCGTCATACTTCCAGATACATTTTTCTATATTTTGACGAATATTGATACCGTTGTTGTCTTGGCGGTTTTCGAAATCCTTATGAAAAGCTCGTAAAATGAGCATAAACGTTGTTAAACGTTGCTGACCGTCAATTATTTCGTGTTTTTCGTTCTCTTGAAAGGCTACGATCGAGCCAAGGAAATATTCGTCCTTTTTTGAATCAAATTTTTCATGATTGCCACCAGGAATAGTGAAATTAACTAAATCATCCCAAAGAGTTTGGCACTGATCTTGATTCCAGGCATATGGTCGCTGATAGTCTGGAATTAAAAAATCAGCTTTTGCGTCGGACAATAAATTTAAGATAGTTTTTTGATGAACATTCGGTTTTGACATAAATCCTTCCCTTAAATAGTATTTATTAAGTATATTATACTATAAATTAAGTAAAATAACTATTATTGTAAATAATACAACATTAGCACTCTTGACTTGTGAGTGCTAAAAGCGTATAATCAGAATATAAGCGTGAAACGAATTGCGAGGCGCGCTTTATAGAATAGTTAATAACTTTCGAGAAGCTTTCTGAAAAATACGAATAGGCTAAGAAATTCGAAATTGACTAGGAAAGCTATCGAGCAGATAAATTTAATAAAGAAAGAAGGAGAAAATGGGAAAAATTATTGGAATTGACCTTGGTACAACTAACAGTGCTTTTGCTTATATGGTTGCAGGAAAACCTGAGGTTATCACAAACGCAGAAGGAAATCGAACTACACCATCAGTTGTGGCGATCAATAAGAAAGGTGATCGTTTGGTTGGGCAAGTAGCGCAACGCCAACGCGTAACAAATCCAAAAAACACAATTTACGGCGTAAAGCGTTTGATTGGCCGAAAATATTCTGATGATGAGATTCAAAAAGATCTTGGAATTATGCCTTACGAGATCGTGAAAAAAGGTAGTGGTGTGGCTGTAAAAATGGGTGACAAAGAATATACGCCAGAAGAAGTTTCGGCGATGATTCTTTCGAAAATTAAAGCTGATGCTGAGGCTTTCTTGGGTGAAAAAGTTACCGAAGCCGTGATTACTGTTCCAGCTTACTTTGATGATAGCCAGCGCCAAGCAACAAAAGATGCTGGTAAAATTGCTGGTCTTGAAGTAAAACGAATTATTAACGAGCCAACTGCAGCTGCACTTGCTTATGGTTTAGACGGTAAAAAAGACGAAAAAATTGCTGTTTTCGACCTTGGTGGTGGAACATTCGACGTTTCGATTCTTGATATTGCGGACGGCGTTTTCGAAGTTCTTTCAACAAACGGTGATACACACCTTGGTGGTGAAGACTTCGACAATCGCATTGTGAACCACTTCCTTGATGAGTTCAAAAAAGAAGAGGGGATTGATCTTAAAAATGATTCTGCCGCAATGCAGCGTTTGAAGGACGAAGCTGAAAAGGCTAAGAAAGAGCTTTCTTCAACAACATCTTATGAAGTGAACTTGCCATTCTTAACAGCTGATGAAGATGGTCCAAAACACTTCGAATACACTTTAACCCGAGCAAAACTTGAAGAATTAGTTGCTGATTTAATTGATCGACTAGCTGATCCTGTTGAAAAGGCTCTAAAAGATGCAGATCTAAAAGCTAGCGATATCGCCGAAGTTGTGATGGTTGGTGGTATGACTCGAATGCCAGCTGTGGTTGAAAAAGTAGAAAAAATCTTTGGCAAAAAACCAACTCAAGGTGTTAACCCTGATGAAGTTGTGGCTGTTGGTGCTGCAATTCAAGGTGGTGTTTTGGCCGGAGATGTTAAAGATGTGCTACTTCTCGACGTTACGCCTTTGACACTCGGAATTGAAACTGCTGGCGGTATTCGAACTCCAATGATTGATCGAAACACAACTGTACCAACTTCGAAATCACAAGTTTTCTCAACTTATGCTGACAACCAGCCACAAGTTGAAATTCATGTGCTTCAAGGTGAGCGTGAAATGGCTGCCGACAACAAATCTCTTGGAATGTTTGTGCTTTCCGGAATTGCGCCAGCGCCACGTGGAGTTCCACAAATTGAAGTTACTTTCAATATCGATGCTAACGGAATTCTAACAGTTACTGCTAAAGATAAAGGAACTGGTAAAGAGAATAATATCACAATTCAAAACTCAGGAAATATGAGCAAAGAAGATATTGAAAAGGCTCAAAAAGAAGCTGAACTTCACGCCGATGAAGATAAAAAGAAGCGCGAATTGATCGATGCTAAAAATCAGCTAGAGAATGCTATTTACCAAGCGGAAAAAATGCCAAGCGAATTCAAAGATAAGATTTCGAAAGAAGATGAAGAAGCAATTTCGAAAGCTGTTGAAGAGGCTAAAAAACATCAAAATGCTGAGAGTAAAGATGAGCTTGAGAAGGCTGCTAAAGATCTTCAAGATGCAATTATGCCAATTGGTGCAAAATTGTATCAAGCTCAAAGCGCAGATAATGCGGGTGAAGCTGGTGAGAAAGCTAAAACTTCTCACAAAAAAGATAATGACGAGCCAGTTGAAGGCGAAGTTATTGACAAGAAATAATTCGAAAATCCACCTTTCGAAAAGTAAAAATGCTCAGGTTGAACTGGGCATTTTTTTGTGCATTGATTTTTTCAATTTTATTTATTATAATTAAATGACGCTCACCCAAGGCTTGCACTTTTAGAAAGAGGTATTTTTCTATGGCGAAAAAGATATTTAATACGGTTAAAAATGTATTTATTACCGTAGTATTTTTTTTATTTTTGGTTTCTCTTTTACTACTAAAGCTAACACTCGTGATGTTGCTTTTTATCTGGATAATAGTTTTGCGAGCAGTACATTCTTTAGTTAGAATGCTATTCAGCAATGGAGAGAATTTTTGACAAAAAGATTAAGGATTAATAGGGGAATTATGGTTCAGGTTTTCAGGAGTTTTTACTATAGAACGATGTTTGGTAAAATAAATATAGTCAGATTTACTCGAAATATTTATGTTCCGCACGATACGGTTGCGGTTACTGTTAAATAGCTTTTATAAGGGTGAGCTATTTAATTGAGGATTTATATGAAGTTTATTGATGAAAAGCTGGTTTGGTGATATAGTGTAGGATATGGAAAATTTTAATCCAAATAATCAAAATGAAAACAAAGAAACTGGCTGGGAAATTACAGTGGAGGATCAACGATCGGTTATTGAGGCGCAAATTCAAATGCTTGAAGCTCAGAGGCTAGAGCTTGAAAATCGAATGCGTGAGGAACTTCAATATATGCGTGATACCAATAGGGATGAAATGGATAATAAGGATATTTACGAATCAATGAGTGGTATTTTTGAAGATAAAATGCGTGCGTACGATTCAAAATTTTATGAAATTGACGTTCAGATTGATGGGCTGGAATCTAAGTTAAAAATATAGAAAATAATAATTAGCACTCTTGCTCTTTAAGTGCTAATTTGCTATAATATATTATATGAGCAAAACAGATTATTATGATATTTTAGGTGTAAAAAAAGACGCCAGCGCTGATGAAATTAAAAAGGCTTTTCGAAAAAAAGCAGTCGAGCTTCATCCAGATAAAGGTGGGGATGAAAAGGCTTTTAAAGAGGTGAATGAAGCCTATGAAGTTTTAAAAGATAAAGAAAAGCGCCAGCGATATGACCAGTTTGGCCATGCGGGAGTTGGCGGAAACTCTGGTGGGTTTTCTGGTGGAAATCCTTTCGAAGGTTTTAGCGGATTTTCGGGCCAGAATGTTAATTTTGATTTTGGCGGCGGATTTGGTGATATTTTTGACGGAATTTTTGGTGGCGGATTTTCGAATGGCCGCGGTTCAAAAAATAAAAAAGGTCGCGATGTTGAAGTAGATTTAACTTTGAATTTTAAAGAGGCAGTTTTTGGGACTGAAACTGAAATTTCATTAAATCTAGATGATGAGTGCGAGCATTGTGATGGCTCTGGTGCAGAACCTGGCCACGGAATGCAAAAATGTCCAGATTGTAATGGAAGCGGTCAGCAAACTCGTGCCACTCAGACTCTTTTTGGCCCAATTCAACAAACTGTAACTTGCCCAACTTGTGATGGTCGCGGTGAGATTCCAAAGCAAAATTGTTCAGTTTGCCGTGGTGCTGGAATTTTGCGTAAAAAGCAAACAATAAAACTTAAAATTCCAGCAGGAATTGACGATGGCGCAACAATTCGGCTTTCTGGCCGCGGTGAAGCAATTAAAGGCGGCGAAAAAGGTGATTTATATGTAAATATCTATGTTAAGGCTGATAAAAAATTTACGCGTGAAGGTGATTTAATTTTAAGCGAAGAGAGAATTTCAATGATAGATGCCGCACTTGGTGCTGAAATTGAGGTTGAAACGATCGATGGAATACTAACGATGAAGATTCCAGCTGGAACACAAAGCCATACTGACTTTAAGCTTTCAGGTCACGGCGTGCCTCACCTTCGAACCGAAAGAAGAGGTGCTCAAATTGTGACGATCATTGTTGAAACTCCTACAAAGCTTTCGAAAAAACAAAAAGAGCTTTTGACAGAATTTAAGAAATCTAAAAAATCATTATTTTAAATAGTTGGCCGAGTTATTTAATAGCTCGGCTATTTTATAAGACACTATATTAGTGTAGCCGTTCTATTTTTATGAAATAATTTGAGCATCCTTAGAGCTTATGCTATAATATTGCTATGACAACAATTATTTTTATTGTAATTCTTTCGATTTTTTTAACACTCTCTCGGCGTAAAATGGGCTATTTTAATCTTGTTATTCTCGCGGGAATTGTTTTGAATAGATATTGGAATAAAGATATTACTAATTTTTTAACAACTTCAAATTTAGTAATTCCAGAATCAACTTTGAGCGGAATTGTTGGTTTGTTTCTAATTTTAGCGCCAGCTTTGGTGATTTTAGCAAAAAATCCAAAACAAGAAAAATGGCTTTTTGGTATATTTTCTTCGATATTTTCAGCGATTTTTACATATTTAGTGTCACTTTCGTATTTCGAAAAAGTTTTTTTACCAGATTTACTTTCGGAAAGTATTTCGCAGCCGCTTGAAAAATGGGCTAGTTGGGTCATTTTGGCGGGAGTTATTTTTTCTATTTTAAATATAACCTCATTTAAATTTAAGAAAATTGAGAAAAACCCTTGACTTTTAAAAATAATTGATATATACTTTAATATGTATTCAGTGAGTGGGTCTGTAGCTCAGCTGGTTAGAGCACCTGCCTTTTAAGCAGGGTGTCATGGGTTCAAGCCCCATCAGACCCTCCAATATATTAGAAAATTCACCAAAAGGTGTTTTTTTTATTGTTAAAATATGATAAAATTATATATGTGAAGAAGCAGTTGATAGAATTTATAAATCGGTGGTTTTTAAATAGTTTCTTATTATGGATTTTAATTTCTATTTTTGGAAATGTTAGTAACCACAGTGCGGGAACTTTCTTTCTTGCTGGTTTAATTTTTTCAATTGTAAATAGCACACTTAAAACTATTCTTACAATTTTATCACTTCCAATGATTATTTTGACTTTTGGTTTTTTTACACTAATAGTTAATGGCATGATTGTTTGGATTTCGATACTTTTAGCACCAAATATTTCGATGGGGTTTTGGAATTCTGTGATTGTAGGAGCAGCTATGAGCTTGCTGAATTATAGTTTGAGCCAATTTTTAAGAATTGAAGATGAAAAGGAGATTTTATAGTGAATATTGATATTATTTTGCAGTTTTCGACTGTTATTTCTGGCGTTTTAATGATGATTTTAGTGCTTTTACAACAACGAGGTGCAACTTTAGGGGCAGGATTCGGGGCTTCTGGTGAGCTTTATACTGAGCGACGCGGTGTTGAAAAGAGTATTTTTCGGGCAACAGTTTTCTTTGCATTTGTTTTTGTTGCATCAATTCTTACAACTTTGCTTTTGCCTAAATAAAAAGGAGTTTTAATGGACTTTAAAAATAGCCCTAAAAAGGTTAGACGAGTTTCTGCTATTTCTCAAAAAAATAGAGATCAAGTTTCAAAAAATAAAACAATTCAAACTTTTAATAATAAGGCTACTTTAGCTGAAAGAGCAGATTTAGTTGAAAAGGCTATCGCTTCTCACACGAAAAAAATGTTTTTTGGTCGTTTTGAGAATTTGTCGAATGTTCGGAAAATAGTTATTTCTTGGATCTGCGTTGTGTCTATTTTGATTTTTTCTGTTGGTGTTTTTCGTGGGTTAAGTGCTGAAAACTATAGTGAGGATATTTTTTATAGAGGAGGAACTTATTCAGAAGGAATTTTGGGTGAAGTTAAAACCTTGAATCCTTTATTTACTTCGACTGATACTGAAAAATCTTTCGAACAGATTGCTTTTTCTCGTCTTTATGATATTGATGAAACGGGAAATTTGAAGGGCGATTTAGCTGAAATTGTTTCAACATCTGATAACTATAAAAACTTTAAAATTAAAATGCGGAACAATGCTGTTTGGTCTGATGGCCAAAAAATAACAGCCAATGATGTAATTTTCACTATAAAGCTATTAAGAGAGCAATCAATTAATCCTTCTGGTTTTAAAGCCTGGAAAAATGTTGAGATTTCGAAAAATAGTGATTATGAGTTTAGTGTCAAAGTGCCGTCAAGTTCTTCTTCTGTTTTGTATAGTTTTAATTTTTCAATATTGCCAGAGCATATTTTAAAAGATATTCAAATAGAGAAGATCCGCGAAAGTGCTTTTTCGAAGAACCCGATAACTTCTGGTGCATTTAATTTTAAATCTGTTCAGAATGATGGTGATAAAACTACTATTTCATTAGTTAAAAACAAGCGATATTATAAGGGTGAGGCCTATATTGATAACTTTGATATTATTGCCTTTAAAGATGAAACTAAGCTTAAAAATGCTTTGATCTCTGGTGAGATTGTCGCATCGCCAAGTCTTAAAATTAGTGAATTTTCAGAATCTGAGCGGGACAAATTAAAATCTCGAGAAACTAATGTTAATCGTGGAATTTATGCTTTTTTGAATAATTCTGATTCAGTTTTGAAAGATTTAAAGGTTCGAAAAGCTATTCAAACTGGGGTTGATATTTCGAAAGTTCGAAAAGAAATGGAATTTATTTATAAACTTGATTTTCCAACTTTGAATCAGTTTTTAAATACTAAAGATTTGAGCGTTCCTAAATATGATTTCGACCAAGCGCAAAAAATATTAGATGAAGCTGGCTGGAAGAAAAACTCGAATGGTATTTTAGAAAAAGATGGTAAGAAAGCTATTTTAAATATTGCAACAACTAGTGTTTATAACTATAAGAAAGCTGCTGAAGAAATTGAGAGTCAGCTTAAAAAACTCGGGTTTGATGTAAAATTAACAGTAATTGATAAAGATGATAAAACTGGAGCTTTTGTTAAATCAATACTTCAGCCAAGAAACTATAGTATTTTAGTTTATGAGATTGATCTTGGCGCTGATCCTGATATCTACGCTTTTTGGCATTCTTCACAATCTGGCCAAAAGGGATTGAACTTCTCAAATTATAATGATGCGGTTGCCGATGATCTTTTGCTAAATTCAAGAACCGCTCAAAGCTCGAATGAGAAAAAGTTACAAATAACTAAATTTGCTCAACGTTGGTTAGCTAATTCGGTCGCCATTGGTCTTGGTCAGACTAAAACGAGTTATGTTTTTCGAAAATCAGTTCAGTCATATTCAGTAAATAATACTTTTGTAACAGAACTCAATAGATATGCAGATGTAATATATTGGTCTGCTTCAAAATCAACTCTTTACAAGACGCCGTAGTTTTGATATAATTAAAATGGTTTTGCGCGCGTGGCGGAATTGGTAGACGCGCTAGCTTGAGGGGCTAGTGAGCTTCGGCTCGTGGAAGTTCAAGTCTTCTCGTGCGCACCATTTTGAATTCTAAGCGGTTTTTTTCCGCTTTTTTATTTTTATTAAAAAATAAACCCGCTTTTTTTGCGGGAATATATTTTATTTTAATCTTTTTCGAATCCAGCCATCAAGTGAGCCAGCACTCATTGCTAGAATTAATCGGTTTTTTGCTTTTAAACTTAAAATCTTCTCTATTAATTCTTTTGGATTATCTGAAAAATCTAAAATTGTTGTTTTTTCTGATATTTTTCTTGAAAGGAATTCTGGCGAAAGTATTTCGAAATCTGGGTTTTCACGGCTTAAATATGTTGGCAGCCAAATAACTTCATTGGCATTTTCAAAGATTTCTGGCGTATATTCATCTTGAACTTCAATTTGTCGAATATTTTGATGTGGTTGATAAATTAATGATACTCCAGAAAATCCTTGCTTTTCAGCTATTTCTTTTGCCATTTGAAGCGTTGATTGAATTTCCTTTGGGTGATGGCCATAATCAGAATAAACGTTGTTTGTTATTTTTTCGAAACGGCGATTTGTGCCAGGGAAATTATTTAGTGCTGAAATTGCTTTTTCATAAAAATCTTTTGGAGCTTTAAGATTTTGGGTTTCAACTAAATAATCAATAGTTTCAAGAACTAGACTGGCATTTTTTCGATTGTGAATTCCAGGAAGATTAATATTATCTTCTGGCTGAGATAAAATTACCTTGTTCTTTAGAATTTCGAAAATTTCTGGATGTTGATCTTTCCAAGAAATAATAAAATCGCTTTGCGATCCAAATTCTGCAAAAGCTTCAAAATAATCTTTCTCAGTTTTATAAATATCGGTGTGATCGTGGTCAATTGAAGTGATTAAACTAACTGATGGCGTGAAATGCAAGAAGTTTCGGTCAAATTCATCAGCTTCGTAGATAAAATATTCACTTTCTGGGTCGAAGAAACCGCTCGCACCAAAGGAAATTGTTGTACCGATCGACCAACTTATTGGAATTCCTAATTGCTGAAAAGCCCAAATTGCCATTCCTGTTGTTGTGGTTTTACCGTGAGTACCAGAAATTGCTATAAGTTTGAGTTTTTTTGAATTGATGATTTCATTCAAAAGCTCGTCCCGTTTGCTAATTTTTATTCCTAATTTCTTTGCCATTAAAAGTTCGGGATGATTTTTAGGTAGGGCTGCAGTATAAACAAACCAATCGATGCCGTTTTCGATGAATTTTTGCTTTAAAAAATGTCCATCTTGTTTGCCGATTTCGATTTCGATATCTTTTTTTGAAAGCTCTTCAATCATTAAACTTGAATTTTGGTCGCTGCCAAAAACACCATAGCCAGCACTGTGGGCGATACTTGCAAGAGCGCCAATTCCAACGCCACCAATTCCAGAAAAATAAATATTCATTCTTTAATTTTATCACTTATTAAATTAAAAATAAAGCTTTTAAATCTTTTTAAGGCTATTAAAATATGATAAAATATAAATACTTATGCTTAAAAAAATATTAAAACCTTTTTTTAAAATTCGAAATTATTGGCAATATATTTCTTTTGATGAAATGGCTGTTTTGTATGTTTCGAAAAATATGCGAGTTTTCGCAACAAAATTAACAAGTACTTTTAGTTTAATTTATATCTATAAGTTCACGCATTCAATCTGGATTGTTCCTATTTGTATTTTAATTTATTACATTGCAAAATTTGCAGGTTCGATAATTGCTCTTTTCTATATTTCAAAAAATGGCCCAAAGCATGGAATGCTACTTGCAAATATTTTGTTTATTCCAGCTTTAGTTTTAATGGCTTCCATGGGAATTTTTGGTAGGGAAATGGGTTTGATTGTAGCCCTTATTAGTGCAGTTTTTAAAGGAATATCGACTTCGGTTGAAAATATCTCGTATAATGTTGATTTTTCGAAAGCTAAAACTGCCAAAAAAGTTGGAAAACAACTTGGAATTTCCTATATTTTAGAACATATTTCGAGTAGTATAACTCCTGCGGTTGGTGGATTTCTTGCGATATTTTTTGGAGTTGAGAAGCTTTTTGTGGTGTCCTCGGTGATTTTAGTTTTGACAACAATTCCACTTTTAACAACAAAAGAGCGAGTGAAGCCTGTTCGAAAAATAAGTTTTCAAGGTTTTCCATGGCAAAATTATAAGCATCTTTTGGTTATTTGTTATAGTTGTGGAATGGCTTGGAATTCTTTATATATTTGGAGCTTTTTTGCGCCGGTCTTTTTACTAAAAGGTATTAATGCTTATGGTTCAGCTGGAGTTTTGTCTTCGATTTCTTCGATTGCAGCTTTGGTTTCAGCTTTTATTTACGGTAAAGTGATTGATAAAAATAAAGAGCGAGGACTTTTAAAAATCGGGGCTGTTTTTATGGGGCTAGTTTTTTCGCTTCGGATTTTTATTTCGTCGAATCCGCTTTTGCTTGGAATTTTAGAAATTATTGCTGCAATGGCGATGAATGGCTTTAATATGGCGAATTTTAAAGGTTTGTATGGTGAAGCTGATGAATCCGGAATGCGCATGCAATATTTGTTTTTGTATGAAATCGGAATGAATACCGTTTCGGTTATTGCTATTTCTTTATTTGTGATTTTATTTTTTGCGCTTCAAGGAGTAGATCCATCGGGTGAATTGTCGATGAAGATTATGATTTTGATTTCGAGTTTGTCAATTCTACCAATGGTTTTTACAAACTATCGGATTTATCGTAATAAAAAACGTCAGTTTGAAGAATGATAAGCGGCTGCACTCACCGATTTTATCTTAATTTTGTATTTTTTGGTGGAATTATTTTTGGCGCTATTTTTTCAGTTTTTTCGAAAAATACAAGTCTTAAATCAATTGTTTGGCTAATTTTAGCAATAATTTTATTCTTATTCTCTTGGATTTTTGCTCGAAAGTTTTGTTTAATTTTAGCCTTAATCGCTGGAATTTTGCTTTCTTTGTGGCGAGGTTCAGTTTATAATTTCGAAAATTTAAAGATCGCACAAAATATTAAAAAAGATGTAACTGTTCGAGCTACTGTCCTTGAAGATCCAGATCTTAAGGAAGATGGAAGCTTAAAAATTCGTGCAAAAGTTATAGGAATTTCGAATGAACAATTTAATGGAAAGGCTTTTATTAGCTTAAAAACAAATCAAAAAATTCGTAGGAGCGATGAGATCTCGGTAAAAGGGAAAATTTCTGAAGGTTTTGGTGATTTTGCGATTTCAATTCATCGAGGAAGACTTATAAAGATTAGCCTAAAGATTGATTTTATTCGCAATATGCGAGATTCTTTCGCTGAAGGAGTTCGAAAATTTATTCCTTCACCAGAGGTTGATTTGGGTCTCGGCTATCTTTTAGGCCAGAAAAATTCTTTGCCGGAGGAGATTTCTAAAGCCTTAACAATCACAGCTTTAACGCACATTGTGGTTGCGAGTGGATATAATTTAACTGTTTTAGTGATGGCGGCCCAGCGGGTTTTTAATAAAATTTCAAGAAAGATAGCTTTATTTGTGGCGATTTTACTGGTTTTAGGATTTGTTTTTGTAGTTGGATTTACGCCATCGATGATTCGTGCAGGGATTGTGGCAATTTTTGGTTTAATTTTATGGTATTTTGGTAGAAAAACCCAAGCGTATTTTCTTCTAACTTTTGTAGCGGCGATAACTTTAATTTTCGAACCTTCGAACTTGCTTAATCTAGGCTGGCAATTATCGTTCGCTTCATTTTTTGGCGTTTTGATTCTTTCGCCAATATTACAAAAAATCTTTTTCGAAAAGCCAGAAAAGCTAAATTCTGCTTTAAAATTATTTTTCGAAACTTTTAGCGCTCAAATTGTAACACTTCCGCTGATAATTTTCACTTTTGGTGCGGTTAGCGTAATATCAATATTTGCGAATATGCTAGTTTTACCATTTGTGCCAAGTGCGATGCTTGCAACTTTTTTAACAGGAGTTTTTGCAATATTTTCACCAATTGCTCATTTTTTTGGCTTTATAGCAGAATTAATTTTAAAATATTCAATTTTTATAATTGGTGAATTTTCAAAAATCAAAGGAGCGCAGTTAGAAATCAGCTTTGGCTTTAGTGAAATGCTAATTTGCTATTTTTGCTTGATTCTGGCAGTTATTTTGATTAATTTTAAGCTTCGAAAGGATAAAATAATCGATATTTTGAATGAATCCTGAAACGTGATATAATTATATTATTATGAATTTCGAAAAAGAAATAAATTCAACAGATGAAATGATTGCTTTCGGTGAAGAGATTGGCAGGCAAATTTTTGGAGGAATAGTCTTGGAACTTATTGGTGATGTTGGTGCTGGAAAAACTACTTTTACGAAAGGTTTGGCAAAAGGTTTGGGTGTTTCTGAGACGGTTCAAAGCCCGACTTTTACGATATCACGAGTTTATGAAGGTAAGAAACTAACACTTTCACATTATGATTTTTATAGATTGAATGATTATGGAATTATGGAAATGGAGCTTGCTGAAAATTTAAATAATCCAAAAAATGTAACAGTGGTTGAATGGGCTGGTGATCTAGCTGAAATTTTGCCAAAAAAGCATTTGAAGCTGGTTTTTGAAAGTTTAAATGAAAATCAAAGAAAAGTTAAAGTGAGAGAAGTATAATGATTTTATTTATAGATACATCAACAGAGAAATGCAAAATTTGGCTTGATGAAAACTTTTTCGAAAAAGAACTAGGCCGAAATATGGCGCGAGATATTCTGGCTTTTTTAGAGGAATGTTTGAATTCTATTGGCAAAAAATACGAAGATTTTACTGGAATTGGTTTTTTTGCGGGGCCGGGGAGTTTTACGGGATTAAGAATCGGAGCTTCAGTTGCAAACACTTTAGCTGATGGCTTAGAAATTCCAATTATCGCAGTTAAAAGTGATGAAAATTGGCGAGAAATTGCTTTCGAAAGCTTGAAAAATGGCAAAAATAATAAAATTGCGCTACCTTTTTATGGTAGAGACGCAAACATAACAAAACCGAGGAAATAATGAAAAATAGAATTTTGATAATTATTGGAAAAATTATTCAGGCGATTTCAAGATTAAAAGGTGGCGGTTCGGCGTTGCCTGGGCTTGTTATGGAAAAAATTAATCCGAATTTTATTTCGAACATGTTAAAAGGCTTAAAATATGGTGTTGTAGTGGTTAGTGGTACGAATGGAAAAACTACAACTACAAAGATGGTTGTTGAACTGCTCGAAAGTCAAGGGCTAAATGTATTTTCGAATAAAACTGGTTCGAACTTTGTTCGTGGTGTAGGTGCAGCAATTCTTTCTGAAGCTAATTGGAGTGGTAAGCTTGAGGCTGATATTGCTGTTTTAGAACTTGATGAAGCTCATGCAACTCATTTTGTAAAGTTAATCCAGCCGCGATATTCGCTTCTTTTAAATGTGATGCGTGACCAGCTTGATCGATTTGGTGAAATTGACTATACTGCAAAATTATTGCATAAGATTGGTGAAAATACTTCTGGATCAGTTGTTTTGAATGCTAACGATAATTTTTTGGGTAAAAAGGAATTTTCGAAAGATTTTTCAAAAGTCGTTAAGTTTGGATTTAACCAAAAATTGGCAGATTTTTTCCCAAATGATGATGAAATTCATCTAAAAAATTCTAAAAAATCACATCGAAAAATTTCAGCAAATGTTTTGCTTGAGGATTTTTCGAATAATATTGCAAAAATTTCTTGGGGTGGAAAAACTGATGAGTTTAAGCTTAGAATTGGTGGTATTCATAATATTCTAAATTTAACTGCTGCGATTGCTCTAGTTGAAGAAATTCTGAATGCTGAAAAACTTAAAATTAATCGGCAAAAAGTAATTTGCGCGGCAGAGAAAATTCAGCCAGCTTTTGGTCGAGGCGAGAAAATAAAAATTAATGGTAAAGAAATTGAGATTATATTAGTTAAAAATCCGGCTGGTTTTCGAATAAATTTGCGAAATTTTGAGCCTGATAAATATGATACAATGATTGCAGTTAATGATAACTATGCAGATGGTCGTGATATGAGCTGGCTTTGGGATGTAGATTTTTCAGTCTTGAAGTACGCTGGCGTTCAAGCAATTTCAGGTAATCGAGCTTATGATATGGCGCTTCGACTTTTTCATGATGATGTTGATTTTGAAGAAGATAGTGTGAATCTTGATATTGCTGAATCTATTATTGATTTTATCGAAAAAGGAAAAAAAGATAAGCGGATTTATGCAACTTATACGGCAATGTTGGAAATTCGAAAAGAACTTTCGAAAATTTCAGAAGTGGAGAAAATTTTATGAATTTAAAAATTTTGTGGCTTTATGCTAAAAATATGAATATTTATGGTGATTATGGCAATATTCTAGCATTAAAAAAACAGATGGAGCTTCGTGGAATAAAATACGAAATTGTTGAATATAATCCTGGAGATGATTTTCCTGAGGATGTTGATATTATCATTGGCGGGGGTGGCCAGGATTCGGGCCAGAGCCAAATTCAAGATGATTTGCTGAAAATTGCACCAAATTTACGAAAGCTTGCTAAAAAAGGTGTGCCAATGCTAATGGTTTGTGGATTATACCAGCTTTTTGGTGATTCTTTTGAAACTGTAAATGGGGATAAAATCAAGGGGATTTGCTTATTCAAGGGCGTTAAAACGGTTGGTGGTGAACAGAGAATGATTGGCAATATTATTGAAGAATCTGATAAGTTTGGTGAAATTATTGGTTATGAAAACCATAGTGGAAAAACTTATCTTTCGAAAGAGAATGAGCCATTGGCGCGGGTTAAAAGTGGCGCAGGAAACACGCCTGACGGAAATTTTGAGGGTGCGATTTATAAAAATGTGATTGGAACATATTTACATGGCTCAATTTTACCAAAAAATCCAAAAATTTCGTTATTTTTAATTGAACAAGCTTTAAAAAATAAAGATTATGAAATGCCTAAAGTTCTGTATAAAAATATTCGAAAAGCAAATTTGCTTGATCAAATTACTAGAAATGCACGCGAAATTGCTAAAAAATGTCCGCGATAATACTTGATTTTTAGATTATAATTTGGTAAAATGGTTGGGTATTGGGATGTCGCCAAGTGGTAAGGCACCAGGTTTTGGTCCTGGCATTCGGGGGTTCGAATCCCTCCATCCCAGCCAAGATAAAATGTTTATTTTAAACGCTTTATCTTGGCTTTTTATTTTTGATAATGTATTGATGCAAGTTTATTTTTATAAGATATGTCTCTTATTTAGAATTTTTAATAAATATTAAGGAATATATTTTTTAAGATTAAGATAAGATAAAAAATCACTAATCTTTCGAAAAGTGATTTTAAATAATTTCTTTTTGGTGATCTTACCGGGAATCGAACCCGGATTGCCAGGATGAAAACCTGGTGTCCTAACCGTTAGACGATAAGACCATTGAGCTGAGCTTCGGGGTGATAAAGCAGCAACTCGTTTTAATTATAACAAACTTTAAAAAATAATGCAACCCCTTTTTTAATGAAAATAAAAGTGGTATAATGTATAAGTATGGAAAATAATGTTTACAAACGAACAAAAATTTTGGCTACGATCGGCCCAGCAAGCGATAGCCCTGAAATGATCGAAAAACTTATTAACGCAGGAATCAACGGAGCTCGATTGAACTTCTCGCATGGTTCATATGAAGAACATGCTGCAAAAATTAAAGCAGTTCGCGAAATTAGCAAAAAGCTAGGTCGTGAAATTGCAATTTTGCAAGATTTGCAAGGTCCAAAGATTCGTCTTGGAGATATTGTAGATAATCGTTTTGAAGTTAATGAAGGTGATGAATTGGTTCTTGACTACGCAATTCAGCAACATGATGGCTCGGCTAATTTGCCAGTTCAATACAATTTGGCCGAAAAGGTTAAAGTTGGTGAGCCTATTTATATTTTTGATGGAAAAGTTCGAACAGAAGTTATTGAAGTACCTTCAAATACTGCAATTAAATTGCGAGTTTTGAATAAAGGAACTTTGATGAGCCGAAAAGGCCTAAACTTGCCAGATACAGACTTTGGCGGTGATGTTATTACTGAAAAAGACATGCGGGATCTTGAATTCGGTGCAACTCAAGATATTGATTACGTAGCGATGAGCTTTGTGCAAACTGCTGAAGATATTGAAAACGTTCGTCAGCTTCTTGTGAGCCATAATAGCGAAGCGCAAGTTATTGCTAAAATTGAAACCAAAAAAGCCGTTTCTGATGAAGAACTTGAAAAAATCGTTCTTGCTGCTGATGGTGTAATGATTGCTCGTGGTGACATGGCCTATGAAGTTGCTCCAGAAGTTGTGCCAATTATCCAGCGAAAAGCTGTTGCTCTTTGTCGAAAACATGGAAAAATTTCAATTGTTGCAACTCAAACAATGGGTTCAATGGTTGATAATCCACAACCTTCTCGTGCAGAAGTTTCTGACGTTGCTAACGCTGTAATTCAAGGTGCTGATGTTGTAATGCTTTCAGATGAGTCTGCAACTGGTAAATACCCAGAAGAAACTGTAAAAGCGATGCGTGATGTTATCATGTATACTCAAGAACACGCAGCAGTTTCGCCAATTGATGATATTGTTGAGCGCGGTGAAGATGAAGCTTTAAATGCAATTTCTCTTGCTGCAGTTGAGCTTGCAGAGCAAATTAATGCAGATGCTTTAATTGTTGAAACTAAATCTGGACAAACTGCTGCAACTGCTGCCGCAAACCGCCCAGCACTTCCAATTTATGCTGTAACAAGCTCAAATCGTGTTGCTCAACAACTTGGTTTGAATTATGCAACCCGAAGCTTCATCCGCCCAGATGGTGAATTTGCTGGTCTTGAGATCGCAAAAGAACTAAAAGCTAATGGAACATTTGGTAATAAAGAGAAAGCAACGGTTGTTATTGTTTCTGGCCGTCAACCTGGATTAGTTGGTGGAACCGATACAATTCGCGTTCGAACAATCTAATTTTATAAAATAAATAAGATAAGCGTTTCGAATAAGGGACGCTTATTTTTATTTATATTAATCAAATAAAATTAGCCGATCTTTCGAAAGGCTAATTTTAGGTTTTATTGTGTAATTATTGTTCCGAGATTTTTCGAAATTGCATCTTGAGCGTTTTCAAGGCTCGTAATGATTGCTTTTCCACCAGTTTTTGCGAATTTTAGTGAAGCTTGGATCTTTGGTAGCATTGAACCTGCGCCGAATTGGCCTTCGCTAATATATTTCTCTGCTTCTTCTGGTGAAATTACACTCAAAGCTTGTTGATTTTCTTTTCCATAATTAATCATTGCGTTATCAACACCGGTTAAAATTAATAGTGTATCGGCGTTAATTTTTTCAGCTAAAAGTTCTGCGGCAAAGTCTTTATCGATCACGGCATCAACTCCTTCGAAAGAATTTTCTCCATTTGAAACTACTGGAATTCCACCGCCACCGGCCGCTATAACAATTGCACCAGTTTTCATAAAGTCAATAATCGCATCACTTTCAAGAATATGGATTGGTTTTGGTGAAGGAACAACTCGCCGCCATCCGCGCCCGGAATCTTCTTTAACAACATAGCCTTTTTCGGCTGCAACCTTTTGAGCTTCTTCTTCGGAATAGAATGGACCAATTGGCTTGGTGGGGTTTTTAAAAGCTTGGTCGTCTTTCGAAACTTCAACTTGAGTAACAATGGTTGTAGCGTTTTTCAAAATTCTGTTTTTTGAAAGTTCTTCTTTTAAGGCTTTTTGGATCCAATAGCCAATCATTCCTTGAGTCATTCCTACACTAACATGAAGGGGCATTGCGGGGGTCGAAGGTGAATTTCCGGCTTCTTCATGAAGGACTAGATTTCCAACCTGTGGTCCATTACCATGAACAATCACTAACTCATGACCATCTTTAATGAGAGGAATAAGCTTTTGAACTGTTTCTTTTGCAACTTCTTCTTGAATCTGTGCGGTTAATTCACCATTTTTTTGTAAAGCATTGCCACCGAGTGCAACAACGATTTTTGACATTTATTTTTCCTTTTTAATTTAATAATATAGATAAATTATAGCATAAGTTTTTTAGAAAGTCAATATTATTTTATAATAAAAAAGACATAACTCGTCAAAGTTATGTCTGTAACAATCTTGTATTGGTCGGGGTGAAAGGACTCGAACCTTCGACCTCACGGTCCCAAACCGCGCGCGCTAGCCAACTGCGCCACACCCCGAGA
>CAUSJG010000008.1:0-27350 GCA_963532115.1 uncultured Saccharimonas sp. (SeqCode)
GAAATTTGATTCAAAATACCACTTTTTAAAATTCCCTTCAAAATTAGGAAAACAGCAAAACAAATACCTATCGACTTCCAAAAATCAAAAACTTTCGAAAGTGAAATTACTGAAACAATCATGATTACACAGCCAAAATATTGCAAAAAATAATTATAAACTGGTGCAAATTTCTTTTTGTTGAGCATTTTTTCAGCTCGTTTGTCGCCAGAATTAATTCTGCGTTGGAGTTCAAATTCAGAAAATTCAATCTCCTTTTCTTTCAAAGAAAAAATAATAAGCATTAAAACTAAGCAAATTATACTTATAACTAACATATTTTTATTTTATCACACTTATGTATTTTGAAAAAGCTTATTTTTATGTTAAAATAGTAATAGTTAGTGAAAAAGGAGGAAAATGTCTACTAATAAAAATAAGGCAAAAAATCTTCAAAAAATAAAAGATTTTATAGCCGATAATAAATTTGCAATAATTTTTACAGTTTTGGTTGTTCTTTTTTTGAGTGGAATGATCTGGCTGTCAAACCTTCAAAAGATTGATTTGAACAATATCGATATTTCGAAAGAGATTTCTTCAAGTAAAAATTCAGGTGATATTTCTGAGCATATTTATCATAAAAACAACTCGAAAGTAACTTTGGTTGAATATGGTGATTTTCAATGCCCAGGATGTAAAACTGCAGCCAACCGCGTTAAATCAATCGCAGAAGAATATAAAGATAAGGTTAATGTGATATTTCGAAACTTCCCATTAGTCACAATTCACCCAAATGCACTTGCTGCAGCGAGCGTTGCTGAAGCAGCAGGCTTACAAGGAAAATATTGGGAAATGCACGATTTGCTTTACGACAAGCAAGATGAATGGACGGCTTCAACTGCTAGCGAGCGAATGGAATATTTTACAGAATACGCTAAAGAATTAAATCTAAATATCGACCAATTCAAAAAAGATATTGAGAGTGATAAAGTGAAGGCGAAAATTAAATTTGACCAAGCTGTTGGTTCGAAAGCGAAAGTAACTGGAACGCCTTCATTCAAGCTTGATGGCAAAGATTTGTCTTCTGATATTTGGGGCGATGATACAAAATTAAAATCAGCCTTAGATGAAGCAATTAAGAATCAAAAATAATCCCATAATAAAATCTCACTCAGTAAAGAGTGAGATTTTCTTTTTGTCACTTTTTATTGTTCAATGTAGCGTTGCCATTCAGCAGGCACCACATCCACCGCAATTATTTTCTTCCTTGAAGGAGGAAAATTGATTTTGATAGGCATGTGTTCTCCTTTTATTCATGCAACTCACGCGCTCGACCGATTCCTTTATTTAATAAATTTTACACGTTTTTGCGCGAGCCTATGAACTATTCTATCAAAAAAAATAACAAATGTCAAGAAAACACGCTATTTTTATGGCTCCTCCCAAAAATAACCTTAGCGCTTATACTTATATAATACATCATTTTATACACAAGCGCAATACTTTTTATTATTTTTATGGTTTTCGAAAAATCGCCAAAGTTGCTTCAACTTCTTTTGAAATATTGTGTTTTTTACACCATTCGTTAACTGCTTTTGAAGCTCCTGGTAAAGCTTGATTCCCATAGTCATCTACAACAACAATTGCACCACTTTCAAGATTATTCCAGATTAAATTAAGCGGATCTAAAATTGAATCATAATAATCTCCATCCAAGAAAGCAAAGCTAATTTTTCCAGGAATTTGTGTTTTCGAAAGTGTATTAAACCAACCTTTTATAATTTTTGGCATTTTTTTAATATTTGATTTACGCAAATTTGAAATTAACTGCTTTTTACTAGCACACAACTCACCTTTTTTAAAAACTTCACCCAAAGAATTAATATCTTTCGAAGATTTTTCTGGCAGACCTTCAAACGAATCGTAAAGCCAAAGTGTTTTAGAACTTCCCCATTTTTCAAGAGTTTTTGCTAAAAACACACTAGTTGTACCAACATAACAGCCGAACTCTACAACATCTCCAAAAAATGCGCGAGTCTTTTCTAACTCGCGCAAAATTACTTTAATTTCACGTTCATCAACTTGATCACTCAATAACTTCATAGTTAAATTATACTACGAACGCTTGATTGTGCCAACAATATCATAAGTTTCATCTTCACTAGCAGGAATAAACTCACCAGAAAT
Organism: uncultured Saccharimonas sp. (SeqCode); assembly: GCA_963532115.1. Taxonomy (GTDB): domain Bacteria; phylum Patescibacteriota; class Saccharimonadia; order Saccharimonadales; family Saccharimonadaceae; genus Nanogingivalis. Next base: position 2,167 of record CAUSJG010000008.1, read on the forward strand.
CTCAACTCCGTTTGAGTTAGCTTCTCCGTAAAGATTTAAATTGCTTCCACCAGAAACAGCATATTTTTGACCTTTAGAATCAACAACTCCAACTTTACATTTGCTTGGATTTGAATTATCAGTTTTACCTTTTTTTAATGAAAGACAAACTACATTTCCTGAAATTGTTATATTTTTCGAAGACTGATTCTGATTTTTATTATTCGAAATATTTCGGTGGGCAACTGGCAGTGTAAAATCTAGAAGCTTTACAACAAAACCTACCGCAAAAACTATAGCTACCAGTACAGTAATCACCAAAATTGAGGTTAATTTTCGATGAAAAGATTCCTTTTGATATTTCGAAATCTGTTTCATTTTATTTTAAGAATCCCATCACAACAATTATAACAAGGCTAATTAAAGTTAGAACAGCCATCAATGGAGCAGTTCTCTTAACCCAGTTTTTATAAGGAACACCTGCAAGCGCTAAACCAGCCATTAATGATGCAATTGTAGGGGCAATCATATTAAGAAGTCCAGATGCAGTTGCAAACGCAACGACAGCAATTTCTTTAGTTGAACCAGCCAAATCTGCAACAGGAGCAATAATTGGCATTGTAGCCTCTGCTAAACCAGAAGATGATGGAATGATAAATGACATTGGGATATAGAAAATATAAGCCAAAACACCAAATATCTGTGATGGAACTTTTCGAAGAAGTTCTTCACCCCAATAGACAATCGTATCTTGAATTCCACCAGCCTGCATCAAAACGCCAATTGCTGCAGCAACCGCAATAATTAAAGCAACACTCAATAAATCTGCCGAGCCAGCAAGGAAAGTATTTGTTACAGAAACATCATCTTTTTTAAATTCCTCATGATAAAGAATTTTAATCATTATTGTCGAGATTAAGAACAGTGCTGAAATTTCGTTAAAATACCAAGAACCAAATGGAACAGCATGTTCAAATCCGAAGATTCCACCAACAATAGGCAAAGTTGCGAGCCATTCATGCCAGTCTTCAAAGAATGTTACGTGCAAATCTTTCCAAGGAACAAGTGATATAATCATCACAAGGAAAGTTAGCCCAAAAATACCCATCACAAATTTTCGCTCAAGTGTAAATTCTGGCACTTTCGAAGCATCAATCGCTTTAACTGCCGGTTTTCCTTTAGAATCTTCAGCATATTCACCAGCTTTAACTTTAGCAGCATATCGCATCGTAAAGATAATCGAAGCAGCTAAAGATGCAACTAGAATTATAAACTGAGGCAATAATATTTTCGATAATTCTGCACCAGCAGCATTTGCAGCAATAATAGTTGAGAATGGATTTACTGTTGAAGCTAAAACACCTGAGCCAGCTCCAAGAACAATTACCATTACGGCAGTCATTGAATTATAACCAGCAGCAATCATAATTGGCACGATTAATGCATAAAATGCTACCGCTTCTTCTTGCATACCATAAGTAGTTCCGCCAATCGCAAAAAGTGTCATTAAAACTGGAATAATCCACTTTTCTTTACCTTTCATCTTTTTGAGTAAACCACCAATTGCAGAATCAAGTGCACCGGTTTTCATCACAACACCCAAAAACCCACCAAGGATTAAGATGAATACGATTACATCAAGTTTCTTAGCCATTCCATAAATTGGAGACAAGAAAATATCCCAAAATCCTTGCTTTAGATTAATGTAATATTCTTTTTTCTCTTCTTCAGCTTTTTTAAAATCGCTTGCCGCATTTTTATAGCCTTTGCTTTCTGCGTCAGAAATTGAAATTTCAGTTTTTGGATTTTTAACTTCTTCAACAACTTTCAAGCGTTTTTCAGTTTGCGAATAACTGTTGGATTTAATTTTTCCGTCTTCTAATCGTTCATAACGACCACTTGGTATGAGCCAAGTTAAGCCAGCCATTATTGCAATAATAATGAATAAAACACTAAAAGCTGACGGCGATTTAAACACTTTTAGCTTTTTCGAAACCTTTTTAACCTTTTTTGAAGCAGTTTTATCTGCATCTTTTTTCATAGCCATTTTCTTCTCCTAAAATTACAAAGTTAAAGCCGTACCCGCTTTAATTGTGTGCATGCGGTTTTCAGCTTCGTCGAATACAATTGAAGCGTTTGAGTTAAAGACTTCATCAGTAACTTCCATTTCTTTCAATCCATATTTTTCGAAAATTTCTTTTCCAATTTTTGTATTTAAATCATGGAAGGCTGGCAAACAGTGCATAAATTTCACATTTGGATTTCCAGTTGCATGAAGAAGTGCCATATTTACTTGAAATCCGCGTAGTTGGTGGATTCGTTCTTCGAATTTATCTTCTTCTCCCATTGAAACCCAAACATCAGTATAGATGAAATCTGCGCCGTGAGCGGCACCATACAGGTCGTCTGTAATTGTAATTTTTGCACCAGTTTCACGAGCAATTTCACGGCATTTTTCAACCAAAGCAGGGTCTGGATGAAGATTATTTGGGGCAGCAATTCGAAAGTCAACGCCCATTTTAGCTGAGCCAATCATCAAACTGTTCGCCATATTATTGCGTCCGTCACCAACAAATACTAATTTGGCACCTTTTAGGTATCCAAGATGTTCTTCAATTGTCATAAAATCAGCCAAAATTTGAGTTGGGTGATACATATCAGTCAAACCATTCCAAACAGGCACACCAGCATATTTTGCGAGTTCTTCAACAGTTGAATGATCGAAACCACGAAATTCAATTCCATCAAATGAGCGACCAAGCACAATTGCTGTATCTTTAATTGATTCCTTTTTACCCATTTGAATATCATCTTTACCTAAAAATTCCGGGTGAATTCCCAAATCTCGAGCCGCCACAGTAAAAGCGGTTCGAGTTCGGGTTGAAGTTTTTTCGAAAAGCAAAGCAACTTGTTTACCTTCGTGAATTTTATGATCAATTCCAGCTCGTTTTAAGCGTTTGTATTCATGCGAAACATCAAGCATTAAGCGAATTTCTTCTGGTGTAAAATCTAAAAGTGTTAGAAAATTTCGGTTTTTCAAATTTAATGCCATTATTAAATCTCCTCTCTCCAAATTGGCATTGACATACAGCGTGGGCCTCCACGGCCACGACCAAGTTCAGCCCCCTGAATTTCAATAACTTCTACGCCAGCTTCACGCAAAGCTCTGTTGGTTACATAGTTTCGATCATAAGTTACAACTACACCTGGAGCGATCGCTAGAGTATTTGAGCCGTCGTTCCACTGTTCGCGAGCCGCCGCAATTGGATCACCATCACCACATTGAATCAGAGTTACATGGTCAAGACCAAGAACTTCCTCTAGAGTTTCTTTCAAATTTGTTCGATGAGTAATTTTTGGCTGCCCTGGAATGCCAGAATCTTCCAAAACGTAAATATTCAATTCACCATCTTTGTCTAAAATTTCTGGGTGAACTGTAAATTTATCATAATCAATCATTGTGAAAACAGTATCGAGATGCATAAATGCATGTGAAACTGGAATTTGAATTGCTAAAATTTTATTAAAATCTGAAAATTCAAACAATTTCGAAGCAACTTTTTCGATTGCTTCAGGAGTTGTCCGTTGTGAAACGCCAATCGCCATTACATTCTTCGAAAGAACGAGCTCATCACCACCTTCCATATTGAATTTATTATAGCGATCAAACCAAACTGGAACTTCACCACCAGGAGTTTTTGCTGCAAATCGTGGGTGATAGCGCATAATATATTCCATAAACAAACTCTCGCGTCGGCGAGCTGGATATCGCATTTTATTAATTGTTAAGCCATTTCCAACTGCGGCCGCTGGGTCACGAGTAAAGTAGAGATTTGGCATTGGGTCGAGCAAAAATGGATAATCACTCTTGAAATAATAATTCAAATGAGATTTTTCATCTTCATCAGTTTTAATTTCATCTTTTTTAACACCCGCCATAATTTTTCGAACAAGCTCGAGTGGCTCAAATTCTCCTAAATAACGCATCAAAGCGTGCGTTACATGTCGTTCACCTTGCTTTGAAGCTCGCACAAAATCAGAAATAAATCGCCACTTAATTTCATCATTATAAAGCGATTCTGCTGCTAATTGATCAAGATAAAGAACTTCAACTCCATGATTTCGAAGAGTTTCCGCAAAAGCATCATGCTCAGCTTGCGCAACCTCCAAATATGGAATATCATCAAAGAGTAGCTGTTCCAAATAATCCGGAGTTAGCCCTTCGAGTTCTTTTCCTGGTCTATGTAAAATTACGGTTTTGAGTTTTCCGATTTCACTATTAACTTGAATCGGTTTTTCACCCATATTCCCTCCCTTTATTTTATGTTTATGCTTTAATTTTACCATAAAGATTATCTTTTATCAATCAATTTAACTTTATTGACTTTTTATTAAAAAAATTATATAATACTAGTATCTTAGTACATTTTCGGAGGTAGGAATTATGGTAGAAATTATGGTAACACACAGATATCGTTCAAAAACCGTCAAGATGAATATTTCAGAAAGTATACTTGTCCACGCTGAAGATGGTGACGGCTGGGCAATTCGAAGAATTTTCGAAAATTATTTGAAGTTATGCCACTATCAAAGAGGCAATCTTCAATATAGAAGTATACAATTCTGGCGAGTTGAATCGAAAACACCTAACCAAACTTTCGCACACCAAACAGACACCCTTTCGGCCTGCGAAAGAGAAAATTGCTCATTTTGTGAAAATGGGCAATACGGCAAGTGTCCAAATAACCGCTATAGATAAAAACCCTTTCGAAAAGGGTTTTATTTTTTAACTTGTTTTATAGATGAATGCTTTTGGTGGCGAGTGCGAGCTTTTGAATTCTTCATTTTTGCGGTTATTCGATTTACATCATGAATGACCATTTGTGGATAAGGCAAAATAATATCGTTTTCATCAAAAGCTTTTTTGATTTCCCGACGAAAAATTCCAGCAACATTCCATTGCTTACCAGCCTTCACTCTTCCTAGACACTTAATTTCCATCGAAGAATCCAAGAATTTATTCACTCGTACGAATACAATTGGCTCAATAATATCTTTTTTCAATTCCGGATCTTCAAGCATTTTTAGCCCAACATTATTTATCACCTTTTCCAAAACATCGATATCCGTATCATAAGATACACCAAACATTAAATTAACATTAGCATATTTAAAAGAAAGATTTGTCACAGCCTCGCTTGCGCCATTTCGAATTGTATGAACTTTTCCATCACCATCACGAACCTGAGTAATTCGTAAAGAAATATTTTCAACTTTCCCCGAGATTAACCTTCCAGCAACCATAATCTCAATTGTATCTCCAACTCGATATTGATTTTCGCCAACAATAAAAAATCCTGCTAAAATATCACGCGTTGTCGTTTGAGCACCAAGACCAACCACGACACCAATTAAACCAGCACCCGTCATTAAAGACGCAACATTAACACCAATTGAGCTAAGAAAGTTTATCGCCGCAGTCATCCAGATAACAATATCAATTGTAGTTTTTGCAATTTTCGAAATTGTTTCATTTCTTTTTAAACGTTCTTCGGAGCGCTTTATTTTTTTAGTTTTCTTACGAACACTAAAAGCGAAATCAATAATTTTACGCGATAAAAAACTCGCAAAAACTGCAATAAGAATAATTGTGATTGGTTCGAACCAGTCATAATCTAAAAATCCTGTTATAAATTTTTCAAAACTCTTAAAAATATCCATTACTAATTATCATTAAAACATAAACACTTTATTTTTTCAATATTCTAATACCACAAAGTCAGAATTGCATCATCAATTTTTCTAGCTTGTTCGATTTGATTATTTTCAGCATAGGAGTCTCGCTTCTTAACTAAAAAATCATGAATATTTTTTTCATCACCAGAAAGTTCCGATATCTGTTTCTTAATAGAAATCGAACGAGCTTCACCACCATCAGATTTAGTTATTTTTCCCATTAAAACCAAATTATCGATATGCTTCGCTACTGTTGCAACAGATTTATAGCCCATACCACGAGCAATTTCGCGATATGTTGGGCTATAACCAGATTCTTCAATAAAAACTTCTATAAAATTCAACAGTTCAACTTGTTTTTTAGTCAAATTAATTGCCATTATCTTCACCTAACAAAATAATTATATCTGAATCTTCTCCTATTTTTGATAATTCTGATGGTAATTTTTCAGCTTTAGTTGAATATTTAGATTCAAGATTTTTAATTGTTGCGGTTTTCGAATCTTCTTTTACATAATAAATTTTAGTTTTAGCATAGTCTCGCTTTGGTGCAGAATCAATATCTTGAATATTAAAGCCTTCTTTCTCAAGCTTTTTCTGTTCTTGAGCAGCTAATCCTGAATAATTCGTACCATTTAAAATTTTAATTTTAGCGTTTTCTTTAATAACCTCACTACCAATTGTATTTTTTGAAATATAAGCTTGAATTTGGCTATAATTATAAGTTCCAGCTTTTGGTAAAACTGCGCTCACTGAATTAATTACCCCAGTTGTAAAATAATTTGCAGACTGATCATTTTCATTAACAAGCGGTAAAGAAGTTATAGATCCACCGTTAAAGTCTTGAGCAATTTCAGCCGCAGTCTTTAGTTCATCTCCGCTAAATGAGTGATGGATATTTTCACCCAAAGATGAAGCGAGCGAAAGTAAAGTTATTGGGTTAGTTTTTTGTTCATTTATCTTAGAAAACGCCGCTTTTAAAATCTTCTGCTGATTTCGTTCACGGTCAAAATTGCTTCCACTCAAACCAACTCCACCCGCTGAACCTCGAGCGCGCGAAAACGCCAATGCCGTTTCACCATCCATATGATAAGTTTCACCGCTCTTATAGTTAATTTTCGTAGCTACATCATAAACTCTGTTAGAGCCATCATAAGCTTCGACTTTCACATCAATTCCACCGACAGAATTAATAGCATCAATTAGGACTTTCCAATTACCATGAACAACATACTGAATATCTAAACCTAGAATTTCTTTTGCTTTTTTAGCTAAAGAATCTTGACCAGCCTTCTCTGATTCTTCTTCACTTGAGCCACTATTTTTAGCATCATAATAACTACAACCATAGGTTTCATTAAGTTTTCCGGCAGTTGTTCCAAGCCAGCTACTACAAGTATGTTTAACCCAAAGGTCTCGCGGTAACGAGATAGTATAAATTTTCTTAGTTTCTTGATTAACAGACACGACCATCACAGAATCGGTTAAATTCTCACCGTCCCAACCTTTTGGCGAAGTTCCAAAAAGTAAAATATTTGTACGACCATTAGAATCGGCCTTCAACTTCTTTTTCTCTCCAAAAACAGCGCCAATAACATTGCCATTCGTTATTTTATACAAATCTTTGTATGCTTTATATGCAAAATATCCACCAACAATAATTACAATTGATAAAATAATAGCAAAAATTCGCCCCAAAATTTGACGTCGCTTAAATTGCTCTAAGGAAAGAGCTTCTTTACCTTTTTTCTCGCGCTTCAAATTCTTTTTTTCGAGTTTTCGAAGAAGTTTTCGTTGTTTTTTCGAAGCTATTCGTTCTTTCCGTTCATTTTCCTGAACTTCTTCAATTTCTAAATTTTGTAAAGCAGACTCAATATCTTCATTTAAATTCTCTTCTCGATTTTTAGCTTTTTTCGAATGCTCAATTTCCGTTATTCTTGGTTGAACCTGAGTATTCGAAACTGGTTTTTTAGCTATTTTCTCATAACTGTTATCACGACTTAAAGAATCGACCCGCCGCCTTGGTGTGAACCCATCTATTGATTGCTGATTTTTTTTCATAAGCTCTTTCAATTATAACAAATGATACTGCTAAAATCAAATAAATATGTAGTGCATTTGGTAGTCCTGAAAAGAAAAACCATTGAACTAAAAACGCAGTTAAAATTGCCCAAATGCACCTCTCTTCTCTAGATTTTAGAAAAATTCTGAATATTATTAACCCCCAAATAATTAAACCAAAAATACCCAATTCTAATAAAATCGATAAAAATTCATTCTGAACAATTTCTGAACTGTTGGCTATCTGGTGAGTTGAATTCAAAATTGCTGTTCCAGAAGCTCCAGAACCAACCCCAAAGAACAAAACAAAAGGACTCGAAAGCCAAGTTTCTATCGCCAAATCCGACATTTTTGTGCGTTCGTTGGTTGATTTTTCAACATAACCATCAAACATTGCCTTTTTAGGTTTTTTCACAGCTTTTTCTGTTGGCTGTTTCGAACTTAAACCACTACTCTCAATTTCTGGCTCTTTAATTTCTTGATTAATCTCTTTTTCAATTTTCAGCAATTTAATTTTTCCCAAACTTATTTGGTTTACGCTTTTCGAAATTGAATCATAAAAACCATCACTCACTCGTGGGTTTAACTCGGTAAAAATTGCATGAAAAATCATTCCACCCAAAAAACTCGAAACAATAAACCATCCAGAAATTAAAAAATTTTGTAAAATTACCTTTTTCGAAAGTTTTTGGTTTACAAAAATCAAAACTAAAACCGCCAATAAAAGTGCAAAAATTGCCCCACGCGAAAGTGTTAAATATAAAGCAAAAAGCATAATCCAAACTGCTATTTTTTCTTTTTTTGTGGATTTTTTATTAAAAATTCTACTTATTAAAATTAAAATTGGCGCAAGAAGCATGCTTGCAAAAAATTGTGGTTCAATTGCAAAAACGCTTGGACGCACAAATCCAAAACCTTGTGCACTGCACCCAGAGCAAAGACCCCAATCCGACCAAGTTCCATAAACAACCTGAATTATTGCAAAGATTGACATTAAAAAAGCACTAAAAATAAAGTTTTTTATAATGCTTTCAAATAATTTTTTATTTTTCGAAAAACTCAAAATTGCCAAAAAATCAAGCCATAAAACTAACCAAACGCCAGAAACTAAAAAACTTCTCAATTGATTTTGCGAACTTAAAATCGTTAAAAAATTCCAAAAAACAAAAAATCCAGTAACCAAAACTGCTTTGTTCTTTAAAAGAGTTTTGCGGTTTTTAAAAATATTCTTAATACTAAAGAGTGCTAAAATTACAGCATAAATTAGAGCAATTGAAAATTCTAAATTTGCACCCGCCGCTTTACCAAAATTAAAATTTGGGTAATATGAAAACCAAACCATAAATGGCGCAAAAAATAATATTTTTTCAGCTAAACTAAGTTTTTTAAAATTTTTCATTAAATCCTTTCCTGATTTCTCTTTCGAAATTTTTCTTAAAATTATCTTTCGAAAAACTTTTAGCACTTTCTGAAACTTTTTTAGCATCAAAATTTAATTTTTCGAATTTTTTAATAGCATTTAAGATTGAATCAACTGATTGCTCATCAAAAAATACACCGTTTTCACCATCTTGAATATAATCTTGCGAACCACCTTTATTAAATGCTAAAATTGGAGTTCCAGTAGCAAGAGCTTCGATTGGCGCAATTCCAAAAGGCTCCAAACTCGGAAAAATAAAACCTTTTGCTTCACCCACAATTTTCGAAAGCTCTTTTGGACTATTAACTCTTTGAATAAACTCAATATTTTGTGAGTTTTTTGCAAGGTTTTTCAACTTTTGATGCTCAGCTCCGCCACCAACCAAAATCAACCTTTTACCATTTTTAGCAAAAGCTTTAACTGCTAAATCAAGTTTTTTCCAATTAACTTGGCGAGAAGTTGTAATATAATAATTTTTCTTTTTATCTTGAAACTTAAATTCCCTAATTTCTACTGGTGGAAAAACCACAGTTGATTCTCTTTTATAATACTTTGAAATCTCATTTTTAGAATAGTTTGAATTTGCAATCAAAAAATCTGGTTTTTGAGCAAGTTTAAAATCATTTTTTCGAAGTGGATTAACCAATAATTTAAATAAAAATCGCACCAAAAAATTCAACCTACCAAAACCAGGATTTTCAATATAATCATTATACATTCCCCAATAATATTGAATTGGAGGACCTTGTAAATAACTAATATGGAGCTGATTATTTGAAAGGTTCAAACCTTTACTTTCAGCGCAGCAAATTGAAATAATAACATCAAAATCTTTTAGTTTTTTGCCTAAATTTCGAAAATATAGAATTCGCCCAACTGGTAATATTTTACGCAATTTTGCTGGAAAAATATTCAACCAACCAACCCGAACATCATTTTTCGAAAACCAATCAACTTCTTTTTCTGAATATTGCGATGTAAAAATTGGTGCTTCAGGGAAAATCTCTGAAACCGTAGCAACAACCTTTTCAGCACCGCCATAAGTGGTGAGCCAGTCTGTCACAATTGCAACTTTCTTACCATTTAACCATTTTGGATTTTGCATTATTTTGCCCCTCTTCGAAAAATTACACTTGCAACAGTTTTAAATAAAATTTGAATATCAAAAATAATTGACCAGTTTTGAACATAATAAACATCCAGCCTGCGACGTTCTTCGAAAGAAATATCACGCCTACCTGAGACCTGAGCTAATCCAGTAACACCAGCTTTTACCGCCAAAATAATATTTTTTCGGTTTGATTTGTTAATTTCTTGTGGGATTAAAGCCCGAGGACCGACAAGTGAAATATCGCCACGAACCACATTGAAAAGCTGCGGCAATTCATCGATAGAAGTTGCACGGATAAATTTTCCAATTTTTGTAATTCTTGGGTCGTTATCAAGCTGATCTCCATTTTTGCGATATTCTTTGGAAAGTTCAGGTTTTCCCATTTTTTCAAAAGCCTGTTCGGGAGTTAATCCGTCAAATTCAGCCTTTTGTGAGCGAAATTTATAGATATAAAACTCCCGATTGAAGCGTGTTAGGCGAACTTGCCTAAAGAAAATTGAATCTTTAGGATTGGTAATCTTCATAATGATCGACACAATTAACATTATTGGTGAAACTAAAATTAAACCAAAGATCGCTAAAGTTAAATCCATCAAACGCTTCCATATTCGACCCATGCCAAATAATTTTGTAATTTTTACATCAATAATTGGAGTTCCGCCAATAACTTCGATTGTGTTAATCTGCGAAAGAAGCCTATCTTGTTGTGGCACAAACATATACTCAAGGTGATTTTCAATCGCATAATTATAAATATCTTCACTCCTAAGTGTATCAGTTTGAATTAAAATATCAGGATTCGTTTTTAAAGCTGCATCTTTAAAAATCGCAAAATGTCGAACAGCCGATTTCGTTGGTAAAAATTGACTTTTCGAAACCATTCCAATTACGTCATAACCGAAATCAATATTGTTATGAAAAAATTGAGCTAATTCTGTTGAACGAGAGTTCGAACCAATAATTAAAACTTTTTGGCGGCCAAAACCGCTTCGAATCAAAGCACGGCGAATAAAACGCACTATTTCGCGACCAATAATCATCATTAAGAAATTAATTGGAACAAAGAAAACTGCGATTATTCGAACTGGAAAAACTTCATCACCAGTGAAAAATTCATAAGAGATCATCGCCATAATACTAATTATCGAAACAACTAAAGCTCTACCATACTCTTTTGGCCGATAAAAAAATACTGAACGGTCGTAAAGGCCAAAGAAATAGTTAATGGCCAGCCAAAGTGGCAAGAGAGAAACCGCCAAAAATACAAAATTCCAGATATTTGGCGCAAAATAATACGCACGGGAATCAAGATGAGTTCGTGCAAAATAGGCAAGCATAAACGAACTAACAACTGCTAATGTATCAGATAATACTAAATTAACTTTAAATATGGTTATTTTATCTTTTTTCATTACGGCCATTATACATCTCCAATATAAAATTTAAACCAAACGCAGCGCCTACTATAAAAATAGGTAAATATATAAAAATATATCTTGCCCTACTTTCAAACAAAACCTGATATGTAACTACTAAAAGAGTGAAAAATAGTAAAACTACATGATAGTATTTAAACTTATTAGCCGATTTAAAGATAAAAATTGTAAATAAAGTAAGAATAGTTCCCCACACAATAGAAATAAAAACACTAAATAGCCGAAATTTATCACCATTCCAAGATAGAAAACGCCTAAATTTATGCACTATATTACCTTCAGCTAAAAACTGTATGAAATTATTTCTGCTAGAACCCTCTCCCCATACTCCGAATGTTCCATCGTTAAAGAAATTCGAAATCTTTAAAATAGCAAATTTAAGCCATCCAAAAGGAAAATTATTCGTCAAACTATCAATAAATATATTTAAACTTACTTTCTCACGCTCTCTTGCACCTTTAGCGGCAGTATCATCAGCGTATCTCAGGCAATATGATCCAGTATTACATTCATTATAAGGTGGAAGCCCTCGCATAGATCCCATACCTAAATAATGCAAAAATCCAGTTCTTTTTTCGCGGATTTGGCTACCGGAATATTTTGCAAAACCGTTAGAAGATACAATTAAAGTATTTAATACAAAAAAGGAAGAAACAGCTCCAATTATAAATAAACCAAAATATTTTGCGATTATTTTAATATTTCGACACTTATTTATGAAAAATAACGAAGATAGTAATATTGATATCATCAATATTAAAGTTGTAGGCTTTATAGCATACCCTAAGTAAGCAAAAATCCCTAATAATATAGTTAAGATTTTTAGTATGTAGCCATTGCCTTTTTTTGCATATAATTCAATAAGTAAAAGAATAAATAATTGAGAAGCAACAAAAAACAGACCAACAGTATCCGTATAAAATACCGTAGAATATGGAGAAAAGTTTATTATAGCAATAATAAATGTTGATATAATAGAAAATACAGATTTATTAAATTTAACATAGATAATAGCCATTATAAATAATGAAGAAAGAAGAATTAATATATTATTTATAAAAATTAGAAGTATATCTTTATCAATACCCACAAAATTAGCTATACGATATATTATTACTACAAAATAAGTTATAGTTATATTATTATCATATCTCAATAAATAATTATACTCCCAAGCTTTATCATCTGGATCAGTGTTACCAGTTTTTATATAATTATTAGCTATGGTTTGTATAGCACCAGCATCCCAAGAGTGCTGTATTGATGCAGTAGAAAAGCCAGTTATTATTTGAGAGATTGAAGCAATAAAAATAAAGAATATAAGCAGAGTTTTCTTACTGAATTTTTTAGATAATAAAAAAACCGCCACAACAAATAAAATCAATACTATTACTACAATCAATACTTTATAAGAATCATATATACTGAATATATTTTTCGAAAGACCAAATATGCCAAATATTAAGCTGATAAGAGAAAATAATCTTAATGCCTTAATTACCATGTCATCATTATAACACACACTAATCCAATATTCAATTTCAACACGCCATATGCTATAATGGTATATATGAAAAGTATAGAAGAGACTAAATTATCTATAGTAGTAACAGCCCATAATGAAGGATTGTATTTATATAAAACAATATTATCTATAGAAAAATCTATAGAACTACTACCCGAAATAAGCTATGAAATAATTATAAGTCTAGATAATCCAGATGGTGAAACTATAAGAGTTGCTAAATTTTTGAGTAAGAAAAAACAAATCAGAGTATTCGAATCATCTTTCGGAAGCCCTGCAGATAATAGAAATTTCGCAATTTCGAAAGCAAAAGGATCAATATGTGCGCTTGTAGATGGTGATGATCTAGTGTCTAAGAATTGGCTTAAAAATGGATTAGCAAAATTAAAAGAAAACGAAAATTCAATTATTAGGCCTCAAATACATGCAATGTTTGGCACGCGCATGAATTCTCTATCAATATGGCAAATGCGAAATTCTACAGAAAAAAATATAGATTCTATACAGATGTCATATTGGAATCCTTGGACATTAACTTTAATAGCTAAAACAGAGCTGTTAAGAGATACACCATTCAAACCACAAAAAGGAGGTTTTGGATTTGAGGATTATCTATTTAACTGCGATATTATTTCTAAAAATATACCTATACTTATTGCGCCTGAAACTACTTTCTTCTATCGCCAGCGACCTAACGTCTCGGTATCAACCCAACACAAAAATACAATTCTAGACTATTCAGACCTGTTCGATATAGAATATATTAAGTCAATTGAAATGCCAACACCTCAAAAAAAGACAAGCTCTAGGATTAATATTAAAAAATATTATCGGGCACTATACGATATTGCAAAAAAATCAGAGAATATAAGAAGAGCTATGTCACCAGTGGCATCAAGAATCCTAAGCAAAAAAAATATGAAAAAGCTCCCCGCGTTCTTTATTGAAGACTGGAGAGAAATTAATGCCATAGAAAATCAACTCTACCCCACAAAAGAAAAAATATCACAAGTAGAATTTCATCCACTAACTTTTAATCCACTAGACAATGAGTATGGAATCGTATATAAAAAGCTATGCGAACAGATATCTGGAAGTAATATAGACTATTTGTTCTTAGCACCTGCTATGAGCGGAAGGGGCGGAACAGAAAAGTTAATTTCTAACTATATCAGAGCTTTAAAAGAGATTCACCCTAAATGGAATATAGGAATATTATCAACACAGCCATTTAATAAGCCAACTATCGATTTTTTCAGTAATTTAGATGTGGATCTAATAGATTTCGGAAGATTAACGAAAAAAATGGGAGATTACGAAAAAAATATAATATGGTCGCATCTCCTAATTCAAGCAAAAATTAAAAATCTACACTTAATAAATGATGAGTACTGGTATAGATGGCTATCAGAACACAAGTCAGTAATTAAAGAAAAAAATATTAAATTAAATATCTCTTTGTTCATGCGTGAATTTACTAGCCAAAAAGATAGAGTACTTTCATTCGCAGACCCTCAATTAGTAGAAGTATGGGATATAGTTAATTTAGTTTTCACAGATAACCAAGCGGTAATAGATCAAGCTCTAGAAAATAATTTATTCGAAAAGTCTAAGTTTAGAGTTCACTATCAACCACAGACTATAGAAGAAGATACCAATTCGAATAATATAGAATATGGTCAAAAAATTAAAATTCTATGGGCTAGCAGAATAGCACTCCAAAAAAGACCAGATATCCTTAAAAAAATATCTAAAGAACTCTCGAAAGATTTCGAAATAGATGCATACGGGGTTATTGAAAAGAAACAATATAGCAAAAATTACTTCAAGGACTCTCGAGTTAACTATATGGGAGGATTTAAAGGTATAAATTCTATAGAAACAAGTAACTACGATATATATTTATACACCTCTCAAACAGATGGAGTTCCAAATATATTGCTAGAAGTAGCATCCAAAGGAATACCAATAGTATCCAGCAACATTGGTGGAATCAGCGAGTTTATAACCAATGAAGAGAGTGGATTACTAGTAGATATGGAAGATATAGATGGATATGTAAAAGCTATAGAATTCCTAAAAAACAATCCGACATATGCAGAAAAATTTACAGCAAATTTGCGAAAAAAATTAAAAACACAGCATTCATGGGAAAGCTTTATAGATAAGGTCTCGAAGGATATATAATTAAATATATGAGTAATGATTCGAAATATTTAATAAGTTTTATAGTACCCGTATTTAATACGGGTACTAATATAGAAAACATTGTTAATTCAATACTTAAAGTAAGTAACACAATGGATAATATATTAGAAATTATAGTTGTTGATGACGGATCAGATGATCAAAAAACGCTAGATTCTCTAAAAAATATATCTAAGCTTAATGATGTATCAGTAATAAGACAAAAAAATTCTGGTCCTAGCGCATCTAGAAATATTGGAATATCTAACGCATCTGGAGAATGGATTGGATTTTGTGATTCAGACGATATTATAGATTCCGAGTATCTTTTAAACACCATAAAAACAATAAAAATGAATAATTATAAAAAATCAGATATGCTTGTTTTTGGGTGGAGTATAAGGCATGACCAAGATAATAAAAGTACTTATAGACACATTAATTTAGAAAAACAATCTATAACAGGTGAAAATGATATAGCACGAAAAACATTGAAATCTCTAAGTTTAGATGGACGAATGTATAATCTGTGGAATAGGCTTTATAGAAAAAATATAATCCGTGATAATAATATTAAATTAGATGAAAACCTTAGATTTGGAGAGGATCTAATGTTCAACCTGAATTTCTTATTAAAATCAAGTAGGATTGATATGCTAGATATAACCCCTTATTACACATACATATCTAATAGTCAAACAAGTATAGTAAAAACTACAAAGCTCAGCACTGAATATAGAATAAAAAATGCAAGAGAGCTAGATAAATTTTCAAAAATAGCAAATCAGCACTATAATCCTTATGTTCAACTTATTAAAGCTAGGTGGCTAATATCTTTCATAATGTCATCCATTCAATATTCGACCAAGCAAGAAGGATATAAAAAATCTTTAAATAATATAAAGCATATTATTGATAATAGAATACTAGCACCAAAATTTATTGAAAAAACACCAGAGATAGGGATAATAAAATATATATTTCTACTTATAGCAACCTTAATACTAAAAAATGCTCTATTAGCATTTATTTTGGCTAATATATTGTTGTTTATTAAAAATATTAAATCACAAAAAAATATGAAATTAGATGAAAAATATTACACACTGAAAAAAATAAGCTAAAAATTAATATTTTTATTTTAATACCACTACTTAAACTCAAGTAGTGGTATTGTTTAAAAACTCTCTATTCCTATTCAATAATGTTCTTTCTCACTAAACCATAATCGTTGTCGGTTTTAGTAGTTAAATATTTAAATCTAAAATCACCGCCGTCAAAAGTATTAGCAATGGCTTTAGAATGATCTTTATTTTTTTCATACAGAACTGCAATCACCCTAAAGTCGGTAGAATTAAAATTGTCTAAAGAAATCCTAATATTAAATACTGAGTTATCTGGAGAAACCTTTATATGACCGCTGTCATAAACTCTACCACCCCTACCTTCATCCTGAAGAGTATAAGCAATATATAACTCAGCATTACCGTTATACGAATATTCTATATCAGCCTCAAAATATTCACCATGATGAATAATTGGTTTATTCCCAACAATTTTAATTGAGGAAGAATTATTATCATTAGTAGGAATATGATTATTGCGTGAATTAAGCGTATCTAGGTTGGAAGCTATATATTTCTCAGCAACTTTATCAACATCACCAGATTCACTTATCATACCATCTGCAATAAAAATAGCATTATTACAATATTTTTTAACATCCGCCATCGAATGTGTAACCAAGATAACAGTTTTAGTTTTATCTTTCTTAATATTTTCGAAAAAATCATTACATTTACGCTGAAAAGCTTCATCACCAACCGCTAAAACTTCATCCAACACTAAAATATCACCTTGAGCTTTAATCGCAATCGAAAAAGCCAAACGAACTTGCATTCCGCTAGAATAATTCTTTAATTTCTGATCCATAAATTCTTCAAGCTCAGCAAATTCCACAATTTCATTATACATTGCAGAAATTTCCTCTTTCGAAAAACCTAAAAGGGCACCATTTAAATAAATGTTTTCACGGCCAGTAAGTTCTGGATTAAACCCAACACCAAGTTCAATAAATGGAACCAAAGTTCCGTCAACTTTTACTGTACCACTCTCTGGCGTATAAATTTGCGAAATAATTTTAAGTAATGTGGATTTTCCTGAACCATTTCGCCCAACAATACCATAAAAATCGCCCTTTTTAACCTTGAATGAAATATCTTTAAGAACTTTTTGTTCTTTATAACCTTTAATTCCCTTCGTCCAGTTTACGAAAGCCTGCTTAATACCACTCGCCTGTTCTGTTGGTAAACGAAAACTTTTCGAAACATTTTTTACTTCTAAAGCGTATTTTCCCATTACATAATCTCCGCAAATTTTTTCGAATTTTTATTAAAATACCATAGACCAAAAGCTACTAATAAAGTTGTGACCAAAATTGGAATTAACACAAACCAGTAATTTTCGAAAAGTGTCCAGAAAGTTGGTGTTTCATGAGCGATCAAATTGTGGCGAATATCTTGAATCGCAAGCGCAATTGGGTTAAGCATCATAATTTTCGCAATCGAAAATCCAAAAATTGAAACTTTTGTAACCATTGAAATTGGATACATAATTGGCATTGAATAGACTAAAATCTGCATAAATACTTCCCAGATATGCGAAATATCGCGGAATTTAACATAAAGAGTTGATAGAATTAACGCTAAGCCAAAAGCTGTAGCAAAAAGAAGTATAATGTTAAATGGCAAAATTAAAACAGACCATTGGAATTTTACACCAGCAAAAATTGCAAAAGCTAAAACCACCAAAAGATTAATTGAAAGTGAAATTAAAGCGCTCACCATTGAAGAAATAATCACGATATATTTTGGAAAATTAATTTTTCGCATCAAATCACCACGAGCGACAATTGAATTCATCCCCAAAGTAACTGCTTCGGTAAAAAATCCCCAAAGAGAGAGACCGAGAAGTAGAGTTATTGCATAGTTTGGAATTGAAGGATCAGTAATTCGCAAGAATTTTACAAATATAAAATACATCACCACAAAAATCATAAGGGGTTTAAGAACTGACCATAAAATTCCCAAAGCTGAGCCTTGATATCTCAACTTAAAATCTGTTTTAACGAGTTCCGTAAGTAGAACCCGATTCCTCTTTTCAAAAAATCCTATTTTAATCATTATGCTTTTAATTATATCATATATCGCCTAACACTCCAACACTAAACTATTCTTAACACCTGAAACCAGCTAGCTTTCTAGATTATTTTCAATAAGAAAAAACAGCATCTCTGCTGTTTTAACTACTATTTATCTATTTTTAATATATATTTATCACCAACGCCTGTAATCAATCCTCTTTCAAAATACTGAGTCCATTTGCCGTTATTCCATGCTTCATTTTTTAATGGTAAGCCGAGTTTATCTTTTTGAACATCATTTAATAAATTATAGAATTTAAATACATCACCCTGAATTTCCCAATATCCTAAATTATCGTTTCCTATAATATCACCCCTCTCGTAGTGTTGTATCTTATAACCTTTTTCTTCAATAACATCACTAATAGGGAATCCTAAAGCGCCTTTTTCATTACCAATCTTATTCCAGCGTTCGCGTATTTTACCATAACTTTCATGATATCCAGATTTTGGACTACCTATAATAAAACCATTCTGATATTTTTGAAACCATCCACCTTGAATAGTTGAAAATTCTTGCGTTATAGGTAATCCCATCTTACCATGTTCATACCCTAATTGAGCATACTTATCTCTAATTAAACCAATACTTTCCCAATATCCAGTGCTATCACTTCCAATTATGAAACCATTCTGATATTTTTGCGCACGACCATTATTGACAATGTTAAAATATCCAGATAGTGGTAATCCCATCTTACCATGTTCATACCCTAGTTCAGAGTATCTTTGTCTAATTTTACCATAGTTTTCCCAATATCCAGTGCTATCACTTCCAATTATGAAACCATTTTTAAACCTTTGGAATATTGATTTATCGGTCTTAAAAAATTCAGAATCTACATCACCAAGATATCCTTTTTCACCACCTAGCTCAATGTATCTTTCATATATTCCACTATGTATTCTTTTACTTTCAAGAGTCGAACCAAATAACTGATTAAAGAACATAAAGAAATTACGATTTCCATAAGCTCCACAATGTGAAGTTCCCGGATAATTTGCTAGCGCTGAATCATTTGGAACATATGGCGTATAAATATACAAACTTAAAGTTGCAACATTCTCAATATTAACACGTTTTGTACCACAAGCTGGATTTGGTGAATATTGAATATTATTCCATCCAAGCTTTAGCGAATAGCCACCATCTTTATGATGGTCTTTATAATATTTGAGCTGCCAAGCTGCCAAAGTCATTTGTTTATAAAAACCAGCTTTCGAATCCGCACAAGCAGCAGAAAATCCAGGTCCAGAATCTGGGCAAGCATAGCCCATCGCATATTTATATTGAGTTTTTACTGGCCAATTATCATCTAGTAAATTGAGAGATTCTTTCTTCAGTAAAACCAACAAAACTTGCGGGTTAATTCCATATTTCTGAGCCGCATCATAAATAATCTGTGCCGCCGAAATTCCACCTTCGAAAGATCCGCCACCTTTTTCGAAAGAAGTTTCGCCAGTATTTGGGTTTTCGTGATAATTATTTATACATACATATGGAGGTTTATGCCAATAATTTGATTTTTGTGCAGCAGCAAATTGAGCAGCGGTTCTACCATCATTTTTCCCAGAAGGTCCGGTACCCCAGGTATCGCAACTACCAATTTGCTTATTTAAAAAGCTTTGGATTTGCTGCACGTTCATTGCATCTTTATTATAAAAAATACTGTCGTCAATAATTCGGCCGGGATTGAAATCGGTTGCTTTAACAGCGTTAGAAAGATTTCTAAGTACAGCTAAAGAACTAAAAACAATAACCGCCACAACTGGCACACCAATTAAAATTGATTTTTTAAATTTTCTACTTCTCGATTGTAAAACTTTGAGCATCCGATCTTCCTTCTTGCTTTTGTTTTGAATTTTTATAAGTTGTTATTGCTGTCCATTTTCCAGTTTTAAATTCACTATCACTAATTTTTTTCGAAACTGCCTTACAGTATTTATTATTTGGACTCTCTAAAATTTCAGTTGAAAGTTCAATTTTGGTTCCATCAGAATGCGTTAGAGTATATGAACATTTACCATTCCCATCGTCATAAAGGAGCCCTGAAATCTGCCCAGCCACACGAACTGCACCATCTTCAACTTGCACGGTTGTATAAGTTGGAAAATTTGTATAACCCGAGGATTCAACAGTTCCTTCAGCACGATCAGTATTATTATTTTTAGTTTTCGAATTAATGATTTCCTTTGCAGCTTCTTGCTTTTTAGTTTCTTCAGGTTTTTTCGAATCTTCTTTTTTCTCTTCAACTTTTGAAGTATTTTCTTCTTTTTTCTCATTATTTTTTTGAGAATTTGAATTTACCCACCAGAAAATTCCACCAGCACCAGCGACCAGCAAAATTACAAATGCAGCAAAAATAATAGTTTTAGTTTTTTTAGTATTTTGTGTGTTTATTTTCATTTTATTTCTCCTAAATCAATTTTAGCATAAGCCAAATAAAATTTCAACATTTTGGTTATATTTTTTGGTGATTTTGTGCTATAATATAATTACTATGAAGAAACTCATTACAATCATGATTCCAGCTTATAATGAAGAAAAAGCTCTACCAAAACTTTTCGAAAGGCTCAACCTTTTAGCGAAAAATACTTCAAAATATGATTTTGAATTTCTTTTTATTAATGACGGTTCGAAAGATAGAACAATGGAAATTATTAGAAGTGAAAGCCAAAAAGATTCGCGAATTTCTTACATTAATTTAAGCCGAAATTTTGGAAAAGAAAATGCAATGCTGGCAGGTTTTGATTATGCAAAAGGAGATGCATTAGTAATTATTGATGCAGATCTACAAGATCCACCAGAGTTAATTCCCGCAATGATCAACCTTTGGGAAGAAGGTTTTGATGATGTTTATGCTAAACGTGAATCTCGTGAGGGTGAAACTTGGCTTAAAAAGCAAACTTCGAAATGGTTCTACAGTATACTTGATAAAATTTCACAAATTGAAATTCAACGCGACACTGGTGATTTTCGACTTCTTGACCGCCGTGCAGTCGAAGCCCTAAAAACTCTCCGCGAAACCAACCGTTATACCAAAGGAATGTTCTCTTGGGTTGGTTTTCGAAAGAAAGAGATTACTTATAAACGTGATGCGCGTGTAGCTGGCGAAACAAAATGGAATTATGCAAAACTTTTTAATCTCGCAATTGAAGGAATCACCAGCTTTACTGTTGCGCCACTTCGCATTGCTACAATTACAGGATTTTTCATCTCAATTGCTGCATTTTTATGGATTGCTTTTTTGCTAATTCGCCCACTTTTTGGCGTTCCAACTGGTGACGGTTATACTTCAATTATGTCAGTAATTCTTTTTCTTGGCGGGATTCAGCTCCTCTCAATTGGAATTTTAGGCGAATATATTGGTCGAATTTTCATCGAAAGCAAAAATCGCCCCGTTTATCTAGCGCAAGAAATCAAGGAATTCAACCATGAAAAATCTACTAAAAAAGCTAAAAAATAGCCAAGAATTTTGGTTTGCAGCAATTGGCGGGTTGAATACAATTCTAGATTTTGTAATTCTTTTTGGACTAACTTCTCTTGGAATTAGCTCTTTAATTGCAAACGTTTTCTCAACTGGGATTACTTTTATAAATAGCTTTAGCTTAAATAAAAAAATCACTTTTAAATCAGTTTCAAAAAGCAAAAAAAAACTTGTTCGAGAAATGGCACTTTTTATTATTGTAACACTTTTTGGACTTTGGGTTATTCAAGGTGTGATAATTTTTCTAACTTTACCATTTTTCGAAAGTATTTTAAAAAATCCAAAAATATCGCTTTTAATTTCAAAACTTATCGCTACTGTCTTCAGCTTAATCTGGAACTTTATCCTTTACAAAAAAGTTGTCTTCAATAAAGATTAAACATAATTATTTACTGAAGAAATTTATAATTGATTTGTAAGCCATTTTTAAACTAAAAACAAAGTAAAATAAGCCTTCAAAAGACTTATTTTTTCGAAATAATTAATTGTCGTTCGCGACCTTCACCTTCAGAATGTGTTTCGATATCTGAATAATCTTGAGCTAATTTATGAACAGTGAAGCGGTCGGTTGGATTTAAATTTAATCGGTAAGGCTCACCAGTTTTTCGAACTTGTTCAATCCATTTTTCAGCTTTTTCAGTAATTTTTTGAGCTCGTTGTTTTTTATAATCTGCAACATCAATATTTACACGGTGAATTTCAGCATTTTTAGCCTCAAGCGCTCGTGAAATTAAAAATTGTAATGAACGTAAATTTCCAGAATCACGACCAATAAATAAAGAGTTTAGTTCGCTTGAAGGAATTGAAAGCTGGATAATTTCATCATCCGCAGTTGAATGAACCGCCAGATTAACTCCAAAAAAGCTCAAAATATCTTCCAAAAACTTTTGTGCAAAAACAATTGATTCTTCTCGATTCATATTACCTCCGTTTTCCATCTTTCGCTTTAATTCTTCGAATATTCGTTCCACCTTTTTCTTTCGAATTTTTCTTTATCGGCTTAGATGGTGTATTTTTTACAATGACTGCTTCTTTAGTATTTTTAAGCTTATTTTTTGGAGATTCCTGAGCAATTTCTTCCATCTCTTTTGAATCAATTGAGAAAATATATTTTTGCTGAATAATTTGAATAATATTCGAAATTAAGTAATAGAAAATCAAAGCGCCATAAAGCCCCATCATAAGAAAGAACAAAATTACTGGGAGAATTAAATTCATATTAGAATTTACCGCAGCGTTAAGTTCTGCCTGATTTGGCTCTTTTCCTTCTGCTGCTTCCTTAAAAATATCACGAACCCGCCGATTACCATTTTTTGGCTGAGTTTGCCGAACCATATACCACTGCGAAAGTGTTAGTCCAACTAAAATCACCATCATAAAACCACTTGAAAGGTCATTTAAAGGTACAGCTGTATCTGTTAAGTCGATAACTCCAAGGAATTTTGGTTCAAGTTTTTTGCTTGAAATAACATCACTCACGCGACTCATTTGTGCAACTGGCTGATATACCCATTTCGAAATTTGATCAGGCGTATTCACTACAATTCGCATCACACTAAAGAAAGTTAACAGGATTGGCAGCTGAATAAATAAAGCCAGCATTGAACGAAATGGCTTGAAATTATGACGGCGATAAAGTTCCATCATCTGTAAAGTTTCAGCTTGTTTATTACCTTTCGAATTTTTGCGAATTTTTTGCAATTCTGGCTGAAGCTCTCGCATAACTTTTGATTGATGAAGCTGACTCTTTGTGAGTGGCCACATCAAAAATCGCACAATTAAAGTGAAGATAATAATTGTGAAACCAAAATCACCAATAAAGTTATAAATTACCAATAATAGGTTCAAAATTGGCTGAGTAATAAATAATTCAAACAAGTTCATATCTATTATTATACTACTTTCTACTACTTATTACAATAAAAATCAGCCTCTTTAAAGATGTCAATTATGGTTTCTTTAAGTTCTTCGTGCGGAATATCTTTTATGCTTTTATGAAAAATCATCACTACAACATCAAAAGTGCCATCAATTTTTGGTAGTTCATGGCGAATAATTTCATAAACTCGCCGGCGAATTCGATTTCGCCCAACCGCACTCTTTAAAACCTTTTTCGAAACCACAACCGCAAAACGAGAATCTTTACGACGCGGATTTTGTGCAAATTTCACGGTAATTTTTTGCGTACGAACTGAAGTTCCGTTTGAATAGACATAACGTAAACTACCATGACCGTGAAATCTATTTTTATAAGCTAACATAACTGTTTATATTTTAGCATTTTTTAAGTAATTTAGCAAATTAAAACGAGCTCACAGTAAGCCCGTTTTTTTTAAAAAATATTATAGATTAACAATAACTTTTTTATTCGACCAGAATGATGGTTGATAATGGAGTTTTAGTGAAGAACCAGCAGGGACTTCAAAAATCATAGAACCGCTCTTTTTACCACCTTTTACTAAATCACCAGAACCAAGACTATCTGGTAGGCTATAAGTTTGTCCATCAGCACTTTCAGCGGCTCCGTTAGAATCTTCAGCCTTAAATTCGAAAACATTATAGTTCATCTCAGTTTCAGATTTATTTTCAATCTTTACTGAAACTTTTACATATTCTTTGCCATCTTTTGGTTTTAAATAAGCATTTCCAGAATTCCAGTTTCGCTCAACCTTTTCAACAGTTAATTCTTTTCCGTCAAATGCAATTATATCACCAACATTGAATTCAGTTTTTTCTTCTTTTTTAGAATCACCTTTTTGAGTTTGAGATGATCTGTTTGATTCAGGGTTTTTGTTTTAACCAACTTTTTCAGGCTGCTTGTATTGGCTACCAATAGCAATAATTACAACTATAACAATCCAAAACCAAGCTTTTTTATAGAACGGCTTCTCAGATTTAGTTTTCGAAGATATTCTATTTAGCTGTTTATTATCATTAGATTCTATAGTTGATTTTTCTTCTTTCATTAGAACTCCCTTTATAAAATATTAATTATTACATAATCATTTTACCCCCCCCCCCCATATCTTTTTTTATTTA
>CAUSJG010000009.1:0-25037 GCA_963532115.1 uncultured Saccharimonas sp. (SeqCode)
TTTTCGGTTAAGGGTTGATCTGTATGAAAAATTTTACAGATTCCATCAATAGTTTTTGAATTACGAAGGGTTGAAAAGCCTTTTTGGTTGATTGCAGGGAGGTTTGTAGTTGGTGCTTTCCCTGATGGTAAATTTATTTTATTAATTTCTTTGATAAAATATTCAAGTTCGGTATCTGAAAAATCAGCACAAATAATTATTCGAAGATTGTTTTTAATATAATTTTTATGATAAAATTCCTGAATGTCTAAAAGATTTATAGATTCCAATTCACTAAGATGCTCTTTTGTGTCTTTTATATCAGGAAAAACTTCTTTTAAAGCCTTTTCGAAAATTTGAATCGATGGCCTTATGGATTTATTTGTAATTTCAGTTTCAACGATTTTCTTTTGATTTTCAAAATCTTCTTGAGAATTTGGTATTTTTGAGATTGAATTTATTAAAATGTTAAAACATTCTTTCGAAAATTCTTTTGGTGATGTGATAAAAAATCTTGTTCGTTCGTAGAAAGTGTTGGCGTTTGAATAGGCGCCAAATTTTAAGAGTTTTTCGTTAGTTTCTTTTGGAAAAGTAGCAATTAAATGTTCCAAAATATGTGGAACTTGTGTTTTTTGCGAATGATTATAGCCCGCATTAAAATTGAATTCCAGATGAAAAGTATTGGGGTTTGAATTTTTTATATAGAGTAGCTCTATATTATTGATAATCATTTTTTTTGCTTTCATAAAATCCTTTCCTAAATAAAAGACGCCATAAGTTACATAGTTTATGGGGTTGATATTTGTGTCACTTCCATGCCAAGGTATTTAGTCTTCACAATCACTAGTATGATATAATTGTAAGATAAGATTATTAAAAAGTAAAGAAAAATTGAAAAAAATGGAGAGATAGAGTAAAATATAACCATGAAGACTTTCTTTTTTTATGATTTAGAGACCAGTGGATTTAGCCCGCAAAACGACCGAATTATGCAATTTGCAGGGCAGCGAACAGATGAAAACCTTAATCGAATTGGTGAGCCTATTAATATTTTAGTTAGATTGAATGATGATGTTTTGCCAAGCCCGAGTGCACTAATGGTGACAAAAATTAGCCCACAAAAAACAGTTGAAGAAGGCTATACTGAGGCTGAATTTTCGAAAATGCTCGTTGAAGAATATTTTACGCCAGATACAGTTATTATTGGATATAATAATGTTCGATTTGATGATGTTCATATTCAGCATCTCTTGTGGCGAAATTTCTACCCGCCATATGATTGGCAGTGGAAAGATGGCCGCTCGCGTTGGGATTTGCTAGATGTTGTTCGAATGATTCGGGCGCTTCGGCCAGAAGGGATTAATTGGCCGTTTATTATAAATGAAGAAACTGGTGAAAAATTTGCAGCTAATAAACTTGAGCTTTTAACTAAAGAAAACGGAATCTTGCACGAGAATGCTCACGATGCAATGAGCGATGTTGATGGTTTGATAGATGTTGCACGACTCTTGAAAGAAAAACAGCCACAGATTTTTGATTATCTCTTTAAAATTCGTTCGAAAAATGAAGTGCAAAAACTAGTTAATCTTGAGAATCCGAAGCCATTTGTTTATACTTCTGGCCGCTTTAAAGTCGAATTTGAAAAAACCACGGTGGCATTTCCTATTGCGCCGGCTAAAAATCAAAATGTAATTGTTTGGGATTTGCGGTTTTCTCCTGAGAAATTTATTGATTGGAATGAGGATCAAATTCTTGAAAATATTACGGCAGATTTTGAAACTCGTTCGAGCGATAATTTCGAACCTATTGCAGCAAAGATTTTGCAGTATAATAAATGTCCAGCAGTTGCGCCAATGGGTGTTTTGACTGAAAAAAATCAGCAAAGATTGAAGATTGACTTGGTCGAAATTCAAAAAAACTTAGACATTTTACGAAAGAATCCACACTTTGCTGAAAACCTTAGATCTGCTTTTGAAAGGCGAAGTGAAGTCTTTCAAGATAAGAGCAGTACAGAAAAACCAGCTCCAGAGGCTCGGCTTTTTGAAGGTTTTGTTTCAAAAAGTGATGATATTAAAATTGAAGCTGTTCGAAATTCTACTGATCGCGAGCTCGCTGATTTTCATCCAGATTTTGCTGACGAACGATTGACAGATCTACTTCTTCACTATAAAGCAAGGAGTTTTCCGAAAAGTTTAAGTTCTCAAGAAAAAGAGCTTTGGGAAGAGTATCGGGTAAAAAATTTACAAAAAATGATGCCCAATTTTATGAAAGAATTCCAAGAAATTGCAAATAACCAAAATCTAAATTCACAAGAAGAATATATTTTAGAAGAAATTAAACTTTGGCTTGAAAATATTTTACCAGAAACTGACTAATCGATAATCCCGATAAAAATTGTGATAACTCCTAAGATTGCATGGCTGATGGTTACTCCAGTGAGGTTCTTGGTTTTGAGATATTTCTGATGCCACAATAGACCAATTAGAAATGTTAATATGCAAGTTATAAAGTCTTTATAGCCCAAATGTGCTAAGCTATATAAAATCGATGAAATTAAGATGATTAAGGATTTTCGAAAATTTATTTGTTGTAAAATACTCGTTAATGCTCCTCTATAAAGAAATTCTTGAATGGGTGAAGATATGAAAATATAAAATAAGTAAAAAGACAGAGTTTCGCTTGGCTGGAATCTTGATATTCTAAAGTTAAATAAGATAATTCCAGTAATTATAAGAATAAATGTTACTATTGAAATATCTCGAATTGATTGTATAGCTTTTGCTGATTTGATACCAAGGGAACTGTTATTGAAACCTGATAATCGGAGTATGATATAAATTAAAATTCCGCCAATAGTTAAAATTATGAATTTATTTTTAAAAAATAATGGATTAATTAGTAATAAAAACGGAATAGTTATGTAGAAAGTGAATACCAGAAACAATATTAATCTGTTACTTTTGTGTGTCATTCCGTTAGTTCTTTAATTTCTGGCGACCATTCACCAGTTAAGATTTTTTTATTCTGTTTGTCTAGCGATATAAGCTCACGAACCTCTTTGGGGAGATTATCTTCTGGGTGCTTGAAACCTGCCGTCCACTGATATCCCTTGTTATAGCCTAGTTCCTTAGTAATTTTAGAAGTAGAATTTCTTAAGTGCAAAGGAATGGGAGCATTTGGGGCTTTCTTTGCTAAGTTATAAGATTGAAACATAATTCCGGTGGTTTCGCGTGATTTTTTAGATTTTGCTAAAGCGATTGCAGCATGGAATAGATTATATTTAGCTTCTGGCATTCCTATTTTTTCAACCGCATCAAAAGCAGAATTCGCCAAACTAAGAGCACCATTTCCAGCTAGCCCAATATCCTCACTCGCAAAAATAATCATTCGGCGGGCGATATATTTTGGATCCTCGCCGGCGTTTAGCATCTTAGCTAGATAGTAGCCAGTAGCATCAACGTCGCTGGCTCGTATGCTTTTGATAAAAGCTGAGATTGTGTCATAATGAGAATCGCCATTTTTATCATAAATTGAGGTTGAATTTTCGATTGAATTTTTAATAACTTCTGGCGTAATATTATTTTTTTCGAAATTTAAAATTAGCTCGAGATTTCCAAGCGCATTTCGAGCATCGCCACTACTTATTTTAGCGAGAAGTTTGAGTGCTTCTGGCTCTATTTTTGTTTTTGGTGAAACTTTTTCGAGCGCATTTTTAATGATTTTCGAAATCTCCTCAGTATTTAAAGGCTTGAGCGATAGAACTCGACTTCTTGAAAGCAGTGGTGTGATAATTTCGAATCCTGGATTCTCGGTTGTCGCGCCAATCAAATTTATTAAGCCGCTTTCAATATGCGGCAAAAAAGCATCTTGCTGCGATTTATTGAAACGGTGAATTTCATCAACAAAAAGAATTGTTCGCGTTCCGAGGTTCCAGTTTTGGCGAGCATGTTCGATAACTTTTTCGATATCTTTTTTACCACTAGTGACGGCTGAAATTTCAATAAAGTCCGCATTAACTTCATTCGCTAAAATTCTTGAAAGAGTAGTTTTACCAGTTCCAGCTGGCCCCCAAAAGATTAAGCTAATAGGTTCTTTGTTTTCAATTATTTTTCGTAAAATTCCATTTTTACCAATAAGGTGAGATTGGCCAACAACTTCATCAAGCTTTTTTGGCCTCATTTTTTCAGCAAGGGGAATTCTTTGTTGGTAATCCATTTCTATATTTTACCATTTTAGTGTAAAAACTGCAAAAATAGCCTTTTCGAAATTTGAAAAAAACACTATTTTATGGTATCATTTAGCTAAGTAGTCAATTAAAATGAATTTGAGGAATTATGAAATTTAATACAAAACCACTGCCTGGGATGATGGAGTTATTGCCAGAAGAGCAACTCGAGTTTAATCGAATTATGGCAATTATTCAAAAAAATTATGAAAAATTCGGATTTACGCCGATTGATACGCCAGCAATTGAGCGAACAGAGACTCTTCTTGCAAAAGCTGGTGGTGAGACTGAGAAACAGATTTATCGTTTCTCGAAAGGTGACAACGATTTAAGTTTGAGGTTTGATTTGACTGTGCCAACTGCAAGATTTGTTGCCGAGAATTTTGGCCAGTTACAATTTCCTTTTAAACGTTCGCAAATTGGTAAAGTCTATCGTGGCGAAAGGGCGCAGCGAGGTCGTTTTCGTGAATTTTATCAATGTGATATTGATGTTATTGACCGAGGTAAATTAAGCATTTCTTATGATGCCGAGGTTATTGCGGTAATTTATAACATTTTTCGAGAGCTAAGTTTTGGTGATTTTACTCTTCGAATTAATAACCGAAATATTACTAGTGGTTTAATTGAAGGGCTTGGCTTAATTGAAAGATCAGCTGAAATTATGGCTTTGATTGATCGTGCTGAGAAGATTTCAACTAAGGAATTTTCGGAGCAACTTACTGATTTAAATTTAGGGGAAAAATCTCAAATAATTTCTGATTTTATTAAAATCTCAGGTTCAGCTGAAGATGTTATATGTGAGTTAAAAAATCTTTCTCAAAAAATTAAAAATCAACAATTAGAAAAAGGAATTAAGGAGCTTTCAGAAGTTTCTAAATTGTTAAAAATGATGGGTGTTGAAGAAAAATATTTCAAACTCGATATGTTAATCGTTCGTGGTCTTGACTATTATACAGGAACGGTTTTCGAAACTAATTTGAACAACTTCAAGGAGATTGGCTCGGTTTCTAGTGGTGGTCGCTACGATAATTTGAGCGAATATTATTCGAAAGAAGAATTGCCAGGGGTTGGTGCCTCAATCGGCTTGACACGATTGTTTTGGTGCTTACGAGATTTGGGCTTGCTAAAAATTTCGAAACGCTCAACTGCGGAATTTTTAATAGTTCCAATGAGCAAAAATGAGCTCCAAAAGTCTTTCGAAATTGCTGGTGAATTAAGAAAAGAAGGTAAAAATACTGAAGTTTTGCTTGAAGATTTTACTATGAAAAAAGCTTTTAAATTTGCCGATAAACGAGGTGTTAAATATACTTTAGTAATTGGTGAAAAGGAAATTTCTGAAAATTCATTTATTTTTAAAGATATGGAGACTGGCGAAAGACTAGAGTTGGCTAAAATTCTAAAAAAATAGTGCTATTGTTTATTTTTTAAAAAATATGTGGTATAATCATTTTATATCACTTTGGCGCCTTGGCGGAGTGGTTACGCAGCGGTCTGCAAAACCGTTTACACCGGTTCAAATCCGGTAGGTGCCTCCAAAATATTTAAGTAAAGGAAACTATATGAAAGAAGAAAATCAAAGAGTTGTAGAAATTCGAAAAGGTGAAAATGAATCAAATGTTCGCCCAGTAGTTGTTACTCCAGTATCAAAAAAGAAGAAATATAGTCAAACAGTAAAAAGTATTCGGCAAATTTGTGTTTGGTTTAATATTTTTACGGCTATGATTTGTGCTTTAATCAGCCTAGTATATATTTGGGTAGACAATAATCTAGGCGAATTAATGGGCAAAGCTTGGGCTACATTCTTAGTGCTTGGTGCTTTTTCTCTATTTATTATGATTATTGCTCCACTTCTTGATAAAGACGAAGCTTAAGGTTATAACACGCCTTGACTTTTGTGGTTGGGGCGTGTAAAATATAAATATGCGCGAGTGGCGGAACTGGTAGACGCGAGGGACTTAAAATCCCTTGACCTAAACAGTCGTGCGGGTTCGATTCCCGCCTTGCGCACCAAATTTAACAATAGTAGGAGAGTATAATAAAATGACAATTGCAATTATTGTAATTATTGCTGTTCTTGTCCTTGTTGGGCTTTTTGTTTGGAGCCAATACAACGCACTTGTGCGGCTTAATGAAAGAGTTGAAGAAGCTTGGAGCGATATTGCTGTTCAGCTAAAATACCGAGCAGATTTAATCCCTAATCTTGTTGAGACTGTAAAAGGTTATGCAACTCATGAAAAAGAAGTTTTCGAAAATGTAAGTAGCGCACGAGCTGGATTGATAGGTGCTGGAAACAATGTTTCTGACGCTGCTAAAGCTGAGGGTGAACTTTCACAGGCGCTCGGTCGCTTGTTTGCTGTTGCCGAAAACTACCCTGAACTAAAGGCTAATGAGGGCTTTATACGTTTTCAACAACAACAGCAAGAAATTGAAGATAAAATTCAAGGTGCGCGCCGATTTTATAATGGTGGTGTTCGAGACCTCAATATTAAGATTAAAGTATTCCCAACGAATATTTTTGCTAAAAAATTAGGTTTTGAAAAGAGGGAATTCTTCGAAGTAGAAGATAGAAAAGTAGTCGAATCTGTACCTCAAGTAAAATTCTAATTTATTTTTAGAGGTTTTATTAAATATGTATAGCTCAATTTCTCAGAATAAGCGTAATACGGTGATTATTTTCTCATTATTTATTGCGATTATTTCTGGGATTGGGCTATATTTTTCTTATATCTATGACGATTTAACAATTTTTATTTTTACATTAATTTTTGCTATTTTTTATGCATTATTTCAATATAAGATTTCGACAGCAATTACTTTAAAAATGAATGGTGCTGAGCCGATCTCAAAAAAAGATGCTCCTGAATTTTATTCAATAGTTGAATCATTGTCTATTACTGCTGGTTTACCCATGCCAAAGCTTTATATTATTAATGATTCTTCGATGAATGCTTTTGCAGCCGGAACTGATCCTGAGAATTCCGTAATCTGTGCAACAACAGGGCTTCTTGAGAATATGGATAAGGTTGAAATTGAAGGAGTGATGGCTCATGAAATTTCACATATTAAGAATTATGATATTCGAGTCTCAATGGCAGCAGTTGCTTTAACTGCTGTTATTGGGGTGCTTTCCGATATTGTTTTAAGGTTTATTTTTCTAAATGACGACGATGAGGATTCGAAAAATCCAATCACTTTAATCTTGGGATTATTTTTTGTTTTAATTTCGCCACTTTTAGCTACAATAACGAGACTTGCAATTTCTCGTCAGCGTGAATTTTTGGCTGACGCAACTGCTGTTTCATTAACTAGATATCCAGATGGCTTAATAAGTGCTCTTGAAAAGTTGAAAAATAACAAGCCTCTAAAAAGACAAAACTCAGCAACGGCAAGCTTATTTATTTCCAATCCTATGAAACAGTGCTTTTTTCAGAGATTATTTTCAACACATCCACCTTTAGATGACAGGATTAACAGATTGAAAGAAAATAGTGCGAGGTTTTAATGTTTAGGAAGAAAATATTAAGTTCAAATGAAGAACAAATTAGTTTAGTCTATTTTTGGTATATAAGAATTAGAATTTATTTACGAAAAAATATATTGGAAAGGTTTCGAAAATTTAAGGCGCGCAGGCCACATAGAAGCTTTAAAATTTCAAGAAAAATAGATTATGTTCGACCCTTAAAAATTGGGGGCTATTGGAATTTGCTGGGTTTTGTTTTTAAGCTCATTCGAGATAACAAAAAGATTTTTCGAAATCTTGTTTTAGTCTCGGCTTTAGCTGGCATTGTTTTTATTGGGCTAATGGACCAAAATTTTGTTTCAAGCTTGCAGGCCGTTGTTGATACTACTAACGGTGGAAATTTCGAAGGCTTTTTTGGTGAAATTGGTAAAGCTGGATTGATTATGGCGGCAACGTTTAACAGTGGTGGCTTGGTGCAATCCCCAAGCGAAATTCAACAGATGATGTTTGCTATAATAGTGCTATTTATTTGGCTCGTGACAGTTCAGATTTGCAGAAATATTTTAAGTGGAAAAAAGAACTTAAATTTAAGAGATGCTTTATACTCTTGTGGGGCTCCTATCATTCCAATGACGGTTATTGCTATCGTAATATTAATGCAATTAGTTCCTGTGTTTATTGCAACGATTGTTGGTGCAGCCGCAAAAACAACAAGTTTTTTATCGAGCGGAATAGAACAAGCTGTATTTTTTAGTGCAATACTATTGCTATTCTCACTCTCAGCTTTTTGGGTTATGGGCTCAATTTTCGCAATGATTATTGTCACAATTCCAGGAACCTATCCACTACAGGCTCTAAAAATTGCTGGTGATATGGTTTCTCAAAGAAGGCTTGCGATATTGAAGAGAATTCTATTTTTAATATTCATACTTGCTTTAATGTGGTCGATTATAATAATTCCAATAATCATGTTGATGAATTGGCTGATTTCAATTAATGGATTCTTTGTCAATATTCCGATCGTGCCGATCTTGATGCTCCTAATGAGTTGTTTTTCTTGTGTTTTAAGTTCGGTTTATATTTACGTTTTATATCGAAGGATTGTTGATGGGGACAGATAAAAACACTCGATATAAAGATTTGCTAGAGCTTTTGAACCGTTATTCTTTCGAATATCACACTCTTGATAATCCAAGCGTTCCAGATTCGGTTTATGATTCACTTTTTTCTGAGCTTAAGAAAATTGAGGCTGAAAACCCAGAAATAATATCAAAAAACTCACCAACGCAAAGAGTTGGAAATATGGTTAAGGGTGGGTTTATTAAGGTTTCTCACACTAGTAGAATGCTAAGTTTAAATGATATTTTTAGTAGTAAAGAAATTTTCGATTGGTTTGAGAGAATTAAAAAACTTGAGCCAAATATTGAAGAGGATTTTTTTGCAGATATTAAAATGGATGGTTTAGCTTGTTCTCTTATTTTTGAGAATGGCGAATTTGTGAGAGCTGTTACTCGAGGTGATTCTTTTGTTGGTGAAGATGTTTCAAGTAATATTAGAACAATTAAAAATATTCCGCTTTTTTTGCAGGCGATTGGTGAATTTGAAAATTTTAAAAATGGAAGAACTGAAGTTCGCGGCGAGATTGTTATTTTGAAGGAAGATTTCGAAAAGATAAATCTTGTTCGAAAAGAGCATGGCGAACCAGAATTTGCTAATCCACGAAATCTGGCCGCAGGTACAATTCGCCAGCTTGACCCTTCAATTGCGGCTTCTCGACCTTTACATTTTCGAGCTTATGATCTAATTCGTGAAAATCCACAAGATATCCCTACTAACCAGTTCGCTTATGAAGCCTTGAAAAATCTTGGTTTTACGATAAATGAGCAAGCTTCAAAAATTAACGGTTTAAAAAAAGTTGTTGAATTTATTAATTTTTGGAGTGAAAAGAGAAAAGAACT
Organism: uncultured Saccharimonas sp. (SeqCode); assembly: GCA_963532115.1. GTDB lineage: Bacteria > Patescibacteriota > Saccharimonadia > Saccharimonadales > Saccharimonadaceae > Nanogingivalis. The sequence continues at coordinate 9,623 of CAUSJG010000009.1, forward strand.
GCCATTTAATACTGATGGATTAGTTGTAAAAATTAATAATCGTGAGCATTTTTCAAAACTTGGAATTGTTGGGAAACAACCTCGCGCAGCGATTGCTTTTAAATATTCACCTGAAGAAGTTACGGCGGTGATTTCAGATATAGTGATTTCAATTGGGCGAACCGGTATTGCAACTCCTGTCGCGGTTTTTTCGCCAGTTCAACTTGCTGGAACTACTGTTCGGCATGCAAGTTTGCACAATGCTGATGAAATTAAGCGACTCGATGTGCGAATTGGCGATACGGCAGTAGTTTTTAAAGCTGGTGATATTATTCCGAAAATTTTACGGATTTTGCCAGAGCTTCGACCAGAAAATTCTAAAGTTTTCGATTTTAAAAAAGAGCTTGAGAAACAGTTCCCAGATATTGAGTTTTACCGACCAAATGGTGAGGTTGCATATCGTGCAAAAGGTTTAAATTCAAGCTTAATTTTGAAAAAAACGGTCACCTTTTATGCCTCAAAAGCAGGGCTGGATATTGAAAATCTTGGTGAAAAAAATGTTGATTTGTTGGTTGAGAAAGGGTTAATCCAAGATTTGGCTGATATTTATAATCTTCAAAAAAGTGATTTGTTAAACCTTGAACGCTTTGGAAAAACTTCAGTTAATAATCTTTTAGGAGCTATTGAGTCTTCGAAAAGTCCAGAACTCTCAAAATTTATCTCAGCTCTTGGAATCAGACATGTTGGTGGCGAAACGGCAAAGCTTTTAGCAGAAAAATTTAATAAATTTGAAAATATTTGTAATACAACGCTTGAAGAACTTCTTGAAATTGATGGTATTGGTAAGAAAGTTGCTGAAAGTATTTTAGCATACTTTAATGATGATGAAAATTTGCGAGTTTTAACAAAAATGTTTAATCTTGGTGTGAAAGTGCAAAATTTTGCAAAAAATAAAGGGATCTTAAGTGGTAAAAATTTTGTAATTACCGGAACGCTAAAAACAATGGCGCGTGAAAAAGCTGCAGAAAAAATTGAAGAGTTGGGTGGAAAATTCCAAAAAACAATTTCGAAAACTACAGATTTTTTGGTAATTGGCGAAAAAGTTGGCGCAACAAAAATTTCGAAGGCCGAAAAACTAGGTGTAAAAGTTATGGATGAAGATGAATTCTTGAAAGAAATAAATGCAAACTAAAATTATTGCAGCTTATCCTTGTTTGGGTAAAACTACTCTTTCAAAAATATCTAAAAAGCGATTTTTAGATATGGAATTTAATGAAAGTAGTAAAACTAAAATGATGAATGAAGCTGAAAAATCTAATTTTTTTGATTTTTGTGTGCAGAAAATTGAAGAAGAATATTATTCGGGCAATTTCGAAATTATATTTATTAGTGAAGATGATGAGATTTTAAAGCGACTACTTTCAAAAAAGATTAGTTTTATACTTATTTTACCAAATATTTTTAAAAAAAGAGTGATGCAAGAGTATAAAAGGCGTGTTGTATGTCGCTCTGGTAAAAATTGGTGGAATAATGTTATTGAGCTGGAAATTAGCAATCTTCAAAACAGAATTGAATTTTACAAAAATAATGAGCTGGTTGAGGTTTATTTAACTGATGAGAATGAATATATTTGCGATAAGGTTACTTTATGGTGATTTTTTGATTTTTCATACTATTTTTGGTATAATTTAAAATAGTATGAAAAGATATAATCCGATTGAAATTGAAGAAAAGTGGCAAAAAAAATGGGATGAATCAAAGCTTTATGAGGTTGAAGCGGATTCTTCGAAACAGAAAATGTATATTTCAGGAATGTTTCCGTATCCAAGTGGGGCAGGACTTCACACTGGGCATGCAAGGAGCTATACTATTGTTGATTCAATTGCACGTTTTTATCGCCAGCAAGGTAAAAATGTCTTAAACCCGATTGGCTGGGATACTTTTGGTTTGCCAGCAGAAAATTACGCAATTAAAACTGGAATTTCTCCACAAGAAGCTACAAAAACAAATATTGCAAATTTCAAAAAACAGTTCAAGCGACTTGGGATTTCAATCGATTGGTCGCGAGAAATTAACACTTCAAACCCAGAATATTACAAATGGACACAGTGGATTTTTCGTGAGCTCTATAAAAAAGGTCTAGCTTATCGAAAAGAAAGCTATCAGTGGTGGTGTGATAATGATAAAACAGTTCTCGCAAATGAACAGGTTGAAAATGGCCGATGCTGGCGTTGTGGTGAAGAAGTTTCGAAAAAGCAAATGACTCAGTGGTTCTTTAAAATTACTGCATATGCTGACGAACTTTTGGCTGATATTGATAATCTTGATTGGCCTGAAAAAATCAAAACGATGCAACGAAACTGGATTGGTAAATCTGAAGGTGCTGAGGTAGAATTTAAGATTGCTGATGGTGAGGCTAAAGGCGAAAAAATTAAAGTTTTTACAACTCGACCAGATACAATTTTCGGTGTGACATTTTTAACTATTGCGCCAGAACATGAATTGCTCGAAAAACTTTCAACCGATTTAACTAGAGAAAAGGTTGAGGAATATAAGAGAGAGTCTCTTAAAAAATCTGAAATTGAACGCCAAGAGAATAAAGAAAAGACGGGAATCTTCACTGGAAGCTATGCAATAAATCCAGCAAATGGTAAGAGAATCCCAATTTGGGTGAGTGATTACGTGCTTGGCGGTTATGGCGAAGGAGCTGTTATGGCGGTTCCTGCTCATGATGAGCGAGATTTTGAATTTGCTAAAAAATTTGATTTAGATATTATAAAAGTTGTTGAGAAGCCTGAGAATATGGCGGATGATGATTCTTGCTATCATGGAGAAGGGACTGTGGTTAATTCTGGCGAGTTTAATGGTCAAAAATCAGAGGATGTTCGTGAACAGATTTTGGGCTGGCTTGAAGAATCTGGAGTTGGTTATTCGAAAACTACATATAAAATGCGAGATTGGCTGATCTCTCGCCAGCGCTATTGGGGCTGTCCGATTCCAATTGCTTATGATAAAAATGGAAAAGAACATTTGATCCCCGAGGATCAATTGCCTGTGATGCTTCCAACTTTGAGTGATTTTAAACCTGATGATTCTGGAAAGTCGGCCCTTGCTAAGAGTAAAGAATTCATTACAGTTGAAATTAATGGCGAGAAAATGACTCGTGAAACCGATACAATGGATGGTTACGCATGCTCAAGCTGGTATCTTTTGCGATATGCTGACCCTCGAAATTCTAAGCAAGCATGGGACCCTGAGCTTGTAAATTACTGGGCACCAGTTGATTATTATGTTGGTGGCGACCACGCAGTTGCGCATTTGTTGTATATTCGTTTTTGGACTCATGTTTTTAGAGATTTGGGACTAACTAATTTTGCAGAACCGGTTAAAAAACTCCTTTATCACGGATATATTAATGCAGAAGATGGTTCGAAAATGAGTAAATCAAAAGGCAACACAATTGATCCGCTGGAAGTTATCAACCAAGGATACGGCGCAGACTCACTTCGAACCTATGAAATGTTTATCGCCCCATATGAAGTTGATGCATCTTGGGACTCACGAGGGATAGCTGGGGTTTATCGTTTTCTAAATCGCGTTTGGGTTTTGATTCAAGAATTTATTGAATCTGAAAAATCTGCTGAGAATCTTTCGAATTTTGCTGAAGTTCAAAAAATCCAGCACAAAACCATCAAAAAAGTTACTGAAGACTTTCATCGCGAAAGTTTGAATACGGCCGTGGCGGCTTTGATGGAATTCGTAAATGAGCTTTATAAATTGAAGCTTGAAGGTTTTTCGAATGATTGGCAATTTGTTTTAGAAGATTTACTTAAAATGCTCGTTCCATTTGCTCCACATATTTCAAGCGAGCTCTGGCAGCAGCTCGGAAATGATGACTTTATAGAAAAATCTGGTTGGCCAAAATGGAATCAAGAGCTTTTGAAGACTGATGAAATTCAAATTATCGTACAGGTTAATGGAAAGCTTCGTGGAAAAATTAAAGTCTCGGCAAACTCTGAAAAAGACGAGGTTCTTGCTATCGCAAAAGTAGAAGATAATGTTTCGAAATTCTTGCAAGACAAGGAGATTTTAAAAGAAATTTTTATTCCGAATAAATTAATTAACTTTGTTGTTAAATAAATAAAATGGAGGTTTATTCCTCCATTTTATTTATTTTTGCTGAAAATCTCCTCTGTTTGCATCAACTGCAACCCAGCCATCTTTATCAACATTTAAATCGATATTAGTTTTTTCACCTGTTGAAGTTACTTCGAGATTTTCAATTCTAGTAATTATTTTTGGATTATCTCCATCTTTTAAATAAATTTCACCTTTGGCAGCAAAGTCTTTATCTACGTTCATGACACCAATAGCTGAGTGGTCTGATTTACTAAAAGTATAATTTTCAGGGCTGCCGTAATATTCACCAGTTGAGCTTCTTATGGCGTCTCCTTTTTGTAGATGAATTATGCCGCCATCATCTGAAATTTTTTCAAGTTTTGAGAAATCCATTTCAGAGTTATCTAAACCTTCAGTCTGACTTTTTTGGAAAATTTCTGGTGGGTGATTTTCCTGATAATTTTTATAAGTATCGTGGCCAAACCAACCACTAAGCGCTCCAGCGGTCATTGCTAAAGCGCCAAATTGTTTCAGTTTCTTTCTACTAATTTTTACTATTTCATTATTTTGAATTTGATTGTTTTTGTTTTCATAATTTTTCATAATGGTTTTATTATAGCATAAAAATAATAAAAAGTCAACAATAGATTTATAAAAAGCTTGCTTTATCTTTAAAATTAAGGTATAATTGATATTGAAGGAAAATAATAAACCTAAGGAGAAACTTTAAATGGCACAGCCAAAGAAACAGAGTAGTCCTCGAAAGACTGGTTTGCGACGCAGCCACTTGCGATTGGATTTAGCTCGTCGAGTTAATAAAAAATCACCAGTGAAAGTTTACACAACTAAGAAACAATCTGGTAAAGCTTTAAACAAGCAACTCGAAGAAAACAAAACGCTAGCTGCTTAATTTGCTGGCGTTTTAATTTTCATTTGACAAAAAATAATAATAATATTTTAATATAGGAAAGAACCTTACGTAAAAATGGCATCAAATAGACATTTAGGAAGGATTGTTGTTCTTCAAACACTTTATGAATATGAATTTCGCTCTCAGGCACAAGATAAAACTGTTGACTTGGCTGAGATTATTTTTCGAAATATGAAGCAATATGAAGAAGCGATTGGAGACAAGCAATTCGTTCAAGATTTATTAAACGGGATTATTGAAAGGCAAGTTGAACTAGATACAAAACTTCAGCCAATGGCACCAGAATGGCCAATTTCACAGATTGCGCGAATTGACCGTAATGTTTTAAGAATGGGGCTTTATGAATTGCTTTACTCTCGAGAAACGGTTCCGCCAAAAGTGGCCATAAATGAAGCAGTTGAGCTTGCGAAAGCGTTTGGTTCCGATAATTCAAGTAAGTTTATTAACGGCGTATTAGGAACGGCGTATAAGCTTTTTGTGGAGGAACAAAATGGCGAACAAGAAGGTTGAACATTTTCGAAAATATTTTCATAGAACGCGCCGATCTTCAATTCAGGAAATTGTTCGTGAACCAACTGCTGGTGGTGTAATTTTTCGTCGTAATCAAAAAAATGAAGTTGAAATTTTACTAATTCAAGATTCGAAAGATCGCTGGACAATTCCGAAAGGTCATATCGAAGAAGGGGAAACCGCCCAAGAAACCGCTAAGCGCGAAATTGGAGAAGAAGCTGGTCTTCATGATGTAAAAATTATTGGCTGGCTTGGCAAAATCAATTTTCGATATCGGCGAATTGATAAGCTTGTTTTAATGACGACTCAAGTTTTTTTAGTGAAAGCGCTTGGTGATACTGATGCAATTCAGAAAGAAGATTGGATGAACGGCATCAAATGGTTTAGTTTTTCTGATGCATTGGATGAGATCGAATATGAAGATATTGGTAAGCTAATTTTGCTTGCAATGAAAAAAATTAGACAGGAGAACTTATAATGAGTGGAATTTTATTAGCGCCTTATCATGAATGGGCAAAAGAGAAGCTCGGTTATGATTTCGAAAATATTGATTTATTAGTTACTGCATTAACACATCGAAGCTATCTAAATGAACACAAAAAGTCGGCGAGTGAGCATAACGAACGGCTTGAATTTTTGGGTGATGCGGTTTTGGAGCTCGTTACTACTGATTTTCTATTTTCGAATTACGATAAGCCCGAGGGAATTTTGACAGCTTGGCGTTCGGCGTTGGTTAGAACAGAAAGTATTGGTGCTGCTGGTGAAAGGCTTGGTTACGAAAAATTAATTCGAATGAGTCGTGGCGAGAAACAGGGTTCCGCAAGGGCTCGCCAGCAGATTTTGGCGAACGCTTTTGAGGCGACTACGGGTGCTATTTATCTTGATAAGGGTTATGAAGCTGCGAAAAAATACATCACAGATAATATTTTGAGTACTCTACCGCAAATTTTAGAGGAAGAATCTTGGCGTGACCCAAAGAGTTATTTACAAGAAATTTCACAAGCAAGAGATGGTTTTACGCCAATTTATAAAGTTCTTAAAGAGGATGGCCCAGACCATGATAAGAATTTTACTCTTGGTGTTTTTGTTGGTGATAAAAAAATGGGTGAAGGTGAAGGTCCAAGCAAGCAAACAGCTCAACAAGAAGCGGCTCGAGAAGCGATTAGAAAATATAAAAATAGCGAAAAGAGATAATTTATGAATAATTTCGAAAGTAATTTTGGCAAAAATGAATTTCTTGATACGAGGGAGGTTTTTAAAGATTCGGAGCCAAAAGTTATTTCAACATTTACTCCAGAAAATGCAAATGAAGCAAAGTTTGAATTTCTTGAGAATAATAATCTTTCTCGGCCAAATAATAAATATGAAAAGCTAAATAGTGGTGAAATTGAAAATCTTTACCAAAATATTTCGAATGCAATTTTAGCAGTTGAAAACGATAATTCGCTTGGTGAGATTGAGCAAGAAATGTATAATACTCAACTTGAAACGAGAATTAAAACTGTTAAAATGCTTGAAGCGGCTTATGATTTTCGAAAAGCCGAAAGTTTAGCGGATAGGCAAAAAGCTCAAGAAGAATTCATGAAAAATAATATCGAAGTTTATGGCGAGCCAAACTTTGAAACATTTCATTCTCTACTTTCGGACAAAATTACAAAAATTGAGTCTTTAGAGCTTGATAAAAAAGGTGAAAAAATCCGTTCAGAGTTTTATGAATTAATTAAAAAGGATGAAATTTCAAATCAAAATATAGAAAGATTCAAGCCGAGTGATGAAGTTTTTCATAATTTTGGTGAGATTATTGAAGACTTATATTCAAAACAATTAGAACTTATTCCGGAAAAAGATGGCAATGAGAAATATTCAGCAAAGGAAATTTTTGAGGTTTTCGAAAATATTTTGAAAGATTTTGAAAAAGATGGATTTTCGAAATTTAATGTTGAATGGAAAGACTCCGGTGCGATTGCAGTTTCAGCAAAAGATAAGAAGATTTTTATTCCCGAAAATCGAAAACCGGTCTCAAAAAAAGAGCTTGAAGGCTTGGTCGTGCACGAAATTGGAACACACTATATGCGTGCTCAAATGGGTGAGATTTATGATAATCAAGCTTTAAGAACTGGGCTTGATGGCTATATGAATACTGAAGAAGGGATTGCTCGTGCTATGGAAATGGCTGTAAAAGGTGATTATCAAGAAGCAGGTGTTCAGCATTATTTGACTGCAGGTTTTGCTTATTTTAATAATATGAGTTTTCGTAAGGCTTTTGAAACTAATTGGAGAATGGGCATTTTAGACGGAAAAAATAATTTTTCGGAAGAGAATATCGATAAAAAACGTCAAATTGCTTATAGAAATACGCAGAGGATTTTTCGTGGAACTGATGAATTACCTTGGTTTAAAGATCTGAGCTATTTTAATGGCGGTCAAGAGATTTGGAAATATATTGAAGAAAATATTGATTCGCCAACGCTAATTGATGATTTTTTGCTTGGCGGAAAAAATAATTTGCTCAACTCGGATCAACAAAGGCAGATTTATGAGCTTAAGGTTGGAAAGAAATAGTTTGACAAAAATTAGATAACGTGGTAAAATTTGGGTAGTTTTAAATAATAAATTCAGCGAGGAGTGATTCTTTTTATGGAAGAAAAAGTGATTTTTGGAACTTTTGAAGATGTGACTTTTACTGGTGTTGCAGGAGAAAAAATCTCGGAAGTTAAAACTATCGCTAAAATTGATACAGGAGCTTTTTCAGGAGTCGTTCATGCTGAAAATATTTTCGAAAAGGATGGAGAATTAAGTTTTAACTTGTTAGGCGATAAAAAACTTCATTTTAAAACACGGAGTTTTAGATTTCGAACAGTTAAAAATACACACGGTGGCTCAAAAACTCGATATTTAGTAAAATTTAAAATTTTAATTGAGGGTAGAGAATTTGAAGCCTTGTTTGGGCTAGATGATCGTTCTAAAATGAAATTCAAGATGTTGATCGGTCGAGCTTTTCTGATTAAAAATAATATTTTGGTCGACTCACGCCGAAAAATTGATCTTGATGAAGAATGGAAATTAATGGGAGAAAAACAGTAATGAGAATTGCAATTTTGTCGAATGGGCCAGGGAATTATTCAACGAAACGATTACGAGAAGAAGCAGAGAAACGTGGTCATGAGGTTGAGATAATCGCTTACAGAAAATGCTATGTTTCGATTGATGAAAAAAATCCAAAAGTTATGTATGATGGTGAGAACATTGGTAAATTTGATGCTTTTATTCCGCGAATTGCTAGCCATATGACTGAATATGGCACGTCCGTAGTTCGCCAACTAGAAACAGCTTATCCGCGAGCATTTTTTGTGAATCGTTCAATAGCAATCACACGTGCTCGTGATAAGTTGCGTTCAACTCAAATTATGGCAAAATATGGTGTTTCGATCCCTAAAACGGTGTTTTCTCGAAATTCGAACGATATCGATGATCTTTTGGAAGAAATTGGTGGAACACCCGCAATTATCAAGCTTGCTCGCGGAACTCACGGAAATGGTGTAGTTTTGGCGGAAACTAAAAAAGCCGCAAAATCGGTGCTTCAAGCTTTCTATTTAACGAATTCAGACGGCACAAACGTTCTTTTGCAAGAGTTTATTAAAGAGTCGGCAGGAACAGATATTCGAGCCTTTGTGGTTGGTTCTCAAGTAGTGGCAAGTATGAAGCGACAGAGTTTAGATGATGACTTTCGTTCGAATTTACACAAAGGTGGATTGGGCGAGCCAATTAAACTTACACCTGAAGAAAAGCGAATGGCGGTTCGGGCGGCAAAGGCGATGGGCTTGACAATTGCTGGTGTTGATTTAATGCGTTCGGCGCGTGGTCCGTTGGTTTTGGAGGTTAATGCGAGCCCAGGTTTCGGAATCGAGAAAGTGACATATCGCGATGTTGCAGGTAAAATCATTGATTATATTGAGCGAAATGCAAAACGTGGCAATAAAAAAGATAAAATTGGAGCATAAAAATTTAAAAAAGCGCAATCTATTTTGCGCTTTTGAAATAAACTTTGATTTCGAATTTTTCACCTTTTCTTGAAAGTTTAATATCCTTAAAATGAATATTATCCTTTTTCGAAATCTCTTCAAGGTTTAATTCTGCTTTTTTGGCTTCATTCTCGTTTGAGAACTCCAAAGTCGCAGAATTATCTTCAACCTTTCGGAGAATTTCGGTTTTTAGTGAGCTTATTTCGTTTTCATGAAAATAGTTCACAATAGGGAAGATTGCAAAAAACCAAACTGCAGCAAGAAGAAGCAACCCAAAGAACATAAGGGCTATATATTCGCCACCATATCTTTGCCAATCGAGCTTTATCTCTTTCCATTTTTCTTTTGACACCTTCATTTTTTACCTCCAAATGTACTAAACTTTCAAAATTATAACATGATTTTAATAAAAAGTCAATGTTTATAAATAGCTCTTGATTTTTTTTATAAAATTTGTTAAAATGAGAGAGCTATAAAAGTTAATAAAAGGGAAATAATCTAAATGCTAGCAATCAGATTACAGCGATTAGGTCGCAAAGGTTATCCTGTTTATCGCGTAGCGGTTCAGGAAGCGCATCGGCATCCGTCGAGTGGGCGCGTAGTTAGCTATGTTGGTTCATATAACCCACATACGAAAGAAGCTAAAATCGAAAAAGAATTAGCTGAAAAATATCTTTATAACGGTGCTCAACCAACTCCACGAGTTGTGAAACTTTTGGAAGAAGCAGGGATTAAAATGCCAAAATGGGTTAAAAAACCTGCACAAAAAACTCGTGCGATCAAAAACGTCGAAAAACTTCGCCGCAACCAACCAAAAGAAGAAGTTGCCGAAGAAGCTTAAAACTAAAAAATCACTTTTCATTTCGAAAGGTGATTTTATTTTTTATTTTTTCCCGAAAAAGAAAAAGCCAGCACTTGCTGACTTATACTAACGTTGGATATGAATGACTGTTTGGCTGTCATTCTTTTCTAGCTTATAGCTTAGGTTTAGACTGTTAAGAACTGCGATATAATCTTCCAGTTCGTTATTTTTAACTGTAATTAAATCACCTTTCTTAACAAGCTCTGCTTTGATTTGATTTCTTTGCTCTTCTTTTTGCAGTTCTGGCAAATTTTGAAATTTAGCCCAGAAATAGGCTAGAGCGATTATAGCGCATGCATATATACAAAAAGTAAAGAATGCTGCAGTAGCATCGTCTTTATGTTTTTCGTTCATAAGAATAAACCTCCGAAATAGAATATAAGATGACTTCCGAAATGAGTTATTCTGAGAAAGAAATAATTATTTTTTTCTTATCTCCAGAATTATCTATTTTATAGTTTAAATCTAATTTTTCAGCAGCTTCTATATAACTAGTAAGGCTGCTGTTTTCAACTATAATTGACCTTGTAGTAGCTATTGATCTACCTAAAATAACCCCTATTAGTATTAATGAAAAAAAGACGGCAATAATAGATATGATACCTCCGAAGCCTTCATCATCTTTTGAACGATTATAATATGCCATAAAAATGTACCTCCAAATATAGAATATATAAATAATAACACTTTTAATTTATCTTGTCAATTATTTGATAAAAATTTGAAAATTTGATAAAATATAAACATAAGAATAATCTAAAAGGAAAAGTGGTGGAAAATTATTTCGAAAAGATCAACCGGCGGCGAGTTGGCCAAAATATTGAAGATGTTAGTGAATTCTATGAGGCGATTGAGCGTGCAAATTTAACTAAAAAATTATCGCCCGAACGCCCTTATGTTTATTTTACGATGGAAGTTTATGACAAAAGCAACGGCATTAAAGGTGGCGGCGGCTTGGGTGTTTTGGCGGCTGATACTCGGCGAGTGGCTGAAAAGCTTGAAATCCCATTTGTTTGCGTAACGCCGTTTTACCGAAGAGAACTTCACCAATCAATCCACAATCTTGACCAACGAGAGGAATTTATTTCGGTTAATCCAGAAGATTTCGGATTTGAATATCTTGATGATGTTGAAATTTACACTGAAAATATGCCACCAGCACGCCTAAATATTTTTCAAAAAATTCTTGGCTCAACACGGTTTTTAACAATGGGTGAGAGTAATTTTGGTGAGCTTTATGCTGGAGATGGATCTGGCGATCACAGGCTTTATCAAGAAGTCTCACTCGGTTTTGGCGGTTATAAAGCGCTAAAGATGGTTGGACTAAAACCTTCAGTTATCCAATTGAATGAAACCGCCACGATTTTTGCGGCTGTTGCTCGGCTTGATGAACTTGTTCGAAATGGAATGAATCTTTACGAAGCGATTGTTTATGTTCGAAAACACACACTTTACACAAATCACACTTTGGTTCAAGCGGCAGAAAGTGAATTTTCTTTTGACCAATTTAACCGAATCGTGATGCCGAATATTGAATCTTCAGCGCTGAAAACCTGGATTTTTGGGCTTTTTCGAAATTATAGATTGAAGCTTTCGACTTTAACAATTGAGCTCGCTGAAGCAAAAAATGGTGTTTCGAGGCTTCACGCAAATGTTGCAGATTATCATGATATCAATGGCGATAAGGTTAAGTTTAAAGCCGTAACAAATGGAATTGATTTGCCAACTTGGGTTTTACCTGAGATTTTAGAAGATTTTCGAAATAAAGATATTTTTGATAAATTTGACTTACCGACAGAGAATTATAAAGAAAATTTAGCAAAAATTAGTGCAAAAAATATTCGAGATTTTCGAAAGATTGGTCGAAGAAAACTAAACCAGATTTTAGCTCATAGAAAAGATCAATATGGCCATGTGGTACAAATCCCTGAAAATACGATGCTTTTTGATTTCAAACGGCGATTTGTATCTTATAAACGCCCTTGGATGCCTTTCGAAAACATGGAAGAGCTTCGCCGAATTTTGCGAGAAAATAACGCTCATTATATTTTGGCGGGAAAAGTTCATCAAGGTGATACTGAAATGCGAGCTACTTTAAATTCTGTGCTTTCGAAAATTGAATCAGATGATTTCTTGCGTGAAAGGGTTCATTTTATTCAAGATTATGATGAAGAATTAGGCTTAGCCTTGGCTGTTGGCTCAGATGTTTCGATAAATGTGCCGATTGTCGGGTTAGAGGCTTGTGGAACTTCTTTTATGAAAGATTTAGCAAATCTTAAAATGTTAATTTCAACGGCCGATGGTGGTGTTGCAGATATTTCGCTAGCGCCTTGCTTGGAAGTTAGCGGTGCAAATTATAATGACGAATTGAAGTCTTTATATCTTCAAATGAATCGGGCTGGGCATATTTTTAAAGATGATTATTTGCTTGAAAAACAAATTCGAAAACAGCTAAAAGGTTATATTCCTGTGATCTCTGGCTCTCGAATGATGAAAGATTATTTACGGCTTATTTTTGGAAAATAATAATTTTTAAAACCCGCGAAAATGCGGGTTTTTGGCTATTTTTGTGCTAGTCTATTCTATAATGGATAAAGAGAGGGGTATATCATTTTTATTAATTCTTACAAGCCTCTTGAGCGGGATTTTCGCATTCTCTTCTACGGTGGATGCATATTCTGAAGCTTTAAGCGGAAATTTTCCCCGAAAAGATATTACTCCTTCAAGAATAGCGCATTCTTCTTCAGATATAACTTTTTTTATTGTTGCAAAAGTTATACAAGAATTACCTTTTCGGTCCTTGCTAAATAGAACCTGGACAATATCATGCCTAAGAAACATAAGGTGCCTCCAATAATTTTAAGCCTTTCGGCTATGGGATTTTATTATAATAACATGAAAAATAAATAAAGTCAAATAAAAAGCCCTCGAAATTTCGAGAGCTAAGTTCTCAATGTTCTGGCCATAACTCAAACTTACGACCGTCGTTTGTTGAGTTTCTTCTTTCGAAGATGGGCTTACATTGGAAAATTGTTTTAAAGAACTTGCCATATGGCACCTCCGTTTTAAGTCGCATGGACTGATTTTTATATAATATCACTAAAAAATAAAAAAGTCAAGTATTTTTTATAAAATTGAAAAAAAAATGAAAATATGCTAAAATATGAGTTAATTATGGCTACAATGAAAGAATTACGCGAAGAGCGATTAAGAAAATTAGAAGAAATTAAAAATCTTGGGCTAAATCCATATCCTGCCAAAACCGAACGAACGGCAATGGCTGGCGAAATTGTGAATAATTTCGAAAAAATGGAAGGTCGAGAAGTGAAAATTGCTGGGCGAATTGCTGGAATTCGCAAATTCGGAAAACTTGCTTTTATTGTTTTACGGGATTTTTCAGGAAAAATTCAGCTTTTTATTACAGCTCAAAATCTAGCTGGAACCTCGAAAGATCAGAATTTAATCGGTTTGAAAGATTTAAACCTGCTTGATATTGGCGATTTTGTTCAGGCGAACGGAAAAGTGATTCGTTCGAAAACTGGTGAAATATCAGTTGAAACACAAGAGCTAAAGCTTCTTTCTAAATCTCTTCGCCCAATGCCAACTGAGCAAGATGGTTTTACGAATAAGGAAGAACGTTTTCGAAGGCGTTATGTTGATATGAATGTAAATATTGAAGTTCGTGACCGTTTTGTGCGCCGTTCGAAGTTCTGGCAAGCGACACGCGATTTTTTGAACGCAAGAGGCTTCTGTGAAATCAATATTCCCGTTCTCGAACATACAACTGGTGGGGCTGACGCTAATCCATTTGTAACACATATGGATGCACTTGATAACGCCCAATTTTATCTTCGAATTAGCCATGAGTTACCGTTAAAGCGTTTGCTTGGTGCTGGTTTTGAAAAAGTGTATGATCTTGGTCCGCGTTTTCGAAATGAAAATTATTCAGATGAACATTTGCCCGAGCATATTGCGATGGAATGGTATGCGGCTTACTGGGATTGGCGAGATGGTTTGAAATTTCAAGAAGAGATGTTTAAATATGTTCTGGAGCAAACTTTTGGAACTTTACAATTTAAGCTTGGCAATTTTGATGTTGATCTTTCGAAAAAGTGGGAAGAATGGGATTATGCTGAAACTATCGAAAAGCGATATGGTTTAAACCCCTACACTTGTTCGCTTGAAGAAGTTAAGGCAGCTTTGAAAGCTAATAATTTAGAAGTTGAACAGACTGAAAATAAAGCTCGTGGAATTGACAAACTTTGGAAAAATATTCGAAAAGATGTCGCAGGGCCAATTTGGCTAGTGAATACGCCGACATTTATTTCACCACTCGCAAAGACTCACCCAGATTCACCAGAAATGACGCAGCGAGCACAAGTTGTGATTGCGGGTTCAGAGTTATGTAATTTATTTAGTGAATTAAACGATCCAATTGATCAGCTGAATCGTTTTGTTGAACAACAAAAAATGCGAGATAACGGTGATGATGAAGCGATGATGCTTGATATTGATTATGTTGAAATGCTGGAATACGGAATGCCACCGGCTTGCGGAATGGGATATTCAGAGCGTGTTTTTTGGATTTTCGAAGGTGTTACCGCACGCGAAGGGGTACCTTTCCCACAATTAAAGCATGAAATCTCAGAAATTACAAAAGATATTTACCCAGAGTTAAACCTTTAGTATATTGACCTTTTCAATAAATATGCTAAAACAATGTACGAGTTGAGCTTTTTAGAAGTTCAAACTCGTACATTTTATTTTTCGAAAGAGTTTTTAGCTTTTGAAAAAAATTAAACCTCGCAAAAAATGTGGGGTTTTCTTTTTTTGTAAAAACTTTAAAAAAGTTCTAAAAAACTGTTGACATTGTAAAAAAAATTAGGTAGAATAGTATAGCGTTAAACAAATGGAGTGAAAAACGGAGTTTAGCGAACACTTTAACAATTTAATTGTGCAAATTTATCGTCAGTCTATTTTATAGATTTATCA
>CAUSJG010000010.1:0-21292 GCA_963532115.1 uncultured Saccharimonas sp. (SeqCode)
AGTCTTAAATAATTTAAACATAAAAAATGTACCTCCAATATGGACTAAATAGAATAACATTGTAACATTTTTAGAAGAGAGAGACAAGAATAAGCTTTATTTTTATCATAAAATATGGTAAAATTTGAAAATAAATATTATGAGACTACTAAAAAACTTCAAACAATCTTGGGATTTTTTCTATAAAAATAAATATGGACTTTTGGTTGGTGCTTCAGTTTTGCATTTTGCGATGTCAGTGATTGGGGTAAATTTACTTTTTTGGGTCTTTAAACTAATTTTATTGTTTTCGAACCAAGAAAATGTAACCAAAGATAACTTTTATTTGATTTTTTTGAATCCATTAAGCTTATTTTTATGCGCAATTTATATTTTATTAGTTGCATTTTTAACCTTTGCGGAATTTTTTATTTTAATCAATTTTATTAATTCCAGAAGAGAAGGTTCAGCTTTTTCGATAAAAACTACTTTAATAAAATCTTTCATAAAATTAAAAGGTTTAATAGGTATTCAAGTCTTCTTTTTTATGATTTATTTTATTTCAATGGTACCTCTCGAAAATCTTGGGCTTTCGACCGCAATCACTGAACGACTTCGAATTCCTGCATTTATTACAGGTGAAATTTCTAAAACACTAACAGGAGCTTTGCTGTATTTTATTTTAATTTTCACGATTTTTTATATAAATTATCGCTTAATTTTTACTTTACCACGCACAATTTTAAAAGATGAGCCGCTTTCGAAAAGTATTAAAGAAAGCTGGAAAGCCACTAAAAAGAAGATGCCGCAAATTTTAATTCCAATGGGCATTTTCGAAATTATCTTTATGTTTTCAGGATTGCTGCTTATGCTTATTACTGCTGGGATTTTGGGAATTTTTAAACCTTTTCTGGGATTTTTACTTTCGAAGACAATTCTTCAAACAATGTTCGATGCGGTGTTTTTTGCTTTTTCGGTTTTTACGAAAATTTCAATTGTAATTATTTTGCTAGATAATATTGAGCCTCAAAAATCAAAAACTATTGAAAGTAAAAAAGAAAAAAGAAAGCGCTCAAGTGTTCTTATGCTTTTGATGATTTTATTTTTGGTTGGCTCAACAGCTATTAACGGAATCCAGATTTATTACAGTAAGATTGATACAAAAATTTTAAAAATTGCGCACCGTGGTGATGTTCATGGCGGGGTTGAAAATTCGCTTGAGGCGCTTGAATCGGCCAAGAAAAAAGGCGCAGATTATGCCGAAATGGACATTCAACTAACGCGAGATAATCATTTTGTGGTTGTTCATGACTACAATTTGCGTCGATTAACAGGTCGAGATGCACGCGTTCGAGATTTAGATTTAAATGAAATTAGAAAATTAACTATTTCTGAAAATGGTTTTGAAAGTAGAATTCCAACTTTTGAGGAATATGTAAAACAAGCAGAAAAATTAAAAATTAAGCTTTTGGTTGAATTAAAACCTAGTGGTGATGAACCAGAAAATTTTGCTGAAATGTTCGTGAATAAATTTCGAAAACTTGGCGTGGAGCGAAAATTTAAAACGATGTCGCTTGATTTGAATTTAATGCGAAAGATTGAAAAAATCGCACCAGAAATTGAAACTGGTTTTGTGATTCCTTTGCAATTTGGGGATTTTGATGATTCTAAAATTGATTTTTATGTAATTGAAGATTTCTCGTATCGGCGACATTTGGCTTTAAAAGCCCATAAAAAACACCGAAAAATTTTTGTTTGGACGCTAAATACAAGAAGTGAAATTTCAAAATATCTACAGGAGCCGATTGATGGAATAATTTCCGATGAGCTTGAAATGATTAACGAAATTGAGAAAGAAGACCGTTCGAAAGAATCAATTTTTAAAACTTTTATACGAATCTTAAAGCTTAAAGTATAACTATTATTCTATTATTTAAACCAATATAAAATTTATGAAAAAAAATATTTTGAAATATATTTTAAACAAAAAAGCTAAAAAAGCTTGAAAAATAAGAATAATTATGATAAAATTACAAGGTTAATATTAAATGCGAGTGAAATTTGGGAGATTTTGCGCCTCATTTCGAAAGAGATGACCAGCACGAAGCAAACAAACACTCTTTAAATGAAAGGAAAAGTTCAATGAGTCGAATCGGAAAACTACCTATTGAGGTTCCGGCTGGTGTGACAATTACGATTGACGAGAACGAGATTTCAGTTAAAGGCGCTAAAGGCGAACTAACTGTGCCTCATTTGTCAGATGTAACTGTCGAACTTGACGGCACAACTTTGAAGGTTGTTCGAAAAAATGACGAACGAGTAGCGCGAGCACAACACGGCTTGCAACGAGCTCTTTTGAATAACGCTGTAGTTGGCGTAACAAAAGGCTTCGAAAAGAAATTAGAAGTTAACGGAGTTGGTTTCCGTGTTCAAACTAACAATCCACAAGAGCTTGAAATGCAACTCGGTTTCTCACACCCTGTAATTTATAAAGCAAAAGAAGGAATCACTCTTTCTAACGATAAAATGGTTATTACAGTTGCAGGAATTGACAAGCAAGCTGTTGGACAGGCTGCGGCAGAAATCCGCGCATTGAAGAAACCTGAACCATATAAAGGTAAAGGTATCAAATATGTTGATGAAGTTATCTTGCGAAAAGCAGGAAAGGCAGGTAAGTAATGTCTAAAGCATTAGCACTTAAGAAGCAAAACTTAGCTTTGCGAAAAGGTCGTGTTCGAGCAAAAATTTCTGGAACTGCTGAACGCCCACGATTAACTGTAACTATTAGTAATTTGCATGTTTCAGCTCAAATTATCGACGATGTTGCACAAAAAACTCTTGTTTCAGCAACAACTGTTGGTTCAAAAGCTAAAGGAACAAAAACTGAACTTGCTGCTAAAATTGGTGCAGAAATCGCTAAAAAAGCTAAAAAAGCTAAAATTAATACAGTAGTATTTGACCGAAATGGTCGCCAATATGCAGGTCGTTTGCACGCATTGGCAGATGCTGCTCGTAAGGAAGGATTGGAGTTCTAAATATGGCTGAAGCTCAAAAAACTCAGGCTTCACGCCGAAATAACGACCGAAACAACGGTCGAAATAGTCGAAAAAATGACCGCCGAAATAATAATCGACGCCAAGAACGCGAAGAAAAACAATTCGAAGAATTAGTAATTAACATTGATCGTGTTTCTCGTGTAGTTAAAGGTGGACGACGCTTCCGCTTTAAAGCCCTTGTTGTTGTGGGTGACCGCAAAAACAAAGTTGGTGTTGGTGTAGCTAAAGGTCAAGATGTGACTGCAGCTATCGCTAAAGCAACAAATGTTGCTAAGAAAAACATGATTGAAATCGCGCTTGAGGGCGACACAATTCCACATGAAGCTGAGAAAAAAGTAACTGGCGCTCACGTTCTTTTGAAGCCTGCAGCTCCTGGTACTGGTATTATTGCTGGTGGTGTTGTTCGACAAATTATTGGTGTAACAGGAATTCGAAACATGCTTTCGAAATCACTTGGCTCAACAAATAAAGTTAATATTGCTTACGCAACTATAGATGCTTTGAAGAGCCTTGTTCCTAAAGAACAATGGTTAAATGCACCAAAAGCTAAAAAGGAGACTAAGTAATGAAATACAATGAACTCCAAGTTTCTGCAAATAAAGATAAAATTCGTGTTGGTCGCGGTATCTCAGCTGGTCGCGGTAAGACTGCTGGTCGTGGTACTAAAGGTCAGGGAGCTAGAACAGGAAAGAAACTTCGCTCAACTTTCCAAGGTGGTCAAAATCCACTTGTTCAAGCAACTCCAAAAGCTCGCGGATTCAAGTCTTTACGAAAACCAGCCCAAGTTGTATATCTTGATCACTTGAACGATTTGGCTGGTGAAGTTGATAACTTCCGACTTTTCGAAGAAGGGTATATTTCAACTCCTTTTCATAAAGTTAAAGTTATCTCACGAGGTGAATTGAACGAAAAAGTTACTCTAAAAGTTCAAGCTGCTTCGAAATCTGCCATTGAAGCTATTGAAAAAGCTGGCGGAAAATTCGAAAAAGTTGCAACACCTTTGAAGAAGTCTGCAAAAGAAGAAAAATAATTCTTCTTGAAGTATTTAAAACAGCTCAAAACGAGCTGTTTTAGTTTTAGATAAAAATATTAAAAGTTTTTTTTTTTTTTTTTTTGATTTTTGTGCTAAACTATATATATGACAGATAAAGATATAATTTCAATAAAGAACTTTAAGCTGTCGTTTGGTAATAAAGAAATCATTCGTGGGCTAAGTTTTAATGTTAAAAAGGGCGAAATTTTTGGTTTTTTAGGATCAAACGGAAGTGGAAAGACAACAACAATTCGAGCTTTGCTGGGAATTTATCAGGCAGATTCGGGCGAACTTTTAATTAATGGTGAAGAATTCTCTCCTGAAAGAATTGGCGCAATTGGATATTTACCAGAGGAACGCGGTCTTTATAAAAAAGAAAAAGTTATTGATGTGATGCAATATTTTGGGCGACTTAAAGGTCTTTCGAAAAAAGAAGCTCAAGAGTTCTCGAAAAAATATTTGAAGCGCGTTGGTTTGGAAGACAAGGCAAACTTAAATATCGATAAACTTTCGGGTGGACAACAGCAAAAAATCCAGCTAGGAATTACTATTATGGGAAAACCCGAAATACTTATTTTAGATGAACCAACAAAAGGTTTTGATCCTGTTAATCGCCAACTTCTTATGGATATTATCGAAGAAGAAAATACTCGTGGCGCCACAATTATGATGGTAACTCACCAAATGGAAGAAGTTGAGAAAATTTGTAACCGTGCATTGCTTTTAAAAAATGGTAAAATGGAAGCTTATGGAACGGTTGATGAAATTCGAAATAAATTTGGTAAACAGCGAATCATTCTTGAATTTGTGGGCGAGTTGACAAAGAGTGATAAATTTGAGATTATAAAAAAAGAAGCAAACTATGCCGAACTCTCATTAAAAGCCGATTCACAAGAAATTCTGAAAGAATTGGTTTCGAAAAATCTGCAAATTATAAACTTTAAGGTTCAAAAATCAACTTTAAATGAGATTTTCTTGAATATTTATGGCGAAGAAAACGAAGTGGAAAATGAGGTAAAAAATGTATAATCTAGGAACAGTTTTAAAGTTCGAAATCTTCCGTGCATTGAAAAAGCCAACTTTTTGGATTGCGATTTTTGCAATTCCTGTAATTTATGGAGCAATGTTTATGTTTGGTGCAATTTCAGGCTCACAAGCAAAAGAGAATCAAGAAAAATTAGCAAAAGAGAGTTTTTCATTCCAGGTTCAAGATGAAAGTGGCTTAATTTCTAAGGAGCTTATTCTACAATTAAAGGGTAGTTTTTCGAATGATAAGCAAAAAGCGATCGAATCTGTAAAAAATGGAAAACTTAGCGCATTTTATTTTATACCAAAAGATTTAACCAGTGAAAAGGTTGAAATTTATGGAAAAAATACCAATATTAATGAAAACGGCAAATATTCAGCGGTTCTGAAAACTATTTTAAAAAATTCTGGCGTCCAAGCTACGAATAAAAATCAGTTGGCGTTGATTAATGAAACTTATAAAACTGAGCAAACATTTTTCAAAAATGGCGAAAAGTATAATCAATTCCCAGAAATGATTGTACCGGGAATTTTCTTAGCGATATTCTATTTTATTACTGTTTTTCTTTCAAACCGAATGCTTACAAGCACAACTGAAGAAAAAGAAAACCGTGTTACAGAGATGATTTTAACCAGCATTTCAGCTAAAACTTTAATTTTAGGTAAAATTATTTCAATCATGGTTTTGGGACTCGTTCAAATTTTAACAATAATTCTACCAATCGCCATTGGGCTTGTGATAATTTCAAGTATTGGAACGCTTGCGAAAGATTTGAATTTACCAGATTTAATGCCAATTATCTCGGCTATTAAATGGGATTTTGGCACAATTGCAATTTCTGCTGTAATTTTAATTGCTGGATTTATGATGACAACAGGGTTTATTGTTGCGCTCGGTTCAGCAATGCCGACCGCACAAGAGGCTTCAAATTATTTTGCAGCAATTATTATGCCACTGATGATGCCGCTTTTCGTACTTCCTTCATTCCTTTCGAGCGAGCCAAGCGCTTTAACTGTCTTCTTGAGCTACTTCCCGCTAACTTCACCAATTTCTTTGCTTCTTCGAAATATGCTGGGAACTTTGAGCTTAGCAGAAGCCCTTATTGGAATTTCGCTTCTTGTCATTTTTGCGATTTTTGCCGTGTGGCTAGCTGTGCGAATCTTCCGCTTTGGAACGATTTCTTATGGTTCAAAAGTAAATCTCAAAAGTATTTTTTCGAAAAAGAAAATTGCTTAAATTAGCTTAAAAAACTAACAAGAGCTGTTCGGAAAGGACGGCTCTTGACTTTTATTATAAAAAGTTGTATAATTTAAAAGACTTTCAAAGTCAATTTTTCTGGAGGTGGAACATTATGAGATTCAGCGAGGATGTTTTGATAAATATATTTGAAGAAATTTTCAACGATAAGGTTCAACGTGCTTATGATGAAAACTCTTCGATATTTTTTATTGGTCACAGATATTCTATGGAATATAATTTTTTAGAAGGTTACATATCCCTCTATAAATGTCCTAAAGTAATTGGAGTCATTTATATGAGTGAGGATGATGTCTTTTCAGAAAATGCATTTGATGATTTTATTTATGATGTTAGACTTTTTGAGCATAAGATCAAAAAAATAATAAATTACAATAAGAAAAAAACTCGCCGTAAGTTTCTCGCAAAATAATTTCTCATTTCAAGCCTCATTTTGGGGCTTTTCTTTTTTCGAAAAAATAAATTTTCAGGATTTTTTAAGTAAAGCGTGATAAAATAAAAATATGAGAATTTTGATTGTTGAAGATGAACGAAAAATTGCTCGAGCGCTTGGGCGAGCTTTGAAAAACGAAAAATACGCCGTGGATATTTCGCACGATGGAACTGATGCTTACGCGATGGCGGGAATGATTGATTATGATTTACTCATTCTTGATCGAATGATTCCGGGTGATTATGATGGTCTGAGCTTAACTAAAAAACTCCGCGAAGAAGGTAAAAAAGTGCCAATTTTACTTTTGACTGCATTGGGTGAAATTAAAGATAAAACCGAGGGTTTAGACAGCGGTGCGGATGATTATTTAACGAAACCTTTCGCTCTAGATGAGCTTTTAGCGCGTGTTCGAGCGTTGCTTCGAAGGCCACAAACTCAAGCTGAAACTATTTTAAAAATAGCAGACTTATCATTAGATTTAAACGCACACGAAGTTCTTCGAAATAATCAAAAAATTGAGCTTACCAATAAAGAATTTTCACTTCTTGAATATTTAGTGCGAAATGCTGGCCGGCCAGTTTCGAAAGAGCAAATTATTGCGCATGTTTGGGATTATGATGCAGATATTTTGCCGAATAATATTGAAGTTTATATCAGTTATTTGCGCGAAAAAGTTGATAAGCCTTTTGAGAAAAAACTAATTAAAACCGTGCGAGGAATAGGGTATAAAATTGATGAGTAATAAAGAACGGAGATTATTTAAATTCGGTGGCGATATTTTTAAAAGTGCTCATTTTAGCCTTTCGATGCTATATTTTTTGATTTTGCTAACGATTGTTGGAATTTTTAATATTGTAATTTTTTATTCGATCAATACAAATACTATGGAAATTTCCACACCACTCATTGAAACAAGTTTTTCGAAAGACAAAAATAGCTATGGAACAGATGAGCTTCGTGAAAAAATCATTACGGCAAGGAACAAACGAGCTAGCGAACAGATTACTGAATCAATTCTAATCTTAGATTTTTTAATTTTATTGGCTGGCGGTATTGGTAGTTTTTGGCTGGCGCGCCATGCTTTAGAACCTCTTGAAAAAGCTCACAAATTACAGTCTGAATTTGTTTCAAATGCAAGCCATGAAATTCGAACGCCACTTGCGGCGATCCAGCTTGAAACTGAAATAGTTCTAAAAGATAAAACAGCTTCAAAAGATGAACTTCGTGAAGTTCTGGAGAGCAATTTAGAAGAAGCAAAAAGCTTAACTGCGATGGTAAAAATGCTGCTCAGTCTTTCGAAAATTAATGAAGAAATTCAACTTTCGGCTGTGAATTTGAACGAAATTATTAAGGCTAGAATTTCAAAATTTCCAGATGCGAAAAAGAAAATTAAGTTCGAAGATGGTAAGGAATTTATTGTTCAAAATAACGAAACGGCAATTGATGAAATTGCTATGATTCTGATTGATAATGCGCTGAAATATAATATTTCGAAAGAGCCGATTGAAGTGAAGATTTTTAGACAAAATCGACAAGCTGTTTTATCTGTCTCGAATTTTTCGAATGAAATTCCGCAAGATGAATTAAATAAGTTTTTTGATCGATTTTATAGATGTGATAAAGTTCGAAGTTGTAATAATCACACGGAAGGCTATGGTTTAGGGCTTGCAATTGCAAAAAAGCTGGCGGAAGAAACGCACAGTGTAATTTTAGCCAAAAATGAGAGAATTCCGAAAACTAAAAAATTCAAAACTACATTTTCGGTTTTAATGCGATTTTCGAGATAGTTTTTTGATTAAAACTCTTGATTTTTAAAGATATTTGTGCTAGAATAATTGGTGAACTTTATTTACGTAAATATAAAACTTGGCCATGCGAGGGTCGTAACAGGGAAAACCCGCTTTCGAAACCACGCGAATGCCAAGCTTTAATCGTGGAAAGTTTAACTAATATTAAATTAATTGGGAGCATAAGTGAAATGAAAACACTTCTCGGTACCAAAATTGGTATGACCCAAATCATCGGTGAAGACGGCGTTGTTACACCAATCACGCTCGTTCAAGCCGGCCCTGTAACTGTGACTCAGGTTAAAACCGTTGAAACAGACGGCTACAACGCAGTTCAAGTGGCATTTGGTGAGGGTAAGAACCTGAGCAAGGCCGTGGCTGGACATGTAAAACCAGCAGAGGTAACTCCGAAGCATCTTCGTGAGTTCCGCGTTGACGAAATTCCTGCGGATATAAAAGTTGGCGCTAAAATTAATGTTGAAGCTTTCGAGCTTGGCGACATTGTTGATGTGACTGGAACAAGCAAGGGTAAAGGTTTTGCTGGAACAGTTAAGCGACATAACTTTAACACAAGCAAGAGTTCGCACGGTGGAAACGGAAACGTGCGTCGTGTTGGGTCAATCGGCTCAATGTATCCACAAAAAGTCTTCAAAGGTAAAAGAATGCCTGGACGAATGGGTCACGACAAAGTTACTGTTAAAAATCTAACAGTTGCTTACATCGATGCAGAAAATAACTTAATTGGGCTAAAAGGTGCTGTACCAGGACCAAAGAAGGGTCTTATCAGCATTGGAGGTAAAGCATAATGGCTGAAAAAACAACTCTTCCAAAAAGCGTTTTTGCAGTTGAAGTTCGAAATCATGAACTATTAAAGCTTGCCTATGACGCTTATCTTGCTAACAACCGCTTGGCAAGTGCTACAACAAAACAACGCGGTGAAGTTCGTGGTGGTGGTAAAAAGCCATGGCGACAAAAAGGAACTGGTCGCGCACGATTTGGATCAATTCGAAACCCAATCTGGCGAGGCGGTGGTATTGTTTTTGGACCACGCGGTAACGAAAACTACACTAAAAAGATTTCGAAAACTTCAAAACGAGTTGCTCTTCGACAAGCTTTGACAGTTCAAGCTGAAAAAGTTCTTGTTGCAGATATCAAAACAACTGGTAAAACTGCTGAAGTTGCAAAATTCTTGAAAGAGAATAATCTTAACCGACGAGTTCTTATTGTTGCTGAAAAAACAGATGAACTTATCCGTGCAACCAATAATATCAGTGAAGCTCTACTTGTTTCGCCAATGTATCTAAATGTGTTCGACATTTTGAACGCTGATCACATTGTTATTGCACCAAAAGCAATTGAAACAATTGAAAGCTGGCTAGGAGGAGAAAAATAATGGCAATTAAACCTATTACTCCACGTGCAACTGAGAAAGCTTATGCTCTTTCTACAACAAAAAATGTTTACGTATTTAATGTACCGCTAACTTTGAATAAGAACCAAATCAAAGAAGCGATTGAAAAAGAGTTTGAAGTAACTGTAACTGGCGTTCGAACTGTTGTTCAGGCTGGTAAAACTAAACGAATCAACAAATCTCGAAATCCAAAACGATATGTTGCAGGTTCAACAACTCAAAAAGATATTAAGAAAGCTTATGTAACCGTAAAAGAAGGCGATAAGATTGCAATCTTCGAAGGTGCTGAAGCTGAAACTGCTGAGGAGAAGAAGTAATGGCTATTAAAAAATATAACCCTACGACTCCTGCTCGACGCGGTATGACGACTGAAGACTATAGTGAAATTACAACTCGAAAACCGCTAAAAAGTCTTCTTAAAGCGAAAAAGCAAAATGCTGGACGCAACAACTCTGGTCGAATTACAGTTCGACACCGAGGTGGTGGTGTTAAACGACATTACCGAATCTTGACTCACAAAATGCCAACAGGTTTAACTTTGACTGTTCGAGAGATTGAATACGATCCAAACCGAAGTGCACGAATCGCTCGAGTTCAAGATCAAGATGGTAAATTCTACTACGTTTTGGCTGATACATCAATGTTCCAAGGTAAAGTTTTCCAAACTGGTAAAAAAGATATTGAAATTGAAGCTTCAAACCGAATGCCACTTTCAGAAATTCCTGTTGGTTCATTGATCTATGCGATCGAAATCACACCAGGAAAAGGTGCACAGATGGTTCGTTCAGCTGGTGCTAAAGCTCAGTTGATGGCGAAAGAAGGTGACTATGCTCAGGTAAAATTGCCTTCAGGTGAAGTTCGAAAATTCCGATTGGAAGCAGAGGCAACTCTTGGAACAGTTGGAAATATTCAGCATCAAAACGTTAAACTTGGTTCTGCTGGTCGAAATCGCCGTAAGGGTATTCGCCCAACAGTTCGTGGTGTCGTTATGAATGCTGTAGATCACCCACACGGTGGTGGTGACGGTGGACGACATGGAATTGGTCGCTCAACTCCACGCACACCTTGGGGTCAACCAACTCTCGGCTATAAAACTCGCCGACGCAAGAGTACTAATAAATTTATCGTGAAGAGTCGTCACGAAGCTAAGAGGAGAAAATAAATGAGTCGTTCATTGAAAAAAGGTCCGTTTATCGACTTCAAGCTTGCTAAAAAAGTAGCGGCTCTTGGAGCAGATGACCGAACAGTGATTAAAACTTGGGCTCGCTCAAGCACAATTACACCAGAAATGGTTGGTCGAACTATCGCTGTTCACAATGGTCGTTTACATATTCCTGTATATATTTCAGAGAATATGGTTGGACACAAACTTGGTGAATTTGCGCCAACACGTAAATTCCGAAAACATGGCGGAAAGGATAAGAAATAATGGCTAATGTAACAACTCGTGCCTATATTAAAGGTATTGGTCAGACTCCACGAAAAGTTTCAATCGTGGCAAGTCTTGTTCGTGGTCGAACTGTTGCTGATGCGTTAGTAATTCTTGATCACACTCCACGCCGAAGCGCTTTAGCTGTTAAAAAAGCTATCCAATCAGCTGCAGCTAACGCTAAAAATAATGATAACGCTGATCCAAAAACTCTAGTAATTACAACTCTGTCAGTTACTGCGGGATCACGATTGAAGCGATTTAAACCTCATATGCGAGGAATGGCGCTTCCTTTCCAGAAGAAAACTTCAAACATTTTGGTCGAAGTTTCTGGCGTTGTTAAAGAGAAGAAAGCTCCAGCTAAAAAAGCTGAAGTTAAGAAAACTACTGCGAAAGCAGAGAAAGAGAGCAAATAATGGGTCAAAAAGTTAATCCAATTAGCTTCCGTTTGCAAGCTCATAAAAACTGGGATTCACGATGGTTTGCTCAGAAAAAAGATTTTGCGAAATTCTTGATTGAAGATGACAAAATTCGAAAAACTATCGAAAAACGATTCGAAAGTCGACCAACAATTGATCGAATCGAAATTGAACGAACAGAAAACCTTATCACTGTTTCAATTCATACAGCAAAAGCTGGTGTTGTAATTGGTCGCGGTGGTGCTGGCGTTCAAGAACTTAAAACTCAACTTGAAAAAATGGTGAGTTTACCAGTTCGAATTAATATTGAAGAAGTTCGCCGACCAGAGCTTTCAGCTAAATTGGTTGCTGAAAATATTGCTAGACAATTGGAACGACGAATCAACTTCCGCCGAGCTGTTAAAATGGCATTACAAAATACAATGCAAGCTGGTGCGAAAGGTGTTCGTATCGAGGTTGCTGGACGATTGAATGGAGCTGAAATGAGCCGCCGCGAGAAATTCTCCGAAGGATCTGTTCCTCTTCATACAATTCGTGCAGATATCAACTATCACGGTGCACGTTCACAAACTCCTGCTGGTATTATCGGCGTAAAAGTTTGGATTAATAAAGGTGAAAGGAACGATAAGTAATGGCTATTTTGTTACCAAAGAAAACCGCTCACCGAAAAGTTCGAAAAGGTAAAAACCCAGGCCGAGCAACTCGTGGAAACACTGTTGCCTTCGGTGACTATGGATTGGTTAGCCTTGAGAACGAGCGAATCAACTCGCGACAAATCGAATCAGCCCGAACAGCTATGACTCGTTATATTAAGCGTGGAGGTCAGGTTTGGATTCGAATATTCCCACACACACCAGTTACTCGAAAACCACAAGATGTGAAAATGGGTAGCGGTAAGGGAAACCCAGAATTCTTTGTGGCTAAAGTTAAAGCTGGAACAGTTATGTTCGAAATGAACGGTGTTTCAGAAGAAGTTGCACGCGAAGCTATGCGACTTGCTGGTCACAAACTTCCAGTAAAAGTTAAATTCGTAAAGAAAGGTGAAATCTAATATGGCGACTACATTGACAGGTGTTGTTTCGAGCGCTAAAGCCGACAAAACTATCACCGTAACAGTTCATAGCCGTGAAACACACCCAATTTACGGCAAGCAATATACTGTAACTCGAAAATATACTGCTCATGATGAAAACAATGAAGCTGGTGAAGGTGACAAAGTTATCATCAAAGAAGTTCGACCAATTTCGAAAACTAAGAGCTTTGCTTTAGTTGAAATCGTCGAAAAAGCTCGAGGTTCAGTAGAATTGAAAGAGGAGGCATAATGATTCAGCAAGAAAGCCGACTTAAAGTAACAGATAACAGTGGTGCAAAAGAGATCCTTTGTATTCGTGTACTGGGTGGTTCAAAACGCCGATATGCACGAGTTGGCGATATTATTGTTGCTACTGTTAAAGATGCTAACCCAACTGGTAATATTAAGAAAAAATCAGTTGTGAAAGCAGTTGTTGTGCGAACTCGCGACCAAATTCGCCGAAAAGATGGTTCAACTATTTGTTTCGATGATAATGCGGCCGTAATTATTGCCGACGACAAAACTCCAAAAGCGACTCGCGTATTTGGTCCAGTACCACGCGAACTTCGTGACTTAGGATACAACAAAATTATCAGCTTAGCTCCGGAGGTGCTCTAATATGGCGTTAAATGGAATCGTTAAGGGTGATAATGTTGTAATTATCAGCGGAAAAGACAAAGGTGTTACTGGTAAAGTTGTAAAAGTTTTGCCAAAGAAAAATGCTGTTTTGGTTGAAGGTGTTGGTAAAAAACATCGCCATATCAAACCAAATCAATTCAATCCGCGCGGTGGAGTAAAAGACATTCATGTTCCAACTCCAGTTCATAAAGTTAAAAAAGTAGAAGCTAAAAGCGCTAAATCAAGCAAAAAAGGAGATAAATAATGGCTAAAACTGCTGTTTATGTTCCTCGCTTGAAAACTCTTTACAAAGATAAAATTGCTAAAGAACTCCAAAGCGAACTAGAGCTAACAAATATCCACCAAGTTCCAAAGCTTGAAAAAATCGTTGTTAGCGTAGGAACAGGTAAGAAAAAGGAAGACAAGCGTTTTCAAGAAGTTGTAAAAAATACAATTACAAAAATTACTGGTCAAGTTCCAGTAGAGCGTTTGCCTAAAAAATCAATTGCAACCTTTAAAATTCGTGGTGGAATGGGCGCCCCAATTGGCCATAGCGTAACTTTGCGCGGTGATCGAATGTATGAATTTCTTGATCGTCTCGTAAACGTGGCTTTGCCTCGCGTGCGTGACTTCCATGGCGTTGGAGCAAAAGGTTTCGATAAAGGCGGAAATTACAATTTGGGAATTTTAGAACAATCTGTTTTTCCAGAACTAACTTTTGAAGAAACTCAAATTCTTCACGGTCTGCAAGTAACTTTCGTGATTAAAAATGAAGGTGAAGCTCATAGTCGAGCGTTGCTTGAAAAATTCGGAATTCCATTTGAAAAGAAAGGAAAAGCGTAATGGCTAAAAAATCAATGATTGCAAAAGACTTGAAGCGCAAAAAAATGATTGAAAAATATGCTGCAAAACGCGCCGAATTGAAAGCTGCTGGCGACCAAGAAGGTCTTCAAAAGCTTCCGCGCAATTCAAGTCCTACACGACTTAAGAACCGCGACAATTTTGATGGTCGACCACGCGGTTATATGCGACGATTTGGTATGAGCCGAATCACTTTCCGCGTTAAAGCCTCAAAGGGTGAAATCCCAGGCGTAACAAAAAGTAGTTGGTAGAAGGAAGGAGAGACTATGTCATTACAATCAACTGACCCCATCGCCGACCTTCTAACTCGCATTCGAAATGCGGCATTGGTTGGCAAGAATGAAATTCGTGTTCCTTCAAGCAAATTGAAAGAAGTTGTAGCGAAAGAGCTTGCAAAAGCTAATTATATTGAATCTGTTAAAGTCGAATCAGCAAAACCACGTGATATTTTGGTAGTAAAAATCGCCAAAGATGGTGAAACTGCGCGCTTTAACGAGCTTACTCGAATGAGTAAACCAGGTCGCCGAATGTATGTTGGTGTAGAAGAAATCCCACGCATTAAAAGTGGTCGTGGAATGGTGCTACTTTCAACATCAAAAGGTGTTATGAACGGTTTCGAAGCCAAGAAACAACGACTTGGCGGTGAACTATTACTAAAAGTTTGGTAATCCGGACTTTAGAAAAAAATAATAAAAAATAAGCTTTCTACGAGAGCTTATTTTTTATTGTAGATTATCTTTTTTACTATAGACAGATTATTTTAGAAAACAACCTTTGACAAAAAGTAGCTCTTTAAGGAGTTAACTAGGCATTTATAAATGTAAATTTTTGCCAGATTTTTTGAAGCCACTAGTGCTAATAAGTATGGGTCTTTTTTTATTCTTCTTCAAAAGCAATTAAATCAAGTAAAGCAGAAACATATTCTGCTTGAGACCAAGTTAGCGGCGCAACCGAAAGATGCTTTAAATTACGTGGATCAATTTGTTCAGGTAAAATTCCCGTTGAAGTTTGTTGCTTTAGAACCCATTCGATAATTTCCTCCGCTTTCGAAATTTCACCAAGAGCAATATAAAATTCCGCACGCCAAAGTGTCGTTATCGGCCAAATATTTGCTTCGTAATCATTGCTAAATCTATAGTAAATATCATTTTCGAATCTTGGAAGCCCAATATTATCATTAGCTTTAAAACGATTTTCAAGAGTTTTAAAAGCAGTCTGTAATTTTTCACCTTTAAATTCAAAAAGGTTAAACATAAATGCACCATAAAAACTTGATGAATCAATTTTTGGGTCTTTATTGCCATCAGCCCAAATTCCACGATAGAAGTAATTACTTTCTTCATTAAAAAGCTCGTTTTGTGCGGTAGAACGAATTTTAAAAGCTTGCTCGCGCCATTTTTTTGCATCATGCACGCGATTTGCAGCTTGAGCTAATTTTGAAGCAGAGCATAATGCCGCAAAAACAACCGAAGTCGAATAAGTTGTTGAAAGAAAATCCATTTCCCAAAGCTCATAATTTGGTTTTGGTAAATCATTTTCGCCACAAAAATCCACTAAAAAATTAGCAGTCGGCTTTACTAGATCATCATAGAATTCATTCAAAATTGAGTTTTCGCGAAATTTTTTATAATATTGAGCAAACAAGAAAAGGATTCCTGCGGTTTCATCAATCTGAATAGGTAGATTTCGAGTATCGCCACCTTGTGAATATGGGTGCCAGCTTGGACCAAGTTCGCCATTTGGTAAATATTTATGCATCATAAATCCTCCCGAAGTTAACGATCTTTTGCAAAATTCAAAAAACTTTTGAGGTTCATCACGATAGCCAATACGAATTAATGGCCAAATTGCAAAAAGAGCATCACGAGGCCAACAATAAGAATAATCGTCTCGCGCATAATTCAACATTTCACTATCATTACTAGCAATCGGTGCGCCAGTTTTCGCAAGATGAGATTTGACTAGCATTAAACTTTGAATAAAACTTTTTTGATATTTTGAATCAAGTTTTTTCGAAACTCGTAAAGCAGGTGAGAGCCACTTTTGCCAATATTTTTTAGTATCATTTAAAGCTTTCGAGAAGCCATTATTTCTAACCTTTTGAAGATTTGTGCGAGCAAGCTCGTGACCATCGGCACAAGAAATTGAGTATTGAAAATTTGCATTCTCAAAAACACTAAGAGAAAAATTAAACCCAACAACTGAGTCAGTCTGTCCATGTTCAACATTTGAGCCCGAGAGTACGCCGTCTTCCGCATCAACCCAAGAACCAAGCTTATTTTCAATTCCAAACAAGCCAACCGTATGCTGGTCAAAATCTTCAAAAATATTCTGAAGAGGTTTTTTGAAAATTCTTTGAGCAGAAATAATAAAAGCACGTTTTCCGCGATAGTGCAAAATCGCCTTTTCATTATTTTCGAGAGGCAAGAATTGAACGGTATCGGCCAAGTGAAAACTACTGTTAATTGCAAAATTTTGATGTAAAAAAAGCTGAACTTCACGCGGGTAATTTGCAAGATTTTGAACTTGGATCTTTCGCCCAAAAACATCAAAATCACTCGCTACAAAATCGGTGAAAGTTATTTTGATTTGAAGTTCTTGATTAATGGCTTCAGTTTTTGAAATTAAAGCATTTTCAAAATATTCAACCGAGAATCGCCACTCACCAGAATGGAGCCAAGAAAAATTATTGCCAATTTTAATCCCAATACGATGAAAAAGATCGCGGCCAAGTGTATGATTTTCATAACCGTTATCTGGAAAATAAAAATCACTCACTAGACCAAATTCATTT
Source organism: uncultured Saccharimonas sp. (SeqCode) (assembly GCA_963532115.1). Classification (GTDB taxonomy): domain Bacteria; phylum Patescibacteriota; class Saccharimonadia; order Saccharimonadales; family Saccharimonadaceae; genus Nanogingivalis. Next base: position 17,177 of record CAUSJG010000010.1, read on the forward strand.
AACCCGACATTTAAATTGCCATTGCTTAAAATTGCTGTTTTTGCCATTCTAACCTCGCTTTCGTTTTGCAAACATTAAGTTTCTATGAAGCATTCGCGCAAAAATCTTCTTACGTTTTACATTTTTTGGGGTTTTAAAAAGCGATTTTTGAAGAATTTTTTGCGTTTTTCGAATATTTTTCTGCTTAAGTGGAGAAATGTTTTTCAGCCGAAAATCCATATCTCGCAACGTATCCATAAAATATAAAAATGCATCATAGGGAGATTTATATGGTGAAAAATATGCATGAACATCGCCATCATTAAAATATTTTGTGCACATATAATAGGGGTGGTCACTTGTAGTTAATCGTCGCCAATCTTCAACCAAATTTCCATTCTGTGAATTATAAACCCGTGATTTTAAAGCATAGAGATATTTCATTGCTTCTTGTTGCATTGAATTACCGAGCCAAGCGGTCAAGTCACGTTCGGTATCTGCCCAAGTTACTGTATTTGGCATAGAAATTTCCGCAACAGGCTCGCTTTGAGCGGCCTCAGTAACAGTTTTAAATCCGTGCTCCGGTTTTTTTAGCCAATGCGAAACTAAACTTTCAAAAAAATCAAATATTCCAGATTCCGCCCACTGATGCTCGCCGAATGTTTCATAATCCATAAAAAGATTTATCATATCACCATGATAACTTGAGGATTCTAGCCAACTGATATATTTTTGAGTTGTAAGCGGATATTCTTGCCAATTTCGATTCGAAAAACGAAAAGCAAGATCATCAGAAAGCTTGTAGTTTTTAAGAAGTAGACGAATATTTTTCGTACCTTTTGGCTTATAAATATGATTTGGTGTGCGCCATTGCAAAATCGGATCCCAACCCTCAGCCAAAATCACTTTAAAGCCAAAATTGTCCGCCCATTTAGCGAGTTCATCATTATATGAAAGCTCGGTATTTCGAAAAGCAGTAGTTTTAACATTAAAAACTTCACGAATTTTTGCATGATGCGCACGAACTTGAGCTTCAAACTCTTCACGATCAAAAAAGAAGGCGAGGCTATGATAATATGTCTCGGCAATAATTTCTGCTCGCCCAGTTTGAACAAGACGCTTAAAGCTTTCTAGAACTTCTGGCGCAAATTCTTGTGCTTGATCAATAAAAGTTCCAGTAATCGAAAATGAAAATTTAAATTCTGGGTGAGTTTTTAATAGTTTTTCGAGCAAATTATTCATTGGGATGTAAGATTTTTCAGCAACTTTTCGAAAAATCTCGCCATTACTTTGCCGCTTTAGGCCTTTTTCTTCACTAAAATAATTTTTATTCGTGCCAATATCAAAAAGCGTTTGATCGTCACGAACACGCCAGGGCTGATGAACATGAAGGTAGAGAACAATCGACTTCTTAGCCATTATTTGCCTCTGTTAAACGTATAAATTCTTCCATAATTTGCTCGGCGATATCACTCCAAGAAATCCGATCATATTCCTCTTGAACACCATTTTTTAAACTCTGTAAGAGATTCTTATTGGTTGAAACCTCATAAATTTGGTTTGCTAACTTTTTCGTATCCCAAAAATCATAACGTAAAATATTTTGAAGAACTTCACCTACCCCAGATTGTTTCGAAATTATTAATGCATTATTAAAATGAGCCGCCTCTAAAGCTGTTAGACCAAAAGGCTCATTTACTGAGCTCATCACAAAGACATCAGCCACACCGTAAGCATCACGCCATTTTTCGCCCCGCAAAAAACCCGTGAAGAAAATCTTGTTCGAAATCCCAAAATCACTCGCCATTTTAATAAGTTCATTGCGCTGTTCGCCATCTCCAACAAGGAGTAAGGCGATTTTTGGATTTTTCGAAATAGCCTCAGCAACCGCTTGCATTAAAAAAGTTAAACCTTTCTGAACAGTAAAGCGAGTTAGAGCCATTATTACAGTATGTCCCTGTGATTTTAGGTATTCAAGATAACGGTAGGTTCGATCATCGTAGTCTTGCGGATTGGCGAGAGATGAAGTTTCGATTGCATTATAAACCACTTCAACCTTTTCCGGCTTAATTTTATACTTCTCAATTATTACATTTCGAGTATTTTTTGAAACTGCAAAAACCCTGTCAGATGCGCAAATTCCAGCATATTCGATATTATGAATTTCTTGATTGCCAGAAATTCCACCAGAACGATCAAATTCGGTAGCGTGAATATGAGTAATCAACGGCGCACCAGTAAGTTTTTTGGCAAGGATTCCAGCCTCCATAGTTAACCAATCGTGTGCATGAATCACATCTGGTTTATTTTCTGGATTACTTAAATATTCACGAATAAATTCACAATATTCCTTTTGAATTGAACGAATATCCGGTAGAAAATTACTAGCGTTATGACTTGAACGCGCCCAATGCGGAGAATCATAAGCCCCAGCACCAAATTTATGAATTTCAGAGAAATTCGTAGCATTCAATACTTTCATGAAATCAATTTCGGTATGTTTGTCTTTATACGGAACGACAAATTCAATATTAGCACCACTTTTTGCGAGCGCCTTAGCCATATAAAAACAAGCTACACCCAAACCACCGCTGTTATGGGGAGGAAGTTCCCACCCGAGCATTAATATTTTCATTTTTTGCCTTTACGATTAAAATTACATTTCTATTTTAGCAAATTTAAAAGAAAAGCGCAAGCGGTTTAATCAATTATTTGCTTCAACCTAAATACTTGGCGAAAATTGTTTTATTTCTTGAACGCATTTCTTATAATCGGGGCAATATTTTTCAACTTCTTGCCAAAATTTAGACGAATGATTCATTTGCCGAGTATGACAAAGCTCATGAATAATCACATAATCAATCAAATGGTGTGGCAAATTCATCAACGCAATATTTAAAGAAATTGTTCCACTGGAAGAGCATGAGCCCCACCGCGTGCCCGTGTGCGAAAAACGCAATTTTTTAAAGCTAAAACCATATTTTTCTGCCAAAAAATCAATTCGGCGGGGTAAATACGCCTTAGCTTGCTTTCGAAGAATTTTTGATACGGTTTTGCGAATTTCTGATTGAACAAGTGGATTTTCGAAAGCTAACTCTTGCGGGATTTGCACTAAAATCTGATTGCCATCAAGCGAAATTTTAATTTCTTCGCCCGAAAATTTTCGCAAAAAAAGTGTGTGCGTTTTACCAATTAAATCACCATTTTTATAAAGATTTTTAGCATTATGCAAAGTAAGCATTTCGCGAATTTGCGTGCGATTATGATTAACTAAACGCTGAACAGCAAACTCCGGCGAATAATAGGGAATTGACGCGCATAAGCTTCCATCAACACCGACAGAAAGCTTTACGGAGCGAGCGAGTTTATTTTTTCGAATTTTAATTTCGCCAAACTCTTTATCGACTATAGACATAAAAATATTATAGCACTTTTAAAAAGAGTTATCAAAATCTATTGCCTACGCCTCAACACTTCTAGTTCTTCGAGTTTTAATCGGATATCTTTACGATTAGCAAAAATAATAAATGATAAGTTGTAAAATATAGCGCAGGCGAAAGGTGTAGCGATAAGACCACCAAGCCACAAGACAACCATAGCAAAATTTGCGCCCATCTTTAGAAGAATAAAAGAGCCAGCTAGTATAGTTAAAAATATTCCTATAAAAATATTCAAGGCACGCTGGTGGCTCTTCCTCTTATTCTGTAAAATTTCAGGATTTTCAATCCTCTTAACCATAAAATATCCTAAGATAACAGTAAGAAATCCACCCAACATAAAAGCAAAAAACAACACGGCATATATATACTATAGAAAAAAGAAATACACTAAAAATATTAACAACCAATTCAATATCCATAACATAACCAATATACACTAAAATAAAGCAAAAAACAAGCGTAAAATAAAAACCGCCAAACCTGCGGAAAATAAATGTATTTTGGCACGGGCAGAGAGACTCGAACTCCCGACACCAGGTTTTGGAGACCTGTGCTCTACCAACTGAGCTATGCCCGTATGAAACTATTTTAACATAAAAATTTCGAAAAGTGAAGAGTTTTTGAAAAATTCTACTAAGTATTGACAAAAAAGCTTTTTTATGATACAATAATAATAAGTTAAAAGCTTACTTTCAAA
>CAUSJG010000011.1:0-19391 GCA_963532115.1 uncultured Saccharimonas sp. (SeqCode)
CAAATTCCTTTTGGGTGTGCAACAGATATTAATCAGAATTGTTTTATTTTTTAACGAAAGGAAAGAAATGGCTAAACATAAAAGTTGGCATGGAGCAGACCGCAAACGAGCTTTGCGTGCAAAACTAAAAATTGAAAAACGCCGCGAGGCAAAACGCCGCGAACGAATTGCAGCAGCTTTGGCCGCAAAATAATTTTAAAAATCGCTTTTCTTAAAGAAGGGCGGTTTTTATTTTAATATTTTTTAGATTATTGCTTTTTTATGAATTTTATGATATAATTATAAAATCTATCGAATTTTCGAAATATATTTTGGAGGTGGAGAAATATGGAAGATAGAGGTATTTTAAATGTCACGCATAGAATCAAAAATGGCGAATGGTCATTTTGTTTTCTGCACAATCTTGGACTCGACCAACAGGGCGAGATTTCAGTTCGGCTTTCAAATCTGACCTATCAAGATGATTCGGTTTTAAACATGACGCCGAACGATATTCTAAATAAGGCTTGCGTGGCTTTACTTTTAGATAAAAAAGGTAAAATGATTGCTTCAGCTTCAATGATGCAACCGCAAATCAATTCTTTTGGCCAGCATTTAGGTGAAATTGGCTCAATGTTTACAGTTGAAGGATACCAGCGACAAGGTGCAGCGAGCTTTTTGGTTCAGCAAATTGATGAATGGGCAAAAGCGCAAGATGATATTCACGGTGCATACGCTTTTTTGAACTCGAAATCTCCGCGAAGTTTTGCAGTGAATGGATACAAAGGCGAACTTCGAAAGGAAGGAGTTCTTTATAATGCGGCAGATATCACGCCTGCTTATGCCTTTAATTTGTGCCGCACAATTTGTTGTGATACGCAGGCTATCCACTTGATGGATTTGGAGCTTCGAAAAAAGGAGCTTCAAGATCCAGAGTCAAAAGAAGGGCACGGAGAGCTTCTCAGAATCGAGGAAGAGCTTAGTAGCGCAAGAATTGAACGGCGGAATCGTTTCGAAAACTTAATCAACGAAAACAAGCTCAAGATTAACGCTATTGCAGCTCGAAAAGATCTAAGCGCAGAGCAAATTGATCATGACATAGAGGTACATTACAAGATTATCGATTTTTACCACGATAATCTCAAAAACGCTTTGCACTGCTGTGATGTGGTGGTAGCAAAGTTATATTAAACCAGAGTGAGCTAAATGCTCGCTTTTTTATTGATTTTTGAAAGTGATTATGTTAAACTATTTACATCAAGGAAGTGGGCAATGTTTAACTTAAAAAATATTTTTAGCGAAAACTCAGAAAATAAAAATTCGAAAAATACTTCGAGCAGCTTTTTAGGCGACGGAAAAGCAATTTTAGATGCTGTTGATGATGGAGTTTTAGCAGTTGATTCAAAAGGGAATATCTTGGCAATCAACCCAGCAGCAGAGCAAATTACAGGCTGGAATGGTAGTGATGCGGCTGGATTGGTTTTTAATTCAGTTTTAAAAATTACAAACAATGAAGGTGGCGAGATGATTGAAATCTCCAACCCAGTGAATCGTGTTTTACGAACTGGTGAAAATTTCACAACACGAGATTTATTTATTAAAACGCAAAGCGGGAAAATTGTTCCGATTTTCTTGGCCGTAAACTCGATTGATAGTCAAAATTCTGGCGTAGTTGTAGTTTTTAGGGATATTTCGAAAGAGCTAAAAGAAAACCGCGAACAAGCTGAATTTATATCAACTGCGAGCCACGAAATGAGAACGCCAGTTGCAAGCATTGAAGGATATATTGGCTTGGCTCTCAACCCAGCTACGGCAACGATTGACGCACGCGCAAAATCTTATCTTCAAAAAGCTCACGAAAATACCAAGCATTTAGGACAACTTTTTCAAGATTTGCTTGATATTACAAAGGCAGAAGACGGACGACTCAAAAATGAACCTGTTGTTTTAGATGCAATTGAGTTCTCACGAAACATTTGGGAAGGGCTAAAGCCAAAAGCTGAAGCAAAGGGCCTAAGTTATACTTTCGAGCCAGATAACCACAAAACGGGCGAAAAAACCTTAACACCAGTTTTTTTCATTCATGCCGACCGCGATCACTTACATGAAATTTTAAATAACCTTTTCGAAAATGCTATAAAATATACGCCAAGCGGAATGGTCTCTGTGAATGTTATGGGCGACAACAATAATGTTCAAATTTCTGTTAAAGATAGTGGGATTGGGATTCCGGCCGAAGATATTCCGCATTTGTTTCAAAAATTTTATCGTGTAGATAATTCTGAAACGCGAGAAATTAATGGTACAGGGCTTGGATTATTTTTGTCGCGCAAACTTACCGAGTCGATTGGCGGCTTCTTAGATGTTGAAAGTGAATACAAAAAAGGTAGCACTTTCACTGTAAAATTGCCAAGAATTACACGCGAAAACGCCGAGAAATTAAAAGCCATTGAAGATGCTAAAAAAGCTGAGGAACACCAAAAAATTGAACAAAAAAATAATCAACGCGAAATCGACGAGGCCGACCGCGACATTACGGCAATTCTTGAAGATCCTAAAATAGAAAATCCGAGTGAAGAAGTTTTCGAAATTACCCAAGAAATTCAGCCAGGAACTTCAATTAGTATTCCTGAAACTATTTCGCAAAATACGCAACCAGAGAATTCGCAAGTTCAACAAGCTCCGTATATGCAAAATACGACTGAATCAGCCCAACAAGAACAACAATTTTATGATAATTCTGCGCAAAATACAGCCTCGGTTCCGCAATCAAATGTCGTAAATACTGAACAAAACCAATTAGCGCAAAATTTAGCTCAAACACAGCAAGACTTTTCTAAATATGGAGTAATTCAAGGTTTCAGCCCTCTAGTGGGAGTGCAAAATCAAAATGGCCAAAATTCTGTGCAAAATCCTCAAATAGTACAAAATTATAATACTCAAATAGTAGCTGAGAATTTACAACAAAATCCGCAAGCTGTTCAAAATAATTACTCACCTCAAAGTTTAATAGATGCAAAAAATCAACAATTTCAAACGCCCCAGATAATGGAAACTACGCAGAATATAGCGCCTCAACCGACCCAGTATCTATCAAATCAGCCAACTCTAAATGATATCGAAAGAATGAAAATTGAATACGCTCAAAAAATGATGAATCAGAGGAAAAATTAAGCATAAATAGTATGGATTTTTTCGAAAAATAATAGTATAATAGGAACAATATGACAAAGATTTTATTAGTAGAAGATGATAAAAGTTTGCGCGAGATTTATGGCGTTCGATTATTGGCGGAAGGATACGATATCGTTTCGGCTGGTGATGGAGAAGAAGCGCTCGCAATGGCGATTAAAGAGCGCCCAAACTTAATTGTAAGCGATGTAATGATGCCAAAGATTTCTGGATTTGATATGCTTGATATTTTGCGCTCAACAACTGAAACGCGCGGTATTAAAGTTATTATGATGACAGCTCTCTCAAGTGAAGAGCAGCGCCGTCGCGGTGAAGCACTTGGCGCCGACCGCTATCTAGTGAAATCTCAAGTGGGAATCGAAGATGTTGTGCGAACAGTTCACGAGGTTCTTGAAGATGGCGATTTAACAGTAGAACAGCGAACTGCACAAAAACAAGCGCCAATATCTATGTCCACCGAAGAAACTCCTGCAATTCAATCGCAAGAAATTAAAGCGCCAACTGAACTATATTCTACCGCGCAAACGCAGGCAGCTCAAGCGCCAATTCAAAATTTCGAAAAACCAGTGCCAGCACCAGTTCGGCCAATCCAATCTATTCAATCTCCAGAACGTGCCGCAGCACCGAGTTTAGCTCAATTTGAAAGAGAACAACCAACGTCTTTTTCTACAAACCAGCCAATTCAGTCAGCCTCTCAATCTGCGCAGTTTGAACAGACTTATACCAAAGTAGCACCAGCTCAAAATTTCAGAGCACCAGAATCACCAACAATTGAAGCTCCAACTCATCCAATTAGTGATTTTGTAAACCAACCTCGAGCAGCCGCTCAAAATAATCAGTCAGCTGCGCAAACTATTTCTGGCGAACGAGTAGTCCAACCGATCGAAAATAGTCGAAGTGATGAGGAAATATTATCTTTTCAAATTAATGATATTCTAAGAGGTGGAACAGGCGAAAACCCCTTAAATAACAATTCTCAACCTCCTTTTGGAGCCCAATAAGTTGTGGAGCAAAAAACAGAACGCTTAAATAAATTCCTGGCATTACAGCTAGGAATTTCGCGTAGGCAAGCAGATGAACTTATCGAAAAAGGGCGAATTTCTATCAACGGAAAAACTGCTCAACTCGGTGAACGATTCAAAGCAGGCGATGAAATAAAGCTCGGCGAAAAAATAATCTCAAAAACTCATGAAGAAAAAAAATATGTAATTTTTAATAAGCCTCGCGGTTATGTTTGCTCGCGGAAAAAACAGGGCGAAAATGAAACAATTTATGCTATTCTCCCAAAAGAATTTAGCGTGCTAAAACCAGTTGGTCGGCTCGATAAAGATTCAAGTGGAATTTTACTCTTAACAAATGATGGCGATTTTGCTTTTCAAATGACCCACCCAAAATTTCGAAAGGTAAAAGAATATCTAGTTTCTCTTGACACACCGCTTCAGCCAATCCATCAACAGATGATTGCCGATTTTGGAATTAACCTACCAGACGGAAAATCACAGCTTGGACTCGAACGACTTGATGATTCGCGAAAAAACTGGAAAGTTATCATGAGTGAAGGTCGCAACCGCCAGATTCGCCGAACATTTTCGGCTATAGGCTACGAAGTTGAAGAACTACACAGAACAGTTTTTGGCTCATATATTTTACCGAAAGATTTAAATTTTGGTGATTTTCGAAAAGTTGAAAAGCTGTAATTTACAAATATTAATCAATAAGCTTATTGCATAACTGCTCGAAATTTCAACACTTTCATCAAGCATAATTTGACAAAAAATATCTAAAATATCTTCAAAATATTTTTGAATTTCAGCAGGAATTTTATCCTCATTGCCAGAATTAGATTCAAACTCGCAAGCTCGAGCAAGTTTCTCAATAATGATTTTTATTTGGAAAAAATAGAGAAAAAACGACTATGCTAAAAACTAAAAAAGAACTTCGAAAAATGTTTTTCGATAATTTTCTTGGCACGATTGCCGATAACCTTGTCGAAGCGAACTGGGCGCTAGTAATGGCCTGGTATCCAAATGTGGCTTATGCTCAAAAATCATTAACAATGTTTGCGGTATCAGATACGCTGTGGGTGGTACTTTCATGCGCTTATTATGCCGTTCGAACAGCTCTAATTGCAAATTTGCCAGCTTACATGGTGGGCAAAAGTGCCGAAAAAGCTTCGAAACCTTTAAAAAATGCATTTTATTTGGTTTATTTAATTTTAACACCAGCCGCTCTTATTTCTTTTATTTTTGCGGGCGAAATTCTTGGTAGCCTTGGGGTTTCGAAAGAATTGCTTTCAATGTATGTACCTTATTGGCGAATTTGCGTAGCAACAATTTTCTTGGTTTGTCCAAGCCAGATGTTAATAACTTCTTATCTGAAAGCAACTTTTCGAACACGAGAAGCGATGATTCTCGACCACGCCACAACTTGGTTTATGGCAATTGGTTCTTTTATAGCACTTTGGGTTTTAAATTGGGGAGCGAATGGAATGATGATTGCTTGTTTTTTGGCTAACGCAATTCCATTGATTTATTTTTTAATCGCCAAACCTTGCCCGAACTTCTTTAAAAATGGTTTCGAATTTGATCAGAAATGGATTAAAAAACTTTGGTTAAATACAAAATGGGAAATTATCCGCAGATTAGCTCCGCGAATTGTTGCTATTTTCACAACATCATCGTTGTTATATCTTTCACCATCATTCGTCTCAGCCCGATATTGGATTTATACGATTGGTGCTTTTCTTGAAGGCGTAGTTGATGCGAGCGCAAGTCTTGCAAATGTTGACGTTTCTTACAACTCAAAATTAGGCTTTAAAACACAAAAAGAAGTTTATCAAAATAACAAATTTATTTGGCGGTTAGCTTTAAAACTTTTCCTTATTCTCACAGTTTCGATTGGATTTTCGGCGCCAATTTGGGTGAATATTATTTCAAACGATTCAGCAGTGAAAAACGCAATCCTCAATCCGATGATTTTGATTTTATTTGCAATCGAAGTTGGTTCAAAAATTCGCTATTATATTCTGCTTTCAATTACGCGTTCATTTTTGAAAAAATACAATGGCACCATGCAAGTTATTTATGCAGCAGCAACCAGTATTCTAACCCCAATTGGAATTTTAATTTTTCTAAAAGCTTTAAACCTTGGCTTAACTGGTGTATTTTTGACCACTGCAATTGTTGGGTTTTTGCAATTCTTTTTATCTGAAATTTACCTTCGAAAACAAAAAATTAAAGTTGGATTTTAATTTCGAAAAGTTTGAATTTTTAGGCATATTGTGTTATAATTAAGAAACTATGTCTAAAAATCTCCCTAAAGTTGCAATTATTGGTCAGGCGAATGTTGGAAAATCTTCGCTTTTTAACCGAATGATTCGTGCTCAGCAAGCCGTTGTTGCGCGAGAAGCCGGAACAACGCGCGACAGCGTTCTTGGTAAAGTTAATTATAAAAAACAGGCTTTTTGGCTGATTGATACGGCTGGCTTAAAAGACCCAAACGATGAGTTTGAAGCAACGATTCAAGAACAAATTCAAGATGCAGTTGATGCCAGTGAATTAATTTTGGTAGTTCTTGATAGCACCAAGCCTTTTTCGAACGAAGATCGCTTGATCGCAAAAAAGGCTTTAAAATCTCGAAAGCCAGTAATTTTAGTTTTGAACAAAACTGACTTAAAAGGGAATTTACCAAATGAAGAATTTTTGCGACTTGGTATTAAACCGATTATTCGAACTTCTGCCGAACACAATGCTGGCGTTGATGAACTCTTGACCGAAATTGCTGAAAAAATTCCAAAAGTTAAAGAAGAAAAACGCGATGAAGATATAATTCGTGTGGCTTTGGTTGGTCGCCCAAATGCTGGAAAATCCTATCTCTTCAATACGATGGCAGGTAAACAGCAGGCGATTGTAGCGAATGTTGCTGGAACAACGCGTGATACCAACAAAACGCAAATTCGCTTTAATGAAAAAACTATCGAAATTATCGACACAGCTGGAATGCGAAAACCTGGCAAACAAGAAGTTGGAATTGAAAAATTTAGTGTGCTTCGAACTTTGAATGCGATTGATGAAGCTGATATTTGCTTGCTTTTAATGGACGCGAACGAACTTAATACTCAGCTTGACCAACGAATTGCTGGCTTAATTAATGACGCCGGAAAAGGGATGATTATTGTGGTTTCGAAATGGGATAGTGTTGAAGGAAAAGATGCCTTCACTCGCGATGCTTTGGCGCCACGAATTGCGTATTACTTCAAATTCACACCTTGGGCACCGTTGATTTTTACAAGTTCGAAAACTGGCCAAAATGTGACCAAAATTTATGATTTAATCTTAAAAGTTCACCGCAACCGTGCGAGACAAGCCAAGACTTCAATTTTAAATCAGCTTCTACAAAAAGCGACTCAAGCTCACCCGCCAGCAGGCTTGAAGAATACACATCCAAAATTACGCTACATTTCACAAAGTGATAGCAATCCACCTTGGTTTATTATTCACGGCTCAAATCTAAAATTTGTTCACTGGAGCTACAAACGATATTTGGAGCGCTTAATTCGTGAGAATTTTGATTATTCTGGCACGCCGATTAAGTTTTCTTTCAGAGATGAAAAACAAATCAAAGAAAACCGTGCAAGAATTTCAGCTGGTAAAAAAGTCATCAACAAAAATTCTGGCGCGCTTAAAAAAGCGACCGATACTCAAAACAAACGCGAACGCAAACGCGATGAAAAACTTGCTCGTCAAAAAAATCAATAATTTTCGCCCCGCGCTTGGGGCGATTTTCGAAAGGATAAAATGAAAATTATACTTTTTCAAGGCAATTTTCCAAAAAAATATAATGGAACGCGCCATAATATTGGCTTTGAATTTGCAGATTTTTTGGCGAAAAAGTTCAACGCAAAATTTCAAGAAAAGCCAAAATTTAAAGCTTTTATTGCTGAAATTACACTTTTTGGTGAAAAAGTTTTGCTCGTTAAACCAACAACTTTTTATAACGAAACAGGTTTTTCGGCACGGGTAATTTGTGATTTTTATAAAATTGATTTTCGAAAAGATTTTTTAACCGTTCATGATGATTTAGCTTTGTTTTTTGGTACGATTCGCGTTCGAAAAAGCGGTAGTTCAGCTGGAAATAACGGTTTGAAATCTTTAATTTCAGTTTTTGGCGAAGATTTTCCAAGAATTAAAATTGGCATCGCTAATGATTTTTTGCCAACAATCGGCGCGATGAATTTTGTTCTTGCAAAATTTTCGAAAAGTGAAAGCGAAAAACTGCCCCAGATTTTCGAAGTTTGTGAAGATTTTGTTGAAAAATTCGCGAAAGATTCACTCGAAAACGATAGGCGCTCAATCTAAAAAATATTCTTATTTGCTTTTATATAAATAATAAAAATAACCATGGGGGGAGCTCCGGCTTTTCTCAGCTTTTTAGCCCCATCAAACACCACTTTAAATTTAGAAGATCTTTCACTTATTAAAATTTCTGTAAAAAATCTACCAAATTTCATATTCACTTCATAAAACTATCATAAAATATAGTTAGGTATGAAACTAAAGCGAAAGGAGATAGATTGAGAACCATACAAAAGTCACTGGCTTATGTTGCACGGAAGAAAGAAAGAACTACAATTGTTTTTTTAATTCTTACTGCGGTGCTTTCAAGCCTATATGCATGTTTGAACGTAGTTAATTCTAGCAGTAATCTGGAAAATTCGCTATATAAAGCGTCGAATTCATCTTTCTCGATAGTTAAGAAAGATTCTCAGGGCTACTTTAGCTATAAAGATGTTAAGAATATTCGAAATATTAAAGAAATCAAAGAATCATTACTTGAATATGAAGGCTTAGCCAAACCTACAAATACTAAAGCTATATCTGCTAATCAGCAGGTTCAGCGAGACGATCTTGGTGAAGAATTAAAAAATACAGTTACAATTCACAGCACTAACAATACCACTAAGAATACACTCTTTAGTAGTGGCGTATTCAAACTCAAACAAGGTCGCCATTTGGAGCAAAACGATAAAGCAAAAGCCTTAATCCACGAAGCTTTTGCTCAAAAAAATAATCTAAAAATTGGCGATAAAATTGAGCTTAATTTAATAAATGTGAGCGGCAAAAAAGCTGAAACTCAAAAAACTAAGTTTGAGATTACGGGGATTTTTGGCGGTAAAAAGCAAGAGAAATACACCGGTTTATCTTCTGATTTTAGCGAAAATACAATATTTTCAGATTTCGAAACAACTATGCAAGCGCTTAATCTGTCAGAAAACGAAGGGCTTTTAAGCAAAATAACTCTATACACCGAAACAGCAGATCAGCTAGACAAAGCCATTACAAAAACTGAAAAGCTTAATATTGACTGGTCTAAATATAAGATCGAGAAAAATAATACTGCTTTCAAGGATACTCTAGAATCGATAGCAGGAGTTAAAAATATTATCAATTTAATGACTTATTTGATAATAATTGGCGGAAGCGTAGTGCTTAGTTTAATTCTAATGCTTTGGTTGCGAGAGAGGATTTACGAGATAGGAATTCTATTATCAATCGGTGCAAGTAAGCTTCAGATAGTATCACAATTTATTATAGAGCTAGTTTTAATTTCAATTCCAGCAATAATCAGTTCTTTCATTCTTGGAAATTTCGTTTTCAGCTTAATCACAAAAGGGCTCAGTGAGACGGAAGAAACCTCATCTATGGCATCAAGTTTCACAAACGGCATCTTCGAATTAGACAGCTTAATAGTTTTCACTCAAAGCTATGGCATATTAATCACAATAATTATCTTGTCCGCGGTTATTGCGTCAATGATAATTTTAGCCAAAAAACCAAAGGAAATTTTATCAAAAATTAGTTAGGAGAATATTATGAAAATATTAGAGATTAAAAATTTAACTTATAGTTATAAAGATTCGAGAGAAAAAGTTCTAGCAACTGTTAGCGAGAGTTTCGAAAAAGGGAAGTTCTACGCAGTTATCGGCAAATCTGGCGCTGGAAAATCTACATTACTCTCATTATTAGCTGGCCTAGATGAACCAGATAGCGGAAAAATCCTCTTCAACGGAGAAAATATTCAAGAAGCTGGCTACACAAATCATCGTAAAAATAACATCTCGCTGGTCTTTCAAAATTACAATCTCATCGATTACCTTTCACCGCTTGAAAATATTCGCCTAGTAAATAGTCAAGCTCAGCAAGATATTTTGTTAGAGCTTGGTCTTAGTGAACACCAAGTTAAGCGAAACGTGATGAAACTTTCTGGCGGTCAACAGCAAAGGGTGGCGATAGCCCGCGCATTAGTCTCGAGCGCACCAGTTATTTTGGCCGATGAGCCAACTGGAAATTTGGACGAAAATACAGCTAGCGAGATTATCGAAATTCTGAAAAAGTTAGCTAAAGAAAGAAATAAATGCGTAATTGTCGTAACTCACAGCAAAGAAGTTGCGCGCGCTGCCGATATCGTGTTCGAACTTAAAAATAAAAAACTAATTAATAAACGTGGGTAGAAAGGAGCAAAATAATGATCAAAAATGCTTTTGCATATGTAACAAGAAAAGGCTTAAAATCACTAGTAATTTTACTGGTCATCTTGACGATGTCGGCCTTAAGTTTAATTAGCTTATCTATCAAAGAAGCTACCGATAAAGCTTCAACCAAAACTTTTAGCAATATCACAAATAGCTTTTCGATGGAAATAAACCGCCAAGTTAATCCTGGCACGCCAAGAGGCGGAGGAAATGTCAAGGGCCAAGATATTAAAAAAATCGCAAATTCTGAAAATATAGAAAGCTATGTGAAAAGAATTAATAGCGTTGCCGATTTAGACGGCTACGACATCATTGAAACAGCCGAAACCACAGTCAATCAATCGCCTGAGCGAGCTAAAAATTTCAAAAGAGCCGTAATGCTTACTGGCGTTAATGATTCTTCTAAAGAAACTAAATTTGTTTCAGGCGCATACAAATTGGTTGAAGGCAAGCATTTAACTGCTCAAGATAAAAATAAAGTTTTAATTCACAAAGATTTGGCTAAAAAGAATAATCTCAAAGTTGGTGACAAAATTAAGCTAAAATCAAATTTATTTGATGCAGATAACGAAAAAGGCGCTAACGAAACGGTAGAAATTGAAATAAAAGGCCTTTTTGACGGGCATAATAAAGGTGGTGTTACTGCTGCACAAGAACTTTACGAAAATACCTTAGTTACAGATATTCACACTGCAGCAAAGGTTTATGGAAACACCGAAGACACGGCAACTTACCAAGATGCAACTTTTTCCGTTAAAGGAAATAAAAATCTTGACCAAGTTATAAAAGATCTTGGAAAATTAGATATAAATTGGCAAGAATACAGTCTAATTAAAAGCTCTTCAAACTATCCTGCGCTTCAGCAATCGATTTCAGGAGTTTATTCTATAGCTAACCAGTTATTTATCGGGTCATTGCTATTCGCCGGAATTATAGTTTCGCTGCTATTGTTCTTATGGATCAATGCCCGCAAAAAAGAAATTGCAGTGCTACTTTCATTAGGAATTTCGAAAGGTCAAATTTTAGCTCAGTTTACGGTAGAGTTAGCTTTCGTAACAATTCCAGCTTTTATTGGTTCATATTTCTTAGCTAGTTATGCCGGAAAACACATTGGAAACAATATTTTGCAAAGTGTTACCGGAAATATCGCTAAGCAAATTGCTAAACAATCAGCTTCAACAGGCCTAGGTGGTGGCGCCGAGGTGGATGGATTTAATAAAACTCTCAGTAGTCTTGATATGACGATCAATCCAAATATGCTGGTCTGGGTAATTATATTCATGACTATCATGCTAGCAATTTCGCTATACATTGCTTCATCTGGCATTCTAAAGAAAAACCCTAAAGATTTATTATCAGACGCAGAATAAAGAAACAATATCAGTGCCGCAATGGTGCTGATATTATCTTTGAAGTAGATACTATAAAGTGATATAATATTAAAAGATGACAATGAAAATACTTATTACTGAAGATGATGCAACAATACGAGAAGGAATTTGCGCATATCTATCTGAATTTAACTATGAAACAATCGAGGCGCGCGACGGGCGAGAAGCTTTATCTAAATTCGAATCAAATAAGATTGACTTGGTGATTTTAGATATTCAAATTCCATTTACAAATGGCCTAGACGTCCTTCAAAAAATCAGAGAGAAAAGCAATCTGCCAGTTCTCATTCTAACTGCTTTTAGCGATGAAGAATTCAAAATCACCGCCTTTTCGAATCTGGCGGATGGTTATATTGAAAAACCGTTTTCGCTCCCAGTTTTAAAAGCTCGAATTGACGCACTAATTACAAAAAATTATGAAAAATTCGAAGTTTTCAGATACAAAGATCTAGAAATTAATTTTAGTACTTTTTCTGCAAAAATAAACAACGATGAAGCGGAAATCAGCGCAAAAGAAATTGAGGTTTTAAAATACTTATTATTCAACGAAGGTAGAGCTTTGACCAGAAATCAGATTTTAGAAAATGTCTGGAAGGAAAGCGAAAATATACCGTTCGACCGAGTGATTGACGTTTATATAAAAGATCTACGCAAAAAATTCGGGCTGGACTGCATTAAAACTATCCGTAATATAGGTTACAAACTGGAGAGAAAATGAGAAATTTGAAAATTTTTCCAAAAATGTTTTTGTATACGTTTTCTACGTTAAGCATTTTAGCGATTTTAATTCATGCGTTAATTTACTTCATTTTTCCAAAAGTCTACCTCGGAACTCGAAAGCAAGAAATCACCCAAAAAGCAGACCAAATCACCAAGAATATCTACGGCAAAAATATCGAAAGTATCAAGCAGATACTTGAGCTATATTCTAAAAGTAGCAAAGTTAAAGCTTTTGTGAAAGATAACGACTATCTAAATGAGATTAAAATCGATGATCAGATTGAAGCGGATTTAACCAGCGATAATAACTCTTTAGTTATTGAAGATAGAGAAGTACAGACTAACTCGAACAAAAAAATACTAGTTAAATTTATCTCAACAACAGATATGAGCAAAGATGCAAAAGAACTAACTTTTCAATTTTTACCAATTTCAATTTTATTTTCTTTTATTTTTTCAATTATCGTTTCTTTAGTATACGCCAAAATTATTACCAAGAATATCAACGAAATTAAAACTACAACCACTCAAATGATGAAACTTAACCGAAATGCTAAGCTGGAAGTTAACTCCACAAATGAAGTCGGTACTCTGAAAAGACAAATAAATGATTTATATTTAACACTCCTAAAATCGATTGACGGTCTAGAAATCAAAAACCAAGAAATCACTAAACTCGAAAAACTAAAAAGCGAGTTTTTTAGAGGTGCTTCCCATGAACTAAAAAACCCGTTAGCAAGCCTTAAAATAATTCTCGAGAATATGAAATATGGCATTGGCAAATATAAAAACAAAGAGAAATCTATTGAAGATTGTCTTGATATTATTGATCAGCTAACTCAAAATATTACTCAAATATTATCAGCCTCTTCATTCGAAAACCTAAAAAATGACGAGAAGTTTATAAATATCAATAAAATATTGCAAAAGGTTCTAGATAACTATAAATTACTGGCCGAGCAAAAAAATATCTCAATAGACAACCAGTTGAGCCAAGAAGAAATTTATATCGGTGAAACAGCACTAGAAATTATTCTCTCAAATTTAGTGAGCAATGCCGTAAAGCATTCCGACCAAAACGGTCAAATAAATATTGGCGTCAAGAATAACTGGTTTTATATTGAAAATTCAAATCAGAATATTAATACTAAAATTTTCGAAACAAATTTTGACCTAAATAAAGAAAAAGGTAGCGGATTCGGACTTTATATCGTTAAAAATATTTTAACAAATTATAAAATTAAATATAAAATAGAAAAAAGCAAGATTGGTGTAAAATTTTTAATTGATTTGTCAAAAAAATAAATTTATAGTAAAATATTACTAGCATAACATGTTAAAATTCTACAATACTCCGCACCGAAAAATAGAAATATTTTAGTCAATTGATCCACAGAATGTTAAAATTTACATTTTGTAGTCCAATTGTTTATGTTGAGCCACATATCGGAAACTGGGCAGTATTTATTGGGATATTTTAGTCTAGTAAGACGTCATGGGAGGCGGCAAATTTTTATACTAATAAATTCAAGCAAGGTATGAAGGGCCTAAACTTGATAGCTCCAAATCATCTCACTAGAGTAACTAGTTTCATTCAAGAACAGATAGAAATCATTGACACCCTAACAGCAAAAGGTTGCACCTATGAAACTTCTGATGGGATTTATTTTGATACTGCCAAGTTTCCTCACTATGTTAATTTTGCAAAACTAGATCTAACAGGCTTAAAGTCTGGAACGCGAGTCGATTTCAATTTATAAAAGAAAAATATTTCAGATTTCACTCTGTGGAAATGGTCTATTAACGAAAATGGAAAAAGCGCGATATGGAATGGAAGTACCGCGATAGGATGGGTTTTCCTAGTTGACATCTAGAATGTTCAGCGATCGCTCTTAAAGCTCTCGGTGACAAGCCTGAGAACGCCACACTATTTTGTCTAAAAGAGCTAGGGTTCAACAAAAAGCACGGGTTTACATCCGTGCTTTTTCATCTACAAAGCAATCTTGAATTCTGCGTATTTGTCAGCGAAAGCATCGTCGATTTTTTTATTAGTTTTCTCGAGATACTTTTTGACTAAATAATATCCAAGTGAATAACCCGACCAGCGTGGTAGTTCATCGTTGCCGTTGAAGAATATAGTATCGTAATCGTAATAATTGGAATCTAATTGGTCGCAAAGCTTTTCAAGAATCTTTTCATTCTCATCATCTGTTCGTTCAAGAATTGTTTTGATAAAGACTGTTTTTTCTTCTCGATCTTTAACAAACTCTGCTTCAAGATAAGTTGCAATGCCCTCGCTAATCATGCCATCGAACAAAGAGTTAATCCACTCATCATTTTTACCCCAGCGAGCGGCGTGGCAAAGTTCATGCGCCACCATTTCGGAAATCAGATTTTTGGTTGCTTTTTCTTCATTGATGGCAAATTCAATAAAATCGGAAGTCCTAGTACGCCCGCCGACTCCATCTTCTGGAATAATGATATCGTATAAGCGGTTAGTTACTAGCAAATCGATATCCCAATCGACTTTAAACTTTGAAAATACATACTCTTCGGCAGTCTTTATGGCGTCCATAATCATCTTTCTGTTGCTTGAAAGATTGCCATTAGCCTCAGTAAGTAATACGTTTACCTTATTCATAAATATATTGTACCATATATAGCAAAGAATCAGCTTAACATTAATCGTGATTAGCTTACTTTTTTTATTGAATGAGTATCTATAATTATTTCGGCGGGACACCCCGCCGGAGCGACATCTGATCGCAAGGGGGATTTTAAGTTCTAGAGGCAAGATAAAGTCGCACCAAATATGATATTCAGTCGCCCAAACGGACGTTTTTATAAATTTTAGGAGATCTTAAAACAAATATTCTCTCGATAGAGTATGTAACCAATCATGATCTCGACAAAGTCATTCGACAACATAACAATCGATTATAAAAACGCTACCAGCCTAATCAGATGAAATATTACTAGTCATTTTATAATTTTTTACTATATGATATAATTAGTTTATGAAACTGAGAGAGATAAAGATTCGAGGCTACAAATCTATAGATAAATTGGATTTTCCTGTGAGAAAATATGGTGAAGGTAACAATGAAAGTTATACTACGATTTTAATTGGCAAGAACGAAGCAGGCAAAAGTAACGTACTTGATGCTATAGCGACACCAGGCCATGAAGAAACAGTATATTTTCACAAAATACAAAACCGGCAAAAAAAACCAGATAGAGTATCTATATTTTTTGATTTTAGCACCGAAGACTCCGACGACTATAGAAGCGCTATTAAGCAAGCAATTACAATACCTGACGAGCTTGCTGATGAAATAAATATCACAAAAATATCAAAAGAAATATACCTTCAGCGCGATCCAGCTAATCTATATCTATCTAACTATGCTGTTGACTATAATTGCGAGATGAGCGAAATAGCAGTTGGTAAGTACAGCTTTATTGAGACTGTAGCTGAACCCACAATACTATATACCATAAAGCTTAATAGCGAGCTAACTGATGAAGAAAAAGAATCTTACACGCAACTTACAATTGAAAAATTCAAAGATATTATAAAATTGGCATTACAGGACTTTGTAAACACAATAAATATCCCCGTAGACCACTGGGCTTACCAAGAAAAATACCTTATTGAAGGAAAAATTGATCTAAAAACTTTTGCTGATAATCCAGATATCAACGTGCCCTTAAAAAATATGTTTTATCTAGCTGGTTATAAAGACCAATCTGAAATTAAGTCTAAGATTGACGAGATTGGTAATTTATATAATGAACGTAAAGGATTGATGGATGAAATTAGCTCAGAGACAACGAGATACCTAAATGACAAGTGGAAAGAGCATGAAATAGAAATCGATGTAGAAATAGAAAGTAGCACACTAGAACTATCAGTAAAAGTTAAAGACAAAGCCAACAACGGCAAATATAGTTACTATGATATGACTGACAGAAGCCAAGGTTTTAAACAATTCGTCTCTCTACTACTCAGTCTATCTATTAGCAGCGCATCTGGTGATATCGAGGATCATTTGATATTGATAGACGAACCTGAGATTCATTTACACCCTTCTGGTGTTCGTTGGATGCTTAAGGAGCTTATAGAAATTGGAAAACACAATTATTTATTCATCTCAACTCATTCTAATTTTATGCTTGACAAGAATACACGAGAAAGACACTATCTACTTACCAAAAATAAGGTAGGTCTGACGGAAGCACATCATATAAAGAGCAATGAAGATATAAATGATGATGAAATTTTACAATCAGCTTTTGGCATAAACGTAATTACCGACTTTTTAACACCACACACATTACTTGTCGAAGGTGCAACTGACAAAAAATTGCTACAGAAAGCCTTAAAACAAGTCAAGAGCGATAATGATGTCTTGATAACAAATGGAAATGGTTCGAACATAGTGGCCCTTTCTTCAATTCTGCTTTTGAACAACGTTACCCCTATGGTTATCGTCGATGATGACAAGGACGGAAAGGAATATAAGGAAAAAATCGTTACGATAGGTAATAACTTCAAAAATAAGACATTTACCATTCGAGATCTTAATGGAAACATTACAGCGAATGGAACTATAGAAGACATACTCCCGAAAGATTTTGTAGAAAGTAAGGCTAAAGAAGTGCTTAGTAGCCATGATCTAGACGGTAACATAACGCTTAATAATACAGAACCTTTCTGCAATCAGATAGTCAAATACTATAATAATATTACATCAGGAGATACTACTACCTCAAAAGAAGATAAGAAATCAAAGCTAAAGATCATTATGACCGACATAAAAACTAAGATTGCTGAATATGACCAGAAGTCAATCACCGAAGAAAAAGCGCCTAAACTTTACGCACTAGCAAAAGGGATATTTGATAAATTTAATATTGACTAAATATACATTATTAACTAAAAATAATCTTATAACTTTTTTAACCATAGAATCAGTTGTCTTATAATCAATCTACTAATGAAATCCTCTTATTAAGGAACGTTTTTTATGAAATCAGCCTTAATTAGATTCAATCTTAATATTTAGTGTAATTCTCCTCGTAATTTTAACCATACTCAAGTTTATTAAGTTTTTTCGACACACTCAATTGAAAATATAAACTAAAAATGTTATAATTTTTAAGATGAAAAAGCCAAAAACTTCTGTTAAAAATATTATTAATCGTCGAGCGCGGTTCGATTATGAACTTGACGACGAGCTTATTGCCGGGATGAGCTTGCGTGGAGTTGAAGTTCGTGCGGTGCGTGATGGCCGCGTTAGTTTAAAGGGCGCTTTCGTAACTCTTCGAAACGGGCGAAAAGGTGAAGAGCTTTGGCTCAACAATGCAAGTTTTTCGCTCAAAAATCAGGGCGAGGGATTTTCGAAAGCCGACACTATTGATACTTCACCAAAAAAGCTACTCGCAACTCGCAAACAAATTGAGGATTTTTCAGGCCAAAAGAAGGCAGGCTTCACGATTGTGCCAGTTAAAATTTTAGCCGAAGGTCGCTTTATTAAAATTGTAATTGCGCTCGGAAAAGGTAAAAAACAATATGACAAGCGTGAAACTTTAAAACGTCGCCAATCCGAACGCGAAAATGCAAGAATGTTAAAGAGGTATTAAATGAAAATTTTTTCTTGGAATGTTAATGGAATTCGTGCGGTCGAAAAAAAAGGGAATTTAGCGGAATTTTTAAGCCTAAAAAATCCCGATATCGCATGTTTTCAAGAAATTAAAATTGATGAAACGCAAATTTCGAAAGAGAATTTTAACAAAAAATATCCTGAATATTTTAAATTTTATTCTCACGCCGAACGAAAAGGTTATGCGGGAACAGCAATATGGTCAAAGCAAAAACCGCAAGCAATTTTGCGAAATTTTCCAAAAAAAATTTTAGAAAATTTTGAACTTAGCGATAATTTTGGTGATTCTTCAACCGAGGGGCGAATTTGTGCTGCAAAATTTAATAATTTTTGGCTAATTACAGTTTACACTCCAAACACTAAAAATGATCTAGGCCGCTTGAAATTGCGAGAAAATTGGGATGCAGCCTTTTTGACTTTTTCGAAAGGCCTAGAAAATGGCGATTTTTCAAAAGAAGATTTTGCAGAAAATCTAGAAATTATTGAAGAAAATCCGCAAGATATTTTTAAGCCGAGTTCGGTTATCTTTTGTGGTGACTTAAATGTTGCACACGAGGAAATTGACCTTTCAAACCCAAAAGCTAATCACGGAAAACACGGTTTTACAGATGAAGAGCGACTTGGATTTTCTAATTTCTTAAAAGCCGATTTATTTGATATTTTTCGAAATCAAAACCCAGAAAAGGCTGAAATTTACACTTGGTGGAGCCATTTTGCAAAATCTCGCGAACGAAATGTTGGCTGGCGGATTGACTATTTTGTTGTTTCAAAATCATTAAATTCAGAAAAAAATAAAGCCAAAATTCATAACGAAATTATGGGGAGCGATCATTGTCCAATTTCGTTGGAGCTTAAAGATGTTTGATTTTTGGCAAGTTCAATCTTCGAAATTACTTTTTCCTGAAATTGCTT
>CAUSJG010000012.1:0-17291 GCA_963532115.1 uncultured Saccharimonas sp. (SeqCode)
GTTTTAGCAGGGGTTGGCTTAATGCTATCCTTAGCAATATCAGTTCCCCTACTAATTTTAGCTAAAAATTTTGATAATTCAGAAACTGAAAACCTACTTGATTATAATATAGAAATTGACAAAATTTTTTCAAAAAATGAAATCAAACAAGTCAAAAATATTAAAAATAGCAGCACTATGGCATTAGTATCAACACTTTTTACAGCTATAGCGGCTCATCAAATAATTTATCATTTTTCTAATCTTGGCATTAATTTAGCTAATACTATATTTATGGCTCTACTAGGAATTGGAATCTCAGCATCAACTTATGGAAATTCTATTTTTTCGAAAATTAATAACTTTTATGAAATTGAAAATAAAGATGAAGAAAAAGATTCTAAAATAGGATTTTTTGCGGCAATAACAATGCTTTCAATAACAGCAATTTATTTAACTTATAGCTTTATAACCAATGATTGGGCGTCGGCAAGAATTTTATATACAATCGGAGGAATAGCGATAGCAATTTTCACAATCTTTATAAAACGTAAAAATTAATCATTAAAAACGCTCAGAATATCTAATCTCTGAGTATTTTTAAATATTTTATGGCAGTCAATTCTTATACAAAGCGTGCGAATTTGCCGCGACTCGCTCCAAGAAAAGTAATTGAGCTTGCTGAACATTTTCTGGTTTTCCAGCCCAAGCTTGAAGTGCCGGAAGCTGCAAAGCTCGTGCAAAACTATAGGTTAATCCCCAGTCAAAAGGTCCAAGATTGGTTATTTCTTGAAGGTTATCGGTTGCCTGAGTTGCAGTTTGCCCACCAGAAAGGAATACGATCCCTGCTAATTCTTTTGGAACTATTTTCTTAAAAATAGAAACAGTTTCTCGTGCAACCTCTATTGAAGAAGATTGAATTTCATTTTCAGAGCCAGTAAGAACCATATTTGTTTTCAAGATTGTCCCCTTAAGATCAACTTTAAACATCTTTAGTTCCTCAAAGAGCTTTTTAAGAATCTTTTCCGTAACTTCTCGGCACTGTTTAATAGTGTGTTTTCCAGAATAAACCACCTCTGGCTCAACGATTGGTACAATTCCATAATTCTGGCAGGCTTTAGCATATTGTGCCAAAACTCGTAAATTCGAAGCGATCGCAGCTTCGCTCGGCGTTCCTTTCTCTTCATCAATTTCGAAAGCAACTCGCCATTTTGCAAAATCAATTCCTACTTTTGAATATTTTTGGAGTTTTTCAGTCAAAGAATCAAGCCCCAACGAAATCGTCTCGCCTTCAAATCCGGTCAAAGGCTGTAAACCACCGTCAAGTTTCACACCAACTAAAATTCCACGATTTTTTAAATACTCAACAAAATTAATACCTTCAGAAGTGTTTTGTTCAGTCGTTTCTTCAAAAAGAATAATTCCACTTAAATAATTCTCAATATCTGGTGTCTTAAAAAACATCTCGCGATAAGCCCTACGATTTTCAAAAGTATCTTCAAGCCCAATCGTTTCGAATTTTTTATGAATATTCCCGCCAGACTCATCCGCAGCAAATATTCCTTTTGGTCGCGTAACTAATTTTGCAGCAGTTTTGTGTAATCGTGTTTCAATATCTGGCGTACTACTCAAAACATCAACAGGTAACTCATAATTTTTGCGATTTAAAATTTGATGCGCATAAAAAGGCTTCAAAATATCATTAAAATCAGATTTATTAGCAATTATAACTGCAACTTGCAAATTTTCTTCTAATTTTGAAGAATTTGAAAAATTTTCAGCAACGAAAGCCGCCTGAAAAATATTATTCTGGTAAAACGAATTTAATTCAAAATTAGTTTCAATACTGGCAATTTTTTCTTTATTTCCAGCAACTATTTTCGAGCCATCAAAAATAACAACGCCTCGTACACCAGTTCTAATTAGTGAATCTATCACATTTTCATAACTTGAATAGTCAATTAGATCGCTTAAATTTTGTTTTCGAAAATCTACAAAAACTAAATTCGCTCGAACGAAAAACTCATGCGCAAGCTCAGGACCCAAATCGGCAACATTAAAAACAAGCTCAATTTTTGGATTCTCGCACAAATATTTTTTAAAATCTGCCAGATAATTTTGCGAAAAATTAGCATCCGCAATATAAATTAAATCTGGTGGAAAAGCTGGCGAAACCCATTTTGTGCTACGAGGATTACTGGTTAAAATAAAACTCTTGCCTTTATACGAAACTATAAATCGATCAATCAGATTGCTGTTAATTTCATCATATTCGAAATGAGAAGTACCGTTTGGATTCGCACTTGAAAAAGCCTTAAAATGCGCTGCTGTAAAGATTTTTTCACTCAAAATTGTTCCACCATAAACACCAGCTTGTTTTTGATAATTTAAAGTTGAATCATCAAAAGTTAGGTCATAATGAAAATCATTGAGCTCATCTTTATAAATTTTTTGATTTTGAATGTCTAAAAAGTTATCTTTTGTCGCATTTCCAATCGATAAAATCGTCGGTTTCATTTCCCACCTTTAAAAATTATTATGCTTTTGCTTAAATTATATCAAATTTTCGAAAATAAAGCAAACTTAAAGATTAAACAAATCATTCAAACTTTCTGCAACAGTCGGATGCGTAAAGACTTGATCTCGCAAAAACGTATAATCAAGATTTGCGTCAATCGCTGTTTTTATAATATTTATAACTTCTGGCGAATTATAACAAAACAGAGCTACGCCTAAAATTTTATTAGTTTTCGAATCTACAATCGCTCGCAAAAGACCAGTTGTTTTAAATTCGAGCTGGAGTTTTGGCACTGCTGCTGCCGGAATTTCCTTTACCTTAATCTCGAAACCTTCCTCCAAAGCTTGTTTTTCAGTTAATCCAACTTTCGAAAATGGAACCTGCAAAAAAATCGAATTCGGCAAATTAACACGATTTTTTAGAGAATATTTTCCGTCACCATAAAACTGTGAGCGCAAAATTCGAAAATCATCTAAAGAAGCATAAGTAAATTGCTCTTTTCCTCTCACATCACCAACCGCCCAAACTTTTGAATTTGAAGTTTGAAGATTTTCGTTAGTCCAAATTCCACCATTTTCAAGTGTTTTAATTCCTGCTCGTTCAAGGTTTAATTTTGCAGTTACCGGTTTTCGCCCGGTTGAAATTAGCACTTTGTTAAAAGCTGATTTCTTACCATTATTTTGAACTAAAATTCCATTTTCAACATTTTCGAAAGCTTCAATATTTGCATTAAATTCAAAATTAACACCTTGCGAAACTAAAAAGTCAAAAATTGCTTTTCGCATCGAATCATCTTCATCAGCTAAAATTTTATCGCCTCGCTCAAAAATTGTTACTTTTGTGCCCAACTTTGCAAGAGTTGAAGCAAACTCTAGGCCGATAAATCCACCACCAATAATTGCTAGGTTGTCAATCACCTCCTGATTTTCAAGAAGCTCTGTACTGGTTAAAATCTTTGAGTCCTTCAAACCTTCTTTAATTCCTGAAATTTTAGGGATAAAACTTTCTGCACCAGTATTAATAATAATCTTATCGGCCGAAAGCTCAAGTTTTTCACCATTCGATTCAACTAAAATTTTGCTTTCATCTAAAAATGAACCAAAGCCATCAAAAACTGTAATTGATTCATTATCTGCAAGCATATGATAATTTTTTGAATTTAGCCGCTGCACAACATCAAATTTTCGCGCAATCGCTTCTTCGAAAGTTAGATTTTCACTCGCCGCAACCGCTAGAACTTTGGTTGGGATACAAGCAATATTGATGCAGGTTCCGCCATACATTTTCGGCGACTTTTCAATTAATGCAACTTTTTCACCTTTATTAGCAGCCAGAACTGCCAAAGTTTTTCCAGCTTTTCCAAATCCAATTATAATTTTATCAAATTTCATTTTTACCTCTTTTCTATTTTAATTTTAACATATTTTACTTAGAAAAGTCTTAAAATTTTAAGAAAAAGAAAAACTCCCGAGATAGATAGTCTGACACTTAGCAGTCTAAAAATAATCTGAGTTCACACACTTTATGAATACTAAAATACAGTTCATTTCGTGAGTTTTTTCCTAAGAAAACCTATTTGGCAACCATTACTGAAAAAGCGCTAAGCGAGACCTTACTGGCTATGAATCATTGCCCCAGAAAATGCTTGAGTTACAAAACAGCTTTTGAAACACTCAGAGATGAGCTTTAAAAATGTTGTACTTTTTATTGCAATTTATCTTTTTAAAAGATTGAATATCCTATTTCTATAAAGTATTAAAAAATACACTCCAATACATACAATTGTTAACATAGATGAGCCATCTGACAGCACCAGTTTCACAATCTCTTCACTCTGTAATTTAGAAAAATTCCTAATAATAAAATCTGGAATTTGAAGAAGCGTAAAGAATAAGAGTAGAAAATTTAATATTTTTATACTTTTCGAATAAATAGGATTTTTAGATATTTTTGGAAGAGTAAATAAAAACAACAAGATAAAGAACATTTGAACTGTACTGTAAATAAAATGAATCCAACCAGAAATAGTTAACCCACTGATGTTATCCATAAAGCCCGTCACTAAATCGCCTGTCCACAGAATAAAGTGCGTATAAAAATTGATGTATACCGACACTATTGAAGCTATCATAATTGAAATAATATTATCTTTTATGTAATCAGAGATCTTATATACTAGGCTAAAAAATACAAGATTGAAAGTTGTTAAAATAAAGACATCGCCAAACCATATGCTTGTGTACTTAATTAACGGCAAATCATATTTACTTCCTATTAATGCATTGTCAATTCCAGCAAAAATAATCATAGGTAAAACCATTGAAATAAAAATTGCCAGTGATATATATAGGCCAACGCCGTTTACTAATTTGTTGTTTTTCGTAATCTTCTCCTTGTTTTTCATTATATCATAGAAAAACTCTTGTAGCCAATTCAGATAAAAGAACCACTATGCAAACATAAATATTAAGTTCATAATACACCCTCTCTAGTTCTTTGTTTTTTATCAGACTAGTCATATTTTTCTATTATAATATATCAATTGGAGATTTTTTGCAATATAGAATTAAATAAAAATAAAAAAGGCTCTATTTTAATCTGTTAGAACCTTTTCTCACATTATCAAATTGTCGTAAAACTCAAATTTGGCTCCGGCAGCTGGGCTCGAACCAGCGACCTATTGGTTAACAGCCAACCGCTCTACCACTGAGCTATGCCGGAATAATAATCTTATTATACACGAGTTTTTTAATAATTTCAAGACTTTTTTATATTTTTTCAGAAAAATCGGCCCACTTTTTTAATGAGCCGATTTCATTAACTTTATTCAGTTCGAAGAGCCTCAATTGGGTTCATCTTTGCCGCCTTTCGTGCTGGTAAGAATCCAGAAATCACCGAAAGTAACATCAAACCAACTACCAATAGAATCCAAGCGAATAAATCTGGTTGAAGTAAATTCGTATCCACGCCAGAAGTTTTTTGCAGTTTTAAGACACTACTGATTACAGGGTTTAAGAAAGTAATTCCATACGCTACAACAATTCCAATAATTCCACCAAATAAACCAATCAGCGCTGCTTCGTATCTAAAAAGTTTCGAAACATCACTCTTTCGCATTCCAAGCGATTTCATCAAACCAATTTGTGAGGTTCGCTCTAAAACTGAAATATATTGCGTGTTAATAATTCCAAAAGCTGAAGCAAGAAGTGTCAAAAATCCAAATCCAGCAAGACCTGCTGCCATAACATTAATTGCTGTTTGAACCGTTGCTTTATCATCTGCAAAAGTGGAAACTTGATAAAATTCACCGCCGTTTAATGCCGTAATTTCCTTTTTAATTTCATCAACTTTTCGTGTGCCGTCGGTTGTTACGCTCGCACTATAAAACCGCATTTCACCAGAATTTTGCTTTTTCGCAATTTCCAAACCATCACTATTATTCATCCAGAAATTTCCGTGATAGTTAAAGTTAGTATCCGTTTTTCCGGCATCAACTGCTTGAATTTCAAAAGTCTTTTCGAAAGTTTTGCCTTCCGCATCTTTCATTTCGAAAACTACTTTTTTGCCCACGATATCAGCAGGAATTTTACCTCCAAAAGGTTCAACATAAGCTTTTGGCGCGATAACTTTTCCATTATCAATTTGATTATTTTTGCTTAGTTTTCCAGCTGAAATCCCCATCTCTTGTTCATCATTTTTAGTGGCAACATATCCGTCATATTTGATACCATTTTCAGACTGGACAGTCTCAATTTTTACAGGAACTGCTGGAGAGACATTTCGAACACCTTTAATTTTTAAAATTTTATCTAAATCTTCTTTCTTAAATGAGTGGCTCTCAGCGTCAATTTCAGCTTTCTTTTTGGCAGCATCTTCACGAGTTGATTCGACCCTATTCGGCGCATAAGGGTCTTTTTTATTTTTAATTAATCGCGAGATGGTTAAAGCATTTTGATCACCTAATTTATTGGCTAAACTTTCAACATAAGCATTACCACCCTTTCCGGCTGCAATTGCGAGTGCAACAGTTGTCGCACCAACCGCAATTGCCAAACTTGTCAAAATTGTTCGCCCTTTTGCTAAACGAATATTTTTTCCAGCTCTCTTAATAATATCAACTCTACGCATTTTTAACTCCTTCAATATGCTCTATTTCGCCATCTTTTATTCGAATCCGAATATCACACTTTTCTGCTAATTCTTCATCATGAGTAATAATAAATAGCGTTGCACCAGACTTTTTATTATATTCAAAAAGTAATTTTTCGATTTTTTCACTAGTTGTGGAGTCTAAATTTCCCGTTGGTTCATCCGCAAAAATTATTTCTGGCGAGTTTACAATTGCTCGTGCAATCGCAAGACGCTGTTTTTGCCCGCCTGAAAGGTCACGAGCTGGTGTTTTGATTTTATCTTTCAAACCAACCGCTTTTAGGGCGTCTTCTACAATTTCTTTCCTTCGAAAAATTGGCTCTTCAGCAATTTCAAGTGGCAAACTCACATTTTCGAAACAAGTTTCATTTCCTTGAACGAAAAAGCTTTGAAAAATAAATCCCATTTTTTTCGAACGAAATTTATCAATCTTCTTTTGATTCATTGATAGAATATTTACTCCATCCATTAAAACTTCACCTTTTTCTGGAGCGTCCAGGCCGCTCATTGCATGAATTAGCGTTGATTTTCCGCTTCCTGATTTTCCAATAATCGCCACACTTGAACCATTTTCAATTTTAAAACTTACGTCTTTTAATGCCTGAAAACGATTTTTCTTTTTTCCATAAATTTTTGAAATATTTCGAACTTCAATCATATTCCTCCTTTAATTAAAATTCATCCCTATCTAAACTTTCAAGATAAAAGCATTGGCCTTTAGTGTTCTCGTTAAAATCATAATCATTCACTTTTACATTTTTTGCGCGAGCTTTCAAACGAGTGACTTTTGGACTATTAAAACTACAATTTTTAGTTTTAACATTTGCATTTTCAACATTTTTTAGTTCAACACTTCCACTATTTGAATTTAATGTTAAGTTTAAAACATCAATGTGCTTTCCTGAAAATACGCCATATTCACCTTTGGAAATCTCTAAATTTGTAATTTTGGCTGAATTTTCAAAATAAACTGAGCCGCCATTCATTTTTACTTTCATATTCTCAGCATCTTTCGCAAAATAATTTACGTTCGAATTTGAAGTTACATCAATTTCATTTAGTTCTGGGCCATAAATATGAATTTCCTCATAGCCTAATCCGCCAAAATATAGATTTTGCGGAACATTATTTAAGCTCAATTTTAAAGTTTCTCCTTCAAAATCAACTTTCAAATTATGTTTTCGAAAATTCATATGTGTAAATTCAATTTTTTGCTCATCTGAAATGTGATAGAAAACAGAAACTGAAGAATCAACTTTTAGTTTTTTAACACTTTTCATTTTTTCAGAATTAAATTTAATTTGTTCAGAGACTAAACTTTTCGAAACCTTTTCATTAGCTTTATCGCGTAAAATTGTAGTAAAAGAAATCGATCCCAAAATTCCGCCTAAAGCAACTACCACCGAAACAATAATTGCTATAATATCAATTTTCGAAGCTTTCAATTTAAACAGCATTTTTGCAATAAAAGCCGTAAAAATCAAATAAGAAATTCCCATTATATTTGCTGAAATTACTATACCAGTTGCAGCACTCTTTGCGTTGGCAAAATTAGCCATTTCGCCAATTTGCATTAACGCCCAGTTTCCAAAAAACATCGCTAGGATTCCACCAATAAAAGCAAAAACTGTAAAAATTCCAAAAATTATCCCAAAAATTCGAGCAATTTTCATATTTCGAGCTGCATTTTTTTCGAAATTATATTCTTCGTTAACTTCTCGAATTGCACTTGCTGTAATAGCTTCACCGCGAAGTCGCAAAATATCATTAGCATTTTTTGCCGCTGGAATTATAAGAATCGATAAAATGTAAATTGGAACAATTGTACCAAAACTTACAAAAAACATAACCGCTAAAGCTAGCCTGACCCAAACCGTATCAATTTTCAAATATTGAGCTAATCCTGCTGCCACACCTGAAATCATTCCGTTTTGTTCATCTCGGAATAGCTTTTTTGAAATTTTTGGAATGCGAATTTCTTCATTTTCACCATCAAAATTCAAATCTTGAAACACTTCTGGTGAGCCAATTTGAGCCTCAATTTTTGAAATTTCTTTTTCAGTGATTACTCCGCCTTCTTTTATACCAAGTTCTGCTAGAATTTCAGTAATTCGAATTTCAACATCTTCAAAAATATCTTCATCGCCAGAGTAGATTTTTAAATCTTTTAGATATTTTTCAAGCCTCTTTTTGGCATAAATTTCAATTTCGTAAGGAATTTTTGCCAAATGAATTCTTGTAATTTCTTTCATATTTCTCCTTAAAGTTTGCTGATTGTTTTATTTAATTTGCTGATTTCTTCGCTAACCTTTTCACAAACATTAGCGCCAAATTCAGTTATTGAATAATATTTTCTAGGCGGACCTTGCTCACTTTCTTGCCATTCATGGCTTAATAATCCATCTTTTTGTAGCCTTGATAGCAACGGATAAATCGTGCCTTCGACCACAACCATTTTAGCTTCACGCAATTCCTTAATGATGTCGCTGGTGTAAACTGGCTTTTTTGCACAAACCTTTAGTACGCAAAACGCCATAAAACCTTTTCGCATCTGGGTTGAAATTTGTGAAGCATATTTTTCAATACTTTCTTGTTCCTTCATACTTCTATGTTATACAAGGTAGCTTAAAAAGTCAAGTACTTTTTTCAAAAAAATAGAAAAGTCTGTTCGAAAACAAACTTTTCTAATATTTTTAGATTAATCCATTCGGATTTTTACTTTGCCAATTCCACGAATCTCGACACATTTCCTCAAGTGTTTTTTCAGTTTTCCAGCCAAGTTCTTTTTCAGCCTTGGCAACATCAGCATAACAAAATGCAATATCACCTGCACGGCGCGAGGTAATTTCGAAAGGAATCTTTTTGCCAGAGGCTTTTTCGAAAGCACGAACTAGCTCCAAAACACTCACTCCCGATCCTGAACCAAGATTATAAATTTTAACGCCAACATTCTTACGATTATTTTCTAATGCTTTCAAATGGCCCTTAGCTAAATCTACAACATGAATATAATCACGCACACCCGTGCCATCAGGAGTTTCATAATCATCGCCAAAAATTGAAAGTTTTTCTCGCTTTCCAATGGCAACTTGAGAAATATACGGCATCAAATTATTCGGAATTCCTTGCGGATCTTCACCGATTAAACCGCTTTCATGTGCACCAATTGGGTTGAAATATCGCAAAATCGTAATCGACCAGCGCGCATTAGCCTTCGCTAGATCTTTCAAAATATGTTCAATCACAACTTTAGTATATCCATAAGGATTCGTTGCTGTTTCGCAAGGCATTTCTTCTCGATAAGGAACTGGATTTTTATTGCCATAAACTGTTGCACTCGAAGAAAAAACAATATCATGAACGTTAAACTCTCGCATAATTTCCAAAAGAGAGATCGTTCCTTGAATATTATTTTTATAGTATTCAAGCGGTTTCTCAACACTTTCGCCAACTGCTTTTAAACCTGCAAAATGTATCACTTGCTCAATATTATTTTCTTGAAAAATTTTTCGAAGCCCATCTTTATTTAAAATATCAATTTCATAAAACTTAAAATCCTTGCCCGAAATTTCACGAATTCGCTCTAAAGCTTTAGGTTTTGAATTTAGAAAATTATCAATAATTATAACTTCTTCATTATTTTCAAGAAGTTCAATTGAAGTGTGGGCACCGATAAACCCTGCACCACCAGTTACTAAAATTGCCATTTTTTCCTTTCATAATATAAAATTAAGAACTTTATAGCATTATTATACTATTTTTCAAAAGACACGGCAATCTATCCTAAAGGATATTTTTAAGATACTTTCCCGTCCAGCTTTTTTCAACTTTCGAAACCTGCTCTGGAGTTCCAGTCGCCACGACAGTTCCACCACCCGCTCCACCTTCTGGACCCATATCAATTATCCAGTCGGCACTTTTAACAATATCTAAATTATGCTCAATTATAACCATTGAGTTTCCAGCGTCAACCAAACGGTTCAAAATTGAAAGCAATCTTTTTACATCTGCATTATGTAACCCAGTCGTAGGCTCGTCCAGAATATACATTGTTTTACCAGTTGAAGCCCGAGCAAGCTCAGTAGCAAGTTTAATTCGTTGCGCCTCTCCACCTGAAAAAGTTGTTGCAGGTTGCCCGAGTTTAATATAACCTAAACCAACTTCTTGGATAGTTTTTAATTTTCGATGGATCGCAGGAATATTTTCGAAAAATTCCGTCGCTTCATCAATCGTCATTTCTAAAACATCCGAGATTGTTTTACCTTTATAAAGGATCTCCAACGCCTCGCGATTATATCGCTTTCCGTGGCAAACGTCACATTCCACATAAACATCTGGCAAAAAATGCATTTCAATTTTAATTACACCGTCGCCTTGACAGTTTTCACATCGGCCACCTTTAACGTTAAAGCTAAATCGACCAGCTTTATAGCCGCGGATATTCGCTTCTGGCGTGCCAGCAAAAAGCTCACGAATCTGCGTGAAGACACCAGTATAAGTTGCGGGATTCGAACGCGGCGTGCGACCAATTGCGCTCTGATCAATCACAATTGCTTTATCGAGTTTTTCCAAACCTAAAATTTCATCATGCGCACCAGGAACTTCTTGCGTACGATGTTTGCGTGCTAATAGTTCTTTACTTAAAATTTCATTCACTAAGGTTGATTTTCCACTACCCGAAACCCCCGAAACTACCGTCATCACGCCTAATGGAATTTCAACGTCAATATTTTTCAGGTTATTTTCGCGCGCATTTTTAATCACCAATTTTTCATTTTTCTGAATTTTTCGGCGCTTTTTTGGTGTTTGAATTTTATCTTTTCCGCTCAAAAATTGCCCCGTTAAAGATTTTGGATTTTTCGAAACCTCCTCAGGTGTACCAAAAGCCACAATCATTCCGCCATTCACACCAGCGCCGGGGCCAACATCAACCAGCCAATCCGCCGCTCGAATCGTGTCCTCATCATGTTCCACTACTAAAACAGTGTTATGCAGATCACGAAGGTTTTTTAGCGTTGCAATCAATTTGTCATTATCTCGTTGATGAAGACCAATTGAAGGCTCATCCAAAACGTAAAGTACACCTTGAAGCCCAGAACCGATCTGCGTAGCTAAGCGAATCCGCTGCGCCTCACCACCACTTAAAGTATTAGCCGCACGCGAAAGTTCCAAATAATTCAAGCCAACATTATTCATAAAGCCCAATCTCGAAGAAATTTCTTTTAGGATTTGAGTTGAAATAAACTTTTGTTGCTCATTTAGTTCTAAATTTTTGAAAAGTTCAACAGCTTCGTCAATTGCGAGATCACAAATTTCAACGATATTTAAGCCCGCAACTGTAACCGCAAGAACAACAGGTTTCAATCGTTTTCCACCACAAGTTTGGCATTTTCGAACGCGCATAAATCTTTCGATGTCCTTACGCTGGAATTCACTATCAGTATCTCGATGGCGACGCTCCAGATTCGGAATTACACCTTCAAAATTCATATTATAAATCCGGCCGTTCATTTCGATCGGATATTTTTCATCTGTTTTTGTACCATATAGAATAATTTCAATCGCTTCTTTCGAAAGCTTTTTAGTTGGGACTTTTGTTGAAAATCCATGACGTTTTGCAACTTTCTCAAGCAATTTAATTCGATAGCCCTTCTCCATCACACGATTATAAGGCCGAATTGCACCTTCAGAAATTGTTAAATTTGGTGAAAGCACCAATTCTGGATCAATCTCCATTCGTGTTCCAAGACCAGAACAAGTTTCGCAAGCTCCTTGTGGCGCATTAAATGAAAATAATCTCGGTTCAAGCTCAGGAATATGCTCATCTGGATGAAGTCCACAAGCATAACGTTGCGAAAAAATCTTCACTTCACCAGTCTCATCATTTAAAATCTCTAAAATTCCACCGGTCATCTCAAGTGCTTGCTCAACGCTTTGCGCCAGGCGCGTCTTCATCTCTTTTGAAAGTACTAAACGGTCAACTACAATCTCAATATTATGTTTAATATTTTTTTCAAGTTCAGGGAATTCATCTAAAGCATAAATCACTCCATCTACCCGAGCACGAGCAAAACCTTTTTTCGAAAATTCTTCAGGGATATGCGCAAATTCACCTTTTTTGGCTTTTGCGATTGGTGCGAGCAATATCAGCCGTGAACCTTCTTCAAGATTCATAATACTATCAACAATACTTTGCGGCGTACGCCGAACCACATCTCGACCGCAAATTGGACAATGTGGCGTACCAATTCGCGCAAAAAGTAAACGTAGATAATCATAAATCTCCGTTACGGTCGCCACAGTCGATCGTGGATTGCGACTGGTAGATTTTTGATCAATCGAAATAGCCGGGCTAAGCCCAGTAATCTGGTCGACATCTGGCTTATCCATCGTGCCTAAGAATTGGCGGGCATAAGAATTTAAACTTTCCATATAACGGCGCTGGCCTTCCGCATAAATTGTATCAAACGCTAAACTAGACTTTCCACTGCCAGAAAGCCCCGTTATCACCACTAATTTGTCACGCGGAATTTTTAAATCTACATTTTTCAAATTATGTTCACGCGCACCTTTAATCTCTAAAAAATCAGCCATTTCACCTCTTTCGAAATTTATTTATTCATATATTTTTCGGCGGTACGGCCTTTACGAAGTTAATTTTTAGCCCTTCTGCCGTAAAACGTTTCTCATAAGTTGTCATCACTTTGTAATTTTCGTTCAAGTTGCTTTCATGTAAATCAAAACTAAGCCGTTCAATTCTCCAGCCTTCTGCTACAAGCTGTTCCAAACTCCATTCGAAAAGGTTCTTAGCATCAGTTTTAAAGTAGAGTGCGCCATCTTCAGCCAAAAGCTTAGCATAAATTCGCAAAAAAGTTGGGTGCGTTAAGCGGCGGCCCGAATTCCGCTCACGTGGGTAAGGGTCAGGAAAGGTCACCCAAAGATATTTTACTGAATTTTCGCCAAAAGCTTCAAGAAGCTGGTCGGCTCGCGCTCGCAAAAAACGGATATTTTTAACGCCATCTTGCTCAGCTTGAATAGCACCTTTAACTAGTCGGTCGGCCTTAACATCAACCGCCACAAAATTCTTCATTGGATTTTTTGCCGCCAAAGCCTCGCTAAAAAGCCCTGTTCCTGCGCCAATCTCTAAATTATTAACTTCAGCATTTTCTTTTTGCCATTCATTAAATTCAAAACAAATTGCAGAATTATTAAAAAGTGCAAATTTATAAAGTTTACGCTTGCGAGTAATAATAAAATCTTTCGGATTTAAAAAAGCCATTTTTCTCCTTTATTGGTCTGTTATTCTTAAAGTTTCATCACTTAAGGAGCTTTCGCTATACTCATCTGTATGAATTCTCTTTCTTGCTTGCAAATAAAGCCTTTCGAAATCCGCCATATCTTTATTCGAAAGACCACCTTGCGGTAAAAACTCCTCATCTTTTTCGTTTTTCTTGCGTTCTTCTTCCTGTTTTTTTGCCTTTTTCTGGGCCTCACGCGCCTCTTGCAAAACTGGCCTACTCAGATCAAGCTGAATAGTCCCATCCGAAGTGTAAAGAATTAAGCTCGCAATCACCAAAACTAATGCAATTCCTAAACTTCCCGCAAGAAAAATTAGCAAATTGCGAGAACCGTTAATTTCTTTTTGTGATTCCAATGGCCGATTTTTAATTTTTGCTTTAATTTTATTCAAATAATTATTCATTCAAAACTCCTGATGTATTTTTTACAACAAAATCATGAACTTGAACACCGTATTTTTCAGCAATTTCATTCAATTTTTTAGTATTGTAATTTACTTCTCGGCGAGCACGACGTGTTTTTTCAAGTTTTAAATAAAATTCACGCGGATTTTTAGTACAATCTTGCGAAACTAATTCCGAAAGCTCCCGTTCATAAATCTGAAAATTCTCTTTAAAATACTTAAAATTCTCTTCAAATTCAGAAGCAGTCAAGATTAATTCAGCACCATTTTTCTTGTTTAGAGCAATTCTTGCATTAAAATTCGACATCAATCCATTCGAAATCTTCTCATAGCTTTTACCCAGATTAACCCTTTTTAGAGTATCTTCAGAGCGAAGTTTTTTCAAATTATTTTTTAAATCGTTGCATTTTTTACTAATTTTCGAAATCTGAATTTCAGTTGGCTTTTCTTTTGCTACTTCTTCGGCAAAAACAATTTTTGAAATTTGGAACAAAACTAAAAATCCACCAATTATAAGAATCACTAAAAAACTAAATTGAAAATTTGCCAATTTATTCTTCATCTTCAGAGAGCTCAATTTTTAACTCCTTTAGCTGTCCTTCATCCACAAAACTAGGTGAACTCATCATTACATCCACTCCCGATCCATTCTTTGGAAACGCCACCACTTCACGAATATTATCTTCATTCATTAAAATCATAAAAATTCGATCCAAGCCAAATGCACAACCTGCATGCGGAGGAGCACCAAATTTAAAGGCGTTTAACATCGCACCAAATTTTGCTTCAACATATTTTTTATCGTATCCAAGCAATCCAAAAGCCTCATACATCACTTCTGGGTTATGATTTCGAACGGCACCTGAGCAGATTTCATATCCATTCATCACCATATCGTATTGGTCGGCTTTAATTGCCAATTTTTCAGCGTCAGTTTTAGCATTCCGAAGAGCTTCAACACCACCTTTTGGCATCGAAAATGGATTATGGCCAAAATCAACTTTTTTGTTTTTCTCATCAAATTCATAAAACGGAAAATCTACAACCCAAGCGAGAGCCACTTTATTTTCATCTTTAAAATTAAAGAAATCAGCAAACTCGTTTCGAAGACGACCAAGAACTTTATTCACAACTTCGCGCTTATCTGCACCAAAGAAAATTGCGTCGCCATCTTCAGCGCCAGTTTCTTCTTTAATTCTCGAAAGTTCATTTTCATTTAAAAATTTAACAATCGGGCTTTTTGCCTCGCCATCAATATAGGTAATATATGCTAAACCACCAGCACCCTCGCTTTTCGCAATCTCAGTAAAATTATCAATTTGTTTTCGACTCAAACTTGCACCATTTTTAACACAAATTGCCTTAACACATTCGGCGTTTTTGAACACGCCAAATTCAGTTTCAGCTAAAGCATCATTTAAATCAACTAATTCCATTCCAAAGCGTAAATCGGGCTTATCACTGCCGTATTTTTCCATTGCAACTTCATAAGGAATACGTGGAATTTCTTCACTCAAAAGCTCTTTTTTAGCAAAATTTTTAACTAGATCTTTAATGAGAACTTCCATTTCTGAGCGAATCTCTTCACCATTCTCAACAAAAGCCTTTTCAAGGTCAAGCTGATAAAAATCACCATAAAGCCTATCTGCCCGCGGATCTTCATCACGAAAACAAGTAGCAATTTGATAGTATTTATCAATTCCGCCAACCATTAAAAGCTGTTTAAACTGTTGCGGAGCTTGCGGTAGAGCATAAAATTTTCCAGGGTGAACACGGCTCGGAATCAAGAAATCACGTGCACCTTCTGGGCTAGAATTTGCGAGAATTGGCGTAGCAACTTCAATAAATTCGTGGTTCTCCATAAATTTTCGAATTTCACGATAAAATTCGGCACGGCGACGCAACATTTTTTGCATTTTTTCGCGGCGCAAATCTAAAAAACGATATTTTAATCGCAATTCTTCATTCGATTTTTGACCATTATCTGAAACCGTAATTGGCAAAGGCTCACTTCTGTTTAAAATTTCAAGATTCTCAACAATAAGTTCAACTTCACCGGTTGAAATATTTGGATTTTTCAAATTTTCTGCGCGCTCTTTTACCACACCAGTTGCTGAAATTACAAATTCATCACGGCATTTTTCAGCTAATTCAAAACTCTCTGCAAAATCTGGCGAAATCACAAGCTGGAGTAATCCAGAATGATCACGTAAATCAATAAAAATCAACCCACCGTGGTCTCGTCGAGAATTCACCCAACCTTTTACAGTAATTTTTTCACCAATTTTATCAATCGAATTTTTCGCTAATATCCGCATATTTCTCCTAATTCTTGAATTTAACTCTTTATATTTTACCACATTTTCCTATTTTTTGCGAATAAAATCTACTAAATTAACGATTCCAGCCAAATCACCATTTTTTTCAAGTAAAATTGCATAATTTTCACCTTTTGAAAGTATTTTTTCGAAAGCTACTAAGGCACTTAAATTAGGTTTTATCGATAGAAATTCTTCATGCATTACTTTTTGAGCTTTTTTCGAATCGCTTGAATCAATTTTAGTAATATCTTCCAGAAAAATTACGCCCTTAACTTTATTTTCTTCCCCATTCATAACCGGAAAGATTTTCTGCTTAGTTTTGAAAAGTTCATCAATTACTAACGGTGTTAATAAATCATTATCGTGGATTATCGCCATTTTTTCACCAGAAACCCCAATTTCTAAAATTGTTTTTTCTTCAAGTTCGAAAATTTTTTCAATCCATTTTTGCTCATTTTCAGTTAAAATTCGTTTATGATTAGCCAAAAAATTTAAAAGTTCTTCTTTTGAATAAAACGACCATGGTTGTTTTTTATTCGCCATCTTCGAAAGCCTATTTTGTGTTTTTATATTTTGAGCAAAATAAATTCCATTTGCAATTGGGATAATTTTGCGATTAATC
>CAUSJG010000013.1:0-16963 GCA_963532115.1 uncultured Saccharimonas sp. (SeqCode)
CAGATATACAGAGTCCACCAAAAGAATGCAAGAGGCAGAAGAAACTGGAAAATCAAAACTGTTAACAGATTGGAAGAATACTTTCCTTAATTTAAAAGATTTCGAAGATAATTTTCAAATCAGCGATACTTATGCGAATAAAAAACTACTTGAATTTGCTGATTTTTATGAAAAATTCAATAATGAAATGAAAAATCGTGGGCTTTATGATTTTAATGATATGATTTTGGAAGTTATCGAAACACTTGAAAATAACGATGATTTTCGATTCACGCTTCAAGAAAAATATCAATATTTGCTATTAGATGAGTATCAAGACACTAATGATTCGCAGGCGAAAATTATTGAACTGCTCACAAATAATCCTGTTATGGAGGGCAAGCCAAATGTCTTAGCGGTGGGC
The DNA here is from genome assembly GCA_963532115.1 of uncultured Saccharimonas sp. (SeqCode). Lineage (GTDB taxonomy): Bacteria > Patescibacteriota > Saccharimonadia > Saccharimonadales > Saccharimonadaceae > Nanogingivalis. The sequence continues at coordinate 404 of CAUSJG010000013.1, forward strand.
GATGACGACCAAGCAATTATGGCTTTTCAAGGTGCAAGTAAGTCAAACATGATCGATTTTTACAATCGTTTTGGCGAAAACACAAAAGTCATCAACTTAACTAAAAATTACCGCTCGCACGGCGATATTTTGACTGCTTCGAAAAATGTCGCAAATACGATTTCAGGGCTACTAACTAAAAACTTGCCAATTAAAATTGAGAAAGATATTTCAGCGGAAGGAAATTTTACCAACCGAGAAATTCAGCTTGAACGAACAAATTTTGAAAGTCAAATCGCAGAATTCTCTTGGGTCGCAGAAAAAATTTCGAATTTAATTCAAAACGGAGTTGCACCAAAAGAAATTGCCGTAATCGCGCCAAAGCACAAGATTCTGCAAGCTTTTGTGCCGTATTTAAAAAACCAAAATGTACCAATTTATTATGAGAAACGTGAAAATATTCTAAAAAATGAAATAATTTCGCAGCTAATTAAGATTTCAAAGCTAATTTCGGCAATTCGCGATAAAGACGAAGACAAAATGGCAAATCTTTTCCCTGAAGTTTTGAGTTTTGATTTTTGGCAAATTTCACCAGTTGAAGTTTGGAAAATGAGCTGGGCAGCCAAAGATAATCGTGATTTTTGGATTGAAGCAATATTGAAAAGCGAAGTTGAACAAATTCGAAATTTGGGTGAAATTTTAGTTACACTAGCTGAATTTTCACACGAAAAGACTTTTGAAGAGCTTTTTGATTATATTTTGGGTTCAAGAGAAATTCGCGAAGGCTTAAAATCACCAATTCGAGATTTTATTTCGCAAAAATCTGACGAAGAATTTTATGATACAATTTTAAACTTAACTATTTTGCGAGATAAACTGCGAGAATTTTCGAACGAAGAAAATAATAAACTTGATATTTTAATAAATTATGTTGAATTATGTGAAGAATTTGAAATTCAAATTTTAAGCACAAATCCGCACAATACAAGCGATAATGCAGTTCAAGTTATGACACCCTTCGTAGCAAAAGGCTTAGAGTTTGAATATACCTTTCTAATTTCGCTCAATCAAGATAGCTGGAATTCTGCAAGAAAAGGTGGTGGTGGCGAAAATATCACGATGCCCGCAAACCTTAAATTTACAAGTATTGAAGATGAGGGTGAAGACACGCGCAAACGCTTGATGTTTGTAGCAATGACGCGTGCTAAAACTCAACTTTATCTCACAAACCACAACAGTGATTTAACTGGAAAAACCAAAAAAACACTGTCATTTTTAGATGAACGAGAAGAAGACGGAGTTTTAAAATCAAAAATTCTACCTGAAAAATGGCAAGAAGTTTCAAAAATCCAAAGAGAATCACTTGAAGCTGATGAAATTGAAACAAACTGGCATGAATTTTATACCATCAAAAATGAAGAAATGCGGGAACTTTTGAAGCCAAGAGTCAAAAATTACAAATTAAGCCCAACAGATTTAAACTCCTATACAAGCCTCCAATATAAAGGTCCGCAATCCTTTTTCGAAAACAAAATTTTATGTTTTCCCGGAGCTTATGGTCCAGCTCTAACGCTTGGAAATATCGTTCATGAAAGTTTTAACTACATTCAAGATGAAATTAATTCTGGCAACAAACCAAATATTGACAACATTAAAAAATATGCTATTGAAAGATTTTCGAAATACCCACTCTCAGAAAAAGACAAAGAAGAAATTTTAGAAAGATTTAATCAAATTTTTGAAAACTTTTTCGAAAATAATTTAGGTGAATTTAAACCTGGAAATATAGCCGAAAAAAACTTTAGCGGTGTTGGCGTAACGGTTGGAGATGCGGTTCTAACGGGAAAAATTGATCTAATTCGAATAGATCGCGAAAATAAAAAAATCACAGTCGTTGATTATAAGACCGGTTCAATTCCTTTTAATCCTAAAACTAATAAATTCGATACAAATTCAACAAAAATCCACGAATATACACAACAGCTATATTTTTATAAAATTTTGATCGAAAATGCACCAGAATTTTTAGGTTACACGGTTGAAAAGGGTGTTTTGGAGTTCATTGAGCCAGATAAACGCACTGAAAAAACTTATAATTTTGAAGTGATCTTTAAGCCCGAAGAAGAGGAACGGCTAAAAACTCTAATTCAAGCTGTTTGGGCAAAGATTAAATCATTTGATTTTGTGCTAGATGAAGAAAAATATTCGAAAGATATAAAAGGAACGCGAGCCTTTGAAGCAGATTTGATCGCAGATTTTAAGGATTCGAATAGCTAATGAATAAAGATTTTTTTGAAAAAGACTATCTTTTAACCCGTGTCGATTTCGATAGAAACCAAAAACTACGTTGGAGGTTGGCAGATTTAGATTCTGGTGAGATTTTAAGCTTCTCGCCAGAATTTGAAGAACCGATTTCGATAGAAATTAACCTTTCAAAACGATTTTGTATTGGTTGGCATAGTTTGGAAACGGGTAAGGATTTTGTCTGCCCAGAAAATCATGAACTTGACAAAAAATATGAACAATGTCAAAATTGCCAAAAGAGAACCGGCTTTAATCCAGCGTTTTACAATGTAAAAGATAGAGAAATTTCAAAGCAGCAGATTGAGCGAAATTTACAGCCACATTTTGTTTATTTGGCATATTTTTCAAATGAAACCATCAAGGTTGGAATTAGTTTTGCAGGGCGAGGAATTACAAGATTGCTTGAACAAGGGGCGAGAGCTGCGTTGATTTTAGGTGAATTTTCGAGTGCAAATATTGCTCGAAATTATGAAGAGAAAATATCCAAAATGCCAGATTTTTGTGAAAATGTCAAGGCAAGTGCAAAATTAAAATTGCTTGAACAAGATTTTGTTTTTTCAAAAGCAGAAAAGGCACTACTTGATGCTCGCAAAAAAATAGAAACCGCTCAAAAAGTAGTTTTCGAAAAGCAAGATCCAATAGATTTGAATAAATTTTATGCAAAAAATGGTAAAATTCCAAGCGGAGAAATACTTGAAATACAAAATTGTCCGCAAAATCAAAACGGTGAAACTTTGATTTTTTCAGGTATTTTAAAAGCTCAAGTCGGTTATATTTTACTCGCTAAACAACAAGGTGAAATTATTTCAATACCACTTAAAAAATTTACGGGGCGAAAAATTCGAATTTCACCAAAAATTATTGAACTTAATTTGCCAGAGCGACAGGCTAGTCTGTTTGATTTTTAAGTAAAAAGCTGATAAAATAGAACTAATGAGTAAAGCATTATATCGCAAATATCGGAGTAAGAAATTAAGTGAAGTTGTGGGTCAAAAACACATTACAACGGTGCTTGAAAATGCTTTAAAACAGGGGAAAATTGCTCATGCTTACCTTTTTACCGGCCCACGCGGTGTTGGTAAAACTTCTATTGCGCGAATTTTAGCCCACGAAATTAATAATCTACCATATTCCGAAGAAGATAATCACCCAGATATTATTGAAATTGATGCCGCCAGCAACAACGGAGTAGATGATATCCGCCAGCTTCGAGATAATGTGCAAGTTGCGCCGTTTTCAGCCGAATATCGTGTTTACATTATAGATGAAGTTCATATGCTTTCGAAAGCTGCTTTTAATGCGCTTCTCAAAACACTTGAAGAACCACCAGAACACGCTGTTTTTATTCTTGCCACAACCGATGCTCACAAATTGCCAGCAACAATTATCAGCCGAACTCAACGGTTTGTTTTTCGATTTATCTCAAAAGAAGATGTTTGCGCCCATTTAGAATTTATCGCCAAAAATGAAAAAATTAATATTTCCAGAGAAGCAATTGAAATTATTGCTGAACGCGGCGAGGGGAGTTTTCGTGATAGCATTTCGTTGCTTGATCAAATTTCAAGTATTGCAGAAAAAGCGAAGAAATTACAGCAAATTTGCTCGAAGAAGCCCTTGGATTGGCGCCAAAAATGCAAATTAATGCTTTAATTTCAGCTTTCGAAAACCAAAATTCAAACGAAATTTTGCAAATCGTGCGAGATGTTCGCAATTCTGGCGTAGATTTAAAAAATTTTGCTAGCCAGCTTTTAAGTTTTATCACTGAAAATGTTGGCGAAAAACCATATCTTTCGCAATTTTTAATGCCACTGACACGAGCAGAAAAGTCAAATTTTATTGAAATGGAGCTACTTTCAATTTTCATTCAACCAAGTTTTACGCCGCATTTTTCAATAAATCAAAATATTTTGCCACAAGTTCAGCAAAAAACAATTTTAAAGCCAAAAGTTGAAAATCAAAAAACAGCAAAAATTTCAAAAAGTGAATCAGAAAATCAGCCAAACCTGCAAAAAGAAACTTTCGAAAATTCGCAAAAAAATGAAAATATTGAAGACAAAACAGAAATTCCACAAAAAAATGAAGAAAATAAATCTTTAAAAAGTGAAATTCCAGAAAGTTTGAATGAAATTCCACTAAAAAATGAAAATAAAAATCAAGATCTGGGAGAGAAGAAGGAATTTAAATGGGCGGATTTCTGGGGCGCGATCGATGAGGGTGATAAGGGAGTTCAAACAATTCTAAAACAATCTGGCCATATTTTCGAAAACGGTACAATTAAAATTTATACGGGCAGACCTTTTAACCAAAAACAGCTCGAAAAAGCAAAAGCCCAATCTTCAATGGGAAAAGCTTTAAAGAAAATTGGCGCAGATGGCTGGGCAATTGAAGTTTTCGGAACGGCAAAACCCGCAAGCGACCCGGCGATTGCGAGCGTTCAAGATTTAATGGGGGGTGGAGAAATGGTAAAAATTGATGAGTAGCGAGAAAAGCAGCGGTAAAATTCCGCCACAGAATTTAGATGCCGAGATGAGTTTAATTGGCGCTATTTTGATTGACGAGGAAGTTTTAATTGATATTGTAGAGATTGTGAAAGCGGCAGATTTTTATGACAAGCGCCACGCCGCAATCTTTGCGTCGATTATTCGACTTTATGAACATCACCAGCCGGTCGATCTTCTAACACTTACAAACGAACTAAAAAAACGAGAAGAACTTGATGCAGTTGGTGGCTCAAGCTATTTAGCAGAATTAACAAACTATGTTCCAACAGCTTCACATGCAGCAAGTTATGCTGAAATTGTTGCTCAAGCAGCAGTTCGAAGACGACTAATCAAGGCTGGCGGCGATATTACTGAATTGGCTTTTAATGAAGAATTAACTGTTCCACAGCTTTTAGGCCAAAGTGAAGCCGAACTTTTTAGCGTTTCAGACGCAAGTTTAAAACAAGATTTATCTTCAATGGAAGATATTCTGAACGATTCATTCGAAAGATTAGATGAGCTTTATAAGAACAAAGGAGCAATTCGTGGAATTAGAACGGGCTATCGTGATCTTGACAACAAAACAGCAGGATTGCAGCGTTCAGACCTAATTATTCTTGCTGCCCGGCCAGCGATGGGAAAAACAACTTTTGTAACAAATTTAGCTTACAATATTGCTACGATCGAGAAAAAATCGGTGCTTTTCTTTAGCCTTGAGATGAGTAAAGAACAGCTTGTTGACCGTATGCTTGCAGATGCCGCCGGAGTTGATTCGTGGAATATTCGAACGGGAAATTTGAGTGACGAAGACTTCGCAAAGCTAGCTGATGCCATGGGAGAAATGGCTGAAGCTCCGATTTTTATTGATGATACACCGGGTGTAAGTGTTCTTGAAATGCGAACAAAAGCACGGCGCGCAGCACATGATGGCGAGCTTGGTTTGATTGTTATTGACTATCTCCAGCTGATGCAGGGAAGCGGCTCAGCAAAATCTTCAGCAAACCGTGTTCAAGAAGTTTCAGAAATTTCGCGTGGTTTGAAGTTACTTGCGCGCGAATTAAACGTGCCCGTGATTGCGCTTTCACAGCTTAGCCGCTCCGTTGAAAGCCGTGACCCTAAAATACCGCAACTCGCCGATCTCCGTGAATCTGGTTCTATCGAGCAAGACGCAGACATCGTGATGTTTCTTTATCGTGAAGCTTATTATAATCCTGAAACTGAGCGCGAAAATATCACCGATCTCATTCTTGCCAAGCACCGCCACGGCCCAGTTGGTACAATTGAGCTCTATTTTCACCCAGAACGCCTCCGCTTTATGTCGCTCGACCGCAAACATGGTGAATAAATTTTAAAACCGCAGTTTCCCCTTATTCTTGCGGTTTTTAAAATTGATTTTTCATTTTCTTTAGCGTATAATTGTGGTTATGGATAAATTTAATAATCGCAAAAATGAGCTTTTAATAAGATTCATGCTCGGCATAATGATTCTTCTGTCTGAGATTGCAATTATTTTTATTACTCATCCGCTAAATTTTATTGATTTTATAGTGATATTTTTTACACTCTTTACTTTAAATTTAGCTTTTATAATTTTTGGAGTTCGTCAAAAACAAACTCGCCAAAAAATGTTTGAAGCCCGCAAAAATGCTGAAGATTCACGAAATAGAATCTTAACGATCATCAACAGCTTAACTGATGCAGTTTTAGGTATTGATTCGCGCGGAAAAATTGAATTATACAATTCTGCAGCGCTTGAAATTTTAGGCGAAAATGGTGAAATTTTAAACAAAAACCTTTCGAAACTTTGTAAGCTTGCAAAAATCAACACACAGAAATTCGAAATTCAAGAAATTCTTAAAGCAGGAAAGCCATATTTCTCAACCAACGATTTAATCCTTCAAAAAGAAGATGAAACACTACGAATTGAAATTGAAATTATTAAAATCAAAGAATCTTTTTCGAAAAAATCAAGGTCTAATTTAAAAAAATTTGTGGTAATTTTGCGCGATATTACCAAGCAAAAAACGCTCGATGAAGAGCGTGATGAATTTATTAGTGTTGTGAGCCACGAACTTCGCACACCAGTGGCGATTTTAGAGGGTTCTTTGAGTAATTTAAAACTGCTAATTGATAAAAAAGCACCTTTTAAAATGCTTGAAAAATCTGCTAAAACTGCCTACAGCCAAAATAATTTTCTCGCAACAATGGTGAATGATCTCTCATTACTCTCACGAACAGAAAGAGGAATTGGCGAAAGAGCAGAAGAAATTGACCCAAAAGAGCTTGCCGAAACACTTTTCAAAAAATATCACAAAACAGCTTTCGAAAGAGGTCTAAGTCTCAATTTAAATATTGACAATAATCTTAATCATGTTAAAGCTAGCAAACTTTATTTAGAAGAATTATTACAAAATTTTATCACAAACGCCTTAAAATATACGCGCGAGGGCTCAATTGAAATTTGTTTTAAAAATTCACAAAAAGGTGTAATTTTTGAGATTAAAGATACTGGGATTGGAATTAGCTCAAGCGATCAAAAACGGATTTTCGAAAAGTTTTACAGGAGTGAAGATTGGCGAACACGAGAAACTGGCGGCACAGGCTTAGGGCTTTATATTTCTTCAAAATTGGCGGCAAAAATTGGTACAAAAATTCAACTCGAAAGCAAATTAAACCACGGTTCGAAATTCTTTTTTGAACTCCCAAAAATTAAAGAATAGATTTTTGCATATTTTTTTGCTTTTTTAAAAATTTTATGGTATACTTGACATATCAAGCCTAATAGGCTTTTTAATTTTGGAATAGGAGAAAGATGGCGAAGAAAGAAACCAAAATAACTCGCGTTAAAGCAAAAAACGCAAAATCGAAGCCTGAAAAAGAAGTTTCGAAAGAGCTAAAAATAAGCAAATATGCTGCAAAAGTTGCTGGCATCAAAACAGAGAAAAAATCCAAAAAACCGGCACCAAAATTTGTGCGAATTTTAATGAAACCGTTTAGATTCGTTATGATTCCATTTGTTGCACTTGGTAAATATTTAGCGGCTTCTTGGAAAGAACTAAAACTCGTTCGCTGGCCAACTCGCAAAGAAACTTGGAAAATGACTAGTGCCGTAATTGCATTTTCTGTAGGGTTTGCGACATTGATTTTATTGCTAGACGGCTTGTTTAACTGGATTTTTAAAACACTAATTAAGTAATTTTGAAAGGTATTTATGGCAAATAAACGATATGATGATTCCCGAAACTGGTATGCGGTTACAACTTTAGCGGGATATGAAGACAAAGTTGCGGAAAATCTTCGTCAACGAATTGAAGGCGTAGATATGGCCGATAAAATCTTCGACACGCTTGTTCCGAAAGAGAAGCAGATTGAAGTTAGAAATGGAAAACGCAAAGTTGTTGAACGAAAAATTCTACAAAGTTATGTTTTGGTTGAAATGAAATTAACTGAGGAAACTTGGTTTGTAGTTCGAAACACACCAGGTGTGACTGGATTTATTGGCTCAGATTCACCAACACCAGTTTCCGAAAAAGAAATGCGCGATATTCGCCGCCGAATGGGTGCCGAAGAACCAATGTTTGAAATTAACTTTTCTGAAGGTGAAATTATCAATATTATTGATGGACCATTCAAAGGTTTCGAAGGTGCAGTTTCTGAGATTGACGCCGTGAAAGGCAAAATCAAAGTTATGGTTTCAATGTTTGGCCGCGAAACTCCAGTTGAACTTGATATTCTTCAAATTGAAAAAATCTAATTTTAAATTTTCGAAAACCAAAAAACGCTCAAAATTGAGCGTTTTAATTTGGTCTAAATTAAAAATCTCGCCAAATTTAGCGAGAAAAAATTATTTTTTAGCAACAACGTTTTTATTAATCTTGAGAGCTTTTTCTATCATATATTCAGGATTTGATAAATTATGATTAATAAGCTTAAGTTTATGCGTTCGAGAATATTCGTGAAATTCAGGTGTAGCCAGAATCATCCCATCTTCAACACAAATACAAACCTGGTAAAGATTGAAACCGAATGACGAAATTAAATCTGTAATATTGCGATATTTTCGTTCAAAACCTTGTTTGAAAATTGCATCCGTATCTTTAATTCGCCAAATATCAAAAAGTTGGCCGTGGTAATTAATTCGAAAACCTTTGTGATTATTATTTTCGACAAAAGTCCCGCCCAGATCTTCAAGCCGTTTACGAATTTTTGAGACAGATATATCTGTTTTTACCACGATATCAATGTCGTGATTTTCAACCGAATCAATGCAGAGAGCTTTATAGATTGCAAAACTTCCCACAATATAAACCCGCCCAAAATCTTTTAGAGCCTCAATTAATTCACGATTTTTCATTTTTAAATCTCCAAAGCATGATTTTAAAATTATAGCATAATTAACAATTAAAAACAAGAAAAAAGTATAGTGAAGCTGAGGGCTATAGAAGCTTATATTAAACTAACGCCATTCCTGCAAACAATGTACTTTAACAATATTTTTCACGCTAATCACATTTTCACATTCGTAATTTTCTGTCAAATAATCTTCACCAAAATTTTATACAATGAGTTAATAGTCCTAAAATAAACGAATTGAAGCTTGAAATTTTTAAAAAAATATGCTAAAATTAATACGTTACGCACTTGAATTATCAAGTATAAAATTATTTAAAGGGAAATTATGGCAAAAAAAGTTATTGGAAATTTGAAACTTCGAATCCCAGCTGGCCGTGCAACAGCAGGTCCTCCAGTTGGTTCAACACTTGGTCAATGGGGTCTAAATATGATGGACTTTATCAACCCATTCAATGAAAAAACTAAAGATATGATGGGTAAAGATGTAATTGTTCACCTTCAAGTTTTCGAAGACCGAACTTTCACTTGGAAATCACTTGGTCAACCAGTTGACGATATGATTCGAGACCGAGCAGGAATCCAAAAAGGTGCAGGAAATTCAAAAACTGACAAAGTTGGTAAAATTACAAAAGCTCAATTGCAAGAAATTGCTGAAGCTAAAATGGAACACTTGAACGCAGTTTCACTTGAAGGCGCTATGAAAACTATCGCCGGAACAGCTCGTTCAATGGGTGTTGAAATTACTGAATAATATTCTTAAAAATCGCTCTTCTGGGCGGTTTTTAAATTGCAAAAAAAATATTTCTATGTTATACTTTAACAGATGAAAAAAGCTCTAAAATTCGAAATTAAAACTCGCCTTAATGGTACTTTGGCAAGAACTGGTGTAATTCAAACTCCGCACGGTGAAATTAAAACCCCAGCTTATATTGCAGGCGGAACTAATGCAACAGTGAAGGCAATGACGCCCGAGCAAATCCGCTCAACTGGTGCGCAAGCCGTGCTAGCAAATACCTACCATCTAATGCTTCGGCCTGGTGCAGATATTCTAGCGAAAGCTGGCGGAATTCATAAGTTTATGAACTGGAACGCACCGACCTTTACTGATTCTGGCGGTTTTCAAGTTTTTTCACTTGGAATGGCTTATAAAAAGGGAATTGACGCAACTTCGCACATTTCGAAGGGCGATTCAAATTTAGCACGCCATAACTCAAATCAGCTTGCAAAAGTTGGCGAAGATGGAGTTTGGTTTAAATCTCACATTTCGGGCGAAAAGATTTTTATGAGCCCTGAAATTTCAATGGAGCTTCAGCATAAAATTGGCGCTGATATTCACATGGCTTTTGATGAATTGACTTCGCCACTAGCTGGCCGAGCGCAAATTAAATCCGCATTAGATAAAACTCATTTTTGGGCTGAAAAGTGTTTGAAACGCCACAACGAATTAAATACCGAACATATCACAAAAGGCGAAAATCTGCAGGCGCTTTTTGCGGTGATTCAAGGTGCGCGCGAAGAAGATTTTCGAAAAGAAAGTGCGAGTTTTTTGGGGTTGAAAAACTTTGATGGCTTTGGGATTGGTGGAATTTTTCAGCCAGAAGAAATCCCTGAAGTTCTAACTTGGGTGAACACAACCTTGCCAGAAGAAAAGCCACGACATCTGTTAGGAATGGGTGCACAGCCGGCCGATCTATTTTTAGGCGTGGAATTTGGTATTGACACATTTGACTGTGTGGCGCCAACTCGTCAAGCTCGAAACGGTGCAATCTTTACTTATTCTGGGCGAATTAATATTAAAAACGCCAAGTTTAAAGAAGACTTTACGCCGATTGATAGCGATTGCAATTGCTACACTTGCCAAAATTTCACAAAAGCTTATGTTAATCATCTTTTCCGCGCGGACGAAATTCTTGCCAGCACACTTGCTTCAATTCATAATGAATTTTTCGTAATTAATACAGTTGATAAAATCCGTGAAAGTCTTGAAAATGGCACTTTTTTTGAATATAAACGCCAATTTTTAACAAAATATTACGGTAAAGAGCGAGCAAAAGACTTCGAAACTAAGCAAAATGAAAATTCGTTGTAAAATTAAGCCAAATTCAAAAAAAGGAAATCTCATTAAAAGATCACAAGATGAAAACGGTGAGTTTTTTGAGATTTTTGTTCGTGAGCCAGCAATTGAAGGCAAAGCAAATCTGGTAGTAATCAAACTTTTGGAGGAAGAATTCGGCGTTTCGAAAAGCCGAGTTTCATTAAAAACCGGTGTAAAATCACGATTTAAGATTTTCGAAATTGAAAAATAACAAATTTACTTCAATAAAAGCAATTCTATTTTAGTCAGAATTAAATAGAAAATAGAAGACTACTCCTTCAATTTTTAGTTGGCAGGTTTAATTTGTAGCACAAATAACTATAATATTTTATATAATAATTTTACAATCAGTCCATTTTATAGTATAATTTAGTTATGTTTAAAGAATTATCTCAATCAATTAGAGATTACGCGAAAAACCAATCAACCGATTCAGTGAAGCGATATTATAACGACATCGCAGACGCTTTGGATGATAAAGAATTCCTTCAGACTCTATCAAACACAGGAGCTTTAAATCAACTAGATTATCTTCGGAGTAACTTTGACTACTATATATCCAGTGCAGGCAATCACCAGAATGCATTAAATACAATCTATACTAACTATGTTATATATAGATCGGAACCAAAGCAGGCTATCAGTAAATTTTCGAAAAAAATTAAAGGTTTTGAAGAAAAAATTAAAGAAAGTGAAGAAAGCTTAGAAATAATTAGAAAAGTCGCAGGTGATATATCTGGTGCTGAGATATTAGAAAAGTATGCTAGATTTTTTAATAAAGAAGCTAAAAAGCATAAAGAGGAATCGAGAAAGTGGCTAAAATGGTTAACTATATCCGTTATTATATTTACTGCTATTGTTGCATTACTTTTGTTTGTTCAAATTTCTAACTTCTCTATTATTAAAGACTGGGTAGCTAATGATATAAAAGGGTTAGCTAATCTAAACACCTTGATACTTGTTATAAAAGGCTCAATAATCATAGCCTACATTCAAATTCCGTTATTTATTAGAAAAAATTACTTTGCAGAAAAGCATTTAGAACAGTCCTCAATCCATCGCAGAAATGTATTAAAGGCTCTGCACGCCGTCTATAAAACAATAAGTAAAATACAGAAGAAAAAGACAAAATACTCACAGTAGGAGCAACTATTGCATTCTCAGAACCAGAAAGCGGATTTATTACTAGAAAAGAAGGTGATGGCGGAGATGACAATATTGAAGCTATTTTAAAAGTAATCAGTAAATAAAAGTAAACAATTGCAGTAATGCCATAATCAAAATCTGGTGTATTACCGTTCTTTTATGCTTTAATAGCGCTACAAAAATAAAAAAATCAATATTACCTAATTGTTTTACTGATTTGAGTTTTAATTTCGAGTTCTTTTTTTTTAAGCTCTTGTTCAAACTCGGTTTCGTTAGTATTTTGCATAATTTACTCCTTTTTAGTGAGCGACTTGAACTGAAGTGTGGTCGGGTGGATTCTCTCCAATCTTCAGCTCAAATCGCCCACTAAAGGTTATGTTTTGAAGTTTCCTAATCTAATTGCTTAAGCTCTAAATTATTACTGATTAGCTTGCTTTCGAAAGGGAAGACTTCTGTTAAATAATTGCTAGATTGTTAAAGTATATATTTTTTACGCGGTTTTATTAATCCTCGGAGGTAATTTATACAGAAATTGCCTCGATCGGAACAATAAAAAGAGACTCACCATATCTGGAAATGAGCCTCTTTTTATGTTTTTTCACCAAAGAAAAAAACACGAGTACATTAACTCATGTTTTTACCTTGGCTGGGCTTAATAGATGTTATTCAGGAAAGCTGCGATTACTCGACGGTTTCGATTCTGCCGGAAAGCTTGATGTTGCGATTAGATTCTCTCAATACTGGCTTAACGAAGCTCTCGACTACACAAAGCTCAATATTCAACTGCCGAAATCTAGCAAATGGAGAGCGATAGCGAACCGTGCGCGGTAAGATTTCGGTAGTCCTCACGCAAATTTATTTGCGTGCTTGCGGAGCTCCCAAATACGCTCGAACCTCCCGAATTGTCTTTTCGACTGCTTCGAATTTATTTTTATTATAATATTGCGCAAAAATCTCAAACTCAGCATAAAACATATTTATGCGGAGCTTAAAATTAGGAACAGAAACCTTAAAGCCATAAACGCCAAAATCAAAAAATTTCGGTCTATATCTCTTTAAATTGTAAATTTCACTATATCTGTTAAAAATACAAATTTGCGCCGGCTTGGCGTTTTTATTTATGATTTTTTCTAGATTTATTAGGTCTCTTCTGGTTAATTTTCTTTTATTATTTTTTATTCGAACAGAATAAATTTTACTTGTTTTATTTGGCATATTTTTAGTATATCTTAAAAGTTAAAAAAATAAAAAAGCTTATGCTTTGAAAAATAAATAAAAGTGCTATAATGGAATAAACCTGACAAAACAGGTTAAACAAAGGAAGGGTTTTCCGCTCTTCGACAATCTCTGGAATGCGCGAGCGTAGGTTCGCAAAGAACAATTTGGTAAATATTCCTTTAAGAAAAACAGATTGCGGACACTTAACGAATATGAAATCAGTCTATTCAGGTTAATAAATTGAATAGTTTTTTCGTGTTCTTTAAGAAGTGGTCGTTTGCGAGAGAATTTATTTTGATTTAAGTCACCTGAGAGGGTGATTTTTTCGTTATTCGAATACCAAAAAAATATCAAAATAAATTTTTCTTAAAGGAGAAAATATGAAAAATATAAATATTCAAAAACAGTCCTGTAACTTGATAAACAGGACAAAAATAGGGTCAATTCCCCAAGTGGAAGCATTCTATGAAGTCACCGAAGTTGCAGAATATTTTCCGGATTTTATAAGACTCTATCAGCCTTACACACCAATCTATAAACTTAAAAACGGATTGGAAATAAGTAAAGGATTTGCCGCGCCAGCAAGTCTAAAGAAGTCTAACAAAAACAATAAGCTCAAAGAATCAAACCGAGAGCGATCTATTCGTCGCACTCGAAAAAAGATAAAGAATTATGTTCTCTGTAACAATTTCGAACTTTTTGCAACTTTTACTTTTCGAAGTGACCGCCAAAATATTGAAAAATGCAAATCAAAAATGGCGAACTGGCTCAAAAACGAATCAAAAAGAAAAGGACGGTTTAATTATTTAATAGTTCCAGAATTTCATAAAGATAAAAAGTCATTACATTTTCACGCATTATTATCTGGATACTCTGGTAAAATTAAGCCTTCAGTTTCATCTAAAGGTAAGGCGATAATTGCGAACGGTAGGCGAGTTTATGAATTTCCGAGCTACAAATCCGGATTTACGAATGTTCAAAAAATCAATAAGGAGACAAAATCAAAAACAGCTTTTTATGTAATCAAATATATTTCGAAAGATATGCCGCTTTTTAATAATAAAAACAGGTATTGGGTTTCGAATAATCTTAAGAAGCCAGTTTTAGAATACAATCCTGATAAATGGTTTAGGTATGTTCAACCGTCCCGAACTCATTTTACCGAATACGGCAAAATTACCGAATATCAAAGACGAGATAATCCGCTCATCGATATGCTCGGGGAAAGGTTTGAGAATGAACAAACTAACACCTGAAGAAGTTGAGATTTTTATGGAATATCTCGAATTATTGGCTGGAATAAAAACCAAAAATAAGATATAATAAAAGAGCTTACTCAAATATACATCAACAAAAGATAATTTTCTAATTGTCTTGCTTAATAGGCAGTCGTGCTAAACATTGTTGATTTGTTTGGGTAAGCCACGACTGCCTTTTAATATGCAAACAGAAAGGAAAATTATGAAATGTATCATATTAGCTCGCGTTTCTTCAAAGGAGCAAGAAGAAAATAACTCCATACCATCACAAATTCGAAGACTAAACGAATATGCTGAACGCAACAATCTTGAAATCTTAAAGACTTTTCGAATTGTCGAATCTTCTTTAAAATCAAATCGAACACAGTTTAATGAAATGCTTAAATTCGTCAAACAGCAAAAGAAAACGATCGCAATTATTACCGACACAATCGACCGAATCCAGCGGAGTTTTCGAGAATCGAACATTTTAGAAGAACTTCGAAATTCTGGAAAAATTGAAATTCACTTCTTGCGCGAGAATCTGATAATTAGTAAAAATTCAAATAGTTCCGAGATTCTACGCTGGGATATTGGCGTAGTTTTGGCAAAAAGTTATGTTAGCCAGTTGAGCGACAATGTTAAAAGAAGTTTAGAGCAAAAGCGAATAAATGGCGAATGGGGTGGAAAAGCTCCGTTTGGCTATAAAAATACAGTTCGAAATGACAGTTCTCGGTGGGTCGAAGCTGATCCGCTGACCGCCGAGATCGTCCGAGATGTTTTTAAAATGTATGCTCTCGAAAGCAATTCAATTAAAACGGTTAGCGATAAAATCTTCAAAAAATACAATATTCGCAAAACTCCAAGTGCTATTCATCGGATACTCCACAATCCTTTTTATTATGGCGAAATGCGAACAAAAGGTGAGCTGAGAAAGCATATTTATGAGCCGTTAATTTCAAGAGAATTATTTAACTTAGCTCACACAAAACTTCACAAAATCAAAAAAGAGCCCGTCAGATATGCAGGATTACCGTTTCATTATCGCGGAATGATAAAATGTGCAGATTGTGGCTGTTCGATTACTCCAGAACGCTCCAAAGGCTTAGTTTATTATCATTGCACTGGAAGGCGCGGAAAACATAAAACAAAGTGGATTAGAGAAGAAGATTTAACCGAGCAAATTGTGGGATATTTGAGTAGAATTCAGCCAACAAAAGAACAATTTGAGCAAGTTATAGAAACCGCCAAAAAATCAAATGATTCAATTCGAGAAAATATAAAACAGCAAAAGAAAATTTTAAACGCTGAATTGTCAAAAATTGAAGTTAGAATTAACAGGCTGCAAGATTTATATTTGGATGGTGATATTTCGAAAGAAGATTATAAAAAGAAAATTGAAGAAATTTCAAGATCAAGGGCTATTTTCAAGGAAAAACTCAATAATACAGATGAATCTCATCTTAAATTTTACGAAAATATCACAACTTTAATGGGTGTTGCACTAAACGCCACCGAAATATTCGAAAGTTCTAACATCGACGAAAGAAGACAGATTCTTGATTTTGTATGTCAGAACCTTCAACTTAAAGACGGAAAACTACTGTTAAAATATAAAAAACCATTCGATAAAATGGTCTTTTTCAAAAATGATTCCACTTGGCTGGGATGGAGGGATTCGAACCCCCGAATGGCGGGACCAGAACCCGCTGCCTTACCACTTGGCGACATCCCAATACTTTTCAAT
>CAUSJG010000014.1:0-15280 GCA_963532115.1 uncultured Saccharimonas sp. (SeqCode)
GAAAAGCTAACGTTGTTTCCGTGTTGCTTTCCTTTTCCTGTTAAATCACATACTGCCATTTTAACTCTCTTTACTTTAATATTTACAATCTGTTCCATTATAACGTATTTTTTAAAAAAGGTCAAGTGGTGTATAATAGATATATGGTTTTTATAATATTTATATCTATAATTTCAATATTAGTAGCAATGATTGTTCATGAATTTTCTCACGGATTCGTCGCCTATTTATTGGGTGATGAAACAGCAAAAAAGGAGGGAAGATTAACTTTAAATCCAATTGCGCATTTAGACCCTTATATTAGTATTATTTTACCGATATTGTGCGTATTTTCGAATCTTCCTGTAATTGGTGGTGCAAAACCTGTCCCAGTTGATTCTAGAGAGCTTAAATGGGGTAAATGGGGTATGGCTCTCGTTGCTCTTGCTGGTCCTTTATCTAATTTTATAATGGCGCTCATATCTTTTACGATAATGCATGCTTTAAACTTATCGCATGGTGATATTGCGGCTATTTTTGGTAGATTTACATTAATTAATTTGAGTTTGGCGATTTTTAACTTAATTCCGATTCCACCGCTAGATGGTTCGAAAATTCTTCAACCATTTGCGCCGGAGTTTATTCAAGATTTTTTTGACAAGCTTGAATCTTATGGTTCAGTTTTTATTTTAGCTTTAATGTTTTTGTTTTCTACCGCAATTTCTAATTATATCAATTTCTCAATGAGTTTTATTCTTGAAGGATTTTCAGCTTTTTTACGAATTTTTGGTTTGTAGAATTTAAAACACTGGATTTTTATTTTAAAAATTGGTATAATTAAAGTGAGCCCTGCTGGCGAATGATTTTTCCTGAATAATCATTTATAAAGGAACTCCAAATTGATGATCTACTATCGTGGTAGTAGGTTGAGGAGGTATCCACCGTATAATTTTATGCGGGGAAAATATCAAAGTTGGCGGGGCTTTTTATATTTGTGAAAATTTGATATAATAGAAGATAGCTTGTTAGATGGTCGCTAATTTAAAATTAGAGGAAAGTCCGGGCAGCATAGAGCAAGGCAGTTGTTAACGACAACCGAGGGAAACCTTAGGGAAAGTGCCACAGAAACGATACCGCCTGAAAAGGTAAGGGTGAAAGGAGTGAGGTAAGAGCTCACAGTTGCTCGCGGTGACGCGAAGTAAGAGGTAAACCCTGTCTGCTGCAAGGAGAATTATAAAAATGGTTGCTCGCCATAATTCGATAACCGCTTGATTTAAGGAGTAATTCTTAAACTAGATAGATGACTATCCACGACAGAACCCGGCTTATAGACAAGCTTTTAATTTTAAACTAAAAATCACACCTCTTTCGAAAGTGTGATTTTTAGTTTTTTATTGAAGAATTACTTTACTGATTCAACAATTTTTGCAAAAGCTTTTGGTTCGCTAACTGCTAATTCTGCAAGAACTTTTCGGTCAAGTTCAATATTTTTAGCTTTCAAGCCAGCGATAAGCTTTCCGTAAGTGATTCCGTTTTCGCGCGCTGCAATATTGATTCGAGTAATCCATAGGGCTCGAAGATCTCGTTTGCGATTTCGGCGGTCGCGATATGCGTATTGCAATGAGCGGATTACGCCTTGTTTAGCTAATCGATATGAGCGTGTTCGCGCATGTTGCATACCCTTAGCTGCTTTTAGGATTTTCTTATGCTTTGCTCGTGCTGTTACACCTCGTTTTACTCGCATATTATTTTACTCCCAATGCTCGTTTAATATTTTTAGCCATTGCTCCTTCTACAGTTGCAGTGGTGTTAATTCGTCGTTTTCGACTTTTGCTTTTCTTGGAAAGCATGTGGTTCTTAAAGGCTCGACGGCGTACTACTTTGCCGCTTCCAGTAAGCTTCATTCGCTTTGCTGTGCCCTTATGTGTTTTTAATTTAGGCATTATTATTTACTCCTTACTACCAAACTCAGATTGCGGCCAGCCATCTGAGGTTTTTGCTCGACTATAGCTTCTTCTTCGAGAAGGGAAACAATTTTATCAGCCATTTCAAATCCAATTTCTTTATGAGCCATTTCTCGACCCTTGAAAACGATTTGAATTTTAACTTTATTTCCTGCAGACAAGAATTTTTTAACTTTTCGAAGTTTTATATCCAGGTCTCCAGAACCAATTTTTAGCCCAAAGCGCATTTGTTTAAGTTCAACTTGTTTAGCTTTACGCTTA
Organism: uncultured Saccharimonas sp. (SeqCode); assembly: GCA_963532115.1. Classification (GTDB taxonomy): domain Bacteria; phylum Patescibacteriota; class Saccharimonadia; order Saccharimonadales; family Saccharimonadaceae; genus Nanogingivalis. The sequence goes on from CAUSJG010000014.1 coordinate 2,205, forward strand.
TTCTTCTGCTGTTCTTTCATTTTTTGATATTGGAATTTACCCCAATCAATAATTTTAACAACAGGCGGTTCAGCGTTTGGTGAGATTTCTACAAGATCTAGTCCTGCTTCTTGAGCAAGATTAAAAGCTTCTTTCGAACTCATAATTCCAAGTTGTTCGCCACTTTGACCGATAACGCGAACTTCGCGAGCGCGAATTTCTTCGTTTATTCGAATTTTTTTGCTAATAATTTTCCTTCCTTTCGAATTGCTATTTTTCAGCAATTTACTCGCATATTATTTTATCAAATTTTTTAAAATAAATCAAGTATTTTACTTAATTTTCATTTTTATGACGATATTGTAAAGCTTCGCTAATGTGATTTACTTTAATATCTTTTGATGAATTAAGGTCTGCGATTGTGCGCGAAACTTTAAGTATCTTTAGAAATGCTCGAGCGGATAGGTCAAGCCTTGATGTTGCTAAATTTAATAGATCTTCAGCTTCTTTCGAAATATTAAATTTATTTTTTACATCATTAGTTTTAACTATACTGTTGTATAAATTACTACTATCATAACGCTTATGTTGTAATTCTAACGACATCTCTATCTGTTTTTTAGCATTAGCATGTTCAGAATTTTTGTTGTTATTCTTTGAAAGAAGATTTTTGTTATGTATTCTATCGACATTAACAACCATATCAATTCTGTCCATTAATGGTCCAGAAAGCTTTCTTTGGTAATTAAGAATTTGAGTGGATGAACAAGTGCATTCTTTTGTTGCATCTCCATAAAAACCACAGGGGCAGGGGTTCATTGTTGCAATAAGCATAAAATTTGCAGGATAAGAGCTTTTTCGATTTGTGCGAGTTATGGTTATTTTTCTGTCTTCTAACGGTTGCCGTAAGCTTTCGAGTATAGATTTAGGAAATTCTGGCATTTCATCTAAAAATAGAACACCGTTGTGCGCTAAGCTAATCTCGCCAGGTAAAGCTTTCGAGCCACCTCCAATTATGGAGACTTTACTTGCGGTATGATGTGGTGCGCGAAAAGGCCTCGAAATATTTGAGCTAATTTCATCAACTAAACCGTGAATTTTTAAAACTTCTAATAACTCACTTTTCGAAAGCGGTGGCAGTAGATTTAAGGCGGCTTGGGCAAGCATTGTTTTTCCTGTTCCTGGAGGTCCAGTTAGTAGTATATTGTGCCTTCCAGCTATCGCGATAGTCAGAGCTCTTTTTGCTTGTTCTTGACTGATAATATCATCGAGAATAATGCCATTGTTACTATCTTTAAAAGTATTAATATTTTCTTCATTTTTTATTATTTTTTCATTTTTAAGATGAAGAAAAATCTCTTTAAGATTTCTTGCGCCAATTAATTTTACGCCGTCTATTATTGAGCTTGTTTCTAAATTTTCAACAGGTAGGAAAATTTCTTTAATTCCGTAGCTTCGAAGTTTTTCGACAATATTGATAATACCTTTAATTGGTCTAAGATCTCCGTTTAGCGATAACTCGCCAACAAATGCGCGGGATTTTAATTCATGCTGCTTTAGCTGGTTTGATAGCGTTAAAATTGAAATTGCAATAGGTAGGTCGAAAAAAGTTCCATCTTTTGGGATTTCTGCAGGTGCTAAATTGATGATAATTTTCTTAGCAGGGAAATCTAACATTGAGTTTTTAATTGCACTTCGAACTCGCTCTTTTGCTTCATCGATTGCTTTATTTCCCATTCCAACAATTTGTAGGCTTGGCAATCCTTTCGAAGAATCTCCTTCCACCTCAATAATCTCTGCTTCATAGCCAATTGGTGCGGCCGATATAACTTTACTCACCATAATGTAATAATTTTATCATAAGCATTTAAAAATCTCAATTTTATGATATAATGTAAATATGTTGGGGCTGAATTAGCTTTAGACAAGAGGAATTTAACAGTTTGGCTTGCAAGTCGTTTACTGCGTAAAGTATTAAATAAATGCAAAAAACTTTGCAGCTAAAGTTGCAGCATTCTTTGCTCCAGCTTCAGCACCAGTTGCTGCTTAATTTATTGGCAACCATTTTTCGAAATGGGGCAGTGCGTATTTCGAAAAGTGTCATATTTTTTCACTGATAGCTTAAAATTTTCGCGATAAATTTTAAGTGAGATTTTTTCGCAACTTTTAATATATTTTTGTTGATTTTTTAAGTATTAAATTTTAACCAAAATTAACTAAACTTGTAGAAGGCTAAAATGTTACCTTTTGGACCCGAGGGCAGTTCTCGGCAGCTCCACCAAAAAATATTTTTAAGAGCATCTTTTATACGAGATGTTTTTTATTTTTTGAAAAATAAAAATGAGCGACTGCGAGGAACGCTCATTTTATAAATAGTAATGTGGAGTTTTTGATTTTTAATTTTAGAGTTTTATGTGAACTGCGGAATTCACTTGAAATAATTTTTATTTTTGGCTCATGTATAAACTTTTTATTCATAAGCTACATCTATAATAATCTAAAATAAGCATAAAGTCAATACTTTTTCTAACTTTTTTGTATAATTTTTTTGTTCATTAAAATTAAGAGATTTAAACGTGTTAAAAGTACAACAAAACTCATTTTATTGTGCTTATGGTATTGACTTTTTGGAATTGTTGTGATACAATTTAAATAGCTTTGAAAGAAATAAAAAGCAAAAATAAAAAATAGTTATTGTACATTCCACCAAGCACATTAGAAATTTTAAAATTTGATAATTTTGAGTTGTCCGGTATTTTTTACGGAGTTTGAACGGCGATTTGAAATTAAGGTTTATAAAATCTTCATTGGATTTTTAACTTATTTTCGAAACGCCAAAAAGCTCCGCAAAAAATAGCGTAGAGAGCGCTGAGGCTAATAAGTACTTATATTTTCAAAAGAAAATATTCAAGGAACCCTCAATGAAATATATGCTTCTCCTTGCGAGAAGCGGTCAACTAGCTCAAAAGAGTGAGCATCAAGGTAGGCCGTAGACCACATATTTTAGTAATTAATTTTGTTATGATGGCATTCTACTTGCTTACCATTTATACTTGCTTACTCTTTGGGCTGAATCTAACAAAATGGTATTATATTATGATTTCAAAAATTATTTTTAGTCTGTCTGGTTTGTCGGGTGTTGGTATTTTTTTGATGCTCACTCAAACTTCTCCTAATAAAGTTGGTCCAGTTGGGATCCTCGCATTATTTGCAATGATATATTTGGTTTTTCTTGGTATTATTGCGATATTTTTATATTCTTCACATCGGGTTTTTTCGCTTGCATATTATTTAGTTAGAAAGGGCCAGCCTTCACTAAAAAAACAAGAAAAAAATCCAGCTTTCTTTTTGAAATATTCTGCTGCGCTCGCTTTTGCTCCAATTGGAATTATAGCAAAACAATCCACCGGCGGAGTCGGAATATTCGAAATATTATTATTGATAATTATTGAAGCAATCGTAATAATTTACATTTCAAAACGCTAACGTTTGTGATATAATAGTTATATATGGAACCGCAAAAAAATCTTGAAATTCCACGAGTTTTTGAAGCTCAATCGCAACCAATAAATAATCCTCACGAAGTGGGGAATTTTGGCTTTGAGCAAAATATAAACAGAATTGATAGTGATAAGGCTAGAGCCGAAGCTATGCAAGCTTTTTCGAATCAAGATTCTCGGCAGCCAATTTCACGAGCTGTTTTGCCAGCGGTTCAGGAATCATCGGCAAACAACCCAGTAGCTGTAGTTCCAGCTACTGCAAGAGATATCGACCTCATGGAAGATGAATGGGTGAAAGATTTGAAGAAGATGATAGTTGAAACTAAGGGTGATCCATATGCTCGCGAGGTTCGATTTAAAGAAATGCAGATAGACTATTTGAAAAAAAGATATAACAGAATTATAAATGGTGGGAAGTAATGGGAATTTGGATAATATTATTTATTAGCTTTGTAATTATTTGCGTGGCTTCTTATTTTGCTTTTGATCAATATAAAAGAATGGTTCAAGAGGCGAAAAATTATGAGCGTGGCCTAAAAATGGTGCCAATTCGAATTCACCTTCCGCCGCCAAGTGATGACCTTGAGGTTGGCGGTCGTGATGAACGGGATGTTGTGGATGAAGTTCTTTCTGAAGCTCAAACAATGTATAACATTATCGCAAGCACCGCAACGAAAGGATTTAAAACTAAACTTTATGGTCAGAGACATATTTCTTTCGAAATTGTTGCAAGTGATGGTCTTGTTAGGTATTATGCGGTCGTTCCTGCGGTTTTGACCGAAACTATCAAGCAAGCAATCTCTGCTGCATACCCAGCGGCTCGTCTTGAAGAAGTTGAAATGGAAAATATTTTTTCTCAACAAGGAAAGATGCAAGGCGTGATTGGCGGTGAATTTGAACTTAAAAAAGACTACTTTTATCCAATTGCAACCTATCAAGAAAGCCGTCGTGATGCTGCCCGGGCATTATTAGATGCCTTGAGCGGTGTTGAACGTGGAGACGGAGCGGCAATTCAAATTATGTTCAGGCCCGCACCTGAGAGCTGGACTCTTAAATCTAATGAAAAGGTTGAGTCAATTCGAAAGGGTAAAGGTAAGAAAAATAATAATACTAAAGCCGTACTTGATATTATGGAGGCTTTATGGAAACCGCCTACATACGGTTTAAATACTTCGAACACCGAATATCCACAGCTTACGGCTCTAGAAAATGAAGAAATCCAAGCAATTGAAGATAAAACTAAATATCCAGGTTATGAAGTTTTAACTCGGGTGGTAACTTCTTCTTCCACGGCTTCGAAAAGTCAAGCAATTTTACAATCTATCGTCTCGGCATTTTCTTTATTTGATTCACCGCGATATAATGGTTTCAAATTTAATATGACTAATAATATTGACGAATTAGTTACTGCTTATATTTTTCGGTTTTTCCCTCAAAGTACAAATCAGAATATCTTGAATAGTGTTGAACTTTCAACAATTTTTCACTTACCAAATCAAAATTCAATTCCAACGGGCAAAATTGAGCGTCAAAGAATTCGACAAGTTGATGGTCCGACTGAGCCAATGAAAGAAGGTTTATTGATTGGGGTGAATGAATTCCGCGGTGTTGAAAAACAAATTCGCCTTGGAGTTAACGATCGCCGCCGTCATACATACATCATTGGTCAGACTGGTATGGGTAAATCTAAGCTCCTTGAGAATTTGGCTTATCAAGATATAATGGATGGACGAGGTTTTTGTTTTATTGATCCGCACGGAGATTCCGTTGAGGAATTACTCGGGATGATTCCTCAATCGCGAATGGACGATGTGATTTATTTTGATCCGAGTGATACCGAGAATCCACTTGGTTTCAATATTTTTGAGGCCTCAAGTCCTGAAGAGATGGATTTTGTGATTTCCGAGACTAATTCAATGCTAAAATCTCTCTATGATCCGGGAAACACTGGTGTTGTTGGTCCTCGAATGGAGAATATTGTTCGAAATGCGGCATTGCTACTAATGAGTGACCCTGATGGAGGAACTTTTATGGATATTCCGAAAGTCCTTGTTGACCCAGAGTTCGCAAAGCAAAAAATTAAGTATCTTCGAAATCAGCGCGCAATCGACTTCTGGACAAAAGAGTGGCCAGCTTCGCAAAAATCTAATGATGCAGGAGAACTTGTTTCTTGGGTTGTTTCTAAGTGGGCGCCATTCGAAAGTGGCTTGGTTAATAATATTATTGGCCAAAAAAAGAGTGCATTTAGTATTCGCGAAGTTATGGATAATAATAAGATTTTGCTCGTAAATCTTTCGAAAGGTAAACTTGGAGAAGCAGCAGCAAAACTCCTTGGTATGGTTTTTGTGATGAAGTTTCAAGCGGCGGCAATGAGCCGTGCAGACATACCCGAAGACCAGCGAAAAGATTTTTGTCTATTTGTTGATGAGTTTCAAAACTTTGCAACCGATTCTTTTGAATCTATTTTATCTGAAGCTCGAAAATATCGCTTGAATTTAATTTTAGCAAACCAGTTTACAACTCAGTTGAAAGATTCAATTAAGGGTGCTATTTTTGGTAACGTTCCTAACAAGATTGTTGGTAGGATTGGTATTGATGACGCGGAAGTTCTTCAAAAGGCCTTTACGCCAACGTTTACCGCTGAAGATTTAACTAAAACGCCTAATTATAATTCAATTACGACAGTTTTAGTTAATGGATTTCCGTCAGCTCCATTTACAATGAAACTTTTGCCTCCTTTTGGTAAATCTAATCCAGAGATTCGTGAAGGACTTCGAAAATATTCAGCTTCAAAGTATGGTCGTCCTCGAGCTATTGTTGAAGATGAAATTCGAAGGCGTTTGAGCGTTAATCCTGGGGCTAGTTCATCTCAGCCGCAGCTACACCAAACTCAGACACAGCAAAAAAATCAAGTTAGTTGGCAGGAGAGGGCGTTCTCGGGCGTCTCTAATAATGCTAATGCTAATCTGAATGATCCTGATGGCAGTATTAAAAAAGATTCATTTTTGGATGATTGGCTAAAAAAGAGGGATGAAATAAGGAACAATAATTCAAATTCTAATATTCAACAAAATCAACCAGAGGTTCCTTTAAAGAGTAATTTAGCGAGAACTTTTCAGAAAAACATTATGCAGAACCAAAGTGTAAGTTCTTATAGCGCAAATAATTTAAATAATCCGCAAGTTCAGCAAAACATTAAGCCGCAACAAATTCAAAATGATTCTGTAATTCAGGATATAAGAACTACAAGAACCTCTAATAACTTAAGCAGTAACTCTTCTAATGCTGCTAAGAATAACTATAAAAAAGTTGATGACGGCGAGGTTATATTTAAAATTAGGTAGCTAATAGCTACCTAATTTTATTTTTGACTAATCTTATAAGAGATAAAAATATAAATAACGCTGATATTAAGTATATCAAAATCTCTGATCTTACAGAGAATCCGTTAAGTATTGAAATGTAAAGAACGGAGTAATAAATAATTAACGATAATATTATTGATATAAAAAGTACTTTTGGCTTTATTATTTTTTCGACAATATTTAGTAAAAAATCTAAAACGCTAGAGTGAAAAATACTTCGAAAAAGATTATTTTTGAAATTTGAATCTTTATGTATGAAATCTAATATCTTTTGGTAAGTTTGATTATTTTTCATTATTTCATTTCTCCTGAATATTGACTAAAATAGCGTATTTCTTTGTATAATAAATTTGTACGAAGTGTCATAATTATTGATATAAAAAATAGAACAATTAAAAATAGTAAAATTGCATATTGCTCAAGAGCTGGGATTGAATTTAAGAAGTAATCAATATTTTTTATAAAAGGACATTTTATTGGGGTTTTCAAAACTTCACCAAAATCTAATTTAATGAAGCAATCAAATGACTCACCCTGTTGTTTAAAGGTTGGGATTCTATCTTTAATTTTTATTGCAAAAAATTTGCTTTTTGATTCTCCAGGCTCAATACTAGAATTATTCCAATATATTATGCCATCTTTGATTTTATAATCTCCTCCATCAAGAAGGTCGGCATATTCCAGTATGTCTGATATGTTGACTTCGAAATTTGAGTCCTGAACTGTTTTTGAATTATTGGTCACGGTTAATGTGTAAGAAATGATATCTTTAGGCTGGAGTGGGCGTTTTGCAGTTGATTTTACATTATAAGTTAGGTTAGGATTAAATGATGTTTTTTTTACTATATTATTAGGTATAGTTTTCAAAGGTAAGATATTAGTTAAGAATATTGTAAAAAATACAAAAATAATAGCAAAAATATTAAAAATCCACCATTTTAAATCATTTTTTAGTTTTCTTTTATAATCTTGTATTTTTTTGCCCATAGAAGGGCTGCGATAATAACCTAAAATAACATCTTTAAACATATCCCACCTTTTAACTCAATGCTTATATTTTAGCATATTTTTTATAAAAAAATAAGCTTTATTTGAATTTTTTTATAAAATAAGGTATAATACAGATATAAATTTTATTTATGGAAGTTCTGAATGAGAGGTAAGAATGTCTAAACAAAAAGAAAATAATTACGACGGTTCTCAGATCCAAGTTCTTGAGGGTCTTGAACCTGTTCGAAAGCGCCCCGGAATGTATATCGGCTCAACCGGTTATGATGGTGTTCATCATCTTATTAAAGAAATTGCCGATAACTCTATTGATGAAGCAATTGCTGGCTACGGCACAAAAGTTATTGTGCGAATTTTAGATGATGGTGGAATTAATATTACAGATGATGGGCGTGGTATTCCTGTTGATATTCATCCAAAAACTGGAAAAAGTACACTTGAAACTGTTTTAACTGTTCTTCACGCTGGTGGAAAATTCGGCGGCGGCGGATATAAAGTTTCATCTGGTCTGCATGGTGTGGGCTCAAGTGTTGTGAATGCTCTTTCGACAAAAATGATTGCTGAAGTTGTTAAAAAAGGCCAACTTTATCGGATTGAATTTGAGCGAGGCGTTCCAACTACTGAACTTAAGAAACTCGGCAAAACTGACCGCGAAGATGGAACAAGCGTAACTTTTTACCCAGACCCAACAATTTTTAAAGAAACTGTAACTTTTGATTATAAATGGGTTGTTAATTATCTCCGTCATCAATCATATCTAACAAAAGGAATTTATACTCAAGTTGATGACGAACGAACTGGTGAACGGCAAGCTTTCTATTTTGAAGGAGGGATTCAGAGCTACGTTAAAAGTTTAAATGTTGGTAAAGAAGTTCTTTCTGAGCAACCATTTTATGTTGAGAAACAAGTTGAAGATTCAATGGTTGAAGTAGCTATTCAATATAACGATAGCTATAATGAGAATGTTCGTGCTTTTGCAAACAATGTGATTAACCCAGATGGTGGAACTCATGTTGTTGGTTTTCGAAGTTCTTTAACTCAAACAATTAACGAATACGCTCGCAAGAATAATCTTCTTAAAGAAAAAGAAGACAACCTTTCAGGTGACGATATTCGTGAGGGATTAACTGCAATTATCTTAGTAAAATTACCAGATCCGCAATTCGAAGGACAAACTAAAAACAAGCTTGGTAACCCAGAGGTTCGCCGGTATGTTCAGCAAGTGATGAATGAATATTTTGGCTACTATCTTGATGAAAATCCAGCTGTTGCGAAAAAAATTGTAAACAAAGCTCTTCTTGCAGCTCGGGCTCGAAAAGCAGCTCGTGCGGCTCGCGAAAACGTGATTCGAAAGGGTGTTTTGGATGGCTTAAATCTGCCAGGAAAGCTTGCAGATTGCTCTACATTGTGGAGGGAGACTCAGCGGGTGGTTCGGCTAAAAACGGCCGTGACGCTCGAACACAAGCAATTTTGCCACTTCGAGGTAAAGTTTTGAATACAGAGCGTGCACGCCTTGATAAAATGCTTGCAAATAATGAAATCGTTTCGTTAATTAAAGGAATGGGTGTTGGAATTGGAGAACAATTCGATATTTCTGGCTTGCGATATCACCGAATTATTATTATGACCGATGCCGATGTTGACGGAAGCCATATCGCAACGCTTTTGATGACTTTCTTTTTCCGATATATGCGCGAAGTTGTCGAAGATGGGCATATCTATTTAGCGAAACCCCCACTATTCTTATTGAAGGGTTCAGGAAATAAACACTATTATGTTTATAGCGATGAAGAACGTGATGCAAAAATTAAAGAACTTATTGAAGAGCGAAAAGCCCGTGGAACACAAATTAATCCAGAAGATAATGAGATCAAACAGGCTGGTCTAACGGGAATTCAGCGATATAAGGGTCTTGGTGAAATGGATGCAACACAACTCTGGGAAACAACAATGAATCCAGAAAATCGTGTCTTAATTCAATTAAAGCTTGAAGATGCTGAACGCGCAGATGCAATTTTCACGAAGTTGATGGGAAGTGAAGTTTCAATGCGAAAGAGCTTTATTCAGACAAATGCGAAATATGTTAACCTTGAAGAATTGGATGTTTAATTATGGAAGATGAAAATAAAAAACCTCTTGAAGGTGAAATTATCGAACAACAAAATCATTCGAAAGTTTTGGAATATCGCACGGTTGAAGATGTGATGGAGGATTCGTTTCTTCGTTATTCAATGTCTGTTATTATTGACCGTGCATTGCCTGATGTTCGAGACGGAATGAAGCCGGTCCACCGCCGCGTTCTTTATACAATGGGCGAAATGGGTGTTCGACCAGGTTCTTCATTTAAGAAGTCTGCGCGTATCGTTGGTGACGTAATGGGTAAATATCACCCGCACGGTGACAGCTCTATTTATGATTCAATGGTTCGTTTAGCACAAGATTGGGTAATGCGATATCCTCTCGTTGAAGGACAAGGAAACTTTGGTTCAATGGACGGCGATCCGGCTGCTGCGATGCGTTATACTGAGGCGCGTCTTGGTCGAATTGGTGATATTTTGCTAAACGATCTTGATAAAGATACGGTTGATTTTCGACCTAACTATGACGGTTCTGAAAGCGAACCTTCAGTTCTCCCGGCTAAATTACCAAATCTTCTCTTAAATGGTCAAATGGGTATTGCTGTTGGTATGGCAACAAGCATTCCAACGCATAATTTGAGTGAAATTGTTGATGCAACTGTTGAGCTAATCAGCAATCCAGAAGCCAAGCTCGAAGATTTAATGAAATATGTCAAAGGCCCAGACTTCCCGACAGGTGCGGTAGTTTATGGTGGAGCCCCAATGATTCAGGCTTATCGAACTGGTCGCGGAAGCGTTACTATGCGTGCAGTTGCTGAAATCGTTGAAACTAAACGTGGCCGCCATCAAATTGTAGTTTCAGAAATTCCATACAATGTTAATAAGGCTTCATTAATCGAGAAGATTGCAGATTTAGTTAAAGAAAAGAAAATTACAACAATTGCCGACCTTCGTGATGAGTCTGCGCGTGGAACGGTTAAGATTGTAATCGATCTTAAGAAGGACGCATATCCAAAGAAAGTTCTCAACCAGCTTTATAAATTAACTCCACTTCAATCAAACTTCCATTATAATATGCTTGCTTTGGTTGATGGCGTTCAGCCGCGAGTGCTTGGCTTAAAAGAAATGCTTGATGAGTTCGTAAAGCATCGCCGAAATGTTGTGCGTCGCCGAACAGAATTCGAACTTAAAAAAGCAAAAGCTCGTGCACATATTTTAGAAGGTTTGAAGATTGCGCTTGATTATATTGATGAAGTTATTGCAACGATTCGAGCTTCGAAAACTACAGATATTGCCGAAAAGGCTTTGCGTGAAAAATTCGGATTAACTGAAATTCAAGCAAAAGCAATTCTTGCGATGCAACTTCGCCGATTGACTGGATTGGAGCGCGAAGCGATCGAAGCTGAACTTGCTGCTCTCTTGAAACTTATTGGCGAGCTTGAGGCAATTCTTGCTGATGAGAATGAAATTCTTCGAATTATTAAAGATGAGCTTCTCGAAATGAAAGAAAAATATGGCGATGAGCGTAAAACCAAGGTTATTAATCATGAGCTTGGTAAATTCTCGGATGAAGAGCTTATTCCTGAGGAAGAAAGTGTGATTCTTCTAACTAGTGAAAACTATATTAAGCGAACTCTGCTAGCAGATTATCGCCGCCAAAATCGTGGTGGAAAAGGTAAGCGTGGAATGACAACGAAAGATCAGGATATCATTGATCAATTAATTCCAGCAAGTACGCATGATTGGCTGTTATTCTTTACGAATAAAGGTCGGGTATTTAGGCTTAAAGCTTATGAGGTTCCTGCTGCAAGTCTTCAAGCTAAAGGCGTGGCTGCGGTAAATCTACTACAACTCCAACCTGAAGAAAAAATTACATCAATTATTAAGCTTGAACAAAATAGTAGTACAGAAGATTACCTCTTTATGGCTACCGTAAAGGGTACTGTAAAAAAGACAGCACTTAAGGATTTTGCGAATATTCGAACTAATGGCTTAAATGCAATTAATCTTGATGAAGGTGATGAGCTTCGTTGGATTCAAAAAACTGATGGTCAGAGTGATATTATCGTTTCAACATCAGCTGGTCAGGCTGTTCGATTTAATGAAAATGATGTTCGAGCGATGGGCCGTGCGGCTCGTGGCGTTCGTGGTGTCCGACTTCGACCAAATGACAGCGTTGTTGGAATGGATGTTGCTAAAGATGGAACACAAAAACTTCTTGTAATTTCAGCAAATGGTTACGGAAAAGCAACAAAAGTTTCGAACTTTGAAGTTAAACATCGTGGCGGAATTGGTGTTAAAGCCGCAATTGTAACCGCAAAAACTGGTCCAATTGTTTCAGTTCAAACTTTGCCAGAGGCTGTTTCTGATGCGTTAATGATTTCAAGCGGTGGCCAAACAATTCGAGTTGCTGTTAAAGATATTCCAACTTTAGGTCGAACTACGCAGGGTGTTCGAATCATGAAGCTTTCTGATAATGATACCGTGGCAAGTGTTGGTTTAATGGAAGAAAGTCGAGAGGAAGAGTGATGCCAAGATATTTAGTAGTTTTCGTGTTGGCGTGGGTAATTGCGCAAGGTGCTAAATATATTCTAGAAATTCGAAAAGATAAAACTGCAAAATTTAAGCGGATTATCACTGAGAGTGGCGGGATGCCAAGTTCTCATAGTTCAGTGGTGATTGCACTCGCAACACTTATTGGTTTACATGAAGGTGTTTATTCTTCAATTTTTGGTTTAGCTTTTGTATTTGCGATGATAGTGATATATGATTCAATGAAAGTGCGATTTTCGAATGGTATTCAAGCACAAAGAATTAATGAAATCATTGAAAAACAGAATTTAAAAATTAAAAAAGTCCGAGTTGTTAAAGGCCACACTCCGCTAGAAGTTGCTGTTGGCTCAGCTATTGGAATTTTTATTGGATATACGGCATTTTTACTCGGGTTATAGACTAAATTAGATAGGCTTACAAGGCCTATTTAATTTTTTCCAAATTTTCTTTTAAAAAAGTGTTGACTTTTAAAAATCTATTGAGTATAATGGTTAATAGTTCAGCGCGCGGAGTAAAAAGCGAGGTTGAATAAAACTGAACTTTAACAATTTAATTGTGCAAATTTATCGTCAGTCTATTTTATAGATTTATCA
>CAUSJG010000015.1:0-12421 GCA_963532115.1 uncultured Saccharimonas sp. (SeqCode)
TGATTGACAAGATTGTGATTCATAAACCAACTGGTACGAAACGTAATCGTATTATCCAAATTGACATTTATTATAATTTCATCGGAAAATTAAACAGAGAAAAAAGCGAGCCAAAAAACTTGGCTCGCTAATATTAACCCAAATAACTAAACTGCTAGGTGTCAGGTCGGCTAAGAAGGGTTATTTTATTAGGTTAAATTACAATCTTTCAAAAGAATTGGCGAAATTCGCAAAATTATTATCAAGAATATCTCCGCCATTATTTGAAACTATCGCAATAAAGAATGCTCGAGTTTTTCCAGATTTATCTTTTTTAGCAGGTAGGGCTAATATCTTTATATATTGACTGTTGTGTGAGATATTTCCTTCAACTGCCCTAGATCCTTTGAAATCGATTACCTTGAAATCTTCTTCTGAAACATACTTTGAAAAATTACCGCCGACACCATTGATTGCAGAGTGGATTAATTCCTCATTGCTGAGTTTTTGAGTGTCTTCATAATTTTCATCTGTGTCTGTATAGCCAATGATGTAGGCATTTATTGTATTGTTTGTGGAGTCCGAGGATGCACAAATATAGCCAACTGAATTATCGCTATTATTTTGTTTTGTAAAATTATCACATCCTTTCGCTTTGATTGCAAAAACGCCTTCCTTAGGTATGAACTTACCTGCATTCTTAGCTTTTCTGGTTCGCTCTTTAATTTTATCCTTATCGAATAGCTCGTCGTCTTCTGCTAAGTTTGTTGTTTTATAAGGCTTAGTTTCATTAGCTATATTCTTTACTGTATTTAATGTATTTATTGTTGCTAAACTGTAAATTATAACGGATAATACGGTAAAAATTATATACGACAACCAGCAAAAAAGATTTGCTTTTTTATTTGCGACAGAATCATTTTTAATAGCTGGTTTAACTATTACAAAGAATAAAATTAATCCCAGTATATTTAAGCCGAGCGGTAACGCCATTGAAGCTCGTTTAACGTCACCAATTTTTAAAGTTTGTTCTTTAACTTTTTTGTTAAAAAGAATAATTTCAACAATAGCCCAGACAAAAAATGCGATCTGTGCAATTCCTAAAATCATTAGGAAGACTCCCATTAGGAGCATTCCACCAATCATATTATTTACCATTTTCTAATTCCTCCTTTTCATCTTCAAAAACTGTAAATAGTGAAATTGCCACTGGTAAAATAATCAAAAAGAAAATTTCAACCTGCGGTAGAAAAATTGATATTAATGCAATAACCGCAATCCACAAAACCATCATTCCTGTGCGAATTAAATGGTAATTTCTTTGAGCTTTACGATTTTCACCGTGAAAGAATCCTGTATTTTCGCCTAAGGCACTCGCAGTAATCCAGCGCATGCTTAAATCTGTAAAAAGGTAAACCATTGCATAACAGAAAGCGGGCAAAACCTCTGTTGGTGAGGAGAGTACCCAACGCATAAATAGTGGAATAAGCGACAAAAAGAAAACATAAATCATATTTTTCCAGATAAAGCTATTCGTAACCTTTTCAACTCTATCTAAAATATGATGATGACGATTCCACTGGATTCCAACGATTACAAAACTCGCAAAGTAAATCAAAATTGCAAATCCAAAACTTTCCAGCTGAGCCAAATCTCTAACTGATTTTGGTAATTGAATTTCAAGCACCATAAGCGTAATAATAATCGCGGTGGCTCCATCAATTAAGCCAACAAGACGATCCTTCGAAATTCTTCCTCCGTGATAAATTTTGTGTATTCGACCCAGTCGTCTGTATGCACTTCTCGTTCTATCCATTTTCCCCTTTCCGTACAATTTTACCACATCTTTTCGAAAATTCCAAGCAGCTTATGTATTTTTGTGGAAACAAAAATCACCCTTTAGGAAAAGAGTGATTTTATTCAGATTAGCCTCGTGCAAAGTGTGCAAAAGCTCGGTTGGCTTCTGCCATTTTATGAGTATCTTCTTTCTTTTTGAAAGCTGCACCAGTTTCATTGTAGGCATCAACAATTTCAAGCGCCAAGCGTTGACTATAAGGCATTCCGCTTCGTGCTCGCGCTGATTGAACCAACCAGCTAAATGCAAAGTGGAGTTGTCGGTGTCCTTGAACTGGGAATGGAATTTGATAGTTTGCACCACCAACGCGTCGAGACTTAACTTCAAAAGCTGGTGAAATATTTTTTAATGCTTTTTCGAAAACTTCAAGAGGGTTTTCACTGTCAAGTTTTTTAGCTGCGGTTTCAAGAGCTTTGTAGACAGCTTTTTCGGCAGTAAGTTTTTTGCCGTCAAGCATAGATTTATTAATTAAACGTTGAACCAAAATTGATTGATATTTTCGGTCTGGTTTTAGTTCTCGTTGTAGTTTTTTAGTAACTTTTCGTGGCATCTTTATTTCTCCTTCTTCGCACCGTATTTTGAACGGCCTTGTTTACGATCTGCAACACCTTGAAGGTCAAGTGCACCACGAACGATGTGATATCGCACACCTGGAAGGTCTGGCACTCGTCCACCGCGAACCAAAACTACGGCGTGTTCTTGAAGGTTGTGGCCTTCACCACCAATATAAGCCCAAACTTCGTGGCCATTTGTTAAGCGAACACGAGCAACTTTTCGAAGAGCTGAGTTAGGCTTTTTAGGTGTTTTTGTTGTAACTTTAACACAAACTCCACGTTTTAGTGGTGCATTTTGTGCATAATATTTAGTTTTTAGTGCATTATGAATTCGACCAAGTGCTGGCGATTTTGATTTTTTCACAGCAGTTTTTCGAGGTTTTCGCACTAATTGATTGATAGTTGGCATCAATTCTCCCTTAAATTATTTTAATATTTTCACCTTTTCGAAAGTTGATAAGGTTTTCAAAAAAGTGCCTCATATTTTTCGAAACAGCATTTTCGAAAAATGTCTTTACCTTTCTAGCTGAAATCACCAACACACAGGTTCATTCACTAGAAAGAGGAAACTCACTAGACATTTTAGCAGATTTTGAAACAAAATGCAAGCGTTTTAGACTAATAAATCGTGTTACATAATTAAAACATATTTAAGTGGAGAATATTATCTGTGACTATTTTAATTTTCTAAAATAAAAACCCGAGCAAAACTCGGGAGAAAATTATTGGAGGGTTATTTTTTTAAGCTTACTAATAAAATTAGTAAGTTTTCTGTTTGCCGCGTAAAATATGTTTTTTGATTTGTAATCATTTAATTCAAAAGCATCTCGCCCAGATATCTTGCCATTTTCAATTAACAAGATGATGCGGCGATGGTTTTTCAGTATTTTAAAATCAACATTGTTCTGCATACTGATCCCAATCTCATCGCCCAGACATTCAATTGAAACATGAATTTCTTGCGAAAAGTTTTGATATAGAAAAGCTTCTGTTCGAAAAGTATTTGACTCTTCGAAAGATACAAATGGTATACTTTCAATATCCGAAAATCCAGCCTCCAATAGTAGCTTTTCTACATTTTCTTGCGTGAAAATTAAACCATCCATTTTTAAAACCTCCGTGAAAAGAACTAGATTTTAATTATATACTTAAAGAGTGGAAAAATCAAGAAAAAACCCAGCTTTTTTGCTGGGTTAATGATGATATTTTGATTAAATAAACTTATTGCGCCGTTTGAACTCATCTTCTAGCTCTTCGAAGAATGAGTTAGCGCTACTCTTGCACTTTCGCAAGAGGTTTGTATGGGTTTTATTGCCAAAAGCTAAACCATCCTTTTTTTCACTCTTTATATATTTTCGCGAATAAATATTCGTTATAGAAATGCAGTTTGCATTTCTGGGAACTCCTCCATTAATATTGACAGGGCGAGCTGAGAGTTTTAGTATATTACCTAGATGATGAACTGAGATTATGAATAAATTTCCCCGTTCATCATGAATCTTTGCGCTTAAAATAGTTACCCCTTCTTCAGTTGGTGCTAAGGCCTTAACTGATTGAAACCCAACATCTTGAAGGGTGTCTATCAAAAATTGTTTTGAGAAGTAGTTCTTTCGATAAAGCTCTTGATTTGCTTTATCAGTGTTAAAAATTGATTCAATACAGTTTAAAATCAACATATTCATATTAATGTACCTCTGTTTTGTAAATACTTAAATTTAAACTAGAAAGTTCAAATTTAGCTTCAATATTCTACCATAAAAATATAAAAATGTCAATGTTAAATGACGATTCCACCGCCCAAACAAACTTCACCAGAATAAAATACAACACTTTGACCACTAGTAATTGCGCGCTGTTCATCTTGCAATTCAATTTTTGCCGAATTGTCACTTTCGAAAAAGATTTTTGCATTCACGAGTGGCGCACGATGGCGGATTCGAACTTGAATTTCTGTCCCATTTTCAACTTTTTGGTTGATCCAGTGAAGTGCTGAAACTTTGATTTTATTAGACCAAAGTTCTCCGTTATTGATGTCAGTTGTTACAAAAACTTCGTTAGTTTCCATATTTTTACCGCAAACATAAAAAGGTAGTCCGCCACCAATGTTCAAGCCGTGGCGCTGGCCTAAAGTGTAAAAAATCGCACCGTCATGCCAACCAAGAACTTCGCCTGTATTTTTGTTAATGATTTTTCCTGGTTTTTGTTCGGGGATAAATTGTTTTAGAAAATCACGAATTCCAATTTTTCCAACAAAGCAAATTCCTTGTGAATCTTTTTTTCGAGCAGTAAAAAGCCCGCGCTCTTTCGCCATCTCGCGCACTTCAGGTTTAGTAAATTTACCAAGTGGAAACAAAGTTCGCCCCAAAGCCTCACCTCGCACACGATACAAAAAATAAGTTTGGTCTTTATTTTCATCTTTTGCGCGAAGCAGCTCGCCTTTTCCGTTTTTCGAAAGGTTGAAATTTTCGTCAGAATTTTCAGTAAAAGCATTTCGAACTCCAGCGTAATGGCCTGTTGCAATCAGGTCGGCTCCATCTTCAAGTGCGGCTTCTAAGAAAAGCTTAAATTTTACTTCTTGGTTACACATGATGTCGGGGTTTGGTGTGCGGCCAATTTCGTATTCATCAAGCATATACTGCACAACTTTTTCGCGGTAGTATTTTTCGAAATCAAAAACTTTAAAATCAATACCAAGCTGAACCGCAACTCTTTTTGCATCGGCTAAATCTTCTGCCCAAGGGCATTTCATTCCTGGCAAATCTTGCGTCCAGTTTTTCATATAAACGCCTACAACGTTATATCCTTGCTCTTTTAAAAGCGCTGCCGTTAAAGATGAATCCACGCCACCGCTCATTCCAACATATACTTTAATTTTCGAATTATCCATTTATTCTCCTATATAAAATCTAAAAATTCCAAAAAGCTCACTCATCGAGAGATACCAACCGCGTAAATTTGTCCACCAAAATCCATTCCAATCTGAATCATTCAAAACTGGTGCCGAAATTATCTCTATACCTGAACCTTCTAAAGCTTTTTCGAATTCGAGTCTCGCTCGAGTTTGATGATATTTTGAAGTGGTTAGAGTTACGCGCTTATAGCCATTTTGCTTAATTATTTTTGCAGTAAATTGTGCATTTTGGTGAGTGTTTTGAGCATTTTCTTCGAGTAAAATTTCTTCTTCTAAAATTCCTTGTTTTCGGGCTAAATTAGCCATTTGGCGCGCATCGCTTAAAACTTTAGGATTAGAATTTGCACCTGAAAAAATCAACTTTTTAGCTTCAACCGATTTAAAAATTTCAATTGCCTCGCGAGTTCTTAAAGCAGTATTTCCGCCAGAAATTGCTATAACTGCATCAATTTTTTGAGAGCATTCACCTTTTTTGTAGTTTGGGCAAATTTCGGCGAGCCGATTTTTATCGCTAATAATTAAAGTTGTGCTAATAATAAAGACCACAACTAAACCTACAAAGGCGAAAATCCAGGCAATAAATTTTACCATTTATTTTTGAATCCTCTCAAATTCAGTTCGCACGGTTTTCGAAATTATCTTAGCAGCGCGCTTTATATTTTCTTCATTCGAAAGCTTCCCTAGCGAAATCCGCAGGCTTCCATCAGCCTCGGAATCGCTCAAGCCCATTGCGGTTAAAGTATGTGAACGCGTACCTTTATTTGCTGCACAAGCTGAACCTGTTGCAACTAAAACTCCTTGTGTTTCGAGAGCAAAAACCATACGCTCAGCGTCAATTCCGGAAAAAGATACTGAAATATGGCTCGTAAGTTGCTTTTTTGAATTTCCAAGAAAAATCATCTCTTCTTCCGAAAAATTATCACGCAAAATCTTTTTGAAAATTTCTTTTAATTTTCGAAGACGTTCATTTTCTTTTTTGCGATGTTTTTCTGCCAATTGAATAGCTTTCGCAAAACCAATTACACTTGGTACATTTTCAGTCCCACTACGCAAATTTCGCTCTTGGCCACCACCCACAATTTGAGCATTAAATTCAATTTCGCGATTAGCCCACAAAAGACCCGTTTGCTTTGGTCCATAAATCTTGCCAGCATTCAAAGTTAGCATATCTACGCCAAGTCTTGCAACTGAAATATCTAGCTGGCCAACACCTTGGCTGGCATCAGAATGAAGATAAATCGGTGTTTTTTCGCCATTCGAAAGTCGTCGCATGCGCTCTTCTCGCACAATTTCAGCAATTTTTGAAATTGGCTGAATTACACCAGTTTCGTTATTTGCAAGCATTACTGAAACAATCTTCGTTTTTGGTGAAATTTTTGCACGCAAATCTTCTAGATCAATCACACTATCTTTCTTGATTTTTACTAATTTTCGAATGCCATATTTCTTGGCTGAATTTAAAACTGCATGATGTTCAAATTCGCCAACTAAGATTTCATCACCATTATCCTTTGAAGCTGCTGAAAAAGCTAAATTGATACTCTCAGTTGCTCCAGCTGTAATCACAATTTCGTCGCTTTTTGCGCCAATATTTTGTGCAATTTGATGTTTTGCGTCTTCATAATCTCTTCGAACTTCCAAAGCTTGCACATAAGGCGCACTTGGATTGTAAAATTTTTCACTAAAATATGGTAACATTGCAGCCAAAACTTTTTCGCTCACCGGTGTTGTGGCGGCGTGGTCAAGATAAATAATTTCCTCGTTCATCTTCAATAGTATAACACATTTTTAAAAAGTTAACAAAAATTATTCTCTATTTTTTGCTATTTTTTCAGAAATTTTTAATGGATTTTTTGATTTTAAAATTTCCTCAATTTCATTCTTCGAAAGGCTTTGCCATTTTTTAATTCGGTGATTGAATATTTCAATTTTAATATTTCTTTGTGGTATCTTTTGCTTTTTATACCAATCTATAGTTTTCGAAAGATTTTCTGGCTTAAAAATAAAACCTTCGTATCCATATTTAAAACAGCTAAAACTTAACCTGTCGCCAATCTTAGTTTTTCCGCCATTATCTTTTTTGCGCTCTTTTAATAATTCTGAAAAATCTAAAATCGCAAAATCTGGGTAATCAAGAGCCTCTCCATATAACCTATTTTTCTCATCTTCGTTCTCTTCCCAAGACAATTTTTGCGCTTTCTTGAATTTATCGGCATTTTTAGGGTTTCGAAACAGAAAAATATCAGTTCTAACTTTAGTTTTAGCTTTGTTTTCTTTTAAGGTTATGATTATATTTTTTGAAAAGAATAATTTAAAAATTACGAGCCAAATTTTGTCGCTAATTTTTGGGTAAAAACTCAGCCATAAATGTTTTCTTCGATTGGTTAAAAAGGCGTAAAATGAATAAAGTCTAATTTTAAAGTCCATAATATTTCTCCTAAGCTTCGCAGGGTTTATATCTATATTTAATAATTATTGAATTGTTCGTATTACGATTATAGATATTATCGTATATAAAAACTAAAGTCAATATATTTTTTAAAACAATAATACACTTGACTAAAACATATAAATATAGTATAATTTTTTTCGAAGCTTAAATTAGGTTGCGGAAACAACTATAAGCTTTGAAACTTTTTAGAAATAGGTGAAAAAAATGGGTATTTTCTCTATTAATGAAGAGACTGTTGTATGTCCGCGCTGTAAAGGAAGTGGTGAGATTATAATAAATGGTTTTATGTGTGTCCACAGTCGGCATACGTGTGATAATTGCAATGGATCGGGGAAAATTAAAAAAATGTAAACGTTTAATAAATGTACCTAATTTACGCCTAGAGACAAAGAGCCGTTTACCGCGGCTCTTTTTAAAAATTTAAATTTATGTTAAAATATTAGAACCGCTTAAAATCTATAAACCATAAAAAGAAAGGAATTATGCTAAAATTTATCTTTAAATTTGCTAAAAAATGTTGGCTAAGTCTAGCTTTTATGCTTATTTTTACGGTTCTTTCGGCAAAAATTAATCTTGATTTGCCACAATATACCGCAAAAATTATTACTGAAGGAGTATCCATGAAAAATATGGAAGCTATTTATTCAAACGGCTTTCATATGATTGGGCTTTCTCTTTTGAGTGGCGCTTTAATGCTGGCGGGAGTTTTCTTCGCGAGCCGTTCAGCTGGGGCGATGGTGCGAGATATTCGCCATGCAACTTTCGAAAAAATCGAAAACTTTTCGATGAACGAGTTTGGTAAATTTTCGGTTTCGAGCCTTACAACACGAATTACGAATGATGTACGGCAATTTCAACAAACTTTCACAATGAATATGCGAATGGGAATTTATGCCCCAATTGTTGGTGTTGGTGCGATTATTAACACTTTAGCTATTTCTAGTTCGATGAGCTGGATTATGGTTGTGACGATTTTTTCTATCATTGCTTTAACTGCAATTATAGGTATTTTTGCTGTTCCAAAACTAAAGATTTTTCAAACGAAACTAGATAAATTAAATATGCAAACTCGCCAAACAATTACTGGTTTGCGTGTAATTAGAGCCTATAGAAAAGAAAAAGTCGAAGAAGAAAAATTCGACGAAATCAATAATGAAATGCTCAAAATGAATATTTTTTTCGAAAGAATTTTTGGCTTAATTTCGCCGTATATGACGATGGTTTCAGGGCTTGGACTTGTAGCAATTGCTTGGATTGGTTCATATTTTGTAAAATCTGGTGAAGTTTCAATTGGTGATGTAACTTCCCTTACTCAATATCTTGCTCAAGTTACTTTTGCTTTTATTATGCTTTCGATAATTTCTATGTCAGTTCCACGAATGAATGTTGCGATTAAGCGTTTGAGTGAAGTTCTTGATGAAGAGATTTCAGTGAAAGATAAAACTAAAACGCAAAAATTGCCAAAAACTTTCGATTTAACTTTCGAAAATGTTAGTTTTTCGTATCCAGATTCTGAAGAAGCTGTTCTTGAGAGTATCAATTTTTCAGTAAAGCAAGGCGAAACTATTGCTGTAATTGGCGGAACTGGTTCAGGTAAATCTACAATTGCAAAATTAATTCCACGATTTTATGATGTTTCGAAAGGAAAAATTAAACTAGGCGGCGTGGATATTCGCAATTTAAAACAAAGCGAACTTCACGATTTAATTGGTTATGTTCCGCAAAAAGCAAACCTTTTCTCTGGAAATATCCGTGAAAATATTAATTATGGTTCTTCGAAAAACTTGAGCGATGAAGAGATTATTGAAGCTTTAAAAATCGCTCAAGCTTGGGATTTTGTGCAGAAATTGCCTGAAGATTTAAGCGAGAAAGTTTCGCAAGGTGGTAAAAATTTTTCTGGTGGCCAAAAACAACGGCTTTCAATTGCTCGGGCGATTGCTTCGAAAGCTCCAATTTTAATTTTCGACGATAGCTTTTCGGCGCTCGATTATAAAACTGACGCTAAACTTCGTGCTGAACTTGCTATAAAAACTAAATTGCAAACTAAGTTTATCGTGGCGCAACGCGTAACTTCAATCATGCAAGCCGATAAAATTATTGTTTTAGATGGCGGAAAGATTGTTGGAATTGGTACGCACGGCGAGCTTCTTGAAAATAACGAAATTTACCGCGAAATTGCATCTTCGCAGCTTTCTGATGAAGAAATCGAAGCACAAATTAGGGATTTTGAAAAGCAAAAATCTGCTCCTAAAACTAAAAAAGAGGCTAAAAAAGCCGTTTCCGTTTCGAGAAAAACAGCTAAAAAAAGTTTAAAACAAGCAGTTGCGAAAAAATCTAAGAAAGGAGTAAAATAATGTCGAAAAATCAAAAAAGTAAACTTTTATTAAAAACAATTTGGCGACTTTTGCGATATTTTACACCTTTTAAAATTTCTGTTACGTTTTTCGTAATTGTGGCAATTTTAAGCTCAATTTCAGCAATTATTGGGCCACAAATTGTGGGCGAGATGATCAATCTAATTACTAAAAATTTCGAAATTCGCGCCGGTGCTGTTCATTTTAATCCTGATTTTTCGAAAATAGCTGAATTTGGCTTTTTGCTGACTGCAATTTATGTTGGTTCGGGAATTTTTGGCTATGCTCAAAACTGGATTATGGGTCAGATGGTGCAAAAAATTGTTTTTAAATTGCGTGATGACTCTTCGAAAAAGATTGCTCGCTTGCCTCTTGCGTATTTTGATAAGCATAAAACTGGTGATACAGTTTCAATTATTACAAACGATATTGAGACGCTCAGCAACAGTTTAAGCGAGAGCTTAAATCAGCTTTCGTATTCAATAATTACGATTGTTGGTGTGACTGTTATGATGATTTCGATTAGCTGGCAAATGAGTCTAATTGCCCTTGCAACCGGAGTAATTTCAGTTGGAATTATTATGATTATTTCGAAGTTTAGTCAAGTTTATTTTACGGATTTACAAAAATTTACATCGAGTTTAACTGCTCATACTGAGGAGATGCTTTCTTCGCACGAAGTTATTAAGGTTTATAACGGTGAAAAATCATCAGTTGCAAATTTTGAAAAAATCAATAATAAAATGTATATTTCATCTTGGAAATCTCAGTTTTTTGGCGGACTCCTCTACCCAATTATGGGTTTCATTAATAATCTTTCAACTTTAACCGTTGTGGTGATTGGTGGCGTTCGTGCATTGAATGGCCAGATGACAATTGGTGAGATTACTGCTTTTATGCAATATATGAGTCGATTTACGCAACCGATTTCAAGTATTGCGAATGCAATGACAAGCGTTCAAACAACGGTTGCAGCTTGTGAACGAATTTTTGGCTTTCTTGATGCTGAAGAAGAGACTTTTATTGAAATTTCAAAAACTTTGCCAAAAGAAATTAAAGGCTCTGTGGAGTTTTCGAAAGTTAATTTTTCATATTCAAAAAATAAGCCAATTATTACGAATTTTAGCACAAAAATTGCACCACGTTCAAATGTGGCAATTGTTGGCCCAACTGGAGCTGGAAAAACTACGCTTGTGAATCTTTTGATGCGATTCTATGATATTGATAGCGGAAAAATCACAATCGACGGAATTGATACTTCAAAAATGTCGCGGCATGATGTTCGCTCCCTTTTTGGAATGGTTCTTCAAGATACATGGCTTTTTAATGGTACAATTGCTGAAAACTTGGCTTATGGAAAACCTAATGCCACTCGTGAAGAAATTATTGAAGCCGCAAAAGCCGCTCATGCTGACCACTTTATTCGAACCTTACCAAAAGGTTATGATACGGTAATTTCTGAGGATATTGATAATATTTCGGCTGGTGAAAAACAGCTTCTCACAATTGCGCGGGCGATTTTGGCAGATTCTCCAATGCTGATTCTTGATGAAGCAACCAGTTCTGTTGATACGCGAACGGAAGCAGCTATTCAATCTGCGATGGATAATTTAACTCACGGCCGTACAAGCTTTGTGATTGCACACCGCCTTTCAACAATTCGAAATGCCGATTTAATTCTAGTATTGGAACATGGAAATATTGTTGAGCAAGGCTCTCACAAAGAATTACTTTCGAAAAATGGCGCTTATGCTAAACTTTATAATTCGCAATTCGCAGAATAAAATTTGAAAAAGAAAAAAGCCCGATTATTTCGGGCTTGTTTTGTTGGCTTAGAGGTAAGAAAATTCAGCAATTAGTGCGGAACGATTGCGTATTTGTGCGCTATCGGTTCGTGAAGCGTGAGAGCGGTTATAGATTCCGCTCAAATAATTAAATTTATTTCCAAGATGAGGGCAATCTTTTTGAATCAATGGCCATTTTTCTTCGATTTTTTCGAAAATTTTTCGACCTTTTTCAACAGACAAATGAAAAACATTTGCATAAGCTAGCCAATTAATAAGTTCCGCAATATTATTTTTAGCATCTGCTCTGTCGAGTTTTTCGCGAACTTCATAACTTGAAAGCTTTGGACTAAGTGTTCCGCTTTCGAAGTGTGGACGTGGGAAGCTTTCCTTCCAAGAAATTACTTTAGCCATTTTTTTGGCCTCCTTTATATAAAATAGAATTTCCAGCAAAAAGCCAACTTTATAAATTACGAGCTAAAAGCTCAATTTTGAAAGTAAGCTTTTAACTTATTATTATTGTATCATAAAA
>CAUSJG010000016.1:0-9130 GCA_963532115.1 uncultured Saccharimonas sp. (SeqCode)
CCCTTTATGAGAAATAAATTATTACATAAACATTTATCCCCCCCCCCGATATATTTTGTCAAGTATAAAAATAAAAAAGAGGCTTTCGAAAACCTCTTTTAATCTCGTTTTAGCATTACAGTAAAAGCTTCGCTCGGAATTTCAACATTTCCAAATTTCTTCATTCGCTTTTTACCACGTTTCTGCTTGGCGAGCAATTTCTTCTTTCGAGAAACATCACCACCATAAAGATAGCCCGTCACATCTTTTCGATAAGCCGAAATATTCTCTCGCGCAATGAATTTTCCACCAATCGCCGCCTGAATCGCCACTTGGAAATTCTGCCGCGGAATTACTTCTTTTAATTTTGCAGTAATTTCACGACCCATTCGCACACTTTCTGAACGATGACACATTACCGAAAGCGCATCAACCATTTCGCCCGCAACATAAAAATCCACACGCACTAAATCTTCTACCAAATAATCCCAAAGCTCATAATTAAATGACCCATAACCAGATGTAACGCTTTTTAGCTGGTCATAAAAATCGGTTAAAAGGTTAGCGAGTGGCGCTTCGAAAGAAACCAAAACACGTTCATCAATATAGCTCAAATTCTTTTGCAAACCGCGTTTCGAAACAATCAGCTGAATTACAGCACCGACATAATCTTTCGGCACCACAATTTCACCTTTAATCCACGGCTCACGAATTTCAGAAATTTTTGTTTGATCTGGTAAGTCAGCCGCGCTCTTAATATCCAATTCTTCACCTGTTGTTAAAATTACATGATAGTCGGTTGAAGGATTAGTTACCACTAAATCTAAGTCATATTCACGTCCCAAACGCTCGCGAACAATGTCCATA
The DNA here is from genome assembly GCA_963532115.1 of uncultured Saccharimonas sp. (SeqCode). Lineage (GTDB taxonomy): Bacteria > Patescibacteriota > Saccharimonadia > Saccharimonadales > Saccharimonadaceae > Nanogingivalis. The sequence continues at coordinate 847 of CAUSJG010000016.1, forward strand.
TGAAGAAGGCCGAGAAAGCCAATTCGCACACCAAAACCTAAAACCGGTGAATTCTCTGGTTCGAATTGAAGCGCAGAATCACTTAAACTTAATTTTTCAACCGCATCTTTCAGATCTTGATAATCTTCATTTGAAACTGGGAAAAACCCAGCATAAACAAACGGCTGAACGTTTTGATAACCAGGTAGAGGCTCACTAGCAGGATCTTTCGAAAGAGTTACAGTATCGCCAACTTTTGCCTCACGGGTAGTTTTTAGGTTAGTCACAATATAACCAATCTCGCCAGCACTCATTTTATCGTATGGTGTCATTTTTGGCTGAAGCTTACCAATTTCTAGCGCCAGACCTTTCGAATCTGTCGCCATCATTTTAATTTCTTCACCTTTTTTTAGCTCACCCGAAAAAATACGCACATACAAAATTACGCCGCGGTAATCATCATAATAACTATCAAAAATTAAAGCTTTTAGTGGTTTCATTAAATCTCCTTTGGTGCAGGAATTTTCTCAATCACCGCATTTAAAACTTCTTCAACACCCATTCCTGTTTTAGCAGAAATATGTAAAATTTCGCTTTCATCACAACCCAAAAGGTTGATAACTTCTTTCGAAACTCGTGGAATATCTGCCGCAGGCAAATCAATTTTATTCAAAACTGGAATAATTTTTAAATCGGCCGCCATTGCAAGATAGACATTAGCCAAAGTTTGTGCTTGAATCCCTTGCGAAGCATCAACCACTAAAATTGCACCTTCACAAGCTTGAAGAGAACGTGAAACTTCATAGGAAAAATCCACATGTCCTGGCGTATCAATTAAATTCAATTCTATTCCCTGCCAATTCATTGTTACAGGCGCAAGTTTAATCGTAATCCCTTTTTCGCGCTCCAAATCCATTGAGTCTAAAAGCTGCGACTTCATATCACGCTTTTGAACAGTACCAGTAATTTCCATCATTCGGTCAGCTAAGGTCGACTTACCGTGATCAATATGAGCGATAATACAAAAATTTCTAATCTTTTCTAAATTCATAAACTTTCTATATTTTAACAGATTTTTAAAGTTTAGGCAAATTATTTAATCTTAATTTGCACAAAAATCATCTTTTTAATTTGCGAAATAATCGGCTCAGCTTCTTCAAGTTTTAATAATTTTGCAACCAAGACATAAGTCGTTGAACTCACTAATCCGATGAATATAAATTTTGGAAAGGTTGAGAAGAATCGTAAATCAGAGCCAAGTAAAGGCATTCTCGCCACCAATAAATAGCAAATTGAGCCAGCTACAGCACTAGAAATCACCATTCGAAAAATCCCTGAAAGAAATTGCGCGTCAAAAAGTCCATTAATTCTTTTTCGCATCAAAAATAGTAAAATTATAATTTCAAGAACTGCACCAATCGCCTGCGCCCAAGCTAACCCATAAGCACCGAATTTAAAAATTAAGCTGAAAATTATCGCTAGAACAATATTCAAACCAATCGCAACCAACGAGATGTAAAATGGTGTTTTCGTATCTTCCATTGCGTAAAAACTCCTTGCTGCAATATGATAAATTGAACGTGCAAAAATCGAAAGAACAAGCACGCCCAAAAGTCCAGCAATCAAATCATCACCACCGTTTTTAATAAAGCTAACGATATAGCCACGCAAAAAGAAGAACAAAACCGAAACTGGTAAAGCTAAGAAAATAATCATTCGAAGAGCTGATTGTAAATCTTTTCGAAAGAGATCTTTTCGGCCGATTGCTAATCTTTCAGTTAAATTTGGGAAAAAAGCGGTAGAAATCGCCACGCCAATTAAGTTTACTGGCATCATTTGAAGAGTTAAACTTTGCGAATAAGCACGAACCGTTCCTGAGCCCATTCGGCTTGCCATATTTGTTTCAACAATTGAATTCACGTAGTCTAAACCTTGATCCATTGAGCGTGTTGGTAGGAGCTTCATCACCTGCTGAAATCCTTTATTTTTCCAGAAAATTCGAAATTGATATTTAAAATCAACACCGATTAAACCAGCTGCCGCAATCAAAAGTTGCAAAACCGATCCGAAAGCAACACCGATCGCCACACCCATAATTCCGCCTTCAAAAATTTGAATACCAAAAATATTAATTCCATTTGTGAAAAACACTGTTCCGATAATAATTCCAATGTTGTAAATTGCAGGTGCAAGAGCCGAAAAAGTAAATCTTCCAATCGCTTGCTGAACACTTGTCAAAACTGTTGCAATCGCAAAAAGAAATGGGTTAATTGCAATCACTCGCATCATTGATATAGCCAAAGAACGCGAAGATTCACTCAACCCTGGGCCAACAATATATTTGACTAAAGGCTCTGCAAAAATAATAATTAAAACAGATGTTAATAAAGTTAAAAGTGCCAACAGATTCAAAACACTCGAACTTAATTCCCAAGCAGATTTTTTATTTCGATTTGCCATTCGCTGGTTAAAAACTGGAATAAATGTTACACTTAAAGCGCCCGAAACTAAAATAAAAAACATAAAATCAGGAATCGTAAAAGCTACAGTGTAAGCGTCAATTCCATCTGGGTAAGAATCTAAATAATATGAATTTAAAAGCCTATCTCGCAAAAAGCCTAACAAGCTCGACAAAAGAGTCGAGCTCGCAAGAACGATTGCTGCAAATTTTACTGTTAATCTTGAGTTAGCTTTCGAAACAATTGATCTAACTTTTGATTTCATAACTAATCGTGAAGTTTTGCTTCCTTAGGCAACTTAGCATTTTTCAAAATCTCAGCAACTTCTTTTTCATCAAGGGTTTCTTTTTCAAGAAGTGCATCTGTTAATTCTTTAAGTGGTTTTTTATTCGCTTTAAGAATTGCGGCAGCACGCTCAACGGCCTCTTTAATTAATTTAGCAATTTCTGCATCAATTTTTTCAGCGGTTTTTTCAGAATATGGTCGCTCGTGAGTCATTTTGTCAAAGAACATTCCTGAATTTTCTTCATGGAAAACTTGGTCAAGTAAATCTTCACCCATACCAAATTCAATCACCATATTTCGAGCAATATCAGTTGCATTTCGAAGGTCACTTGATGCTCCGGTTGAAATTCCAGCTTCACCATAAATTAACATTTCAGCCTGGCGTCCACCCATTGCTCGCGCCAAAATATCTTTATATTCGAAAATATTTGTATAGCTTCGGTCTTCTGGTGGCAAGAACCAAGTAACACCTCCAGTTCCACCACGCGGAATAATTGTAACCTTATGGACCGGGTCTGAATCTGGCAAAACATGACCAACGACAGCATGACCAGCTTCATGCCAAGCGGTAGTTTCACGTTCTAGATCGCTCATAACTTTTGATTTTCGTTCTGGACCAATTGCCACTTTTTCGAAAGCCTCAGTCAAATCTTCATTAGTAATTACTTCACGATTATTTCGCGCCGCTAAAATTGCAGCTTCGTTAGCAATATTCGCAAGATCAGCACCAGCAGAACCAGCTGTCTTTTTAGCAAGCGCATTTAAATCTACTGAATCATCAACTTTTTTATTTTTAAAATGAACCTCTAAAATTGCTAAACGATCTTTTCGCTCAGGAAGGGAAATTTCCACACGGCGGTCAAATCGACCAGGTCGAAGAAGTGCTGGGTCGAGCACATCAGCACGGTTAGTTGCAGCTAAAACAATAACACCAGTATCCTTTTCGAAACCATCCATTTCAACTAAAATTTGGTTCAAGGTTTGCTCACGTTCATCATGGCCTCCACCCATTCCAGAGCCACGCTTTCGGCCAACCGCATCAATTTCATCAATAAAGATGATCGCTGGAGCATTCTTCTTTGCTTTCGAAAACAAATCTCGCACACGTGAAGCACCAACACCAACAAACATTTCCATAAATTCTGAACCTGAAATCGAGAAAAATGGAACTTTCGCCTCACCCGCAACAGCACGAGCCAACATTGTTTTACCAGTTCCTGGGTTTCCAACCATTAAAATACCACTTGGGATTTTTGCACCCATTTTTTGGTATTTTTTAGGATCTTTCAAAAAATCAACAACTTCATATAAATCTTGTTTAGCATTTTCATTTCCAGCAATATCTTCAAATTTGATCTTCTTTTTATCTTCACCGTAAAGTTTTGCTCGAGATTTACCGAAATTCATTGCTTGCGAATTTTGACCAGTTGCCGAACGCATAATTAGCATAAAGAAAGCTACAATCGCAATAACTGGCACAATCATAACTGTCAAATTCCAAATTATCTCCGAAGAATTATCAACTGGCATTACATCAACAGTAGTCTTTCCTTTTTCAAGCCCTTGCTCATAAATTGTTCCACTTTCTTTAACAGATTTTTCGCTAGCTCTCTTCTCACCTTTTCTAGTGATTCTTACATCATTTCCTTGAATTTCTAATTTCGAAATATCACCTTTATTAGCGCGCGAGATCACATCTGAAATAGCAACTTCTTTTAATTTATTTGAAAAAATATTCTGGCTCAGCCAAATTCCACTAAAAATAGCTATAATTACCACCCAAAAAATAACATTCAGAGATAGCTTCTTAAAATTATTGTTTTTCTTATCTTTCATCATCTTCCTTTCCGGTCATTCAACTCTTACCATTTTAACAAATTTTTAAAGCGTTTTCAACCAAAAAAGAAAAGAGGCTCTAATGAACCTCATAAATTATTCACCCTTAATTTGAGTCAAGATTTCAGTTATATAAAACCCCACTCGACCTAAGGTATACATTCTCGCGGCTAACGCTTTAATTCTATTACCGCGAGAACTAAACTTTTCAGCAACTTCCCTACCTAATTTTTTAGTATAAGTATAGGGATAGTTAGCATATGCCATAATTCTCAAGCTATGAAACTCAGCATTTAATTGCCAAGTCTCAGCCTCAGCCGTGTTGCTGGCAAATTTATCAAACTCTTGGTCAAGGGCTCTATATTCCTCTACTATTTGATTAATCTCCTCAGCTCTGCTGCTATTATTCTTTAGCATCTCAAATGTTGTTCGAAGCTTTTCGTCTTTTACAAAAAGCTTGTTCAGTTCACATCCTTCAAGCTGAGCGAAGCACTTGTCCGCCAACGACAGAAGATATAAAGCACTTTCGAAGCGACTGTTATCTTCTTTATTACGGATGATGATTTGCGCTTTATTGATTGAGAGCTTTGCCAAAACATACAGGTAACTTGACTCACCAGCCTTATCAAGAGCCTCCAATTCTAGTTGAGATACTTCTGAGGACCAATAGATCCTATGAAGTTTTTGCTCAACCAAAGCTTTAAAGGAAATTAGTTGAACTAACTCCTTTACCGACATATTATCGGTATCGGCATAGCGAATTAACTTTTCGAGCTTTTTATATTTCGATCTCTCGAAATATTCAACGGCTTTTTTGTGATTATATTTACTAATACTAATCATTTTTACACCCTCCTAAAAATATGATTATATCTAAATTATACCATAAATTAAATATTTAGTCAATATTAAAGCTCCAATAATTCCTTGAAAATATAACTTCTTGCCCACCTAAAATTTGTGTTTTTGAGCCGTTTTTAAAAGTTCGAATTGCATGTAATAAATTCCAAACTTGTTTTGAAAGCGGAATTTTGCCAGATTGATGAATTATAATTTCGCGCAGGATTTCATAACAAACTTCATCTGAATTCGTGCGAAAAAACTCTCGTTCAAATTTTTGCCCATCGCCAATTTCAAACAAAATCTCTTGAGTTATTTTTTCAATTTCACGGCGAAGTTCAATTTGCCTTTGCCAAATTTCAAAAATAGATTCCAGATCTTTTTCGCTAAAATTCAAAGTTTTTCGAATCCGATTGCGTGCATATTTTTGACTAAAATTAGTCGAATCTTCTCGCCAAACTAAACCTTGACGTTTTGCCATTTTTATAATTTCTAATTTCGAAAATCGCAAAAAAGGCCGTTCAATATCTGGCGAATCAAAACATGCCACCGCGCGCCAACCACCACCGCGCGCCAAATTTAACGCAAAAGTCTCCGCCAAATCATTCTTATGATGCGCCGTAAAAATTATAGCATTTTCGCGTTTAGCAATTTTTCGCAAAAAAGCATACCGAGCATTTCGAGCTTTTTCTTCACTTGAATTTTCACCTAAATTACCATGCTCAAATTCAAATTTCAATCTATCTTTTTCTGCTAATCTTCGAACAAATTCACAGTCTTCTTGACTTTCTTTTCCGCGAATTCCATGCTCAAAATGCGCAACAATTAAGTTTTCTTCAAGCCATTTTTGCCCATTTTTATTGCGAAAAAATCGCACTAAAAAATCTAGCAAAACCACCGAATCCACACCGCCAGAAACTGCCACGACTATTTTCTTCATATAAATTTATTTTACCACACTTGCGTTTTTAAATCGATTATGTTAAAATTTAAACAATGAAAGAAGGTGGGAAAATTTCGAAAATTAAAGAGATAAAGTTCGAAAATTCAGTTAAATTTGCAGCCGAAAGTATTATTGAAAATGCCCTAAATCTGCATGCAACTGATGTTCATATTGAGCCAAGAGAAGATTCAACTTTGGTCCGTTTTCGAATTAACGGCGTTTTAAAAACCGTTAACGAATTTTCGAAAGATTTTTTGCCAAAATTAGCTAAATATTTCAAACATCTTGGCGGTTTAAATTTTAGTGAAAAAACTTTTCTACAATCCGCTACGATTCGACACGGAGAAGCTCGGATTCAAATTTCCACAACTCCAGTTTTTTTGGGTGAGAAAGTTACTCTAAGGTTAATTCGAGCCCGAAAAAGTGTTAGAAAACTTAACGAAGTTGGACTTTGGGGTGAAAACTTACAGCAAATTCAACAAATTTTACGCCAACCGCGTGGAATTATTTTTACAATTGGTGAAGGAAATAATACAACTAATTTCTCAATTTTAAATGAATTAAATTCGAGCGAAAAAAATATTGTTACAATCGAAAAAAATATTGAAAAAACCATTCCAGGAATTAACCAGACTGAAATTAATCCAAGAATAGGTTTAGATTATTTTGAAATGACTAAATCAGCCCTGAGCCAAAATCCTGATATTTTATACATCGATAATCTAAAAGATTCGAAAACTGCCGAGCTTATTTTTGACGCTTCAATGCGAGGCAAATTCATTATCGCAAGCCTTCCAGTTCAAAAAATAAGTGAAATTATCCCATTTTTAAATTATCTTGGAATTGAACCGTTCCTAATTAGTGCAAATGTTCTAGGAATGATCTCGCAAACCTTAATTCGTACCATTTCGAAAAAAGCAATTTCAAAAACCAAAATCTCAAAAGAAGAATCTTCGCTGATTTTACAGGAATTTAAAACTACGGGAGCAAAAATCCATCAATTAGAAAAAGATTTTCGCGATAAAGTTCACCCAAAAAATAAACTTTCAACTTCTTCAAATGCTATTTTAGAATTACCAATTGTTCGAAAAAAAGAAAATTACGAATTAGCTTTCTCTGGAAATACTGCAATTTTTGAAGTTTTAAGTTTAATTAATAGCGAGATTTCAAAAGAAATTAAAAATTTAATTCAAATTAAACCAACTTCAGTTGAAATTGAAGAAATTCTTTCAATAAATAATTTTAAAAATATGAAATTAGATGGTTTAGCAAAGGTTCTGCAAAACGAAACAATTCTACCAGAATTGATGCGGAAAACTGGATTTTAAAAAAATAATTTGTTAAAATTATAAATAATTATGTTAATTTTAGCTTCAAAATTACTAAATACACCAATTATGGGGCTACAAACTGGCTCACAACTTGCCCTAACCGGCAATGCGATTATTAATCCTGAAAATTTACAAATTTTAGCTTATCAATTAAAAGCTAATTCTTTTTCAAACGAAGAAATGTTAATCCGAATCGCCGATATTCGTGAGCTTTCAAGAATTGGCTTTATTATCGACTCTGGTGAAGATTTTATTCTCCCAACAGATGTAATTAAAATTAAAGAAATAATTGACCTTGATTTTGATATCTTAAATCTTAAAGTTGAAGATGAAAAAGGTTCAAAAATCGGTAAAATAATTGATTACACCTTAAGCTTAGCTGATTTTTCAGTTCAGCAATTAATCGTAAAACGACCATTTTTAAAATCATTGAACGATCCAACTTTAACAATTCACCGATCTCAAATTGTTGCGATAAGTGACAATGTTATCACAATTCGCCACGAAAAAGAAGAATCCCCGCAAAAACGAGCAGAAAAAACTGAAAATTTTGTACCGAATTATATAAATCCTTTTCGAGATTAAAATTATTCTTTCAAAAGTGCCTTTTT
>CAUSJG010000017.1:0-8042 GCA_963532115.1 uncultured Saccharimonas sp. (SeqCode)
AGACTAATAATAATATCGAAGTTCTATATTCTAAGAGTGACGAGCTCAAAAATAAAATCGTAGAACAAATCATGAATTTGCAAATTCTCACGCGCGGGTCATATTCGCAAGAAGAATTTGATAGTAAGAAAGAGTGGTTTTTTATTCGAAAGGATAATGAGGTAACTACTGCGGTTGGGCTTAAATTTTTTAAAGAAATCCAAGCTAATAAAAAAGCCGTAAATGTTTACGCATTATCTGATTTTATGAATGCTGCCACTACTATACCTAAAGCTAACAGCAATGAATTAACTGAGTTATTTTCGGAAATTGTTAAATACGCTAAAAATGATTCACAAATTGATTATTTAGTTTGCGCGATTCCACAAAAAATAAACGCTAGGCCACTCGCAAGAGCTGGCTTTAATGCTAAACTTTTCAAAAATAGCTATTTTTCGGGTATTATAAATGAGTTGTCGAACTATATTATTCTCAATTCAGAAGAAAAACTTTCTAAAAGTGAAATCCTTGCCAAAATTCGCTTAGAGGAACAATCTCGCAGGACGCTCTTCAAAAAAACGCCAAAATCTTTAGCTAGAGAACTTCGAATCATTCATGAAAATAGGAAATTTATTGAAAAACATAAAGACCCGCATACATACTATGGTTTAATCGTCGGCCTTAATGTCAAAAAATAATTTTTGTATCCCTCATTTTGAGGGTTTTTTCTTGTTTAAAAAACTGATATAATATAAACCATGAAACACATTCAAACAATTATTTTTCGAAACTTTATTTCCCCAATTTCAATTGCAATTTTTATTCTTGCAGGCGGGCTTTTGCTTGTTGGCGAAGTTCGTGATGCATGGTTTATTTCTTTTGTAATTCTAGTAAATTCCTTTATCGGAACAATTCAGGAGGTTCGTGCATATTTAACCCTTCGAAAAATTGAATTAATGAGTGCGCCCCGAGCAATGGTTTTTCGTGATGGAAAGCTTGAAGAAATTTTATTCACCGAGCTTCAAAATGGCGACAAGATTTTCCTAAAAACTGGCGACGAAATTCCCGCAGATGCAAAAATAACAAAGTCGAACTCTTTTGAAGTTAACGAATCAATCCTAACAGGAGAAAGTGATGCTATTTCGAAAAATGTTGGCGATAAAATTCTTTCAAGTTCAATCGTAGTCTCGGGTGAAGCTGAAGCTGAAGTTTTAGCTGTTGGTGAAAATACCGAAGCCGGTCAAATGGCGGCAAAACTCAAAAACTACAAACCAAAACTCACACCAATTCAACAAAAAATTTCGAAATTAATTTCAAGATTAAGCTGGTTTGCGCTCGCTCTAGCTATAGTAATTTGCGTGGTTTATTTCTTTATTTTTAAAGAAGATCCAACTACGATTTTAAAAACTATAACTTCCGCCGCAGTCGTTGTTGTTCCAGAAGGTCTATTGCTTGCAAGTTCGCTATTCTTTGCTTACGGTTCATTAAAATTACTCCAAGCTAAAGTTCTGCCACAAAAAATTTCTGCAATCGAAGATATGGCTCTATTAGAAATTCTTGCAACAGATAAAACCGGAACGCTAACCTCTCCTGAAATTGAGTTTAATTCTTGCGAAGTTGTCAATAAAGACTTTTCGAAAGAAGAAATTGCGCAAATTCTAAATACTTTAAACTCAGAATCTGCCGAAAAAAATGCCACAGCTCAAGCTATTTTAAATGAATTTAAAGATAGTAAAAATCTTAAAATTATAGACTACATGGCTTTTTCAAGTTCACGAAAGCTATCTGGAATGACTTTTCTTAACAATAATAAAGAAGAATCTGTTGTTTTTGGTGCTCCTGAATTTATTCTAAAAAATCTTTCAAAAGACAGTAAATCTGAAAGTATTTCGAAAAAAATCGATAATTTAGCATCTCAAGGTTTGCGAGTTTTACTTCTAGCAAAATTTCAAAAATCTGGTAAAATTTCAAAACTTCTCGAAAGTGAAAAACTTGAGCCAATTGCAATAATTACACTTAAAAATACCCTGAGACCAAATGTTCAAGAAACTGTTAGTTTTTTGCAAAATCGTGGCGTTTCAATTCGTGTAATTTCCGGAGATAATCCACGAACTGTGAGTTTTATCGCCCTTGAAGCCGGAATCAAAAATGCTGAAAAATACATAACCGGTGCAGAACTTGCTAATCTTTCGAAAAAAGATTTCGAAAAGGCTGTTCTTGAAAATACAATTTTCGCGCGAGTCTTGCCTGAACAAAAAGAGAAAATTATTGGTGTTTTTCAGAAAAACAAACTATATACAGGAATGATCGGCGATGGTGTAAATGACGCTCTTGCGATTAAAAAATCAGATTTGGGTATTTCTATGTTTGATGGCGCTCCTGCAACTCGCCGTGTGGCAGATTTAGTTTTAATGGATAATTCTTTCACTTCTCTACCAAGTGGTGTGAAGGTTGGGAATAGAATTATGCTTTCGATTGAAATGATCGCGATTTTGTTCTTCCATAAAATTATTCTTGGCGTAACAATTCTTTTCGCAACAATGCTTGCAGGCGTTAATTACCCATTCCTGCCACGTCATATTACTTACATGAACTTTATTTTAGTGACAATGCCAACAGTTTTAACTACACTTTTTCCACCAATACCTAAAGCTAAAATTAACCCTAAGAACTTCTGGCGGGACACACTTTATGTGATTGCACCAATAGCAATTTTAAGCGGTTTAGCAATTTCATTTATTTATATTAGTTTATATTTTAAAGTTGACGGCAGTCTCGCAAGCAAGCACATAATGCATGGAATTTTGGCAACCGTTGTAATCGTAACTGCCTGGTTCGGCGTTTTTGCAACAATTTTGAGCGAAATATTCCTTGGCTCAAAGCCCTCAAAAAACAACAAAATTCGCAGAACAATATATGTCATTGGAACTTTAATTTTCACTGGTGTAATTTTTAGCGCTCCAATCTTACGTGAATTTTTCGAATTCAACTTGCCAAACATTAGTCAATTCTGGTTTATCTGCTCAGTAATTATTCTTGTTTCAGTTATCCAGTTATTTATTGCTTCAAGCAGATCTAAAAATAAATAGTCTCTTGGGAGACTATTTTTATTATTATTTCAAAAAGCCAGGCATCGCTAGTTCTGAGCCTTTGAGCGCCTATCTTTAGAAAATAAAAATAAAATCAGGTTATTAAGCCTGATTTTACATTGCAATTTTTTTGGTTGAAATTGATTCATTAGAGATTCGGTTTTGTTTTATAGCCCTTCTGTTATCTTTTAACAACTCCAATCTATCTTTAATTTCTTTTGCTTTTTCTATATTTTCAACTTTAAGATAGAGCGAGCCGAGAGTTCGTAAAGTTTGAGGTCTTTCATCAAGTTCTATAGCTTTTTCTAGCGCTGAAATTGCCAATTTATCTTTACCCATTTTTTCGAGAGCTCGGGCGTAAGCAATATACCGAGTCGGCACAGAATCCTCAATTTCTAGAGCCTGCTCGAATGCTAAGGCGGCTTTTTGATAATTCTCGGTTTCGAGATAGATTAAGCCAACGTTATGAAGACTTGATGCACTACTTTCCAAGCTCTGAGCAATTTCGAAACATTCAATAGCATCATCAAACTTTTTTTGGCCTGCATATATTATCCCTAAACGGTTATACGCCGTAGCGTTTCGTTCATCAAATCGCAAAATTGTTAATAAAACTTTCTCTGCTCGCAAATACTTTTTATCAATAATTGCTTCTTGTGCTACACGCCACAGCTTATCAATTTTGTTTACAAAATTGTCTGGCAGGGCGTTTTTTGTTAATTTTTCAGGATTTTTTAGAAAAACATAAGCACTAAGAACAATAATTAAAATCAAAACTAACATACCAATATATTATAACATAGAAATTATTATTTTGGCAAATTTTAGCCAAGAATTAGGTCAAGCAGAACCAACTTAATATTTCCATTTTTAGAGATTCTATCGTAAGCTCTAAGTATTTTTTTTGCCATTATTGCTCCTTTTTTTGGATTTTGAGCAAAGGTTTGGTCAACCATTTTAAGCAAAATTTCTAAAAACTTTAGAATATCATTTCTTTCCGGTTTTAAATCTTTCACGATTAATATTTTTTCAAATTTCGAACCCAAAAACCACCTTTTTGCAAATTCAGCAATCTCCATCTGTTCATTGAAATATTTTTTACTATTCGAAAGTTTATCAATTTCACCAGGCAAACCGTTCGCCATAAATAGAATTTTTTTCTTATCATCTTCACTCAATTTTGATTTTTGAAGCATCTTAACCGAATCAATCTCCGATATTGGCGGAACTCTTAAAATCTGTGCTCTTGAAAGTATAGTTTTTTCGAAGGCGTTCTTATTTTCAGCTAAAAGCACAAAAGAAGTGTTCATATTTGGCTCTTCAAAAAGCTTCAAAAATTTATTTTGTGCAGACTCATTCATCTTTTCAGCATTCATTAATACAAAACAACGTTTTTTTACACTTTTAACATTTGCTTTTTGTTGTAAAAATTCAATATCCTCAACATTGATGATTTCAGTTTTTTGTACACCGTGAATTGTTGGCCTGAATTCAATTATTTGAATGTCTTTCGAAAATTTTAACTTTTTTAGAGCAAATTCAAAACCGAACCCACGAGGGATTTCCACAATCGTTGCATGCGAATTTAAAATTGTATTTTCAAAGAAATCTTTCATTTTTATAACTCAAAATTTTCAGGAATTTCTGCTTCGAAAATCATTCTTTGTGATTCTTTCTCACCTTTTTTGGGCGGAATTGTAATCTCTAAACTTTGTGCATGTAAAAACATCCTATCTTCGCTTTCAGATTTCGAAATATTTTTATCATAAATCCTATCACCTAAAATTGGATGGTTTAGATAGCTTAAATGAACACGCAATTGATGCGTCCGACCAGTTTTTGGCATAAGTTTTACTAACGAAAAATTTTCATTTTCCTTAATAACTTCATATTTAGTTTGAGCTGGCTTTCCTTTTGCATGAATCATGAAAGTGCTCGGAGCTGAGCCATTTCTCGCGATAGGTAAATCAATCAAAGCTTTTTTTGGATTCAAAACACCTTTAATAATTGCCGCATAGGTTTTTTTTGCTGTCCGTTCTGAAAATTGCTTTTGCAGCTTTTTAGCAGTTTCATCATTTTTTGCGCCAATTATTACACCAGAAGTTTCACGGTCAAGCCTATGAATAATACCAACACGATTCGTCCCTTTACCAAATTTTGCACCACAACTTTCAAAAAAATCGGCAACAGTAAATTCATCATTCAAAGCACCTTTGCTATGCGTTAAAATTCCATGAGGTTTATTTATTACAATAACATTTTCATCTTCAAAAAGCACTGGAAAATTAATTTTCTCAGCAGTTTTTTCTGGAATTTCGAGCTCAACCTTATCACCTTTTTCAATTGCATCTTTTGGTTTTTTCGCAATTTTTCCATTCACTTTTACAAAGCCATTTTTAATATATTTTTGAATCGTTGCCCGCGAGAATTCTGGGTAATTTTCAGCCAAATAAACATCGAGCCTTGTTTTTGAAGCAATATTTCGAAAGAGATAGATATCTTTACCTTCAAACGGTAAAGCAAAACTCATCATTAAATCAAGCGGATTTTTAATTAATTCACCCTCAATATCACCAAAATGTTTTCGAAGAAGATCTTGAATGTAAAATTCATCATCTTCAGCCATTCCATCAACTATAGCAAAAAACTTATATTTGTTAAATTTAAAAGTGAAAATTTCTGAAAATTCATCGGCGGTAATCTTTTTTAGCTCCTCAATATTTCGCGGAACATTTTCTTCACCTGCAATTTGAAACTTTCGCAAAATTTTTAAAATATCACCAGAATTAAACTTTGCCATTTTTATCTCCAAAATAATCAATCTTCATTGCTTGTTTAACTTCTTTAAGGGTTTGCGCTGCGATTTTTTCAGCCTTTAAGCTTCCTTTTTTAAGAATTTCATAAATCATCTCAGGATTTTTTTCTAGTTCAGCTCGTTTTTCACGAATAGGCTTCAAAACTTTATCCATCTCTTCGATCAAGTATTTTTTAACCGCAACATCACCCAAGCCACCTTTTTGGTAGTGAGCTTTCATTTCAGCAACTTTCTCTTTATTTTCGGCAAAAACATCAAGATAGGCAAAAACTACGTTTCCTTCAATCTTTCCAGGATCTTCAACCCGAATATGTTCAGGGTCGGTATACATTTTCATCACCTTTGCACGCATTTCTTCAAAAGAATCCGCCAAATAGATACCGTTATTTAAGCTTTTACTCATTTTAGCTTCCATTCCGTTAATTCCCGGCAGACGGCGTTCAATGCCTTCTTTCGAAAGAATAACCTCCGGTTCAACAAGCGTATCTGTTTCATATGTTTGATTGAATGATCGAGAAATTTCACGAGTTAGTTCAATCATCGGTAGCTGATCTTCACCAACTGGTACATGAGTTGCTTTAAAGGCCGTAATATCTGCCGCCTGTGAAATTGGGTAAAATACAAAACCGCTCGGCACGCCTTCACCAAAGTTTTTTTGCTTGATTTCAGTTTTAACAGTTGGGTTCCGCTCAAGGCGAGAAATCGAAACTAAATTCGCATAATACATTGCAAGTTCTGGTAGTTGCGGAATTTGACTTTGCACAAAAATTGTAGTTTTCGAAGGGTCGATTCCTGCCGCTAAATAATCTAGAGCAACTTGCAAAACATTATTTCGAACTTTTTCAGGATTTTTTGCATTATCAGTTAAAGCTTGCGTGTCGGCAATCATAATAAAAGTTTCATATTCGCCCGAATTCTGCAACTCCACGCGTTTTTTTAATGAGCCCACATAATGGCCAATATGCAATTTCCCAGTTGGTCGGTCGCCCGTTAAAATAACTTTTTTATTCATATTTCTCCTTTAAAATCTTATCAATACCTTTCGAAACCTGCTCAATCATCGATTTTGTTGGATCGTGAGCACTCAAAACTCTTGAAGTTGTGATATTTTTATTAATCCTACCAAGTTTTCGAATATTTCGCCCAATCACAACGGGGTCAAAAACTCCATAAATGATTTTAGTTGGCGTTTTGGTTTTTGAAAGTACCGCAAAAGTATCTTGTTCAATTATTGCTTCTTTTAAAGCTCTTCGAATCGGCCTAAACTGCTCTTGAGATTCAAATTTATCAACATCAACCGCACCAGTATTGATAACCGCATTTACAAATTTAATTGATTCTTTTGGCTTCGTGACAATTCTTTTATAGCTTTGTTTCAATATAAATTCTTGGATCGAGCCGCGCGCTTCTTCTGGTGAATAAATCGGTGGTGAAAGTAGAAAAATTCCATCTACTACGTTCGAATATTTTTTTGAAAATTCTGCCGCTACCAAAGACCCCATTGAATGCCCGACTAAGAAAAGTGGTTTTTTATACTTCTTCATCAAAAAAGCCATTCTTCGAACCGCCCTTGCCTGAATTGAAAGTTGTTGAACACCCACCCATTTTGGTTTTGGCGATTCTCCGTGCCCAATTAGGTCAACCGCATAAATATCAAGTTCGCCCTCAATTTCACTTTCGGCTTTTTGCCACATTCCAGCATCACTCGCAATTCCATGAATAAAAATCACCACGGCTTTTGGGTTTTGAGACTTTCGCATTTTTGTAATATTTAATTTATATGGAATACGTAAAGTTTTATGCAAAAATGAATCTAACATTAAAAATAGTATACCATAAAATACATATAAAATAAAGCTAAGCTATTTTTATAATAAATGCTAATTTAGTCCTACATATATAAATATTAAATAATTTAAAAGCCCCTCTAATGAGGGGGCTTATTTTAGTTGATAGACTGAGTTATTTTAAGACTTTTTTCGAAGCACAAACCACGCCAGAGTAGCTGTTAGCAACCCTAGCAAGGTTATGCCAGCTGAATCTTTTTCACCAGTTTCTGGCAATTGAGGTTTATCAGGTTTAGCTGGATCTTTTTGATCTTTAGCTGGATCTGGCGTTGGCGCTGGAGTTGGATTTTGGTTTTGACCTTGTCCTGGATC
>CAUSJG010000018.1:0-7912 GCA_963532115.1 uncultured Saccharimonas sp. (SeqCode)
CCGTTCACTAAAACAAACTCAGACCCTATTGTAGCAGGGATTTTTTGAGTGAAAATAAAAAAAGGAGGTATTTCGTATTAAAATAAATACGATTTTTAATGTGCTACAAATACTTAGAGGTTTTATTAAGGAGAAAATATGGCTTTTTTCATATTGGTAATTGCAATTGCTGGTGGAATTTTCTGGTTTAATAGAAAATCTGCCATTGATAAATACACTAAAAAACAAGAATTAGCGATGAAAATTCTTGAGAAATCGAAAAGAATTCGCTTAGAAGTAATGGCTGATATTAACGAACTGGGTGGACGAATGGCTTCGGCAGACCGTGAACAATACATCAGTCTGACTCAAGAAAGAGAATCGCTTCAAGAAACTTTAGAGACAATTGAAGCAGGGATTCGAGGTATGGAATCAATTTTGCAATGGAGAGTTGATTCTTCAGCTGGAAGACTGGAAATCGAGAAGGAACTTTTGAACCTACGACGGTATTCTGGACTTACATTAGAAGAATTAGCACAAGATTGCGGTATTGTGCTATAAAATATTGTAAATAGAAAGAGGTTTTTATTATGGGAAACCCTAATGAATGGTATTGTGCTTGTGAACGTGCTTTAAGTGGTAATAAATGCGATTGGTGTAAAGAAGCTATTTACCACAATCTTTCTTACCATAGGTGTGATTATGGAACTTGTCAAAAGAAATCTGGATGGTAATCATTATGATTAAACAAGTTAAAAAAATTCTTACAGCAACTATTGAATGCCCAACTTGCGGGCGAAAAACAAGCGACTGACCAGAACGGTGTAGTCATTGCGGCAACAAACTATAGGAGTTTAAATATGACTGAAAAATGTACAAAATGCCACGAGGTTCTTTGGTTCTACGCGGCAGACGACGCCCGTGGCAAAGTTATAAAGGTTTGCAAAAATCCTAATTGCACGATGTATAATTTTAAAGTTTCCTTTAGTGAACGATAATTAAATATATGAAAAAGACGGCTCATTTGAACCGTCTTTTAGCTTAAATATAAGATGCGTGAACTCAGATTATTTTAGAGTGCTGAGTGTCAGCCAGTCTTCCTGAGGGTTGTTTTATTATTTTTCACAAAAAAATAAGATTTTTGCACCAGAATATAGCTTTTCACTAATTAAAATTAAATTTTCTGCTTTAAAATTTTCAATTTCTTTGGGTTGCGATAGAACCAATATTCCACCAGATCTTAACCTTTTCGAAAGTCTTTCAATAGATGAAAATTGAGGGTCGTAGTATGGCGGATCAGCAAAAATTATATCAAAAGTTGGAATTTCTAAAATTTTACCAATTTCAAATTGAGATTGACTTGAGTTAATCCAGCTCGAAACACTACTTCGAATTATTTTAGATTCGCCAGCATTTTCATTCTTCTCGATAATTTTTAAATTTTCGGCTAATATTTTTTGCGCTAATCTGTTTTTTTCAATAAAAACTACTTTTTTAGCACCACGAGAAATCGCTTCAAGACCTAAAGATCCAGTTCCAGCGAAGGCGTCAAGAACTTCAGCATTTGGAATTTCCGCCTGAATTGTATTAAAAATTGCGTTTCTTGCTCGTTCGCTCATTGGGTGAGTTTGGCGAGAATTTGGAGCTGTAATTTTATGGTTTTTAAAAATCCCTGAAATCAACCGAACATTCATTTTTTATCCTCAGATTTATTTTTTGTATTTTCAAAATCTTTTTCAAAAGCTCTACGGATTCCTTCAAACCATCCTAGTGCCACAATTTTTGAAATTTCAGGCAAGAGAACACGTTTAGTTTCTCGCGCTAAAGCAGTTGTCCAGCCTTTTTCTAAATATCTTTCATAGTATTTTTGGTCGGCAACCCACTTAATTTTTTCTTCAAAAATTTGCATAAATTCGCCCCTTAAAACTCGCAAAATTTCTTCATCTGTTGGGCTCTTTATAATTTTCTTTGCAGCGACTGAAGTTATCATCGTGGCGACACCCATTTCGTAAAGCATATGCGAACTCATTACACCTTTTGGCCCAATATATTCCCAGTTCTTCAAAATCCGTTCGCGCCAATTTTCTCCAGAAAGAAACATCTTCTTAATCAATTTATCGCGTTCTTCAGGTTTTTTTCCAGAAATTTCAATAATTTTATCAGTCATGGGGAACTGATGAGCTGGTGTTAAGGCATCAGTTATTGCATGCGCCATCCAACCAACTTCAAAACTTGCTCGTACAAAATTTTCTTCGCTTAAGGCTTTCGAAATATTAAAAAGATGATTTTCAACGTAGCTTCGAATTGGCGCTAAATCGCCATAAGGCTCAACAAAATGCCAAGGCTCATCTTTTCCTGGTGATTTTGTTTTAATTCCATCAGGACCACCATTTCCCTCAAAAACTAAAATTTCATCAATTTTAGGGAAGTGAATTTTTGAGAATTTTGGATTTTTCGAAATAATTTCGCGCAAAATTAAGCGAGCCGCACGATCAATTTTTTGATGTGTTCCAGCAATTTTGTCTGCTTTTTGAAAAGGAGTTGCTCTTGAATACATATAAACTATTTTATCATTCTTTGTAATAAAAATCAAAAGTTGAAATTTAATTGTGCTTGTGCTAAAATGGAACAAATGAGTAAAATTGCGAAATATCTAAATGGACACATTATCGGCGAAGTTTCGGCACGCGAAACTCGATTGAAGCAGTTTTCAACCGACCGAAGTTTTCTTAAAATTCAACCAGAATTAGTAGTTTACCCGCGTTTTAGTGAAGATATCCAAAAAATTATGCGGTTTTCTTGGCAACTAGCTGAAAAAGGCCATATTTTTGGCATTACTGCAAGAGGCTATGGTGGAAGTACCGATGGTTCTTCAATCGGAAAAGGAATTATATTAGATATTTCGCGACATCTTGATAAAGTTAAAGAGCTTGATCTACGAGCTAAAACTGTTCAAGTTCAAGCTGGAGCAAATTTTCAAAAATTGAATCTCGCGATCGCATCGCAAGCGATGGAGATTCCACAAAGTCCAGCTGGCGAAAGGCTCACAGTTGGTGGGGCGATTGCAATGAATTTACCGAGCGAAAAGTTTAATTATGGTGATTTGGTAAATTCTGTTAGTGAGATAGAAGTCGTCTTGAGTAATGGTGATATTATTAATATTAGTAAAATTTCCCGCAAAGAATTAAGTGAAAAAATTGCACTTTCTAATTTTGAAGGGGAGATTTATCGTAAAATTGATACTCTAATTGAAGATAACTACAGTTTAATTCAGAAAATTGATAGCGATTCTAGCTTTGGTTATTCTGGAATTGCAAATGTGAAAAGTGAAGACGGGACATTCAATTTAATTCCGTTATTTTTTGGTTCACTTGGAACACTAGGAGTTATCACTGAAGCGAAGATTCAAACAAATTATATAATTAACGATACCAATTTTATGGTTGTAAGTTTTTCGAATCGCGATGATGCGCGTGATTTTAATGATGAAATTGCTAAATTCTCGCCAGATATTGTTGAGTTATTCGACGGTAAAATGTTTGAAGCCGCTGTTGCCTCTGGCAAAAAATACCAATTTTATCTTGATAGAAATTCACAAAAATTAGCCACAAAATTAGTTTTAGTTGTTGGAATTTCAGATAAAAACGCCAAGAAAATCAAATCAAAAATACATAAAATTGAAAAAATTGCTAATAAATTTGAAGGCCCAACTATTTGGATTCCAGAAGACGATGAACGTTCGAAAGCTGAACTTGAAGCAATCCGTGATGTTCGTGAAATTTTGCGAGCAAGGAGTGGTGTAATCAAGCAAGAAATCTATCCAATTCAAGGTGTCTATGTGCCAATGGAGCGTTTCGAAACTTTCTATTTAGGACTTCAAAAACTTGCCTTACAACACAGTATTCCCGCACCAATTCAAGGTTCAGCACTAACCTCTATTTTTGAAATTCTAGCTGAATTCGACTTTTCGAAAATTAGCGACCGTCAAAAATCACTAAAATTCATTGCCGACCTTAGTGCTTTACTTGCAAAAGTTGATGGTGAATTTGCGTATGGTGCAGGTGAAGGGCGAATTTATGGTCATTTTGTTGCAAGAAATATCAGTGAAGAAATTGAAGAATTATATTCGCAAATTAAAGACGTTTTCGACCCAATGCATATTTTAAATCCTGGTGTAAAAGGTCGCCCAGATACTAAAGAATTAGTGAAATCGGTTCGAAATGGAAAATAAACCAAATTTCGAAACTGGCGAAGGTTTAACCGTTCAAAACGATACCCGAAATGTGATTGATAAATACAAGGGAATATCGGTTGAAAAAATTAAAAAAGATCTTGAAACTTCGCGGCACGATTTTCATATTGCTGTTGAGAACTTTCAGCATGATTTCAATATTGGCACAATCGCTCGAAACGCCAATGCTTTTAACGCTGCAGGAATTCATATTATTGGCAAAAAACACTGGAATCGACGCGGCGCGATGAAGACCGAGGCTTATATGAATGTTTTTTATCATAAAACCGTGCAAGATTTCATAGATTGGGCAAAAGAGAACAAATTTAAACTTATTGCAATTGACAACCAGAAAGGTGCAAAGAATCTAAACAATGCACAACTTTCGAAAGGTTCTATTTTGATTTTTGGAAATGAGAGTGATGGTCTTTCAGAAGAGATGATCGAGGCTTGCGAAGAAATGATTGCAATTGAACAATTTGGCTCAACGAGAAGTGTTAATGTTGGAGTGGCTAGTGGCATTTTAATGTACGAATTCGTGCGGCGAAATTATTTGGCAAAATAATTATTCGTTAGATAAAAATAGTTTTTTATATCTTTTTAATTTTCATGAATGAGCTTACATTTTTATAAAATATTGTAGAAGAAAAATTAGCCAACACTGCGAGCAATTATTAACACTATTTTTGCATAAAAAAATAGGGTGTGTTATAATTATATAGATATGAAGACAAAGTTAAAGAATATTTCAGATGTAAAAGTTGAGCTCACATTTTCTCTTGGAGCTGAGGAATTGAAAGCCGCTGAACAAGTTGCGCTAATAAAGCTCGCTAAAGAAGTTAAAATTGAAGGCTTTCGAAAAGGAAAAGCACCCCTCGAAATGGTTGCTGCGCAAGTTGATCCAAATTTGCTCAGTCAAGAAACGCTTGAAAACGCGCTTTCGAAATCTGTCGCTGAAGCATTTTTAAAAGAAAAAGTTCAAGCAATTAATCGGCCAGAAGTTGATGTTAAAAAATTTATTCCTGGAACCGAGCTAGAATTTACCGCAACTACCGAAATTATGCCAAAAGTTGAACTTGGCGACTATAAAAAATTAGGCGTAAAAAAAGAAGCTGCAAAAGTTTCAAAAAAAGAAGTTAAAGAAACAACCGATCGAATTTTGAAGAATTTTGCCGAAAAGAAAAAAGTTGAGCGTGAGGCAAAAAATGGCGATGAAGTCGTCATCGACTTTTTAGGCAAAAAAGATGGCGTAGCTTTTGATGGTGGAAAAGCTGAAAAATTTCCTCTTGAACTTGGCTCAAAATCTTTCATTCCTGGGTTTGAAGAAGGTTTGATTGGTAAAAAAGCTGGCGATGAACTTTCACTTGATTTGGAATTTCCAAAAGATTACCACGCAAAAGACTTGGCTGGTGCAAAAGTTGTTTTTGAAGTAAAAATTCACGAAGTTCGAGAGAATGTTGAGCCAGAAATCAACAAAGATTTCCTTTCGAAATTAGGTGATTTCAAAACTAAAGAAGAATTCGAAAAACAGATTGAAGAAGATTTGAAAACTCAAAAACAAGCCGAAGCGGATGAAAAATTCAAAGACGAACTTGTTAAAAAATTAGCAGAAGTTTCGAAAGTTCCCGTGCCAGAAATCTTGCTCGAAGATCAAAAGCGCAGTATCGAAATGGATATGCAACAAAATTTGATGTATTCTGGGCTTTCACTTGAAGATTATCTTGAACGAATGGGTAAAACTCGTGAAGAATGGCTCGAAAAAGACGTTAAAGAAGCAGCTGAGATGCGCGTAAAATCTGGATTGGCTTTAGCAGAACTTTCGAAAGTTGAAAAAGTTAAGTCAGACACTAAAGAGCTTGATGCCCGAATTGCACAACTTAAAGAACAATACGGAAACAGCAAAGAGGTTCAAAAACAGCTTTCATCAGATGATGTTCGCCGAAACTTGGCAAACCAAATTTTAACCGAAAAAACAATTGATTTATTGGTAAAATTTAATTCATAGTTTTAAAAATTTTATAAAAACAGGCTCAAAAGGGCTTGTTTTTGCTTATGCTTTATTTTATAATAGTTATAGTTAGCACATTTGGAGGTAGTTTTATGATTTCTTTAGAAGAAGCGGCAAAGGATACAAAACTTGAGGCTAAAAACTTAACGCTTGTTCATAAGCAAATTATTTTGTCAATTCGAGCAATTGATTGGGAAGGTTTATTTTTTTATACTCTGCGAGATAGTTTTACGGCTAAAAATTTAGAGCTTGATTACTCAGGGTTATTAATTCCTAAAAGGGGAGTTTCTCCTGAAAAACCATCGGTTTCTTTTAGCTTTTTAATTAATGACAATAATCCTGAAATAACAGAATGCTCAAAAATAGAAATCCGCAAGATTATTGAAAAGATCCTTCATGATTGCTTGGGTTACAACCCTTTTAAACCTATTTCAAAAGTTGAAATTGGCAAAAGGTATAAACATTATAAAGGTGGAGAATATGAGGTTTTGAGCTTTTCTCGTCATACAGAAAAGGATGAAGAACTCGTAAATTACTGCGAAATTGGCAATAATGAAATCTGGTCACGACCAAAAGAGATGTTTATGGACGGTAGATTTCAGCCAATAGATTTTTAGCTCGTATTGCGGGCTTTTTCGTTTTTTAAATATTGTTTTTTGTTAAACTTATGCTTTAATTAGCATAAAATACGAGAAAGGAATTTATGAAATTTTTCGAAAAAAGAGATTTATTGATTTTGCATATTATTTTAACTATCGTTCTTCTTATTGGGTTAGTTGCAAATAGCGTCATTCTTGGGATTTTTTATAGCGATTATCTTAAAAATTTCGATGGTCAACAAAAAAATGAAAAAAATTATCAAGATAGAATTGAATCACTCGAGAAAAAGCTCAACCTTAAATATTCGCCAAACGAAAACGGAGAATATTCACATAAATCACAAAGCGAACCCTAAACAAGGTTCGCTTTTTATGATAAAATAGGAGAATGAATGACTTTCAAAAGATTTTCGAAAAAAATTATAAAATGTTAAACGCAGAGCAGAAAGAAGCAGTCGACACAATCGATGGGCCAGTTTTAGTGATTGCTGGGCCGGGGACGGGAAAAACTCAATTGCTTTCAACACGAATTGCCAATATTTTGCAAAAAACTGACACGGCGCCAGAAAATATCCTTGCAATGACCTTTACTGAAGCTGGAGCCTCGAATATGCGCGAGCGACTTTCACGTTTTATTGGTACGGATTCTTTTAAAGTTGGAATTTTCACTTATCATGGTTTCGCAAATGAAATTATTCAAAATTATCGTGAATATTTTACAGATAAAAATCTTAACGAAGCTGCTGATGAATTAGTTACAAAAGAAATTATAACAAAAATATCAAATGAATTGCCAAGCTCTTCAAAACTCAAAAAAATCTCTATTTCGAACATCGCCTCCACGATAAAAGAAATGAAAAATGCTTATATTTCGCCAGATGATTTGCGAAAAGTTGCGAAGGTAAATATTTCTGAGCAAGAAATTTTTAACGAGAGTATTAAAGGGTTACGCGTTGATGGGCGAACTTTTGCGAAAGTTCAGTCATTTTATTCAGCAATTCGTGATAATTTAGAAAATTCAATCTCAAAAGATTTAAATGATACAAAGTTTAAAAGTAATTTATATTTTTATTTCGAAAAATTGAATGAAGCCTA
>CAUSJG010000019.1:0-7595 GCA_963532115.1 uncultured Saccharimonas sp. (SeqCode)
ATTTCATCAAAAGAAAAACCTTGTCGAGCTAAATAAGCGATTAATTTTTGTTCATCTGTATATCTTTTAGCTTTTTTAGCAATTATTTTTTGAATCTCATCCTCATCATTTCGATTCGATTCGCTTAAAACCTGTTCAATAATATCTGAAGAAACACCTTTCGAAAATAATTCAGATTTTAGTTTTTTAATTGAGCTACCTTTTCTCTGATTACGGTTTTCAACCCAGAATTTAGCAAACTTTTCATCATCAATATATTTTTTTCCTATCAATCGGCTCAAAACTTGTTCAACTGAAATATTCGAAACTCCTTTTTTTTCATAAAATTTACCAGTTTTACGATTTTTAAGCTTACGATTCAAAGTTTTTTTCCATAAATAATCGCTAATTTCCTTTTTAGAATGTGGCCTCATTAAGCAATAATTTAAAGCTAAAGCATAAAGCTTACCAAATTCACTCTGTTGTTCAAGATTTTCGATTTCAGTTTTTGTAAATTTAGACCCAACTTTAATATTTAATTGAGTTAACTGAAAAATATCTAGCGAAAAACGATATTTTCCATTCACAAAAATATTTACCCGATTTTGATTTTTAACTGCTTGTTTTATATCTGTGATTATAAAAAAACCATCCTTAAAAGTAGCTTCTTGAGAGCTCTTTTTTATCTTTTTATACTCAAAATCACTATGATCAAAAATCTCTAATGCCATAAAAATTAAAATCAAATTAGCCCAAATTTATCGGGCTAATTATTTTATTCTTCAGTTTTTTCTTCGTTTGGAGTTTCTTCAACAAATTCTTCACCACGAATTTTTGCTCGAACTTTAGCATCAATTTCCGCCATTACATCTGGATTTTCAAGCAGATATCGCTTAGCGTTTTCACGACCTTGACCAATATTCTGGTCGTTATATTTATAGAATGCACCAGATTTTCCTAAAATTTCATGTTCGACTGCTAAATCTATAATATCTCCAGTTTTTGAAATTCCCTCGTTATACATAATGTCGAATTCGGCAACTCGGAACGGTGCTGCAATCTTATTTTTCACAATTTTAACCTTTGTACGGTTTCCAATCACATCATCACCGCTTTTAATTTGAGCTGTTCGGCGAATATCAGCACGAACTGAAGCATAGAATTTAAGCGCGTTACCACCAGTTGTGGTTTCTGGATTCCCAAACATCACACCAATTTTCATTCGAATTTGGTTGATGAAAATTACCGTAGCTTTTGATTTATTGATAATTCCAGTAAGTTTTCGAAGCGCTTGCGACATTAAACGAGCTTGAAGTCCCATATGCGCGTCACCCATATCTCCATCAATTTCAGCCTGCGGAACAAGAGCTGCAACCGAGTCGACCACAATCAGATCAACTGCATTCGAACGTACCAAAGTCTCAGTAATCTCAAGCGCTTGTTCGCCATTATCAGGTTGTGCAACAAGCAAGTTTTCAGTATCGACACCAAGTTTGCGAGCATAAGCTGGATCAAGCGCATGCTCAGCATCAATGAATGCCGCCGTTCCACCTTGTTTTTGAATTTCAGCAATTGCATGAAGCGTTAAAGTGGTTTTTCCTGAACTTTCTGGTCCATAAATTTCAATAATTCGCCCTTTAGGATAACCACCTCCAAGCGCAATATCTAAGCTCAGACATCCTGAAGGTAAAAGTTCAACATCAACTTTATGATTTTCGCCAAGTTTCATAATTGAACCATCACCGAATTGTTTCGAAATTTGTGCAATCGCTAAATCTAATGCTTGCTTTTTGCCATCTTCAGCCATTCCTGTATCTGTTTTTTTTGCTTTAGCCATAAAATTTTCTCCTTAAAATAATACCTTTATTTTAACATTTTTTATCAAAATGTTCAAGGTTATTTTTTGAAAAAGAAAAAGGCTCATAATGAACCTTGAAAAATAATTAGAAAACTATTGAGCCCTTTTGCCTCGCAAGCTGCTCACGGGCATTTTGTATTTTAGCTCTTTGATTTACAGATAATTTACGATTAGTAATTGCATTATGGCGTCTATCTAATCCAAAAGTTTTACAATAAACTATATTACCGACAGCATTTCTGCCAATTGGAATTTTAATCATTTTCTTCACCCCTCTAATTTTACTTTACTATTTTTTAAAATAGTAATAAGCAAATTTTATCATAAATCCATAACAAGTTCAAACTGATTAGACCAAAAAAATAAATTGTGATATAATAAAAATATATGAAGAAAAAATCTGGTTTTACAGTTATTGAAATTTGTGTTGTAATTATATTTTTAATCGTCGTTGGCATAATTTTTACAATACAAAGATTTGAGCTTCTCGCAGTTCAACGCGATCAAATTCGAAAACTTTCAATTAATGAAATTTATTATAATCTGGAGGAAGTTTATTACAAGAAAAACGGCTACTACCCCGAAAAAATCAACGAAGATGTTGTTAAAGGGATTGAACCAAATCTCCTAACCGACCCTTCTGGAATTATAATTAATGAAGAAAAAAGTGAATATCACTACGAACCAGCCAACTGTGAAAACGGTAAATGCAAAAAATTCACACTTCGAGCAAAATTAGAAAAAGAAGGTGATTTTATTAAAAAATCTCGAAATTAAATATTTTAAAACGGCTCGCAAATTTTCAAAAGCCGTTTTTTTTTATTATTTTACACTCATTTTTACGCCTTCTTCAAAAAGTTTATCAGAAAGCATTTGATTTTCACGAGCCGCTTCAACAATGTCACTTAAAAATTCTGCTTTTTTGTCTGGATTTGGCGAAAATGGAAAAGTATAAGTTGATTCATCGCCAACAGTGCTCAATTTAACAGTTCCATAATCAAACAAATGTTGCAAAATTCCCTCTCGAGAATAAGAAATATCTTCAATCGATTCAAGGTTAATTACCTGCTTTTTTTGGCTCATAATCGTATTCGAAATCCATTGAATTGCACGTTCGTTCGTAGTCACAAATCGATTCGCTCGATATACAATATAATTAACATAAGTTAATATAATTAAAAGTAGTGTGACTGAACCAAAAATTAAAGAAATTTGTGGTTTAAAGTTTGCGGGAATTGGTAGCGGATTTGGCATAAAACAGATGATAATCCACGCGCTAATTAGTAAAACACCAATGAACGCACTAAAAATAATATTTAAAAGATAACCGAGTGAATGACGGCGCATCGAAAAAACCACATATTCATCTTCATCAACCGTGATATCTGGATAAGTTTTTACAGATTGTTCATGGCGAGCTTTAATTACACGTGGATCACCAACAGGAACTTCTACTTGCATAACTGGCTGAACTTGAATTGGAGCCCCCAAGCTATTTTCGAAAGTTAAATTCTGCCCATTTTGTGCGATTTTTTCTTCAAATTTTTGCGCCAAGCTTTGCTTATCATTCATCTTTAAATTCCTTTCCTAAATGTTCAAATGCTTTTTTAGTGATAATTCTTCCACGAGGAGTTCGTTGCAAAAAACCAATCTGCATTAAATATGGTTCATAAAAATCTTCGATTGTTGCAGTCTCATCACCAGTTAATGCTGCCATTGTATTTAAGCCAACTGGCCGAGTTCCGTAATTTTCAATCACCGAATTCAATAGATTTCTATCTGCTGCATCAAGCCCTAGTTCATCAATTTCAAGCATTTTTAAAGCATTTTGAGCAGTTTTCGAATCAATAATTCCATCACCATTAACATCAGCATAATCACGAACCCGCTTTAAAATTCGGTTTGCAATTCGTGGAGTTAGCCTTGCTCTTGTTGATAGAATTTTCGAAGCTTCATCTTGAATTTTACTTCCTAAAATTTTACTTGAACGTAAAATAATTTTCGAAATCTCTTCGGGTGTATAAAATTCTAATCTGTAAATATGTCCAAAACGGTCCCGAAGTGGTGCTGCCAAACTTCCTGTTCTAGTGGTTGCTCCAATAACTGTAAAGTGTGGCAAATCTAACCGAACCGAGCGCGCTGCCGGACCTTTACCAATTACAATATCAAGTTTAAAATCTTCCATCGCTGAATAAAGAATTTCTTCAACAGCACGTGGCATTCGGTGAATTTCATCAATAAAAAGAATATCACCATCTTGTAAATTAGTTACAATCGAAGCTAAATCACCAGCTTTTTCAATTGCTGGGCCAGATGTAATTCGAATATTTGCGCCCATTTCACGCGCAATCACATTTGCCATTGTAGTTTTTCCCAACCCCGGCGGACCATAAAGAAGAACATGGTCAATATTTTCACCACGCTTTTTTGAAGCTTCAATCGCAAGTTTTAAGTTTTTCTTCAATCGTTCTTGGCCAACATATTCATCAAAATTTATTGGGCGTAAAGAAATCTCCACCTGCTGTTCTTGCGGTTCATCATTATGTAAGTTCGCATCAATAATTCTCTCAATAGCCATTGTTTATATTATACCACGATTTGACAAAAATAGAAAAATTTGTTATAATCTTAACATAGTGTTCCTCTTTTGGAATAAGAAATTTATATAGGAGGCTCTTGATATGAGCAATTTACAAACTTCAATCAGTCGCGACATCGCTACCTGGAAAAACGCCGTTAAAATGGCGAAAGGTGACGAGGAGTTAGCAAAAGATAATTTGACCAAAGCTATTTTCGATTTCACAAGAATTATCTCTAGACGCGTATTCCAAAACGGATTTAAAGTAAGTCAGGAATATGCAGTTATTAAAAATCTAGATGCAGCAAATGGGTTCGAAAGGGAGCGTGTTGCGGTTATTGTCTAAACAGGAGGTTGTTTCGCTATAAACACAAAAGGTGATATTTATAGTATCACAGAGAATAATAAATACGGGTTCAAAAAACTCGAAAAAAAAGATATTCTCAATTTACAGGGCGAACAAATTGGCTTTTTGCACAGGACAATTTATCTCCTGCGAAAAGAAGTCGTAAAAAAATAAAAAAACAGTCGCACAAAATGTGCGGCTTTTTTCTTTTTTAATTAAATTCCAGCTTTTAGTGCCAAAGTAATACGTTCTTCAGTTGGTAAATCACGAGGGATCTGCTCTAATGCTTTTGTTGCATCATTTAAATTAAACCCAAGAGCAATCAGAGCTTCTAAAGCCTCATCTGAAGCTAGGATAATACTATCACCAACTCCATCAGGTTTCGAAATTGCCATTCCAACTTTATCTTTTAGATCTAAAATTACACGCTCGGCTGATTTCTTACCAACTCCAGATGCTTTTTGGATAAATTTTGCATCTTCGCAAGCAATTGAATTTCGAACATCTTCAGTTTCGCCTAAACTCATAATTGCAACTCCAGCCCTTGGGCCAATTCCTTGAACAGTAATTAAAAGTTCAAAAAGCTTTTTAGCTGCCAAACTTGAAAAACCAAAAAGTTCTTGACTTCTATCAGTAATATTATGATATGTGTAAAATTTAATATCATCACCTAGAACTGCTCGTTCGAACTCATTTGCGGGAACGATAACTTCATATCCAACACCAGCAACATCCACAATCACGCTACCAGCAAATTTTTCAACAATTTTTCCAGAAATATGTGCAATCATTAATTTATTTTACCATAAACTCTTTAAGTTTTAAATACGCGTCATATAAAAATGCGTAATTGCGGCAGCAAGTGCATCAGCTGCATCATCTGGTTTCGGAATTTCAGCCAAATTTAAATTCGAACGCACCATTTCCTGCATTTGCTTTTTATTCGCTCCGCCATAACCTGTTAAAGTTTGTTTAATCTGATTTGGAGTATATTCTACAATTGGAATTTTTGATTGTTGAGCTACTAAAATAGCTACACCACGAGCCTGAGCAACTGAAATAGCTGTTGTTACGTTTTTCGAAAAAAATAGTTTTTCAATTGAAACTTCATCTGGATTAGTTTCTGCAATAATCTCTTTCAAGCCATTATAAATTTCTTCAAGCCGAATTTCAATTGGTGTATGAGCCGGAGTTGAAATAACACCACCAGTTACCATTTTTAAGGGCTTGCCAATCTGGCAATCTACAACACCGAACCCCAAAATTCCAGTTCCGGGGTCAATTCCTAGAATTCGCCGCTTTTTCATTTTTTACCTTTTGAAAATTTCGCAAAAATATCTTTTCGAAATTCGAAAAATAAAATTGCTAAAAATACTAAAATCACAACAGCGATAATCCACCAACCCGTGAATTCGGCCTGTTTAGAATTTTCTTCCTCTTTTTTTACACCATCACTAGCACCACTATTTTTTACAACTTTTCTGCAACGATTCGTCTCTTCATTTCTCTCATATCCATCTTTACAAGGCGCTAATTCTTTTTTAACTTCATTACTGTTTTTTCTACAACGATTTGTTTCAGGATTTCGTGTATATCCTGGGGCACATAAAACATCTTTTTTCGAAACTATTACACTTGAAATTTTTCGACACCTGTTAGTTTCTAAATTACGCTCATAACCTTCACGGCATTCCAATGTAGCTTTTTCTACCAAAATTTTATTGCATCGATTCGTTTCAAGATTTAAGAAATAACCATTTTCACATTTTTTTTCTTGATTTTCTTCTTTAATCTTATTACAGCGATAAGTTTCTTCATTTAAAAAATATCCTGCTTGGCAAGTTTTTTTATTTTTTTCACAATGATTTTCAGTATTCAAAAAGAATCCATCTTCACAAACTTGAAGAATATTTTCACTATTTTTTGTTATTTTAAAGCTTTGTTTCCATTCTTCTCCATCAAAAATCCAGCTTAAATTCTTCTTTGAACCCTTCAATTCAACACTTTGAATTTCTTGTTTTTTTGAATTTAAAAGAATAATTTTATTATTGCCAGTTTTCGAAAATTTAAAACTATTTTCACTATTAAAATTAATTATTAAAAAATCATTCGGTAAAATCTCTATATCTTTAAAGTTTATTTTTTGTGGCTCTTTATTATTTCCCACATAAATTTCAATCCCGCATTTTTTAAGTGAAATTTTCTGATTTTTAGTATTTTTTAGCTCTAAAAACTGCTCATTCGAATTAATTAAAACTTCGCTAATTTGTAAATTTTCACAAAAATCTTCTTCAATTTCAGCCAATCCACCAGAACTAAAAATCACTTTTTTTTGTGAAATTTCAAAAATATCTTTATTAAAATTACGAATTAAAATATCATTTTTAGTAATTTTTGGCGCATTTTTTTCTTCACACTTCATATTTTCTGCACATAAAAAATCAACTTTTTCGCCATCAATTTTAAGCTCAATCTGTTCACTTAATAAACCTTGACTCGAGATTTTTCCATCGCCATCTTTTTCGCTAAATAATATTTGTGATTTTTTTAAAAAAATTCCGTTAGAAATTTCACCAATATTTTGATTATTTTGGATAATTTCAATTTTCGAAAACTGGAAATCTTCACCAAAATTTGAGATTTCCAACATTGAATTTGAAACTTTTGAAATTAAAATATTTTGCGTATTTAAAGCTTGAGTTTTATTTAAAAATCCCAAAAAAAGCGTAAGAAAAACACTCAAAAAAATAATTCTAAAAATCTTCATTTAAAAACTTTCTTTTTATTAAAATTGTAACTTCAAAAATAGCTAAGAATATCAAATTTAGAACAAA
>CAUSJG010000020.1:0-6648 GCA_963532115.1 uncultured Saccharimonas sp. (SeqCode)
TAAAACATTAAAGCTTGCTGTTGATCCTGAAAAATATGCTGCTATTGCAAGACCGGCAAAAAGAATAAACATACCAAGCGCACGAATTAGTGCAATTTTTTGATATGATTTCTCATATTCTTTTTTATTAAAATTGGCTTTTTTGGTTGAAATTTCGCTGGTTAGTTCATCTAAACTAATTTCGAAGAGTTCGCTTAAGGCAATAAGTTTTTCAAGTTCGGGTGAAGATTTTCCACTTTCCCAAGCTGAAATTGATTGTCGCGAAACACCAATTTTATCGGCAAGTTGCTCTTGCGAGATATTTTTCTCGGCTCGTAATTTTTGTAAATTCTGACTAAACATTTTTTGTCCTTCCATATTAATTATTATACATTAATTATATAAAAAATGTTTATTTGCCACTACCAAGTTTTCTTGAAAATTGCTAATTTTGTTGCCAATATTTTTAACAAAATAGATTAAGATTATGTTAAATTTGCTTGCGTTATCGAAAAATATTAAATATAGGCTTTTTCAGGAAAATGAAGCTGTATTTTTGCCAATTTATTTTTAACTTTCCAATCAATAAAATCAACACCGATTGTATTGAAAATCTCTTTTGTGGCTTCTGAATTCTTCAAAAAATCAATTTCTGGACCATAAAAATCAAATTCTAAAAAGTATTCAGAATTATCTTTAAAAATAGAATAATAAAATTCATAATGATAATCTGGATATTTGGCTTTTTCTATTAACATAAAAATTCCTTGGTTTTAAGTTTTCATTAAAAAGAGCAAGATTAATCTTGCTCGGAAATCAAAGATTATTTATATCTTTATCGTTGTCGAACAAAACACTTCCATTAGAATCTCTCCAATATTCAACGCCTCCGGCACTATTTGTTACGATATGACCATGGTTTGGTCCATAAGGGTCACCTGGAGAAAAGAAAATATCATTTAATTGTTCTCCATTGCTGCTAGTGTGGTTTGTGTCAGACTCGAAAGCTGCATTTTGACCGTTAAATGAACCAAGCGATGTATCGTTTGTATGATAATCTTTGTTTGGCATTTTTTGCCACCTCTTTCTAAAGAACGAATCGGCACACCCGATTTTGTGAGAAATTACGCGGATATAACTTCCAAGCCTTATTATATAATAATAATAATAATAAATTTGTCAATAGGCTTTCCTGAATCTTTCGAAAAGTGTTATAATATAGGATATGAACAAACAACTTTCGAAAAAGCTAAAAGAACTGCCAAATTCTGCGGGCGTTTATTTTCATAAAAATTCGAAAGATGAGATTATTTATGTTGGAAAAGCGGCAAATTTAAAAAATCGTGTGCGGCAATATTTTCAAAATTCACGTAGGAGAGATTCGAAAACTGAGGCTTTGGTCACAGAAATTGTAATGACTGACTGGATTGAGGTTGAGACTGAAATTGATGCGCTATTTTTGGAAAGCGAGATGATTAAGCGCTACAAGCCACAATACAACATACTTTTGCGGGATGATAAGTCGCCAACTTACGTGCGAATTGGTTTTCGTGACAAAATTCCGCATATCAGTTTCACTAAAAATCCGCTTGATGATTTGGCGGAATATTTTGGTCCATTTTATAATTCTAATGCAGTGAAAAAATCGGTGCGATTGCTTCGAAAAGTCTTTCCGTATTATTTGGGCGAAAAAATGCCAGCTAAAAATAGTTTAGATTTTCAGATTGGTTTAACTCCTGGGCTGGAAAATTTTGAACCACATTCGCCTGAATATCAGCAAAAAATGACAGAATATAAACGTAATTTACGTCAGCTCTCGCGGTATCTAAAAGGTGAACGAAAAATAATCCAGCTCGAAATTGAGAAAGAAATGCTTGATTTTGCGAATGAACAGAATTTTGAAATGGCTGCAAAAAAACGTAACCAACTGCGAGATTTGAGTGAGCTTGGTAAGCAAGTTATTTTTTCAAATGAGGAATTTTTGGATATTTCGAAAGATCACGCATTAGCGAAATTGGCAGAAATTCTCTCGCTTGAAATTCCGCCGCGGCGAATTGAGGCTTATGACATCTCGCACACGGGTGGAGAAAACAATGTGGCATCGATGGTGGTTTTTACGAATGGGCTGAGTGATAAACGAGAGTATCGAAAATTTAAAATGACAACTAGCGGAAATGATGATTTTCTTCATATGAAAGAAGTTTTAATACGGAGATTTTCGAAGCGAAACGAAAAGTGGGGACGGCCTGATTTGGTTTTGATTGATGGTGGAAAAGGTCAATTGAGTGCAGTGCGAGAAGTTTTGCCGAGCGATATTTTAGCAATTGGAATCGCTAAGCGTGATGAGGAGATTATTTTTGATACGCAAAACCCAAACCTCAAAACTAGTTGGTTAGATAAAAACTTCAAAAAAAATGATAGAGATTTTTCGGTTCGGCAAGAGGGCGATTTTTTGATACTAAATTTGCACCTTTCGCAAAGCCATTCGCACGGCCACGCTCGTAACTTGCTGGGTGAGAGTAACTCGGAATTTAGTGATTTGACCAAGCTTTTCCAGCGGATTCGTGATGAAGCACACCGATTCGCGATCAACTATCATTCCAATTTGCGAGTTAAAAAGCAAACGCAGAATGCACTGGAAAAAATTGATGGTGTAGGAACAAAAACGCGGATAAAATTATTGCGAGAATTTGGTTCGTTGAAAAAAATTCGCGAAGCTCCCGTGCAAGAGCTTTCGAAAATTGTTGGCGAAAAATTAGCTCAAAAAATTAAGCAAAATTTGTAATTTTCTTGAAATTTTGGTAAAATATACATAAGTATTATGGTGGGTAAAGGCAGAATTAAAAAGCGTCTTAAACAGATACAATCGCTTAAAAATTGGCAATTGTTTATTTTACTTATACTTGTGATTTTTGTAAATTTAACAGCTCTACGTTTGAATAATGTGGGAATGATTCGTAGAAGAGAGGCTGTTGAAACGGCTGATAAATCTGGCGATATTGAAGCTACTAGAAGATCAACAATTGAATTGGCTAATTACGTTTATGCTCATATGAATAGTGGCGGAATTTTTTATAGTGATGAAACTCACTGGTTTAAAATGAATCGAGAAGTGAAAATTGTGTGGGCGAATATTTATGAAAGTGATACGAGAAAAGCCGAGCAGGTTGCTCGTGAAACTGAAAGTAATAATCCGAATGGAAATATTTTTAAAAAGGCGGAAGAAGCTTGCCGACCAAGGTTTCGCGGTGGATATTCTTTAGCGTATCAGCAGTGTATTTTAGATGAGCAAAATAAATATCCTGCAAGTAGTCAGGGTCAAGTTAAGGCTGAATACCCAAATATTTCAGAATATACTTATAGTTTTGTTGCGCCAATTTGGTCGCCAGATTTGGCCGGATGGACAACTTTAGTGGCAATAATTTTAATTTTTATGATTGTAATAAAAATGATAACAACTATAATTCTTAAGCTTATTTTGAAAAAATATACACCAAAAGTGTAAAAAGGCTTGACACCACTTTAAAACTGATATACAATGAAAATATATAACAGTAGTAATGAAAGGATAGAAATGGCTTATAGTCAAACAAATTCAAAAGGAATTACATATTATTTGCACAAAAGTGAAGTAACTTTGCGTGGCGGAAAACCACAAACAATTTACTTCTTTGCTAAAAAAGAAAAGAACGATAAGGGTGAGCCTTGCGACCTTCCAGAAGACCGAATTGTAAAAGAAAATCCACGAAACGGCTTCTTGACAGTTTCTCGCAAGAAATAATCAATTTGTAAAAAACCGCCTCTCATTCAGATGGGGTGGTTTTTATAAATTTAAAACAAAAATAAAAACGCCAATTAGGCGATTTTGGTAGGGGATGCTGGGTTCGAACCAGCGACCAATCGTGTATGAGACGACTGCTCTAACCGCTGAGCTAATCCCCCGACTATTTAATTATATCAGAAAATGTGATAAAATTAAATAGTGAAATTAAATTTAAACGATTTAAAAACCAAAACTCGCCGTGCGAAATATTATTTTTCGAACGATATTTTAACTTTGAGTAATATTATTATGGCCAGTGTGATTTTTATTTCGATAATTTGGGTTTGGGGAAATATTGCAGCGATGGAGAAAAATTATTCAATTCAAAAAAAGCTCGAACTCAAACAGCGCCAAGCTTTAATTGATGAAATTAGCTATAAAACACTTGAATATGAACAAAAATATCTGAAAAGTTCTGAATATCAAGAGCTTGCTGTACGTGAAAAACTTGGTCTTGCAATGCCGGGCGAGCATGTTTTAATTCTTTCGAAATACCCAGAAGAACAAAAGAAAGAACAAACTAAAACGCCAAAACCTTCAAATTTTACGCAATGGATTAATTTTATTTTTGGTGGAAATGCTCAAAAAGTAACAAAATAGTTAAAAACTCTTGACTTTTAAATATCTGCGTGATAAAATATAAAGCAGATATCGCGGGATGGAGCAGTCTGGTCAGCTCGCTTGGCTCATAACCAAGAGGTCGTAGGTTCAAATCCTACTCCCGCAACCAAGAAATTATTTCAAAAAATAACTTTTCGAAAATGGAAGGTTATTTTTATTTATAAAAATAAAAATCGTTACAGAATTTGTAACGATTTTCTATATAATTTCTGGTAGTAGCGGCAGGGATTGAACCTGCGACCTTAGGCTTATGAGTCCTACGCTCTAACCAACTGAGCTACGCTACCATAATGTTTATATTTTAGCACATTGAAAATTTTTTTTCAAGAGAAAAGCTCGCTAATTTTGCGAGCTTTATATTTTTAGATTAAATCTTCAAACTCATCAAATTCATTGAATTTTGAAATTCTTGCATCAATGAAGTTTCGAAGTTCTTTTTTAGTTCGGTGCCTATCCCATGAGGACATGCGTTCGTGTTGTGCCATTTATTTTCCTTTTTTGTTTTTAAATAATATTACGTTATTTATAATAACATATAAAAATATAAAAGTCAAGACTTTTTTCGAAAAAACTTAAACATTTTTCTTGATTTTCGCTTGTGCTTATAATATAATTTAAATGAAGCTTATGGAAATTTGGATGATTTTACTAGTGGTAATTTTAGCGGCAATGGTGCATGCTAGTTTTCATTTGAGTATTAGCGTTCTAACAATTTTGAGTGGGCATACTTTAAGCAAAAAGAAGTCGCATTTACAATTAACAAAGTTATCTATGTCTTTAGTTTTTGGGTCAGTTTTTGCAACTATTCTTATTTTTTCAACTTTTGCATATTTTGCTGGAATATTTTATAATATTGCATTTTCGAAAGTAGCTTGGGCGGTTTTGGCTGGTATTTTAGTTGCTGCTGGGATCTCAACTTGGATTTTTTATTATCGAAGAGGCAAAAACATACAAAATAGTACGGAACTTTGGATTCCTCGTTCAATGGCGAAGTTTCTTAACGAGCGAGCAAGCAAAACTGTTCATTCGGCTGAAGCTTTTTCGCTAGGAATTGTGAGTATTTTGAGTGAAATATTGTTTTATTTTGCATCTTTGGCGATTTCAGCAATTTTAGCCTCGCGTGTTTCGCCGGCCCATCAATTTGCTATTTTAGTAATTTATGTTTTAATTTCTAATTTACCAATTTTTAGTATTGCTTGTATGATTTCTGGTGGGCATCCAATTTCAGAAATTCAAGCTTGGCGGAATAAGAATAAGCGTTTTATGCAATTTTCAGCAGGTTTGGGAATGATAATTTTAGCGTTTATAACTAGTGTTGTAATTTTTACACCAGAGTTTTTAGGAGTCTCGTTATGAGAATGGTTGTAAAATCTGATGGAGAAGTTGAGAAATTTGATTATAAAAAATTGCAAAAATCCTTGATTGAAACTTTTTTAATTGTCAGATCTCCAGAAGGGCAAAGTGATGAATTCGTTCGAAAAACTCTTCTCGAATTTGCTGATTGGCAAAGAAACAAACCAGAAATTACAAGTGGTGATATTCGAAGACAAACTGGAGTAATTTTGCAGAAAATCCATCCAGAAGCAGCGTATATTTATAAAAATTTCAAGAGCATAATTTAAGGAGTGAAAAATGGCTAAAAGAAAATTTGATTTTGATTTAATTGTTCTTGGAAGTGGAGCAGGCGGTTCAGCGGCGGCAAATATTGCAGCAAAGGCCGGGCTGAATGTTGCGATTGTTGAAAATGATCTTTTTGGTGGTGAATCACCAAATTATAGTGATATTCCACGAGCAGCAATTTCGAAGGTTAAAAAAGCTTTTTTTGAGGCAAAAAAGGCTGAAAAAATGGGTCTACGATCGGCAAATTTAACTTATAATTTTCCGATAATTTCTGCTTGGAAAAAAATTGTGATTGAACGAACTGGTGCTCACGATAATCAAAAGTTTTTCGAAAGTGTGGGGATTAAAACTTTTCGTGGTGAAGCTAGATTTTTAACTCCAAATGAGATTTCGATTAACCAAAAGCATTATTCGGCAAAGAATTTCTTGATTGCGACTGGCTCGAAAATCTCAATTCCAGATATTAAGAATATTGAAAATGTGCGATACTATACGCCGAAAACAATTTTCAATATTGCTCGTCCGCCTAAAAGTATTTTTATTGTTGGTGGTGGAGCTGAGGCGGTTGAAATTGCTCAAATTTTGGCTATTTTTGGTACGAAAGT
>CAUSJG010000021.1:0-5568 GCA_963532115.1 uncultured Saccharimonas sp. (SeqCode)
AAGATTTTGGCGGATGGAATAATTTTTCAGATGATTACGAAGATGATTTTAGCCAGGAAGTTTCTTTTGATGATTTTTATTATGACGAAGCAGGATTACAAATTGGTGACCGTGTAAAAAGTCCAGCTTTTGGCGTGGGAAAAGTGCTCGAAATCGACGGAATGGCGATTGAGATTCAGTTCGAAAACGGCAAAATTCGCAAATTAAATGCTGAATTTGCACGCCTTGAAAAGCTCTAAATATTTGACCTTTCGAATTTTATTTGCTAAAATAGATTTAATAATGCGAGTTTTACAACCAATTTATTTTTATAAAAAACAGATAACAATTGCGGGATTTATCTCGCTTGGATTTTTACTTTTATTAAACATTTTTGCAGTTGCT
Organism: uncultured Saccharimonas sp. (SeqCode); assembly: GCA_963532115.1. GTDB lineage: Bacteria > Patescibacteriota > Saccharimonadia > Saccharimonadales > Saccharimonadaceae > Nanogingivalis. The sequence goes on from CAUSJG010000021.1 coordinate 385, forward strand.
GGGCGAAATTCCGCCAAAGCTAGCGGTGAAGGAAACAAAATTTTAACTGTTTTCGAAAATGGCCAAAGATTTTCTTTTAAAACTAATGCAAAAACTGTTCGAGAAGCATTAAATGCGCAAAAAATTAGTTTTTCGAAAGAAGATACGGTTGAGCCAAGCCTTGATGGTGAGCTAACAGGCACGGAATATAGCGTAAATATTTATCGTGCAAAACCAGTAATCATTGAAGATGGTGATTCGAAAATAAAAGTGATGACTGCCGCTCAAACTCCACGGCAGATTGTTCAAAAATCTGGAATTAAAATTCATGATGAAGATAAAGTTGCTTTCGAACAATCTGGCAGCATTCTTGAAGATGGAACGACAAACTCATTAAAAATTACACGAGCAAAAGAGATTTTGGTTGAGCTTTTTGGTAAAACCGAAAGTTTTCGAACGCAGAGTAAAACCGTAGAAGATTTCTTAAAAGAAAAGAGTATATCACTCACAAAAGATGACGGAATTTCAATTGATAAGAAAACTGCAATTTCGAACGGTTTGAGTTTTCGAATTTGGCGAAACGGTAAGCAAACAATTACAACCGAAGAAGAAATTGCTTTCTCAACCGAAATAATTAAAGATGCGAATAAAGATTCTAGCTATAAAGAAATAAAAGAAGCTGGAGAAAAAGGCTCGAAAAGCGTAACTTATGAAATTGAAATGCAAAATGGTAAAGAAGTTTCACGCAAAAAAATTAACGAGACCGAAATTAAAGCGGCTAAAAAACAAATTGAAATTGTTGGGACAAAAGTAAACTTACCAGCTGGCTCGCATAGCGATTGGCTAAGTGCCGCAGGAATTTCTTCAGGTGACCATAGAATTGCAAATGCAATTATTGGTCAAGAATCTGGCTGGAGAGTTAACGCAACAAATAGATCGAGCGGAGCTTATGGTATTCCGCAAGCTTTACCTGGTTCGAAAATGGCTTCAGCTGGAGCTGACTGGCAAACAAACCCAATCACACAGCTTAAGTGGATGAATTCTTATGTACTTGGTCGCTATGGAAGCTGGCAAAATGCTTACGCCCACAAAAAAGCAAAGGGTTGGTATTAGTGGCAAATTTAAAATTTAATCAAAAATCTAGTAAAAAGTTTTCGAAAAAATCTAAAAATAAAGAAAACCCAAACTTAAAAAATAATAAATCACTTGGTCAGCACTGGTTGCGAGACAGGGTTGTTCTAGATGGAATTGCAAAAGAAGCTGAAATTAAAAATGGTGATTTTGTACTTGAAATTGGCCCTGGGCTTGGTACTTTAACTTCTTCACTTTTAAAATTTGCAGGTAGAGATGGTGAAGTTCTCTCAATTGAGTTTGATGAAGATTTAGCAAAAAAACTACCAGCACAATTCCCAGGGAAAAATTTAACCGTAAAAAATACGGATTTTTTAGATTTCGATCTTTCGAAATTACCAAAAAATTATAAAGTTGCTGCAAACGTACCGTATTATATTACTTCAAAAATTATTGAAAAATTACTCACTAGCGATAATAAACCAAGTATTGCCGTACTTTTAGTACAAAAAGAAGTTGCCGAGAGAATTTGTGCAAAATCTGGCGATTTAAGTGTTTTATCAATCGCATCACAGATTTACGCTGATTGCGAACTTGGCCAATTTGTACCACGAGAGTTGTTTACGCCGCCGCCAAAAGTTGATTCGCAAGTAGTAATTCTAAAGATTCTAGAAAAAAATAAGCTTGAGTGTTTTAATGAGCAAAATAGCACTAAAATATCAGAAAAACAATTTTTCCGTATAGTTAAAGCTGGTTTTACTGCTCGACGAAAAAAAATTCTAAAAGCACTAAGTGCGAATTTAGCATTGAGTAAAGAACAAACAATTGAAATACTTGCGCAAGCCAAGGTTTCGCCAGATGCGCGTGCACAAGAATTAACTATCGAAAACTGGCTTGAAATTACTCGATGCCACCTTGGTTTGAAATAATTTTTTTATCAATAAGCTCAACAGTAATTCCAACTTTATATTTTTCGAAAAATATGTTATACTATAAGCAGTATGACAAAGAAAAAACTTTATATAACAACTGCGATTCCTTATGCAAACGGAGCGCCTCATATCGGAAACGCTCTTGATTACTTGATTGCCGATATTTGGGCAAGATACCAGCGCCAGCAAGGAAATGAAGTTCGTTTTCAGGTTGGAACAGATGAACATGGTAATAAAATCGCTGAAAAAGCCGCCGAAAACAGTTTAACTCCACAAGAATATGTTAATGGAACTGTCCAGAATTTTAAAAATTTAATGGATAAAATGAAGACAACTTATACAGATTTTGTGCGAACAACCGATTCTCATCACGTTGGAGCAGCTCAATATATATGGATGAAACTTCAGCCATATATTTATAAAAATACTTATGAAGGATGGTATTGTACAGGTTGCGAGAGTTTTTACACTGAAAAAGAAGTGACTGAATTTCATGGCGTTTGCCCAAACCATCAAAAACCTTTCGAAAAGCTTTCAGAAGAGAATTATTACTTGCGAATTTCAGAATTTACACCAAAAATCATCGAAGCCATTCAGACTGACCGAATGAAAATCGTGCCAGAATATCGCAAGAAAGAATTTTTAAACTTTTTGAAAAGTGGGCTTGAAGATGTTTCAATTTCACGACCAAAAAAGAATTTAACTTGGGGCGTGCCTGTTCCTGGCGATCCAGAACAAGTAATGTATGTCTGGATTGATGCGCTTGCAAACTATTTAACCGTGATCGGATATCCAGATGTTACAGGTTGGCAAGAATTTTGGCCAGCAAATGTGCAAGTTATCGGAAAAGATATTTTACGTTTTCATGCGGGAATCTGGCCAGCAATGTTGCTTGGGCTTGATTTAGCTTTACCAAAAACTCTGCTTGTTCATGGCCACATTTCAAGCAATGGTGTGAAAATGAGCAAATCAATCGGCAACGTAGTTAATCCGAACGAAATTATTGATAATTACGGGCTAGATGCTTTTAGGTATTATTTCTCACGGCACGTTGCAACTCAAGATGACGGAGATTTTACCTGGGAGAAGTTCGAAAATGCCTATAACAACGAACTTGGTAACGACCTAGGAAATTTGGCTTCACGTGTAGCTAATATGGTTAAGCGTTATCAATCTGGCGTGGTTGGTGAAATTCCTAGCGATGAGCACGATCGCCATACTTACAACGAGTATATGAAATCTCTAGAATTCAATAAAGCGATTGATGAAATTTGGGGATTGGTTCGCGCCCATAATCAATATATTGAAGGCGTAAAACCTTGGGAAATTGCCAAAAAAGCAAAAGAAAATAAAGATGAAGAAAATCATCTAGCAGAAGTTCTTGCACACTCTGTTTCAGGTTTATTGCAAATCAGCAAAATGCTTGAACCATTTATGCCAGATACGGCCGAAAAACTCCAAACGATTTTTGGCAGTGGTGTAATTCGCGACGAAGAAATTGGCTTGCTTTTCCCAAAAATTTATCTTAAAACTGAAGATCCACGTGCCGCAAAAATCGCAGCCGCACAAAATAATCAAGCTAAAAAATAACCAGAACCTCGGCTTCAATGCTGAGGTTTCAACTTTCGAAAGGATAAAATGAAAATCATTGATTCACATTGCCACATTCACGATGCAAATTTTCCAATTCCGCAAGAAGAAGTTTTTGAAAATATGCAAAATTCTAAAATCTCAAAAGCAATTTGTATTGGCGAAAATCTTGAAAATTCTAAAATTGGCATTAAATTTGCTGCTGAAAATTCGGGTAAAATTGAACTTTTTGCAGCGATCGGCGTTCATCCGCATGAAGCCGAAAAATACGACCCAGAAGAGTTAGTTTATGAACTTGAACAGCTTTCGAAAGCTCCAAAAGTGGTGGCCATTGGTGAAATTGGTCTTGATTATTTTTATGAAAATTCCAACCGCGAAGCACAGAAACAAATCCTAAAAGCCCAACTCAAGCTTGCCCAAAAGCTAAATCTACCCGTAAGTTTTCATGTTCGAAATGCTTTCGAAGATTTTTGGCCAATTTTTGATGAAATTTCAAAATTCGGTAAAATTAGTGGAGTTTTGCATTCTTTTACAGATTCGAAAGATAATTTAAGCAAAGCTTTAAAGCGCGGTTTGTTTATTGGCGTAAATGGAATTTCAACTTTTACAAAAAAGCCCGAAGATCTTGAAGTGTTTGCAAGTATTCCACTTTCAAGAATATTAATCGAAACAGATTCACCATTTTTAGCACCAAAAGGCAAGCGCGGAAAGCCAAACCAGCCAGCTTTCTCAAAGTTAATTATTGAAGATTTAGCAGAAAAACGGCAAATTTCAGCCGAAGAAGTTGCTAAAATCACAACCGAAAATTGCAAAAAACTATTTAAAATTTAATTTACCAAATATTGACAAAAATATTAAAATATGATACAATTTAATCATATTTAAGGTTTAAAAATGAACAATTCTGACAAAAGTTTATACCAAATTCCATATTTTTCAGGAGCTCAAAAAGAGCCAGATTTCAAAAAACCAAAAACCCAGATTGCTTACGACACGCCAAAACAAATGCCCTTAAAACCTATTCAACAGGTTAAAAAGCCCGCATTCCAGCCAATATTGAAAAATAATCAAATTGATATTTTTGGTGAAATGCTTTCGAAGAGCGCTCAAATTTTGCAATTTCGAAATATCGCTGAAGAAGAAATTCGTCTTTCGCACTTAAAATATACTAGAAAATCTTTTTTGAAAAATTCAAAAAAACACGAGAGTAATCAACTCTATTATAAATATCTTTTTGCGAAATTTAAGAAAAATCCGCAAGATATTTCACGAGCGTTAATTAATCTTGAAAGTAAAGTTGGCGCACAAATTTTTGGGCCAACAACGAACGGCATTCGGCGAGAATTTTTCGTGCTTGACCATAATTCTTGGATTTATCATGAAGAATGGATTGACGGCAAGCGAAAAGTTCACCAAAATACAACCAGATACGAGCTTCGAAAAGACCAAGTAATTAAAATTGAAGCTGGGCCACACTATTTTGATCTAAAAGGAACAGAACTTCAAAATTTTCACCATGCGGTGCAAGTTTACTACCAGGATGTCTCACGATTGGTTTATGGCAGATAGTTTGAAATTCTCAAAAAAGTGTGCTATAATTGTTCAGAATTGT
>CAUSJG010000022.1:0-2666 GCA_963532115.1 uncultured Saccharimonas sp. (SeqCode)
TTTTATGTTATAATATTAAAATATCTATTACTTTTGTCAATGTGCTTAAGGTTAATAATTAACACACCTATTTTAACATAAGCGATTATATTTAGCAAGTTTTCGAAAAAGTAAATAAATTAAAAATCGTGCAACCTCGCAATAGTTTCGCACGATTTTTAACTAATATAAATCTCTCAAATTTTTTAGAATGAAGCCTCGACTGCAGCCCAAGTGGTGTCAGTATTGTCTTCTGGGATGATAATTGTGACCTGGTCACCAACTTGAAGACGGAAATAAGTCACGCTCGCAAGCAGAATTTTATATTCATTTCCGCCCGCTTCAACGAAGAACGAACCATCGTGATTGATGAGTGTTCCAATAATTTGTTTTCGCGGAACTGGACCAATTTGCTTATAAATAAACCCACCATCTTCATTAATTGTAAGCTTCAAAATATCGCCCTCCACAAGCTTTGATTTCGAAGCGTAATTCGCTGGAACTGGGTAATTTTTACCATCTGGACCAATCATAGTTTGACCATCGAAAACACCTTCAATAACTTTGCCATGAGGGCTTTCGATGATGGAATTGCTTGGAGCTGTTACGGTGTTATCTTCACCGCTAATGCTTATTAGCAATTCTTTGGCTGCCGCAAGATTCGTTTCCGCTTCTTGAATCAAACTTTTCAGCCGTTTTACTTGTTTTTCTGGTAATTCAGACATATTCCTCGCATTTTCCTTGTCTGTTTTCTTTTGATATTATCTTTTAAATTCTATCACGAATTAACCTAAAAGTCAATATTTTTATATAATTTTAAGCTAATTTTAAGTTTTCCACAATTTTTAATCTGTTAAATGTAGGATGTTGTAATTTTTACAGAAATGCTTACGCTTAAAAATAAAATCTTAGTATTGAATTTTATTTAAAATTAAAAACCCTATTTTAGGGTTTTATTTTAAGAAGATATCTGTTTCCAATTATGTTTGTAAATTGCCAACGAATTTCCTATTATATCAACTTCGTAGACTTCTCCTGTAATTTTTAAACGAAAGTGCGTTTGATGTTCATCTACTCGGCAGTATTTCTTAATGTATAGCCACAGATACTTTGTTTTTTTCCTGGCAAAAGTCCCTGAAGGGTTTTCTTTTGTTAGGGTTCTCAACTCTTGCAATGCCTTACATCTGATTTCATAGGCTTTCATCTTGTTGCTCCTCCAATCTAAAAACTTTAATTATGCCGTTCTCTAAAAACTCAATACTGAATTTTCGCTTTTTCGAATACTGAAAGCTATCGAAAATCTCAAATCCAGTAACATTTTCATTTTGTTTGAATAAGCTACGAATTCTCTCTAATTCCTTATAAACTTCTTTTCGAATTGGATTTTTTTCGTCCTCAACTAAAACCGTTCCTGTGTGATTTGATCCATCAATCACTATATTTAATTCATGCATTAAATCGTCACTATCTCGATCATAAAACATTTCATCATCAGCAGAAGTATAAAAAACAAAATTATAGAAAGCCATAAAAAGCCCTTCTTTCTAATGTGTTACTCAAACGAGCGCTTTTAATATTATACAACTTTTTTAAAGAAAAATCAAGACTAAAAAAATCCCCGCAAAATTGCGAGGTTCTGCGTCAAATCGAGCAAAATCTTTTAATTTCGATATTGGTGCCACTTCGGCAATAAATTTCGAAATCTTTTTGCTCTGGTGAGCTTTGCTGAATTCTATAGTAATGAGCTGAATCATTTATATTCTGATCTTCGAAAATATTAAATATTTCTTCCATCAAAACAAGCTCATCGCTAAAAATTCTAACTCCGGCTATTATTTTAAGGGAATCTTTTTCTCCCAGCAGCTCCTCGAGATTTTTCACGATTTGCTCTGCAGATTCACCCTCAATCTCAATAGGTTGAACTTTTGTGATCTCTACCGAAAGCTGTTTGCCGCTTACGGCTTCATCGACCACTTTGATAAAAATACTCATAATGAGCCTCCTAAGCCATATATTTCGGGTAAACCGAGGAGCTTATTGTTTAAATTTTATAACAAGATTTTTCAAAATGCAAGCTTGAGCGAAATAAAAAAAGCCGCGTTTTTGCGACTTTGAGGTTTAGAGAACTCTATTCTTTAAAAACGGGGGAATTTCGAGTTCATCTTTTAATAAATATCTTCCAAAAGGTTTTTTACTGATTTTATCGCTGAAAAATTCTTCTGGAGTTGAAAGATCTTCTTCAATCCGATGTGGAATTTCTTTGCCACAAAGCATTTTTACGACTTTGAAATCTAAATTAGCCCACACGGCAATTTTTTTAACTTTTCGATGCGTTATGGATCTTTTTAATGAAACGCCGCCAAGATAAACAATCTCCGCTGATCCGCGAATCTCGATAATTGCCTTATTCAGATCATATGCTGAGTCGGGCTCTATGCGGATAATTTTATCTCCGTCCGCTTCAAGCCTAACTAGTGTTCTGGTTTTTATTGCCTGAAATATCACTTCTTGCAACGATAAATCTTGATTCATATCGAATCCTCCTAGATAAAATTTCCAAGCAAAAGCTTGAATAATTAAATTATAGCAGAAAATATGAGTTTTGTCAATAAAAGGCTTTCGAAAAGCTCTTGAAAAGCATTATTTTTTTTGATATAATTGAAAAGTATTGGGATGTCGCCAAGTGG